>CAJUHZ010000010.1:12561-85416 GCA_910585945.1 uncultured Bilophila sp.
GATCTTCATAATTCAGCCCAAAGGCTGAATTATGAAATGAGTTCTAGAAGCCTTTTCGGAAACGGCTTCCATCGTCAGGCAAACAGCCCGGCGCGGCAGTCGAAAAAGCCTTCAGTCAGCGCGGGCGGTTAGCTCAGTTGGTAGAGCGCCGGCCTTACAAGCCGGATGTCAGGTGTTCAAGTCACCTACCGCCCACCATTTCAGCCTCTTCGTTGCCTTCCGTCATTCTTCGTTACAGCAATTCTCCTTCCCAGTTGAACAGGCCCGGCCGGGTTGAGGGCGGCAGGCTTTTGGGCGGCGTTTCCTCCAGCGTGGCGAAAAACGCGTATCCGGCCGCTTCCAGTTCCAGCCGGCGTGTGGAGAGATCCACGGGCCAGGCGGGGTAAATCCAGGTGTTCTGACCGTATTTGCGCGTCCAGAACTGTTCGCCTTTCGGGCTTTGAAACGGCTCGTTGGCTTTCAGCCCTTCCGGCATATGTCGTCCGATGCCTACGGGCCAGAATCCGCGCAGGATGAGGCCGAGAGGGAGGGGACTGACCGCGGGCAGGGCGAGCAGATCCGGCCCCGGCAGTTCCGGGCTGACGAAAGCGGCCGTAAAGCCGAGCCGGGCAAGGGCGGCTATCGTCAGCGGGTTCGCCGTATTGCAAAAAGGTCCGGCGACAAGTTCCACGTCTTTTTCCGCAAAGAGCGACGCCTGCCACGGCGCGTTGCAGACCACATGGCGCATTCCCTTGCGCAGCCCTTCCGCAATGGTTTTTTCCCACTGGGCTTCTTCATCCGGCCAGATCACCGGAGGGAGCCACCAGACCATGCGGGGGACCACCGTGCG
Source organism: uncultured Bilophila sp. (assembly GCA_910585945.1). Lineage (GTDB taxonomy): Bacteria > Desulfobacterota > Desulfovibrionia > Desulfovibrionales > Desulfovibrionaceae > Bilophila. The sequence continues at coordinate 13,391 of CAJUHZ010000010.1, forward strand.
GGAAACCTCCCGCACCATGCGAGGGGAAAGCCAGAGGCCGGTCAGCGTGCGGCCGCGCCGCGTTTCAACCCCCTGGGGGAGCGAGGCGCGCACCGTCATGTCCGGCCGGCGTGGAGCGCGTCCGGCGGGCGGCGGCAGGTTTGGCGAAAAGTCCACCTGTGCGGCGGAGCGCCCCCGGCAGGCGTCAAGCCGTTTCCCCCATTCTCCCAGCAGGCGCGCAAGCTCCGGCTCGCGCCGGTCGATAAGAAAAACCGGCGTCCCGGCCTTGGGCGTCTTGTGCCGGGGCAGATGCAGGGTGAACGAGCCGGCCTTGGGGGTACGCCGGCGGACGGGAAAGGTGGCGTGCCAGCGCTCGTCTTCATACCCGAGGCGGAGGTAATCCCCGGCCAGAAGCTCGAAATGCGGCTTGAAGCAGGGGAGTCCGTCGGCGTCCATGCGCACCTTTCCCACAAGGCGTCCCGAACTGGTCTGCGCGTCCGGAGAAGTGGGCGCGGAGGCGTGCTGGGGAAGAAAACGCGCCCGCGTCGTGGGGCGGCCCAGGGCCATGCCGAGGATTTCTTCCGCGTCGCGTCGCGCTCTGGCGTCGTCGGGATTGTCGAGCAGCAGTCGGTAGGCTGCCGTCACATGGTAGACATAGTGCGGCCCCTTTTTGCGCCCCTCTATTTTCCAGGAGGAAAGGTTCGGAATGGAGGCGACGGTTCTGGCCAGCACGTCAAGAGAAAAATCGAGGCAGGAAAAGAAGCGCCCGGAGTGCCCGCGCTGGTTGTAGACGCGGCGGCAGGGCTGCACGCAGCGCCCGCGCAGGCCGCTTTTGCCCCCCATGTAGCTCGACCAGTAGCAGCGGCCGGAAACGCACCAGCACAGCGCGCCGTGCACGAAGATTTCGAGTTCCAGCCCTTGCGGACACGCCTCCGCCGTCTGCCGGATTTCGTCAATGGACAGTTCGCGCGGGAGGATGACCCGATCCGCCCCGAGCAGACGGGCGGCCAGCAGCGCCTTCGGGTGCGTCAGATTGGCCAGGGTGGAAAGGAAGATGCCTCCCTCGTACCCCGCATCCCGCGCCAGCCTGATAAGCCCCGGATCCTGGATGATGATCCCGTGCGGGCGCACGTCTCTCGCCAGCCGGGCCAGCAGTCTGCCCGCCGCCGGCAGGTCGTCCGTCTTGACCAGGGTGTTGAACGCCACATACACGCGGCGCTGTTCGGCATTGGCCAGTTCCACCATGCGGGAAAGTTCGCTGGTGCTGAAATTGTCGGCCTGCATCCGGGCGGAGAAATGCTTCAGCCCCATGTACACCGCGTCCGCCCCGCCGGCCAGGGCCGCAAGAAACGAGGCCCTGTCGCCGGCCGGAGCCAGAATTTCCGGTTTGCGCGTGGAAAGCATGGAAGAGGTCACTCGAACAGACCGGCCGAGGTAATGAGCACCATGTCCGTCGGCACGTCGGAATGAATGCCCATGTTTCTGGTCTTCACCTTTTCGATCTTGTCCACCACGTCCATACCGTCCGTCACCTGGCCGAACACGCAGTAGCCGTAGCCTTCTTCAGTCGGCGCGGTGTGGTCCAGAAAGGCGTTGTCCACGGTATTGATGAAAAATTGCGCCGTGGCGCTGTGCGGATCGGGCGTGCGGGCCATGGCCACGGCCCCGCGCACGTTTTTGAGACCGTTGGCCGCTTCATTGGCGATCGGCTCATGCGTCGGCTTTTCTTCCATTTTCATCGTCATGCCGCCGCCCTGGATCATGAAGCCCTTGATCACGCGATGAAAGATGGTGTTGGCGTAAAAGCCTTCATTGACGTATCTGAGAAAGTTTTCAACCGTCTTCGGCGCCTTGTCAGCGAACAGCTCGATCAGGATGTCCCCGGAGGACGTTTCGAGCAAAACCAGAGGATTGGCCATGACAATCTCCTTGCGGAACGTTATCGGTTTGCGGCCGGCCTACACGAGGCGGCCGAGGTTGCGCATCCTGTCGCCGGGCAGGAGAAGGACAGGGGGGATATCGATCAGCGTGTACGCGCCCGCCTTGCCTTCATGGGCGAGGCGCACGGCCGCGCGCGCGCTGGAAACGAGCACCTGGGCCGTGAGCGCGGGGTTGTCGATGCGCATGTCAAAGGTCAGGCGCTGGTTGGCCGTCAGGCCGGAAGCGCCAAGGCGTTCCATGAGCACCCCGTGCGACGCGTCGGCCACGGTGGGGAGTTCTTCAAGCGAAACCTGCCGCACTTCCAGGGGATCGTGCACAAAGTACGGATCGTTTTGAATGGCGGCGCGGACTGTTGCAAAGTCGGCCCCGTCCTTGAGCGCCACATAGACAAGGCGGGAATGACGGCCGCCGCCAATGGGAATGGTGATGGAGGTGGCGTCGGCCACGCCCTCAATGGCGCGCACCGCCACAGAGTGGCCCATGGAACGGCCACGGCCGAAATTGGTGAAGGTTGTGCCGGTGGGAACCATGGCTTCAAACAAGGCTCTGAGGACGGAATCCGTACCGGGGTCCCACCCCGCGGCCGAAACGGCCACGGCGCGTCCCCGCGCGGCCTCCTCTTCCAGACGGGCGACAGTCTCGACGATTCGATCGTGAATATCGAAGCTGTCCACCGTATTGAAGCCCTCAGCCAGCAGCCGGGCGGCGAGGTCCGGAACCTGCCTGGACGGCGCGCAAAGGAGAACGACATCCGGGCGTCCCGCCGTACGGACGAGTTCCTCCATGTCCGGAAACTCGGGAACGCCGCGCAGGTCGTGCGGGGCGCTTCCGATGGACGCCTTGCGGCGCACCACTCCGATGCAGGTGCAGTCTGGCTGCGTTTCCAGAGATTCAATGGCGTAGCGTCCGATGTTTCCCAGCCCGTAAACGGCCGCCTTGAAGTGCATGGCTGTCTCCTTGATTTTCGATTCGCCGTGAAACCGCACAAGCAATGCTCACGCGCGGCAGGCTGGCAAGTAGCATGTGACGCGGCCCTTTGTACAGGCGGCAATTGCCTCTCCCCCGCGGCCTTCGCCAGGCAGACGGGCATTGCAGCGGACGGCATGTTTCATGAAGACTGACCCCGGGCGACGTTTTTCGGCAGTCTTGCCGGTCATAAGCCCTGTGGGGGGCTTGACGAACTCCCGTGAACGGAATAGAAAACGCAATTCAAAGCGTAAACCATGCCGCACCGCCGGCAAGCCGTATTGGAGGAAATCGTGGCCAACCACAAGTCTGCCGTCAAGCGTCACAAGCAGAGCGTCAAGCGCGCTGCCCGCAATCGCACAGTCAAAACCCGCATCAAGAATGTGGTGAAATCCGTGCGCGCCGCCATCAAGAGCGATGACAGGGAAAATGCCGCCCAGCTTTTGAGCACGGCCACATCCGTGCTTGACAAGGCGGCAAGCAAGGGCGTTATTCACTGGAAAAAGGCTGCGCGTAAAATTTCCCGCCTTTCCAAGGCGTTGAACGCTGCCCAGGCTGCGGCCTGAGCCGATTTTCCCCCGGGCGCGCCTGCCCGAATGTTTTTAGCCTTTTCCGGCACAACAAAACCCGGCTACGGTTTCCGTAACCGGGTTTTGTCATATTTTAAGAGAAATTGATGCCCAAACGGTTCCTTCCGTCAGGAGGGAAACGGCCCGCGACAGGGCCGGGTTCATTTGCCGCAAATCCCGTTTTGGGGGGAAGCGATCCTCACACATGGGGCATGAGACGTTCACCTTCCTGATGATTCTTGAAAATCTTTTTTGATTTCAACTTGTTGGCGCATCACTTTCATTGAAAACGTGAACCTCTCTGGGATGCGGCCAGGTTGACGTCGGGAGACAATTTGTTCAGATTGGGAGAACATCGAAGCCGTTTCAGGATTTTATCACGAACTCCCCGCGCAAAGAGAACCGTCATTCAGAAAAGATGCTGTAACAGAGATAGTGCGGAGCAATTATATGCAAGCGATAGATAGAGAGCTTCTCAGTGTGCTTGGGGATTCAACCATTCGTTTCGTTGTTCCTGTGTATCAGCGAAGCTATGCCTGGCAAGAAGAGCATTGGGAAAGGCTGTGGGATGATATCCTTGCGATTGCCGGGGAACAGGGCAAGGAACATTTTACCGGATCTATAGTCTGGGTAGGACGCATGCAAGGGCCGGGCGTCAATGCCGACGGTAATATTCTGGTTGACGGTCAGCAGCGTTTGACGACGCTTTCCCTGTTGATACTGGCATATGCCGAGTTCGCGAAAGAACATGACAACAAGGGAAACGACGGCAAGGATCTTCCTGTTTCCTTTGAAGAGATTATCGGCAGTGGCTATCTTTTTTCAACATACAAGAAAGGCGAACAGAGATATAAAATCACGCTGTCCGATGTGGACAAAGAGATTTTCAGAGCACTGATTGACAGACTTGAATCTCCTTATACGCCTGTTCCAGAGACGAGTTCCAGTCTTTTGGAAGCTCTTGATTATTTCCGTGCCCGAATTTCCGAACTGGAAGATCAGTCCGTCCTGTGGAGAGGATTGCAAAGTCTGCGCATCGTGAATGTCACCCTGGATCCGCACAGGGACAACCCTCAGCTTGTGTTCGAGTCCATGAACTCAACGGGCAAATCACTTTGCCATGCGGATTTGATTCGCAATTATATCTTGCTTGGATTGCCTATCGATCAGCAGACTGAATTTTATCATAATTATTGGCGTCAGATAGAAATTGTTCTTGGAACAGACAGGGATATGGGGGTTTTTGATCAATTCATATTTCATTATTTGACGATATATGTGTCTCCAAATATTGTAAATCAATCTGAAGTATATCAAATATTCAAGAATTATAAAAATGTTTTTAGAGAATGCGCAGAAGATCTGTTACAAGATATGCTATTTTATGCTCGGATTTATGCTTCCATCACAGTGGAAGGTTTTGAAAAGGATATTGAGATAAGATCCATATTCAGGAATATTTTTACCCTCAAGGCTACTCCCGTTATACCTCTTATCATGCTTTTTTATTCTAAAATGAAAACTTTGCCTGAACAATTAACACGCGAGGAGTTTATTGCAGCAATCAGGCATATTGAAGTATACCTTGTGTATCGTACGCTTTGCGACTACAGCAGCAATGGTCTGAACAGATATATTCCAAGTCTTATTTCTAAATTCAAAAGATGTTTTGATGCAGGGGATTATGCTGTTTCAAGGCATATCCTGGCAACACTTGAAGATGAACGCGGAACTGCACGGGAATTTCCCACTCAGGGAGATGTACGAGAGAGGCTCAAGAAAAAAGAATTTTATAAGATGGCGACATTCCGAAAGAAATTCTTTCTGGAACAGCTTGAGAACAGTATGCATCCCAAAAACTGGCTGGATATTTCGGGCGGCAAGTATACCATTGAACATGTCATGCCGCAAACCATTGACAATAAGACGGACTGGCAGGAAATGCTTGGAGAAGGATACGAAACAAGCTATAACGAGCATTTGCATCTGCTTGGGAATCTTACTGTTACGGCATACAACAGTGAGTTGTCCAATCTTTCGTTCCAGAAGAAAAAAGAGGCGTATCTTTCCAGTGAACCGATTGCGCTGAGCAACGACATTTTGCAGGAAGCGACATGGACATATGAAAAGATTCAAGAACGTACAACAAAGCTGGCAGAAAAGATTGTCAATCTATGGCCTCGTCCTTCCCTGACAGGCGAGGAAGTCAAGAAATATTCTCTGCTTCGCAGGGATGCCAATGAAAATACAGGCTTTATCTCTATCAAAGATTTACTGGGCGCGGGTGTCTTGCAGGTCAATGAAAAGCTGATAAGTTCAAATGAGTCCATCTATAAGGGATTGTCATGCCGGATAAACGAGAACGGTTTTATGCAATTTGAAGATGGCCAAATTGAAGAAACGCCCACAGGGGCCGCAAGATATTGCATCAAACAGGTTTACGGAAAGTTGAAGACCGTGAACGGCTGGAAATTTTGGCTTGTTCCGCGTCTTAACTGTCGTCTTTTGGACGTAAAAAATCTTACATATTCGGATGAATTGTGAGGCTCCTCCGAGCAGAGCGTTTGAGTTTTTTCAATCTCAAAGCTGGAAGGCTGCCTGCTTTGGCGGCACAGGGCAGCGCATATGCATTGCGCGCTTCGTGACGGCTCCTGCACTTTAACGCAGTTCCTGCCGGTACTGGAGCGACTGGCGCAATGTCTCGTGATCCATGAATTTGACTTCTGCTCCAAGGGGGATGCCCTGGGCGAGTCGCGTCACTCGCACGCCCGGAAAACGCCTGCTTACAAGCCCCCGGATGAATTCGGCCGTGTTTTCGCCCTCCACAGTCGCGCCCAGGGCAAGGATGACTTCACGCACCTGTCCTTCGGCCAGGCGATCCAGAAGACGATCGAGATCGGGGCTTTCCCCGGCCATGTTCGGCGGGGGGAGCAGACCGCCGAGAATGAGATAGCGCCCGCGAAAAAACGCGCCTTCTTCCAGGGTCAGCATACTGTCCCACTCGGCAACCAGGCACAGCAGGCTGTCGTCACGCGCCGGATCGGCGCAGACAGTGCACGGATCCGTGTCGGTCAGCGCTCCGCACCGGCTGCAAAGTCTCAGTTTGTCCCGCAGGTCGTGGATGGAAGAGCCGAGACGCCGCGTTTCGCTTTCCGGCCATTTGAGCAGGGTCATGGCGGCGCGCATGGCCGATTTGGGGCCAAGCCCGGGCAGGCGCGCGAGTTGCCGGACAAGTTCGGTCAGCGGCTCGGGAATACGATGGTCCAAAACAGTTCCTCCCGGTCTGTCGTCAAATGGGAGTGGAGCAGTCTGAAAATGCCTTATGGCCGCCGGAAGACGCGTCGCGTGCGGCGCTGACAGGGATGCCGCGCGCAAGCGGAACCTGCTTCCGCTTGCATCTGTGCGCGACAGAGCCGGTCCGGGGGCGAGCCCCTCTCAACATGTCAAACAGACCAACGGCCCGTTAAATGATGCCAGGCAGCTTGATGCCGCCGGTGATGGCGCTTATTTCGCGTTCCATGGCGGCACGGCCCACCCGGATGGATTCGTTCACGGCCGTGAGCACGAGATCCTGGAGCATTTCCACATCGCCGCCTTCCAGGGCTTTCGGATCTATGATGATTTCCTTGATATCCTGCTTGCAGGTGGCGATCACGCGCACCATGCCGCCGCCGCTGGACGCTTCAACGGTGCGCTCGCCAAGCTCCTGCTGGAGTTTGGCGATCTTGTGTTGCATGACGCCGGCTTGACGCACCAGATCATTCATATTGCGCATGGGAGGCTCCTTCCTTCTTTTTCGTTGTGTTGCGTGCGTGTTTGGCTGGACGGCCCGAGCCGGCCGGCGCTGTCGGGTGGAGGCGATCCTCCTGAATGCAGCGCAGAAGCGAGGCGTCGAATGTTTCCGCCAGCGCCTTGATGACGGGGTGATCCGCCAGTTCCTTTTTCAGTTCCGCTTCCGTTTTGCGCGGACGAGGCGCATGCAGGCGGACTTCAACCTCACCGCCCCGAAACTCCGCGGCAAGCCGTCGCAACGCGGCGGCCGCCGCAGGGGCGGTCAGCTGACCGTACTGGAAAGCGCTTATGGCCGCCAGCGAGAGCGCGCTTCCCGAAAAGCTTCCCTCCGCCTGTTCCAGCGCGGGCAGGGGCAAGGCGCTGTCGGGATGCGCGGAACAGTATGCCAGAAACGCTTTCCACCCGGAGGGGTCTTCCTGGCCGGTTTCCCTGTCGGCATGTTGGTTTTCGCCCTGTGCTTCGGAGGGTTCGTCCACAGGCGCAGCTGACGCCTGAACGGGCGCGCAAGTCGGCAGATCGGCCGATCCGTCCTGTGCCGGCGGAGGGGGCGGGGCGGCGGGCGCGGCACGCGACGCCGGTTCCCTGACGGCCGGGCCGCGTGGACTCGGCGCACAGGGGGGCGGCGCGCTCGCAACAGGAATCTCCGGAGGGGCCGGAATAGCCGGGGCCGGCGGCGTGGCTCGGGGCAGGGCGTTTTCGCCCATGCGTTCACCGCTTCCGCCGCGTGTTCCGGTCCGGCCAGCCTGTGAAAATGTTTCCAGAGAAACAAGCCGGGGGAGCACCGCCAGATTCAGCAACAGGAGTTCCAGCGCGGCCGCCGGTTCAATGCTCGTGAGGATCTGCCTCTGGCTTTCCAGCGTCATTTGCCAGGCGGCGTGGATGTACGCAAGATCGAAATCGGCCGCCAGTTCGACCAGACGACGGCGCTCCGCTTCGGGCAGATCGAGCGTTTCCGCCGCCTGCGTTCCGGCCTGCCGGATGAGAAAGAGGTTGCGCCACAGCAGCGCGAGTTCGCGCAGGAAAAAGCCGAGATCCACGCCGCGTTCGAGGAGTTCCCGCGTCAGGGCGGCGACGCCCAGACAGTCGCCGCCGTGCAGGGCCGCGAGAAGTCGTTCGTACAGCTCCTGTCCGGCCAGGCCGAGCACCTCGCGCGTCGCCTTTTCGGTCAGGCTGTCGCCGCCGAGGGCCAGGGTTTGCCCAAGCAGGGACATGCCGTCACGCACGCTCCCGGCGGCGCGCCGCGCGACAAGCCGCACGGCCGTTTCTTCAAAGGGCACGCCTTCCTTTTGCAGAACGCGGGTAAGGTGCGCCGCGAGTTCGGCTTCCGGAATGGCGCGAAACGCGAAATGCTGGCAGCGGCTGACGATGGTCGCGGGGAATTTGTGCGCCTCGGTGGTCGCGAGAATGAATGTGGCGCGCGGCGGCGGCTCTTCCAGCGTTTTCAGCAGCGCGTTGAAGGATTCGCGGGTGAGCATGTGGGCTTCATCAATGATGAAAACCTTGTAGCGTCCTTCCATGGGCGCATAGGCGATGGCCTCGCGCAGGCGGCGGGCGTCGTCGATGCCGCGGTTGGACGCGCCGTCGATTTCCACCACGTCGACATGCCCGCCCTGGGCAATGCGACGGCAGGAGTCGCACTGGTTGCAGGGATCGGCCGTCGGGGCGCGTTCGCAGTTGAGGGCCTTGGCGAAAATTCTGGCGATGGTGGTTTTGCCCACGCCGCGCGTGCCGCTCAACAGGTATGCGGGAGCCACCCGGTCTTCGGCGGCGGCGCGGGAAAGAATGGCCTTGACCATGTCCTGACCGGTCACGTCGGCGAAGGACTGGGGGCGGTAGCGGGCGGCAAGCGAGGCGTGGTTCATGGCGTCGGGCGGGGAGCGCAACATTTTGCGCGCGCTCCCGGAAAAGTTAGAACGTATAGGGCGTAAGCCAGTCGGCATAGGCCGGGGCGTCTCCGCGCGCGGCCCTGAAAAAGGCTGCCTGCACGGCTTTGGTCACGGGGCCGGCCTTGCCTTCTCCGATAACACGATTGTCAAGCTCCCGGATCGGTGTGATTTCGGCGGCGGTGCCGCTGAAAAACGCTTCGTCGGCCGTATAGATTTCGTCACGGGTGAAGGCTTGTTCCCGCACGGCATAGCCGAGATCGGAGGCGATGGCAAAGACGGCGTCACGGGTGATGCCGTCCAGCACGGCGGTCAGGGGCGGCGTTTTCAGCACGCCGTTGCGCACGATGAAAATGTTTTCCCCCGTGGCTTCGGCCACAAAGCCGTTGACGTCAAGCATGAGGGCTTCGTCGTAGCCGTCCTCCCGCACTTCCATTTTGGCCAGCACGGAGTTGACGTAGTTGCCGCATGCCTTGGCCTTGCTCATTGTGGCGTTGACGTGCGAACGGCAGAAGGAGCTTGTCTTGACGCGGATGCCGTTTTCGAGCGCTTCGGCGCCAAGGTAGGCGCCCCAGTTCCATACGGCGATGATGGTGCGCGTGGGGTTGTCGCCGGGGTACACGCCGACGCCGCCTTCCCCCGCGAAGGAAAGCGGGCGGATATAGCCTTCGGCCAGTTTGTTGGCCGTGAGCGTGTCGAGCACGGCCCGGCACAGTTCGTCAACGTCGTACGGCACACGAAGACCGAGAATTTTCGCTGAATTCAGATAGCGTTTCATGTGATCGCGCAGGCGGAATACGGAAGAGGTTCCGTTTGCGCCCCTGTATGCCCGGATGCCTTCAAACACGCCGGTTCCATAATGCAGGCAGTGCGTCAAAACATGCACCTGCGCCTGATCCCAGGGGACAAGTTTGCCGTCGAACCAGATGAACTCCGTTTTCTCAATCATCGCCCGTACTCCTTGCGTGATGCGGCGGCCGCGCTGTCGCGGCGCGGGACGCGCCGGAACGCGCCGCGGCTTTTACCCCTATGTGAAAGGCGAACGGCGGTCAAGTTGCGGGAGGGGCAACCGTGCGGAGCGATTCCCTTTTACGGAAAAGTGTCGTAAACGGAAAGCATACAGTCTTTTTTGCCCCGGTTCGCGCGGTGACGAGGTATTGCCCGCGCGCGTCGGTTCCGCCGAGGTTTGCGTATGCACCCATACTTGTGTTCATTGGTTTGCGTGTTGGGACTGCTTCTGGGGTTTGCGGCGTTGCCCGCCGGCGCGGGCGGGCTGGATTTCACGCTGCACAGGCTCGGGGAGGATCAGACGCCGGGGGTGCTCGTTGTCGGAGGCATTCAGGGGGACGAGCCGGGCGGCTTTTCCGCCGCAACCCTGCTCATCACCCATTACCGTATCAAGAAAGGCACGGTATGGGTGGTGCCGAACCTCAATTTCCCCAGCATCATTCAGCGTTCCCGCGGCCTGCACGGCGACATGAACCGCAAGTTCGCCGCTCTTGCGGAGACTGATCCCGAATACGCCACGGTGCGGCGCATTCAGGAACTCATCCGCACGCCGGGCCTGGGGCTTGTCCTCAACCTGCACGATGGAGGGGGCTTCTACTGCCCTGAACGCAAGTCGAAGGAGCGCAACCCTTCCCGCTGGGGGCAGTGCCTTATCATCGACATGGCCGAAATGTCCCGCCCGGACGACCGCCCGGATGGACATCTGGAGCGACGCGGCGACGCGGCCCTGGCTGTGGCCAACACCCGCCTGCTCAAGCCGGAACACCGGCTCCATCTCAAGAATACCCGGACGCACCTCGGCAATCCTGAAATGGAAAAAAGCCTTACATGGTATGCCGTGCGTCACGGCGTGCCCGCCTTTGGCCTGGAAGCCAGCAAGAATTTTTCGGTGGAAGTGCGGGCCTACTACCATCTGCTGATGCTTGAAGCGCTGCTCGCCCAGTCCGGGGTGACCTTTGAGCGGGCCTTTGAACTTTCGCCGCGGGGGGTCGCCGCCGCCCTGCGGGATGACGTGCGCGTCGCCTTCAACGGGGATCGCGTCCTTCTGCCCCTGGACAACGCCCGTCCGCGCCTTGGCGGGAGCATCCCCCTGCACCGGGGAGCCATGACCGACATGCGCGCCAGCAAACCCATTCTGGCCGTGACCCGGGATCGCAATGAAGTGGCCGTGCATTACGGCAATCGTGTGCTGACGCGCTTCAAGCCGGACTGGCGCGAGGCCGATACCGGTCTTGCCGGTCTTACTCTGGTGGTGGACGGGCAGCGCCGTTTCGTACGCTTTGGCGAAGTTGTGGATGTGAAACAGCACTTTCTGGTGGAACCTGTCAGGAATTACCGTGTCAACGCCATCGGAGCCGATTACGGCCCCGATGAAAGCGGGCGGCGGCTCTCCCGGCGCGATTTCAAGAATCGGTACTCCCTGGATCGGGACAGCCGGACATACAGGGTGGAAACGTACCGCGGGCAACGCTTCGCGGGCATGATTCTGGTGCGTTTCGGTCAGCCGGCCCAGCGGGAGACGGGGCGGACACATCTTGTGCGGTTGCCCTGAAGGCGATGTGCAGACGTCGCCTCAAGCGGCAGTGTTTTTGAGGACCGCTCGGCCCTGACTGACAGGGACGTGCCCGTTGCGCCGGCCGGGCGAATGCTCTTGCGGATATGGAGCGGAACGCTGGCGGATCGTTTCGTTTTTTGAACACCTTTCTTTGAGGAGGCATCATGAGGCAGGCTTATCGCCAAGAGCACGACAGTCTGGGGGAACTGCCCGTTCCCGCCGAAGCGTATTACGGCTGTCAGACCCTGCGTGCACTGGAAAGTTACGCCATCACCGGCGATCCCATTTCCAAATGTCCAAGCCTTGTCACCGCGCTCGCCCAGGTAAAGAAGGCGGCGGCTCTTGCCAACAACGATCTCGGCTTGCTCCCGGACGACAAGGCCGAGGCCATTGTGAAGGCGTGCAACGAGATTGTCCGCGGCGAGCTGCTTGGCGAATTTGTCGTCGACTGCGTGCAGGGCGGCGCGGGCACCAGCACCAACATGAACGCCAACGAAGTCATCTGCAATCGCGCGCTGGAACTGATGGGGCACGACAAGGGAGAGTACGAATACCTTCACCCGAACAATGACGTGAACATGTCGCAGTCCACCAACGACGCGTACCCCACGGCGTTTCGGGTGGCGCTCATCAACGAGCTGAAGCTGATGCGCGGCGGGATGCACCATCTGAGCGCCGCGTTTGACGCCAAGGCGAAGGAGTTCGCTTCCGTTCTCAAAATGGGCCGCACCCAGTTGCAGGACGCCGTGCCCATGACTCTGGGGCAGGAGTTCCACGCCTGGGGCGTCATGATCTCCGAGGATGTCGAGCGCGTGCGGGAAGCCGCGAAACTGATCCACGAGATCAATCTGGGGGCCACGGCCATCGGCACCGGCATCAATACGGTTCCCGGTTATACGGAACTGGCCGTAAAGCACCTGTGCGAAGAAACGTCCCTGCCGCTGATCAGTTCGGCCGATCTGGTGGAGGCCACGCAGGACACGGGGGCGTATGTCCAGCTTTCGGGCGTGCTCAAGCGCGTGGCGGTCAAGCTTTCCAAGATTTGCAACGACTTGCGCCTGCTTTCCAGCGGTCCGCGTTGCGGGCTGAATGAAATCAACCTGCCGCCGCGCGCGCCCGGTTCCTCGATCATGCCCGGCAAGGTCAATCCGGTCATTCCCGAGGTGGTCAACCAGGTGGCTTTCCGAGTCATCGGCAATGACGTCACCGTCACCCTTGCCGCCGAAGCCGGGCAGCTTGAACTGAACGTCATGGAGCCGGTCATCGCCTACAGTCTTTTCCAGTCCATCAGCATGTTGCGCAACGCCTGCTTCACGCTGGCGGACAAATGCGTCCTGGGCATCACCGCCAATGCGGATCGGTGCCGGGAACTGGTGGAACAGTCCATCGGGCTTGTGACGGCGCTCGTGCCTTTCCTGGGATATGAAGCCTGCTCCGAGGCGGCCCGGGAGGCCTTCCGCACCGGCCGCCCCGTGCGCGATGTGTTGCTGGAACGCGGGCTTGTCACGCCGGAGGAACTGGATCGCCTGATGAAGCCGGAAAATATGCTCCGCCCCCGGCGGCAGAAGGGCGACGCATGAGCGAAGGCTTTTTTCCGAAGCAGACCGGCGACAGCAGCGATCCGCCTTTGGTGACGGTCCGTCTTCAGCCGGAAGAACGAATCGTGGAACTGCCCCGGCGCAGCGTCAAGAACGTGCGTCGCCTCCTTGAGACGCTGGACATTCGCCCGTGCACCGCGCTGGTGGCGCGCGACGGGGATCTCCTGACGCCGGACAGGGAAATCCTGCCCGGCGATCATCTCCTCGTGCGCAAGGTCACTTCCAGCGGTTAGAGCCAAAACTCATGACTCCGCCTGCTCAAGGCCGGCTTTTCGCGTCCGGCGGCGTTGCAGGGCAGGCAGTGAACGTATTTCAATGTTTGCCCTTGCCGGCCGGAAAGTATCAGCTTTCCACGGGCGATCCCGCAAACCGGTTCTCGTGGAAGCATGGGGGAACTGGTTTGCGATCGGGGGCCGGACCTGTTGCCGCGGGCTTGCGGTTCTCCCTTTCTTCGCCCGGTACGCGGGGGCGAGGCGCTTTACAGTTTAGATTGGCTTGCTTATATAGGTAGACGAAATGAGTTTTGGAGGTGCTTTTGTGAAAGGGAGCAAGCCGAGCAAAGTGGATTATGGACTGGAAAGCGTGGAACTCACCAAGCTGGTTCTTTTGCTCATGAGCCGGGAAGGTCTGAGCGGGAGCGACGCCACAAGTCAGGTGATGGCGGTATACAATCGGGTTGAGGCGACTCTGGCCATGCGCGATCGACTGCCGGAAAAGGAACGATATTCGTTCGGTGATCCGGGCGAGTTGAATGTTCCCATGCCATGCTCGCGTTTTGGGGTCGAATGAGCGTCACGGTTTGCCGGCCCGGGCCTGCCGCGATTCCGCCCGGCAAACCGTGAACATGGGGCGGGAGAACGGCGGGAAACATGGGCGGCCCCGAACATGCGCGCGAGAGGGGGTAGCCATGCGGGGCTGCTTCGGGGTATAAGCGACAGGCGTCATGTAAACCTGTTGCTGAAGGATGCCCGGTATCAGACATGTTGTTGCAAACTCATTTGAACAGTTTGCCGCTGCTGCGGCCGTGGGGACTCCCGCGCTCGGTGAACGAGGTTTGCCTGATCGCTCTTGGAGAACATCTGGGCCTGATAAAGGCGTTTGCTCTGGCGCATCCCGATGTCGCCATACGCTTTCTTCTTGTGCCGGATTTGCCGGCCGGCAGTCCCCGGGAATGTTGTCTGGAGATTGAGGGGAAAAAGACGTGCATTCCTGTGGGCGGGCTGGAGGAACTGGAAAAGATGCCCCAATGGGAAAAGGTCTGCCTGTGCCCGCCGGAGGGGTTTCTGATCGCGTTTTGCCGCTATGCGGCGCGAGTCGGCATCCGCACGATCTATCTGGAGGGGAAGTGGCCGCCGGCGTTCGGCGTCAGACCCGCATTGCCGAATTTTTACGCCCGCTATGCCGCGGAACTGCAAACCGTATACGATTTGCTGGCTGACGACGCCAGCCGGGAAGTGTACGCGGCGCGAATCAAGGCGCTCATCACGGGAAATGCCGGCTACTTGCCCGCCTCGGAGCATGAGGAATACTATCACCCCGTGGTCCGGCCCGAAGCGGGCGATATCATGCTGGACGGCGGCGTGTCGGACATGGTCGGCGCGCAAAGGCGTTTTGCCCAAAGCGTCGGCCGGAATGGGCAGGTGCACGGTTTCGAGCCTATCCCCTGGATGGCGGCATCCGCGCGCAGAAGCATGGCGGATTGCCCGCAATACCATCTGCACGCCGCCGGGCTGGGGGAGAAACGCGGGCAGGTTCGCTTCGAGTCCCTGCGGGATTCCTCCCATATCAGCCAGTCCGGCGGGGAAAACTCCGTGCTGTGCGATATGGTGAGCATTGACGAATTCACGCGGGAGAACGGTATCAACCGGGTGGATTGCATCAAGCTTGATGTGGAAGGAGCCGAACTGCTTGCGTTGCGCGGCGGCAAAAACACCATCCTCGCGCATCGGCCGAAACTGATCGTCTGCCTTTACCACGCTCCGGCGGACATGGTGACCATCCCCATGTACATCAGGAGCCTGGACCCCCGCTACAGGATGTATGTCGCCCATTCCTCCTGCGTCTTTACGGACACCATCCTGTACGCGCATGTGCCGGAATAGGAGTCATTTCATCATTTTCATGAAATGACTCCCGGCGGCAGACTCATCCAGCGCCGTTCGTTCACCATTCAAACTTGTCAAGCATCTGCTGGCAGCGTTTCACTTTTTCCGGATCGTCGCTGGCAACGCGGAGAACCACGAACGCCTTGCCGTCAAGGGAACGCGCTGCATGCCACTCCATGTTATATGCGGCAACAACATTTTTCCAGTGTTTGCCTTCGGGCTTCAACTCGCCGATGAAACATTCGAGCCACTCAAGCCGCTTCGGCACATCGGCCCACAAGGGGAAGTGGGGCAGGATGCTGGCCAGGGCGCAGCTTTCCGTTCCAGCCTTTCCATCCTCCCAGACCAGCGTGAGGGCGTCCAGTTCCGGCTCCGGCTCGCTCCTTTGAAAGGGGAAGGTTCCCGCATAGTGAAGCGGGTCGATATCCGGCCCAAACAGTTCGCCGGGCAGGGCAAAGTCCCTGAAGGCCGCGAGCATGGGCCGGGCCTGGTGCAGCAAGCCTTCGTAGTGCGGGTTGCCAGCCGCAATGAGGAACATGGCGCCGTCGGCTCCCTTTTTCAGCGGCACGAAAGCGACAAAGCGCCTTCTCTGGACTGCAGAACGCTGCCGCCAAGGCTGATTGCCCCTTTTTCCGCCTTTTCTTCCGCCAGCGCATCCGCGAATGTCCTTTCGCCTTCGGCGGCGGGGCAGGCAAGCAGAAGGATGGCTGCCTCCTGATCGTCCTGACCAGCTTGTCCATCCCGTCCATTTTGAATGGGCGGGAGGGCATAGGACACGCATGTGTCGAACAGCCCCTTGTTCATGGGAACCCTGATCCAGCCTTCCGGCGGGACCACCTCCAGGTGACGCCTGAACGACGCCGCGTTTTCATCTTCGCTCAGGGCAAAGGCATTGCAGGGACAGAGCGCGAACGACAGAACCAGCGCAAGGTGGAACAGGCTTTTCATCGTCATTTTTCCTCGCATGTCTTCCCCATGCTGGAGCGGCGGGATCGGACGGGCGCTCCAGAGGCCCGCGGCTTCATGCAGGCTTTTCGCGGACGGCGTGTTAGCGTGTGTTCACCCTACGAGAAATTTTGTTCTCCGCCAAGGAAAAAAGGCTTTTTGTGAAGGGAATGCAATCTTATGGTACTTGACCGGAATAAAAAGCCTTTTTGACGCTGGCAGAGGATAAGGGCCGTAGTGTGAACACGCCCTGACGAGGTCTGACCCTAATCGCACCTGTCCTGATGGGGCGCGGATGGCGCGTCGTGAAAGGTCACTTCGCGGATCGCGTCCAGCGTTTGCCGCACGACGCCGGACATGGGCATGTCGATGGTGGCTCCCGCCGCGTTCAGGTGTCCGCCGCCTCCAAAACGGGCCGCCACGGCGCGCACATCGTCGCGCCCGGCGGAACGCAGGCTGAGCTTGCAGCGATCCGCCGCGTCCTCGCGCACAAGCGCGGCCACGCGCACGCCCTTGATGCGGCGCATCTGCTCGGCAAAGCCTTCCAGATCTTCCCGGACAGCCCCGCCCGCCCTGATTTCGGCCAGAGTGACGGAGCAGAGCGCCGTTTTGCCGTCGTGCTCCAGGGTGAGCGTCTGGAGCAGCCGCCCCCACAGTCTGCTTTTGGCAAGCGACCACTGGTTGTCGAGGCGCTCGCGGATGGCCGGGGCGTTCAGCCCCGCCTCTACCAGTCGCGCCGCAAGCCGGAAGACGGCTGCGCTGGTGTTGCCGTGCGTGAAGGAACCCGTGTCGGACACCAGGGAAAGATAGACGCACGCGGCCAGATCACCCTCGAGGGGAACGCCGGCTGCGTCCGCCACCGCCGCCACCATTTGCCCTGTCGCCGCCATGCCGGGGTCAACCCAGTTGGCGAGCGAGGCGAAATTGGGGTTGCTGAGGTGGTGATCGATGTTGATGGAGGGATAGTTGGCGAAAACCGCCGAAAGCTCCCGCCCGATGCGCCAGAGATCGCCGCAGTCGAGCACAACGACAAGCCCCGGCTTGAAGGGCAGATCGCCCGGCGTGGTGATGACGTCGCCCGGCAGGGGAACCCATTGCAGATAGTCCGGTACCCCGGTGGCGTTGTAGATGGCGAAGCGCTTGCCCAGCGCGCGGGCCAGATGCGCCATTGCCCCTGTGGCCCCGATGGCGTCTCCGTCCGGACTGCCGTGCGCGGCAATGACAAGGTTGTCGTGACGTTGGAGGATCGAGGCCATTTCCGCGGCCTCGGGGCAGGTTTCGATGGATTCCGCAAGCATGACGTTTCCCTGTCGTTGATGTTGACGCCGGGGTCAGGCGTCCCCGGAGATGAATTCGAGATCGCTGTACACCATTTCCTCGTCGCAGACGGCTTCGAGCATGGCCAGACATTTGTCCATGCGTGAACGCAGGTGCCGTTCGTCATTGCTCAGGGAAACGAGCATGAGCCGCAGGTTGACGAGCGAATCCTGCGTTCCGGCTTCGGCAACGGCAACATTGAAGGTGTTGCGGACCTTGCGTTTCAGACTGTCGGCCACGCGGCGTTTGCCTTTCAGCGAGTCGTTGCCGTGCAGATGGTATTCAACGGTAAGAACGGCGATGATCATGGGCATGGTGGTATGCCTTTCGTGCGGACGGGGCCCGGCCGGAGTGGGGAAGAGCGGAAGGAACAGGGAGCGGGAAAAACATAGGTCTTTCCCGCTCCCTTGATCAAGCGGTGATTCGCCGCTCGTCCGTATGCCTTGGGCAAACACGGCGAAGCAGAGGCTTCGCATGAGAAAACCCGGCCAGAGCCGGAGTTCCATCCGCTACAGGGTAGCGGCCTCCTCCACGGTTTCAAAGGCTTCGATAACGTCACCGACCTTGATGTCGTTGAAGTTTTCCAGCCCGATCCCGCATTCGTATCCTTTCAGCACTTCCTTGACGTCGTCCTTGAAGCGACGCAGGGAGGCGATCTTGCCGGTATGGGCCACCACGCCGTTGCGCAGGATGCGGATGCCCGCGTTGCGGGTGATCTTGCCGTCCACGACATGGCTCCCGGCAATGACGCCCACTTTGGGCACGCTGAATGTTTCGCGCACTTCGGCCTGGCCGAGGTAGACCTCGCGGCTGACGGGCGCAAGCAGACCGGTCATGGCGCTCTTGATCTCGTCAACCAGCTTGTAGATGATGTCGTAGAAGCGGATATCGACGTTTTCGTGCTCCGCCACTTCCTTGACCTTGGCCGCCGGCCGCACGTTGAAGCCGATCACGATGGCGTCGGACGCGGAAGCGAGCAGGATATCCGATTCCGTAATGGCTCCGGCCCCGCCGTGGATGATGTTGATGCGCACCTTGTCCGTGCTTTGCTTGCGCAACGCCTCCAGAATCGCTTCCAGGGACCCCTGCACGTCGGCCTTGACCACAAGATTGAGGGTTTTCGCCTCTTCGTCGTCGCTGGAACGGGCAAGGAAGGTTTCGAGCGTCACGCGGGATTCCTTGGCGAGCTCGCGCTCGCGCTGCTTCACCGCGCGGCTGGCCGCGATGCGGCGGGCCAGTTTTTCATCGGCCAGGCAGATGAATTCTTCCCCGGCTTCGGGAACGCCTTCAAAACCCTGCACTTCCACAGGAATGGAAGGACCGGCCTCCTTGACCTTGCGCCCCTGGTCGTTGAACATGGCGCGCACGCGCCCGCTGAAGACGCCGCACACAAAGGTGTCGCCCTGGCGGAGCGTGCCGTCCTGGATAAGGACCGTCGCCACGGGGCCGCGCCCCTTGTCGAGCTTGGCTTCAACGATATGACCGCGGGCCGGTTTGTCGGGGTTGGCCTTGAGTTCGAGAATGTCGGCCTGCAGGGCCAGCAGTTCCAGCAGATCGTCAAGACCTTCGCGCGTTTTGGCCGACACCCTGGACACCACGGTGTCGCCGCCCCAGTCTTCGGGGACCAGGCCGATCTCGGCCAGTTCCCGCAGAACGCGATCCGGGTTGGCCTCGGGTTTATCCATCTTGTTGACGGCAACCATGATCGGCACGCCTGCCGCACGGGAATGGTTGACGGCTTCGCGGGTCTGCTCCATGACGCCGTCGTCGGCCGCGACGACAAGCACGACAAGGTCCGTGACCTGAGCGCCGCGCGCCCGCATGGCCGTGAAGGCTTCGTGACCGGGCGTGTCGAGGAAGACGATTTCGCCCCGTTTTGTCTTGACGTGGTACGCGCCGATATGCTGGGTGATGCCTCCGGCTTCGCCCGCAGTGACGTGCGTTTTGCGGATGGCGTCAAGCAGCGAGGTCTTGCCGTGGTCCACATGGCCCATGATGGTGACGACAGGGGGCCGCAGCTTGAGCAGTTCGGGCGCATCGGCCTCGCGCGGGGCGGTCAGATAATCTTCTTCGGCAAAGCCGACTTTTTCCACCTCGTAGCCGAATTCGGCGGCAACCACGGCGGCCGTGTCAAGATCGAGCGCCTTGTTGATGGTGGCCATGATCCCGAGGTTGAAGAGCACCTTGATGATTTCATTGGACTTCAGGCCCATCTGATGGGCCATGTCCGCCACGCGGATGGCTTCTTCCACGCGGATTTTGCGCTTGGCGGCCTTGATGGGCTGTGTCGCCGCCTGGGGGGCGGGGCGGTTTTTGGGCCGCCGTTTCGGACCCCGGCTGGCGCGCGGCATGTCGTCATCATCCTCATGCCTGCGTCCGGGCAGGTTCATCTCGCCCTGGAAGTCCACAGTGCGGCGCTTGTTGCGCTTTTTCTTGCTCTGGCCTTCGCGATCGGGAGTTGCGGGAGCGCCTGCCGGCGGGAACATGCCGCCTCCCGGGCGTCCTCCCTGGCCTTGGTAACTGCCGCGATTTCCCTGATTCTGGTAACCGCCGGCGCGTTGTCCGCCGCGGTAGCCGTCGTTCCCCCGTTCGCTCCGGCTGTCCGACGACGAGGAGGCGGCGTCACGGTTTCTGGCGGCGGCCACGGCGGCCGGATCCGGCCGGGAAATGACCCGGACCTGGGGCGTCGCCACGTCCGGCGCGCGACGCTTGCGCCCGTCATGACGCGAAGGACGGCTGTCGTCTTTTTCTTCGTCGCCCGAAGCACGGACGGAGCGGTTGCCGTCGGAGACAGGAGGCAGGAGGCTCGGCGCGGAGGATCCTTCGGGCACGGCCGAGGCCGCGGGCTGCATCTTGCGGGCGGGGCGCGCGTCGTTTTCGCCTGAAGTCACGGCCGGAGCTTCGGCCGTATCCGTCTGCACGTCCTCAACCGGCGTCGCCGCGGCATCCGCCACTTCCGGTTCCGGAGCGGGAGCTTGCGCGATTTCAACCGGCGTTTCCGCCGGGGCGGGATCGACAGCTTCCACGGGCCTGGCCGGCACGGCGTCTCCGGAACGATTGTCTCCAGAACGATTATCTCCGGGGCGGCTGATCACCTTGGCGGCTGGCGCATTTTCGCGCACGGCGCGTTTCCTGCTTCTCTCCCGGCTTCGGCGCGTTTCTTCGGCGCCGCCGGCAAGCGGACGGGAAGAGGCCGCTTCAACGGAAGCAGCCGTCGCTTCGCCGGTTTCGGAAACGGAGGATGCTTCATCAGGTTCCTGAGCGTCGTTGTCCAGCCGGACGCCGGGTTGCGCGTCAGAACGCATGTCGGGGCGCGTCTGGCGGGGGGCGTCGTCCGCTTGTTCTCCGTTCCGCTGCGCATGACGCCGACGACGTACGATAACGCCGGGCTGAATTTCCCGTCGTTCTTCAGCCTTGCCGGATTGGGCGGAGGCGAAGCGCGCCCTGACCCTCGGCAGATCATCGGCCGGGATGGCGCTCATGGGGCTCTTCACCTGGATATTCAGCTCGCGCAGCACCCCTAAAAGATCCCTGGTCGGAACACCGAGTTCCGCTGCCAGGTCTTTGACCTTGGTCTTGTCATCTGTCATGCACTTTTTCTCCCTTGCGTTTCCGCGCCGGCGGGCGAAAACGCCGGAATTTTTCCTGGCAGGCCGTTTCCGAGCATACATACCAGCCCCGTCCGGGCCGGGTCTGGTTCTCATCGGCCAAAGGCTCTCCGCCCTCGGGCGGTCGAACGTAGCGCGTCAATTCCCGCTTCGGCGCGCGACGTCGGCAAACGGCGCACATTCTGATCGGTTCATGGCCGCGCTTCATGCGTCAATCGCCGTTTTCCCCGGGGTTGTCCGGATCGCTCGCGGGAGAGGACGCATCCTCCCCGGACTCTGGTTTGGACTCTCCGGAAACCGGACTCAGCAAGTTGACGGCGGCCCGAAGGTCGCTGACGCGGCTTGCGGAAATGCCGAGGCGTTCCGCGAGTTCGTCATCTGTAGCCGCGCGAATCAGTTCCAGGGTGTTGAACCCGGCGCTGACGAGGCTGTCCATGGACACTTCCGCCACGCTTGCCACCTGTTCAAGCCCGCGCCCGATGGCGTTCGCCTCGTTATAACGAGTTTCGGTGAAAATATCGATCTTCCAGCCGAGCAGCTTGGCCGCGAGCTTGACGTTCTGCCCCTTGCGCCCGATGGCGCTGGTCAACTGATCGTCGGGAACAGTCACTTCGAGCAGATTGTCGGCGTCGTCCACGACAATGCGGGAAATCAGGGCCGGCGCAAGCGCGTTGCGGGCGTATGTGGCGATTTCCGGACTCCAGACCACAATGTCGATCCGCTCTCCATGCAATTCCTGCACGATGTTCTGGATGCGCGCGCCGCGCACGCCGACGCACGCGCCAACAGGGTCCACATCCCGCTCGCGCGAAAGCACGGCCACTTTGGCGCGGCTGCCGGGATCCCGCGCCACGCCCATGATCTGAACGGTGCCGTCATCCACTTCAGGCACTTCGCGGCGGAAGAGGGCGGCCATGTAGTCCCGGTGCGAACGAGAGATGATGACCTGGGGGCCGCGTCCTTCCTTTCGCACATCAATGATGAGCGCCTGCACGCGATCGCCGCGCTTGCAATGCTCCCTGGGGATCAGTTCTTCCTTGGGGAGCAGCGCTTCGGTGCGGCCGAGGTTGATGACCCAGCCGCCCTTGTCGCGCCGCTGGATGATGCCGCTGACGATCTCGCCGATGCGATCCTTGTATTCCTCGTAGATGATCTCCTGCTCGGCGTCGCGCATGCGCTGGATGATCACCTGCTTGGCGGATTGCGCGGCGATGCGCCCGAGATCCGTCACCTTGAGCGGAAAACCGATTTCATCGTCGATCTGCACGGAGGGATCGAGTTCCCGCGCGCCTTCAAGCGCGATCTCGCTGTCCGGATCTTCCACTTCATCCACAACGATTTTGAACTGGTGGACCTGAATGTCGCCGGTTTCATCGTTGTAGCTGACTTCCACGTCGATCGTTTCGCCGTATTTGCGGATCACCGAGGTGCGCACGGCGTCTTCCAGCGTGTCGATCAGCATATCGCGATCAAGGCCCTTGTCCTTGCTGATCTGGTCAATGGCCTTTTTCAGCTCCAAATTCATGCAACGCCTCCGTGGGGCAAATTCGATCCGCTTGTGCCGTGTCGTTTCGTGTTGCCGCCCTTTTTCGCCCCCGGTTCCGGAAAAATGTGGACAAGAACGGCCTTTCGCACGGCGGACCAGGGAATGTCGGCGGATGCGGGTTCGTCCGCCGCGCGCCGCGCCACAGGGGCAAGCGGCAGATCAAGGGTAAAGGCATTGTCGGTCGTCCGTGAAAGAACGCCGTGAAATTTCTTTCTGCCGGGCCAGGCCGCAAGCGGCGCGGAAAGCACGACTTCAATCTCGCGCCCCAGATAGGCGCGCAGTTGCTCAAGGCGGAAAAAGGGGCGTTCAAGCCCGGGGGAAGAAACCTCAAGCGTCCAGCCGGACGCGAACATGTCTTCCACGTCGAGCGAGAGGCCAAGCAGGCGGGAAAGTTCCGCGCATTGTTCGATGGTGACGCCCGGCGTTTCCGGCCCGGCGTCTTCCCGCCCGTTTTCAGCGCTTTCGTCGCGCTGCTCGGGCAGGTTCGGCGCATCCACATACACGCGGACAAGGGGGCGTGAGGCTCCGAGAATTTCCACACCCCAAAGTTCAAGCCCGAGAGATGCCGCCAGGGGCGCGCTCAGGCGGGCGACAGACTCGATTCGATCCGGCAACTGCATAAATAGCGTAACTTCCTCAAAAAATAGAGAACAGCATTGTTTCTCAACACAAACCGCAAGGTTTGCGCGCCGCGAAGCGGCGTGGGTCAGCCAAAAGTCACGCTTTTGGGCTGACGCTCTTCCGCCTTGAAAATGTGCATCATCAAGGCGGACAGCATAAGGGGCGCGCCGCCGGCAGGCCGGAGCGCGGCATAAAAAAAGGGGGCCGTTGTCAGGCCACCCAGCAGGGCCGCAGTCACGGCCAGACAGGATGTGGAGAAACAAAACAGATGTTTTGTCATCTCTTCCGCACGGGCATCACTTAGCCCGAGCCTTGCGCTTTGTCAAGTTTTCCCGAGAAAAAAGCCGCGGAACGGCAATGTTCTTCAGGCGGCAGGGGCAGGGCAATCGCATGAACCGGCGCACCACGCTGAAATAACAGCATTTAATGGCCTGGAAAGAATTTGTCCATGTCTTTTCGAACAGTTGCGCCATTCACGCGATTGCCCGGGGCGGCAGGGCCGTCAGTTCCGCCAGCAGCGGGCGATCGGCCGGGAGAAAGGGCAGGGCTTCGGCTTCGTGGGGGGTGACCCAGCGCAGCACCTGCCCTTCTCGCGGAAAGGGTTCGCCGCTGAAGGCGCAGACATGAAAGATGTGGAGGCGCACGGCGCGGCGCGGGTACCTGTGTTCCACCACAGTCCACAGCCTGAGCGAACGGGCGATCACGCCCAGTTCCTCCTCAAGCTCGCGGACAAGGGCCTGTTCCGGGCTTTCCCCCGATTCGATCTTGCCGCCGGGAAATTCCCACAGTCCGGCCTGGGGAGAGGTGCGCGGCCGGCGCGCGGCAAGGAAGCGATCTTCCCGCCACAGGACGCCGCATGCCACGGCGATATGGGGCGCAGTCTCAGGCGCGCTCAAGATAGGCGGCGATTGTCGCGTCATACCGGGAGGTCCGGGCAAAAGCCTGGGCGGCCATGCGTTGCCGGAACGGGAGGGATACCCCCTGTTCGGAGCGTTCCATTTCGCGCATGGCTTCGGAGTAGGCCGCCGGATCGCACAGCACGAGCATACTGTGGAAGTTCTTGGCCGCCGCACGGAGCAGACAGGGGCCGCCGATGTCAATTTCCTCAATGGCTTCGCTGGGTTCAAGCCCTTTCGCCAGAGCGCTGTCAAAGTCGTACAGATTGACGCAGACGAGATCGAACGTCCGGATGCCGTGCTCGGCCAGGGTGGCCATATGGGCGGGGTTGTCCTTGTCGGCCAGAATGCCGCCGTGGATGGCGGGATGCAGGGTCTTGACCCTGCCGCCCAGAATTTCGGGAAAGCCTGTCGTCGCGCTGACAGCCACGACGGGAAGCCCGGCCTTTTCCAGGTGCTTCAGCGTGCCGCCGGTAGACACCAGCTCCACGCCCCGCCTGTGCAGAAAGTCCGCCAGTTCGGTCAGCCCGTCCTTGTGGGTGACGCTGAGCAGCGCCCGCCTGATCGGAAGAAAATCCATACGCATGAACCTCATGGCCCGCCGGTGACAAGACGGGACGCGGGTTGGAAAAAACGATGAAAGCATTGACGGCCACGCTTCATGACCGCACAATAACGACGTCTTGCGGCCCCGGAAACTCTGGCCGGAAGGCGCGGCCGGGCCGGATCAGTGCCGCATGTGGTCGCCTTTTTTGATGCGCGCGAACGACGTCACGACAATAAGGCAGAAATAGAGAAAAATGAGCGACACGCCCACAAAACCCTGCGGGGTGGAGTGCATGGCGTTGGCGACAAGCTGGGACAACATGACAAAACTCCTTGGATTGCATTCTGACGGCCGGAGCGGACGGCGAGACCATCCGCCTTCGGCAGGATCTCCCGAGTTTCGGCAAATGTCAAGCGGCCGGCCGCGGCATGGCCGGTTGTCGGCTTGCGGGGGTGGACATGAGTGAAGCGGGGAACGACTCCCGCCGTGCGGTTTCGCGCGTTGACAGCGTGCGCGCGGGAGATGTCGTCGAGTTGCGGATAGGCGCGCTGGCGTCGGACGGACGCGGCATCGGCCGCCTGACCGGGCAGGATGCGCCCGGGGATCGGGATGCGTCCGGAGCCGGACTGACCGTATTTGTGGGCGGCGCTCTGCCCGGCCAGATGGTGCGGGCGCGGATCACGACAGTGCGCAAGCGTCTGGCCGAAGCGGACGTGACGGCCGTCGTCCGCCCCTCCCCGGAGGAACGGGAGGCGCTCTGCCCGCACGGCGGGCGTCGGATCGAAAGCGGGACGGGAAGTGAGAGCGGGAACGGGGCCGAATGTGAGGGGCGTTGGCCGGGCGCTTGCGGCGGTTGCCCCTGGCAGGGCTTGCGCTACGATCGCCAGCTTTTTTGGAAAGAACGCATCCTGCGCGATGCGCTGGAGCGGGTCGGCCGCCTGGAAGATCCCCCTGTTCTGCCGGTGCTGGCCTCGCCGCGGGAGTGGGGCTGCCGCAACAAGATGGAATTTGCTTTCGCGCCTGTCGGGGAAGGAGGGGCCGGTTTCCTGCCCGGCGGCTCCGGGAGCGGAGGAGGGCTGGTTCTGGGCCTGCGCGAGCGCGCGTCACGCCGCGTGACGCCGGTTACCGGCTGTCTGATGCAGAGCGGGCGGACAATGCGCCTGCTTGAGGCCATGCGGGGTTTTGCGGCGGACGAGGGCCTGAGCGCCTGGAACCCTGCCTCGGGGCAGGGGCTGTGCCGTTTTCTGGTAACCCGCGAGCCTGTGGGGGAGGCCGAAGCGACTCCGGCGCGCGGGGCGGCCGCCCGGGCCTGTCTGGCCGAACTGATCGTCGGGCCGGATCTCGCTGCGGACGCGGCCGCCGCGTTTGGCCGGCGAGTTGCGGCGGCGCTTCGGGAAGCCGTGCCCGATTTGACGGGCTTTGTCCTTTCCCGGCGGGCGGCGGCGAGCGATGTGGCGTATGGCGAGACCACGCTGTACCGTGAAGGGGAAACCCGCCTGACCGAACGTATCGGCCCCCTGCGCGTCGAACTGGGGCACGACGCCTTTTTTCAGGTCAACACCGCCGCGGCCTCGCTGCTGTACGCCGAAGCCGCGCGCATGGCCGACGCGGGCGCGGCGCGGCGTTTCTGGGATGTGTACTGTGGGGTCGGCTCTCTGGGGTTGTACCTGCTGAAAGCGGGCGGCCTGCCTCGGGAAACGGAACTCACGGGCATTGAGACCATGCCCGGCGGCGTGCGCATGGCGCGGCGCAACGCCGCGGCGCTCGGGCTGGAACGCTGCCGCTTTGTCAGAGGCGACGCCGCGGACGTGTTGCGGCGTCTGCCCGGCGTTCCCGACGTCATGACGGTCGATCCGCCTCGCGCCGGGCTTGCTCCGGCGGTGATTCGGAGCATTCTCCGCGTCATGCCGGCGCGACTGGTCTATGTTTCGTGCAATCCCGCCACTCTGGCGCGGGACGCCGCCCTGCTAGCTCCGGGGTTTCGCCTGTGCCGGACACGTCCTGTGGATCTTTTTCCGCAGACGCCGCATGTGGAGTCCGTGTCGTTGTTCGTGCCGCGCTGAGAGGCTGTTTCTGCCCGCAGACTCAGCACTTGCGGCCTTGTCGGGCGCGTGCTACACGCTTGCCGGCGTTTTTTCGCGAATGATCCTGCAAAAATTCTTCGTATAATCATGCGAAGAATTTTTGCAATCAGACACCAGAGGCGTCGTATGTTCTTCGGTTTTGAGTTCCGCCGCGCGCCCGGAGCGGGAAACGCGGGCCGCGGCGCGAGCGTATCCGCGCTTTCGGTCTCGCCTGTCCTCTCCCTGGTGCTGAACTTTCTGTCCCTGATGCTGCCGCTTTGGGGCATTCTGTTTGCTGTGCCCTGTTTCGCCGGCGGGACAAATGGATTGAACGGACCGGATTGTGAAGCCGGCAGGCGCGAAGCGCCCCCCGATCCCGAGGTTTTTGACGGCAAGACGCTGTTCCGCCTGGGCTGGGGAGATGATCTGTGCGCCGTCACCTTTGACGACGGGCCGGGACGCCACACGTTGCGATTGCTGGAAATTCTTGGAGGGCGGGGCATTCCGGCCACATTTTTTGTTGTGGGAAGCCGGGCGGAACAGTATCCGTCCATTGTCCGGCGCATTCAGGAACAAGGCCATGAAGTGGCCAACCATTCGTTTTCGCACATGACGTTGCGAGGACGTGATCCGCTGACGCAACGGCAGGAGATCGAACGCGTTCAGAAGTTTCTGGCCGATCTTGGCGTGGTTTCGCGTTTCGTGCGGCCGCCCTACGGGCGCTATGACGCGGAAACCGTGCGCATCGCGGCGGACCTGGGGCTTTCCATCGTGCTGTGGTCGGTGGACAGCATGGATTGGGAACAGCCGCCGCGGATGGAACACATGCGCACGCAGGTTCGGGGGCAGAAGACGCGCGGCATTTTTCTTTTTCACGACACGCACGCGCTTACTGTGGAAGCCATCCCCCGGGTTTTGGACGGTCTGGCGGCCGACGGCTGCCGTTTTGTCACTGTCTCCGCATATCTGGACGCGGTGCGGACGCCTCCGCGATCCGTTGCGGGGGCCGCATTGTCCTGCCCTGTCAGATTGGCCCGCCCGGCCGGTTCGGGCGCATCATCGGACGCGCTGCGGAACGGCGCGCCCTTCAGCATGTCCGCCAAGCTGGCGGCCGCTGTGCTGCCGCCCCCCTTCTTCAGGGATCCATTTGAACGGTTCGTTGCCCTGCTTTTGTCGCCGGCGGGCGTGCTGGTCCGCTGAAGAAGTCGTGCATGAAACGGGGTCAGTAGTCCTTTTTCCAACTGGCCCCGATTTCGGAGCCGCGCGAGGTGGTGCTGGCATCCAGGCTGAGGCGGGGGGTCAGCTCGATTTGCACTCGCACCCCGCTGTCTTCGCCGGTCATGCCCTGTTCCAGCCCGACATAGACGTTATCCAGCACATATTTCCCCACTTCCAGCGTCGGGACGCCTTCGTCCTCGTCATCGTCCGATCCTGGCCGCTGGCCCGGGTTGAGTTGGCCGGCTCCGTTCGTGCCGGCCGGCTGTTGCGCCCGGCGCGCGCTTTTGAAGCGAACCACATCCATGCCGAGCGTATCGCGCGCCGCGCCGAGCAGACCGGGGCCGCCTCCCGCCAGAATACGCAGTTCATTGGCGAGCTGCAGCGCTTCAAGCCGGCTCAGACTGCCGGCGCTCTGGCCGAACAGCACTTGCGCCACCACTTCATCCTCGGGCAGGGGCGGGCGGCTGGAAAGCTTGAGCGCCGGCGAAGTGGCCGGGCCGCTCACGGTCGCTTCCGCCGTGATCGAAGGCCCGTCGTGGGTGAGGACAATGTCCAGGGAGGGAATCGGCGGGGTGGAGCCGGTAAAAAGCACGTTGCCCCGGCTGAGCGTGAACTCCTTGCCCAGAAGCTGAAAGGTTCCGCGCACTGAAGAAATGCGCCCGAGAACCACAGGATCCGGGGCCGGTCCCTTTACGGCAAGATCGCCCCGCCACTCGCTTTCCAGACCCTTGCCGCGCACGAAGAAGCGGCCGGGCAGGGTGACGTCCACGTTGAGCATCGGGCCGGCCGCCTTGTTGTCCGTTTCGGCTTCCTCCTTGCGGACTGTCGGAGAATCCGGCGCGCCGGCCGTGGGGATGGTCGTCACATCCAGGGTGGGGATGTTGCTCCCAAAGGTTCCGACGATGTTGAATTCACCCCGATCCACGGTGACGGCGGCGTTCACGGCAAGATCGGACGGGGACAGCGCCGCGCCCGTGACGCTGGCGTCAGCCGAGAGGGTGACGGAAAGATCGTTGCGGTGGAGCGGCGCGAGATCATTGATCACGCCTTTCAGATCCAGGGGAAGGCCCTTTGCGAGCGGGCCAATGGTTCCTTCCACCCTGGCCGTGCCGCTTCGGCCGTCCCCCAGCGTGACGGAAAGGCGGGATTCTCCGGCGGAACGCACGCGAAGGTCCGCATTGATGTCCGCAAGCAGAAGCCCGAGGAGAATATCCTCGTACCGGCCGCCGGATACGCCAAGATCGGCCGAAAGTTCGGGAGCGGCCAGAGTGCCGCCCAGGACGGCGTCGAGCTTCGCGTTCCCCGTCACATGTCTGTCGGCCAGAGGCACAAAGCTCCACAGTGGGGCGAGCGAGCCTTCCCAGCGCGCGGATCCGCTCAGGGGGCGGCGCATGGCCGGGCGGGGAAGCCCGTCCGGACCGATCTCCCGCTCCAGGGGGATCAGGGCTTCGGCCACAAGATCCGAAGGGCCGACGCCGCTGAGCGCCGCCCTGGCCCGCAGACCGGGCCAGCCTGTGCCGCCGGCCCGTCCCGCCGGCCTGGGGCCGGAGGATTCCAGGGCGGCGTCGAGGCGAAACGCAACGGGCGGCGTTTCGTTCCCGGGGTACCGGATATCGTCCGCGCGCACGGTCAGCTTGCCCGAGGGAAAGCGTCCGGCCGAACGGGAGAGGCGCGCCTCCGCCGTGATGGCCGCATCGGGCAGGGGCGCGTCGATCAGTGAACGCAAGGCTCCCAATTCCAGGCTGTTCAGCGAAAGGTCCACGTCAAGGGCTTCGGGCGAGACAAGCGCGTTCCCCCGCACGGAACCGGAAGGCGACAGCGAGGCGTCAAGCCCGCGCACGCGCAGGGCGTCCCCTCCGTTTTCGGAGCGGAAGCTCGCTTCCAGCGGCGCGTTCAGACGCAGGCCAAGCCCGGTGACCCCGTCTCTGGCGTGCAAGCGATCGATGCGGCATACGCGCCCCGGCGCGTCAAGCGTCAGACCGAGATCCGCCTCCACCTGTCCCTTGAGGGAGAGGGCGGCTGCAAGCTGCGAAAGCGGGCCGCTGACGCGCGCCGTTCCTTCCCGCCATGAGCGCCCCGCCGCGGTCCCCGGCCCGCTTCGCGCATTGAAATTCACGCGGGCCGCGCCGAAGATATCGTCGGCTTCGAGCGTGGCTCGCATGTGGCTCAGCGTGGTTTCGGGGGCGCGCAATTCACGCAGGTCCACTTCCGCCCGCACACCCTGTCCGGGCGCGTCGGCAAGGGCGACACGAAGCTTCGCCGTTTTGCTCTGGATGCGGCTGGCTCCCTTCAGTCCGGCGGCGGCGTTGATCAGGCCCCAGTCCGAAACGTCAAGGGCGAGATGACCGGCAAGACGCGGGGGCGCGCTGTTTTCGTCGTGCCCGGCCAGGGCCGGATCGGCCGCACGGCGCGGCAGTTCCGCATCCAGCGCGCCGGTCAGGGCAATGCCCGGGGCTGTTCCGCTGATCCTGTCGAGCCGAACTTCGCCCGGCGCGGCGCTTGTGGCCGGACGAACGATCCAGTCCGTCGACAGATGGATCGGGCTTCCTTTCGGCGGGGTCAGCCCGTGTTGACTGATCACCGCGTCAAGGCGCGCCGTGCCGTCGCAACGCGGAGCTTTCGCCGCTTTTTGACCCGATCCGGATTCGGCCGATCCGAATGGTGCGGGCAGATTTGCGGCTCTGAGCAGGAAACGCAGATCCGTCAACGCGCTTTCCGCCCGGCGGAGGGCAGGGCTTGTCGCGGTCATTTCAAGCCAGGGCGAAGACGCCGGCCCGCCTGCCCGGAGCGTGGCCGCAAGGCTTCCCGAAAGATCGGGAACAAGCGGGGCGAAGGCGGTCAGCGCCGGCAGGTTCAGCCGCGCTTCCGCGGCAATCTGTGCTTCGCCTCCCGGCTCGGGCGCGGCGAGCAGGCTGGCTTCTCCGCGAATCCTGGCCGCGGCGGCTGCGAGGGAGAGACGCGCCGTGGCGGCGTTCCGCCCCTGACCTGCCCCCTGATCTGTGTGGGGCGGCAGGCCGAGGTCCACGTTCAGCGACGGCGCTTTCCCGAGCACATTGTTCAGCAGGGGCATTCCCCAGTTCATCCCTGTTCCTTCAAGGTTGAGAGTGGCGGCCAGGGGGGGAAGGTTCAGGGGGAGATGCCCGGCGGAAGCGGTGTTTTTGCCTGGAGTTTGCAGGTCCGCGGTCAGGTTCAGCGCGCCGGAGGGAGCTTCCGGCAGCGAGAGGAGCGCGCGCAGAGGCAGGCGATCCAGGGCGGGAATGTCCGCACGCAGGGTCAGGGCGCTTGCGCTGTCGGCCAGGTTGAGACTCCCCTGTGCGGCAAGGGTGGCGAAATCGTCGTCGATCCGGCAGGAAAGGGTGTCGAGCCGGACGTTTTCCCCGGTTTTCTCAAGACGCGCCGCGAGGTTGATCTCCAGCGCGTCGGGTGTGGTTCCAAGGCCGCTGAGGGAAACGACGCCGTCCAGATTGAGATGTATCGGATCCGGGCGTATCGGACCGGCTGGCGCGGCGCGCGGGGTCTCCTGCCCGCCCGCGGCAACAGCGTGCGGAACGTTGTTCCGAGCATCCCGCGCGCCCCGCTCATCGGGCGTATCAGACGTATCGGGCGCGCTGTGCACGTCCGGCGCATGTGGGGTTCCCGAAACGCCGTCCCGGGCGGGCGCGGCAGTCGCGGGGGGAGCGCTCTCCGCCATGAGTCCGGCGGCCTGCAAGCGAAGGCTTGCGTTGGCGTCAAGATGTTTTTGCGCGACCTCAAGACCGCGCGTTTGAAGGTCAAGCGTCAGATCCGGGGCGGCCGGCCGGCCGGCGAGGGCAAGCGTCAGCGTCGCTTCATTGAGCGGGAGCGTGGTTTCGGGCACGGGCAGACCGTTGCGGGCCGCCCGGCGCATCAGGGCTGTCAGCGCGTCCGGATCGTCCAGAACAAGGGCCAGCTTGCCTTGCAATGCGGTGTCGGCCGCCGCAAGAGCGCCGTCCAGCCGCACGCCGTCCAGCCGCAGATTCAGTTCCGGCACGGCCAGCGGCGTCCCATCCGGCGCGCCGTCCAGCCCGGCCAGCACCGACAGGGCGAGATCCGGCGCGTCTCCGTCCGGATCGTTCGCGTCCGCCCGAGCGGGGATCGGAGCCGGCTCCGCGAGCCGCAGGGCCAGCTTCAGACGCGCCCCCACATCGGGCCTGAAGGGAGCGGGCAGGGCAGGGGCGCTTGTCGGGAGCAGCCATTCGCCCTTGTTCCCGAGAAAGATTTCGCCCGCAATCCGCGCGACGTGGGGCCACTCCGCGCGCAGGCTGGCGCGCCAGTCCGTCAGAGGGCCGTCGCCCGTGAGGCTTGCGGCAAGAAAGGTTTCGGCTTTGGGAAGCTCTTCCCTGCTGTCCGGCGTCGGGTTCGCCCCGGACAGATTCATTTCGGACGGATTCGGTTCGGAAAGATTCGTCCCAGACGAATTCTTTTCAGGGGGATTTGTTCCGGACTGGCTTGCGCCGGCTGCGATCGCGGGGGAAGCCGCGCCCAAGGGCGGCAGGCCAAGCGCTTCGGGCGCGATGCGCGCGTCGACAAGCCGCACGCCGTCAAGGCGGACACGATCCAGAATCCGGCTCACACCACGGCCCGTCTCACCGATCCGGGCGAAGACGCGGCCCTGCTCCGTTTCCGGCTCGGGGGCGGGCGCATCCGGCGATTCGGGCAGTTCCGGCAGCCGGTACAGGATCGGCTCGCGCACAAGGATTTCCTCCACCGCGAGCGTCCCGCCCAGCAGGGCCGCAAGGCGTAGGCGCACGGCGGCTTCCGGCACGTTCAGCCACACGCCCTGTCTGTCGCTGACGCGCAGATCGGTCACCCGCAACTGTTGCGGGAGCGGCCCGGAGATCCGGCCAAAGTGGAGGGAAAGGCCGGACCCCGCAAGCGCGGCGGGCAGATGTTCGGCAGCGACGCGTTCCACCCAGCGTTCGCCCGTGTCGCTTCGCAGAAAAAGCAGCCCGCCGCCGATCAGGATCAGCGTCAGCGCCGGAACGGCGACAAGCAGGCCAAGCCCGATACGAAGCATCACGCGGAGAACGGGGGGGATACGCATCAGAACGCCTGCCCGAGGCTGAGGTAGATTTGAAACGCCTTCTGGTGGGCGCGATCCTGAAGCGGAACGCCCACATCCAGACGGACCGGGCCGATCGGCGTGTAGTAGCGAAGGCCGAGGCCCGCGCCCCAGTCCAGTTTTTTGCCCAGATCGGGCAATGTCTTGTCGTACACCATGCCGCCGTCGAGAAAGGGAACGATGCCAAAATTGTCGCCCACGCGAAAACGCGCCTCAAGGCTGAAGTCGGTGAAGGAAAGGCCGCCTGTCGGGTCGCCCTTTTCGTTTTGGGGGCCGATGGACTGATATTTGTAGCCGCGCACGGACCCGCCCCCGCCGACGTAAAAGCGGAGCGAGGCAGGCGTGCCGCTGGCGCTTGCCCCGGCAAGGCTCCCCGCGGCGGCGCGCACCGCCAGCACAAGCCGATCCGATCCTGTGGGCATGAGGTAGCCGCTGGCGTCAATGCGGGCGCGCACCATGCTCAGGGGGCCGTCGTACACGCCGCTGTACGGCGTGACGCTCAGGGCCAGGCGTGTGCCCTGCGTGGGGTTGAAGAAGTCGTTGGTGGTATCCCGCCGCAGGCCGAGGGGCACCCCGAAAAGGGCATATGTTTGCCGGCCCTTGAGGTGATCGTTGATTTCGCCGCCTTCGGCGGAAAGGCGCGCGCTGGCCCACCAGTGCCGCCACTCGCCGCTGAAGCGGCGTTCCAGACCGACAGCCGCGTATCCGGCTGTCTGATCGTAGGCGTCGGTGGTTTCGTTGCGGGCTTCCGCCTCGGCCACCAGGCTTTGATCGCGGCGGCCGAATTCAGGCTTGGCAAACGTGAGGCCGATCATTTGTAGATCTTCGGTGATGGGCATGAAGACCCGCAGGCGTTCGCCTCCGCCGAGCAAATTGCGGTGCTCCCAGGAGGCGTTCACCCCGAAACCGTTGTCCGTGGAATAACGCACGCCGCCGCTCACGGTACGCGGCGGGGCTTCCGTTACGGTCAGCAGGACCGGCGTGGTCCCGCCGGGAGCCGCTCCCTCTCCGGACGCCTCCAGATCGGGCTTGAGCGTGATCATGCTGAACAGGCCGGTTTCCTGCAGGGACGTACGGTATTTTTCGATGCTGGCGGCATCCCACGGATCGCCGGTGCGCCAGGGGACAAGACGTTTCAGGTAGGTTTCGCTGACATTGGAATCGCCCTGCACGCGCAATTGTCCCATCCGCAGAAAGGGGCCGGGGTCCACGACGACGACGGCGCGCAGGCTGTGTGTGGATTCGATCAGCACATATTCCGTATTTACGGTTTTCGCCAGCGGATAGCCTCGGCGTTCAAGGTGCGCGCCAATGCTCTCGACAGCGTCGAGCACGGCTTCCGCCGTGGCGGGATCTCCCTCTTTCAGGCCAAAGGCCGCGAGCGTGCGCGGAAAGATTTCCCCATCGGCAAAAGACGGCGCGTCGGGGGAAGCGGGGCGCGCGCTGCGATAGATGATTTCCGTCCGTCCGATGGACGCGCGGGGGCCGGGGGCAAGCTGGATGCGGATGCGCACGGGGCGGGCTTCCCACTCGATGACCCTGGTCGCCTTTCCTTCATAATATCCCTGGGATCGCAGGATCTTGCGGGCGGTTTCCATATCCGCGGCGACACGGCGTTCCAGAGCCACCCGGCTGTCGGGCTTTTCCTCCCGCAACCAGAGAAGCTGGCTGTTTGCCTCCATTTCGCTGATGAGCGCCGTATCCCGGTTGTCCGCAACGAAGGTGACGGCGTAGGGGATGCCGGAGGAAGCGGGGGCGGCGGCCGCCGTTTCCGGGGCCGCCGCAAAAAGCTCCGCGCTTGAAGTGGAGAGCCAGAATGCGACAAGGAGGACCAGCGTCCGCACGATCAGGCAAAACATAGAAATATCATGCGGGTATGAAGGCTCCGCGTCAAGGGGCTATTTCGGGTATGGAGCCGCATTACAATTTGCGCACCTCCACATACCAGGCCCCGGCCTCCTCAAGCAGCTTGTTCACCCGCCCGGCCAGGGCGTAGGGATCGCCGACATAACCGTCAAGCAGCAGGGCGGCGTCGAAGAGGTTCCGGATCATTTCGGCAAGCTGGGGCGAATCCGGATCGGTCTTGTGGATGCGCAGGAGCGTGCGCAGGATGGGGTGATCCCGGTTCACCTCAAAGATCTTTTGCGGAATGCTGTCATCCTTGTGGAGCACGCGCATGATCTTGTCCATGGAGGAGGTCACGCCTTCATCCGGGGCCACAAGGCAGGCGGGGCTGTCCGCAAGGCGGCGCGAGACGCGCACTTCCTTGATGTGATCGCCAAGCGTCTTGCCGATGGTTTTGAGCAGGGCGTCGAAGGCCGTCAGATCGTCGTCGGAGAGCGGGGCGGATTTGGGCGTGTCTTCGTCGGCATTGCGGAATTTGTCGAGCACGGCGCTGTCCGCATGTTCCACGGCCTTGAAGGCGAATTCCTTGTAGGAACCCAGGGTTTCCAGGGCGAACTCGTCCACAGGCTCAAACAGGTACAGCACTTCAATACCCTTGCGGCGGAAGACCTCCACATGCGGATTGAGCCGGGCGGCTTCCCTGCCGGGAGCGGCGGCGTACCAGATTTCCTTTTGTCCTTCCTTGGCCCGGCCGATGTATTCGTCGAGCGAAGTCAGGGCGTCCGCGTCATCCAGGGCGGAGGAGTTGAAGCGGAGCAGCGGCACGATCCTGTCGCGGTTGACGAAGTCGTTGTAGCCGAGCTTGAAGACCTTGCCGTGCAGACGCCAGAACGCCTTGTACGCCTCGGGATCGGATTCGGCCATGCGTTCAAGGTGGCTCAGGGTTTGCCTGGTGAGGGTCTGGGCGATCTTGCGCAGAACCAGATTGCCCTGCAGGGTTTCGCGCGAGATGTTCAGGGGCAGGTCTTCGGTATCGACCACACCCTTGAGGAAGGCCATGTATTCGGGCACGAGATCCTTGTTCTCGCGCTGAATGAGCACGCGCCGCACATAGAGATCAAGCCCCCAATGATCCCGATATGCGCCGAAGTAATCGCGCGTGACGTCCGGAATGAACATGAGCGCGTTGAACTGCACGGGCGCGTCGACCGAAAGGTGCAGGGTGTCCAGCGGGGGCTTGGCGTCATAGGTCAGAAACTTGTAAAAATCCGCGTATTGTTCCTTGCTGATGGAAAATTTCGGCTCGCGCCACAGGGCGGGAGTGGTGTTGACGCGCTCGCCTTCCAGCAGAATGGGGAAGGAGATGAAGTTGGAGTGGGTGCGGATGATGTCTTCCAGCCGGTATTTTTCCAGAAACTCCGTCGCGTCTTCCTTCAGGAAAACACGGATGAGCGTGCCGCGCGTGACGGCGTCGGCCTCCGGCGCGTCGCCCAGGGTGAACTCTCCCTCGCCGTCGGAGGTCCAGAGGCTGGCGGGGGCGTCGCCCACGGCCGGGCGCGAGATGACTTCCACCTTGTCCGCCGCCATGAACACCGAGTAGAAACCGATGCCGAAACGGCCGATGATGCTCCCGGCCGTGTCCTTGTTGTCCGCCGTGCCGGCGGCTTCGGCCAGATCCCGCAAAAAGGCTTCCGATCCGGAGTGCGCGATAGTGCCGAGGTTTTCCGCCATTTCTTCCCGCGACATGCCGACGCCGGTATCCCTGATGATCAGCAGGCGCTGGGTCTTGTCCACGGTGATCGCGATCTCCAGGGGCAGATCCGGATCGCGCACGGCTTCGCCCTTGCCTTGCAGAAAGCGGAGCTTGTCCAGCGCGTCCGACGCGTTGGAAATAAGCTCGCGCAGAAAAATTTCCCGATTGGTGTACAGGGAATGGGTCAGGATGTTCAGAACCTTGCGGGTTTCCGCCCGGAACTGGTGGGTGGCTGTCGTGTCAGACATGTGCTTTCCTCCTCGGCGTTCGTCTGTGCGATGCGGAATTCTCGGGGCCTTGTACGGTCCGCTTCCGCAGGCAGACAATAGATAATTCAGACGGCAGGGGCGTCAAGGCGCGGGCTGACCGCCCGTGCGGGCGGAGGTGTTCGCCTGGATCGCGTGCTCGCGCAGGGTGGGGGGCAGGATTTCCCGGAGCAGCGCATCCACCCCGAGGGGGTGCAGCTTGCCTGTCCTGGCAAGGGCGCGGTGGGCGTCGAGGGTGCGGAGGTTGGCGCTCATGTTCTTGTTGAACAGGGCGTCCCCCGCGAATTCCCGGCGCAGCAGGTTCATGTGGCGGGCGTAGTCGGCGTCGGGCACGGCCGCGAGATCGTCCAGGCGATCCTTGTAAAAAAGCGTTGAGGCGCGCATGGCGTCACGGCAGGATTGGGCGGCCTGTTCGTAGCCGCGGATGAGTTCGGCGCGTTTTTTGTATACCGCACCCGTCTTGTCGGAGATTTTTCGGTTTTCCTCGCTGTAGCGTTTGATTCTGTCCAGACTGATGTTCAGGCGGACGGCATAGTTGCGGATGGTTTCCAGCATGTATGCGGCGGATCGGACCTGACCTTCGGCGGCGACGCTCCGTTCCCGCTCCAGGGCGATATTGGCATCCTTGATCACGCCGCGCAGGGTGAGCAGGTTTGTCCGCGCCGTCGGGTCCCGGGTGATTTCCAGAATGCGGTCGATTTCCCGAAGGGGATCCGCGCCGGACGCGATGATCCTGTCCTGTTCGCCCCGGTCCTGTTCACCCAGTCTGGCCCATTCCTTTTGCAGCAGATCCGTGCGCCCGCCGTCCGGGGTGTTGATGCCGGAAAGCGCGAGGCGCAAGCCCGTATCGCGCGCGCCGCGCACTCCCCGCGCGTGGACGGGCGGCATTTCCTCCCGGCGTCCGGGCAGGATTTCCGGCCGGGAAGCGTTGAAGCCGCCGCCCTTGCGGAGCACTCCCCCGGCGGAGCCGTGCAGTCTGTTTCCCAGCGAAAAGCGGAAATGTTCCAGCATCATTTCGGCCACGTTGCCGGCCATGTCATGGATGCCAAGGGGGTTGGGACGGCGCGAGCCGACAGGCTCGGGCTTTTCAAAAATGCGGGCCGCGCCCTCGGGCCGGAAGACAGCGTAATCCTCCAGGTCCGTTCCTTCTTCCAGCGGATGAAAGTCGTTCTGACGCAGGGCGTCGCCGGGCACGCGATCGCCGCCGCGCGCGGCGTACTCCCATTCCGCCTCGGACGGCAGGCGCACAAAACCGACGTTTTTGGGATCGTTCTCGAAGCGGGGGATCGCGTCCGGCGCGTTGGCCACAAGCCATTCGTTGTAGCGGCGGGAAAATTCCACCGCGTCGTACCACGAAATATCCGTTCTGGGGCGAATATCGTCGTCCGTAAAGGGCGGGACAGGGCAGCTTGCTTCCATCACGGCCCGCCATTGCAGCGTGCTGACTTCATACTTGCCCATGAAGTAATAAAAGCGCTCCTCGGCATCGTCCGCGGCGTTGCCCGCATTGAGCCGCTCGCGCCAGGCCGGGGGCAGATCCGCAACGCGGAACGGGCCGGAAACGCCCTGGGCAAAGCGGCGTTCGTAATATTCCATGCCGGGTCTGTCGGCGCCGTCCGTGCCCATGATCAGAGGAACATCCTGCAGGAAGCCCCGGGCCGGAACGCCCACGGGCACAAACACCATGCTCAGACCGCAGGGCATGGGCAGGATGATGTCGCCAGCGGCGGGACGCGGGTTGAACGCCTGTTCGAGGCGTACTTCGTTTCTGCTCTGCAGACCGGCCGCGGACAGCAGGGCGGGGCGCAGGAACGCGATCGGAAAGAGGGCGATGACGAAGACAAGGGCAGGTGCGAGAGGGCGGGCGGCCATGCATCAACTCTGGAGTTCCTGAAGCCGGGAGGGGTCATTATTCAGAAGCTGAAAAAGCTGCAACAGCGCCCGGGGCGGCTTTGCCTTGCCCAACTCGTAGCGGGAAAAGGCGTTGGCTCCGCCGCCGAACAGTTCCCCGGCTTGGCGTTGATTGAGGCCGAGCTTCTTTCGTACAGCCAGAACAAAGCCCGGATCGTACAAATCCGCATTCACCGAATGTTCGAATTGTTCCATCATTCTGTCCAGAGTCTCACATTCCGTGCGGTCCAGGGTGATCTCGTCACACACGGGGCACTTGTCCCCCACAAGGGAAAAGACGGTTTTACGTCCTTTATAGGTATAGGGCACGAGATGGCTTCCATGTTTCAGTTTGGATCCGCCGCATACGGGGCACAGCATGTTTATAACTCCTTGAAAGAAACTACAAGCACATCGTTCACAACAGTCCGTTTGATGTAGAGCATACCCGCCGGAGACGCATGGTGGTATATACCTTGCCAGATCTTGTGATTGTTGTAGCTTGTCATGCTTTTACAAAATTCCCCACGCTCAAGGTTGAACACTTCATTGAACATGGCTTGCGAGCGAAAGCCAAGGCGGCGGGCGCACTGCAAGGCGGTTGCCGTGGAGCGCACGTTTCCGGCCGCAACAAGTTCCTTGACCACGCTCAGCGGACAATGCGGGGTATTTTTTCCATGCTGTAAAAATTACCCTAATAGGGTGATTTGTCAAGGTCGCCCTGTGATCCTGGGCGTCATTTTACAGATCAGTTATTGATCTCCCCGATCCGCCCGTCTACACCGTGCGCAAGACCTCCGAGGGTTCCACCCGGAGCGCGCGAACGGCGGCCGGCAGGCTTGCCAGCAGCGAGAGGAGCGACACGCCTGCCCCTACCAGCAGAAAATGGCTCAACGGGAGCCTTGCCACAGTTGCGCCGTCAAAGGCGGCGGCAAACAGGACGTCCAGCCCGGTCCCTATGCCCAGGGCCAGCGCGCCGGCCAGCAGAGTGCCGCCCAAGGCGGTGGCCTGAGTCTGGACCAGGGGGAAGATCAGGATCGCTGATCCGGGAAAACCGAGCAGTCGCAGCATCCCGAGATCGCGATCCTTGCGGCGCACCGCGGCCAGCATGGCGCTGGCGGTGGAGGCGGCGAACCCCGCGCCCACCGTGGCCGCGATAAGGACAAAGAGGGCGGTGAGCGCGGCGCGGATCTGCTGGAAGGTCCGGATGTCCCGCGCGCTGGTCCGCACTTCGACGCCAAGGGTCAGAAAGTGTTCGCGCAGCCGCGCCACGCTGTCCATATCGCGCGCGTAGAGCCGGAAGCGGGCGAAGCGGCGTTCCGCCGGCGCTTTTTCGCCTGGCGCGTCAAAGGCCGGCACGGCAAAGCCGTCCCTGTAATTTTCCATGTCTTCCAGCAGGGGGAGGAGGATGAAGGCGAGGGCGCGCGCTTCCGCTTCCGGCGGGAGAACCGCCTCCACCCCGAGTTCAAGGGTTCGCGCTTCAAGCCCGCCCGAGGGCGTGGCGCGACCGAGACGGACGCGCACCCTGTCTCCGGGCCGCACGTCCAGGCGTTCGGCCGCGAGCGAGGAGAGTGTGACCTTGTCGCGCCCGCCCGGCACGGCATGGAAGCGTTCCAGCAGAGGGTCGCCCGGCCCTGTGGGTTCCGTGTCCACCGGGCTGAAGCGCGCGCTTCCGGAGGTGCCGCCGGCTTCCATCTGAACTGTGGCGGAGATATCCCGTGTTTTGGGAATGACGAAGGCGACGTCCGGCCTGCCTGCCAGAGCCGCCAGCCAGGAGCGCGTGTACCCCGGCCCGCTCCCCGAAGGCGTAACGCTGAGCAGAGCCGGATTTTCCAGCAATCGTTCCTCCAACGTGCCGACGACTCCGTTGCGCAGACCGAGCAGAAGAAGCAGCGGAACAAGCGCGCTCACCAGCGAGATCACGGCGCAGAGGGTAAGGTGGCCTTCATGCAGCCAGTCACGCAGGGCCAGCCGGCAGGCCGTGCGGAGCGCGCGCAAGAAGCCGGCGCGCCGGGGGGAGGCGGGGGGCGTCATGTCGTGCTCCCTGTCTGATCCGTCCGTCTTTCCCGATCGTCGGGATCGGGCCATTCCAGCACGGCGCGGCTTGTTCCGTCGTCCAGGCTTTCCACCCGCATGGACAGTTCGGTGAACGCGCCCCGGCGCACAAGCCGGTGGTCGTGGGTGGCGAGAATGAGCGTGGCGTTCATGGTTGCGGCGCATTCCAGAAAGATATCAAGCACGGCGTCGGCATGGTGGGGATCAAGCGCGGCCGTGGGTTCGTCCGCAAGCACCACCGAGGGGCGGGAGAGCAGCGCCCGGCCAATGGCCGCGCGTTGCCGTTCTCCCACGGAAAGCTGACCGGGCATGGCGTCCAGCAGTCGGCGTATGCCAAGCGCTGTCGCCATCTGCCCGGCCGCTTCCCGGCGATCCGGCAATCCGAGCAGTTCGGCCGTGAGTTCCATGTTTTCGCGGACGGAAAGGAAGGGGAGCAGGCCGCCGGTCTGCAAGACATAGCCCATGTGCGCCAGACGCGCGGCGGCCAGGAGATCGCTCCGGCCGGTCCGCCAGCAGGCCAGCACGTCCACCCGCTCGTTTGGGGCGACGTCACCGGGCGCATCGGTACAGTTGCCGGCGCTGTCCTCTCCAGGCGAAAAAAGCCCCTTTTTCTCACCCGGCTGTATGCCGGCGTCCGCTTGCGTCCTCTGACGGGGATGCGGCGTGAACAGAAACGCCTCGCCTTCATCCACGGCCAGCGCCATGCTCAGAATGTCCAGCGCCGTGCTTTTGCCGCAGCCGCTCGGGCCGGTAATGGCCACGCGCGCGCCGTGCTCGATGCGCAGATGGGGAATGTGCAGCGCGTAGCCCGGCCCCCGGCCCCGCGCCTTGCGCACGTTTCGCAGAAGAAAAAGAGGGTTCATGGCATTGTCGGCAGGGGAGAGGTTTCGCATCGGGAAGCCGTCGCGACGACGGCCCTGTCCGGCGTGACGCGGAGCGGGCGTCCGGAGGTCATGCGCGCATGGTAGCCGTGTTCGATCTCCCGCACAAGTCCACTCTTGTCGCGCGCCCAGTCCGGAGCGCGCAGTTCGCCGGGAGCGGGATCGGCCACGACGCGATGCACCACGATATCCGGCCGCAGACGCGCCAGAGCTTCCACGACAAGCTGCACATAGGCGGCACGATCCGGCGGCCGGTAGTCTCCGGCCAGAAATTCGCGCTCCAGGGCCGTGTCGCGGCAGACATAGACATTGTGCAGTTTGACCCCGTGCACCGGCGTGGTGTTGAGGCGTTCGACTGTGGCGAGCACGTCATCCGGCGTTTCGCCGGGCAGGCCGATCATGAGGTGCGCGCAGACCTGGACGCGCCCGGCGGCCGCGATCAGATCAATGGCTTTCAGGGAGGCGGCCGCGTCGTGCCCGCGATTGACGCGGCGCAATGTCGCGTCGTTCAGGGTCTGCACGCCAAGCTCAAGCCATGTTTCCGGCCAGGGAGCGGCGGCGAGCAGGCGCGCTTTTTCGGCGTCCATGCAGTCGGGCCGCGTGCCCACGGAAAGCCCGACGAGATCCGGCAGCCCCTCCAGATCGTCAAGCAGCCGGGCCAGCCTCGCGGCCGGCCCGTAGGTGTTGGAGAAGGACTGAAAATAGGCCAGAAAGAGGGCGGCCTTGCCCGACGCCAGAAAATGCGCCCGCCACAATGCCCACTGATCGGCCAGGCTCATGCCTTGCGCGGCCAGCCCCGACCCGGACCCGACCGCGTTGCAGAACGTGCAGCCGGCGCGCGACAACGCGCCGTCCCGATTGGGGCAGGTGGAACCCGCGTCCAGAGGTATTTTCTGCGCGCGTTGGCCGAAGCGGCGT
Source organism: uncultured Bilophila sp. (assembly GCA_910585945.1). Classification (GTDB taxonomy): domain Bacteria; phylum Desulfobacterota; class Desulfovibrionia; order Desulfovibrionales; family Desulfovibrionaceae; genus Bilophila. Next base: position 56,236 of record CAJUHZ010000010.1, read on the forward strand.
TTGAAATGCGCGGTAAGGGTGTTCCAGCTTTTCACGGGGCTGACGCAGTCAATTGTTTAAGAAAGCATTATTTCAACAGGTTGCGCACACGTTTTTGTCCGGGAGCCTTTTTGTCTTGCAGGGCCGTCCGCCGATGGCGTGAGGGGAGGCCGCCGAATCCGCCGCCCCGCCGCTTTTTATCCGAGGTCTTGACAGAAGGGCTTTTTTGGCACAACACTCCGTGGCTGGCTTCACGCTGTATCCTTCTTTTTCCCGACAAGTCAAACAGCGGATTCCCGGCCTCATTCCACACAGCAGTGAGCATCCTCGATATGGCAAAAATACTGGACTATGTTCTTGGCGCCTTCTCCAATGATCTCGCTATCGATCTTGGCACGGCCAATACCTGCGTGTATGTGAAGGGTCAGGGGATCGTCCTGCGTGAACCTTCGGTGGTGGCGGTGAAAAAGGATTCCCGCGGCAACAGCGTGGTGCTGGCCGTGGGGCAGGACGCCAAGCGCATGCTCGGGCGCACGCCCGGCAACATTCAGGCCATACGGCCCATGAAAGACGGCGTGATTGCCGATTTTGAAGTGACCGAAGCCATGCTGCGGCACTTCATCTCCAAGGTGCACAATTCGCGGCGACTGGTTCGCCCGCGCATCATGATCTGTGTGCCCACGGGCATAACGCAGGTTGAGAAACGCGCGGTCAAGGAGTCGGCCCAAAGCGCGGGCGCGCGCGAGGTGTACCTGATCGAGGAGCCAATGGCCGCGGCTATCGGCGCGAACCTGCCCATTCAGGAGCCGACGTCGAACATGGTGGTGGATATCGGGGGCGGCACGACGGAAGTGGCCGTCATTTCGCTCTCGGGCATCGTGTATTCGCGTTCCGTGCGTGTCGGCGGGGACAAGATGGACGAATCCATCATGACCCACGTCAAACGCAAGTACAATATGCTTATCGGTGAATCCTCGGCGGAAGAGATCAAGATCAAGATCGCCTCCGCCTACCCGATGGATCCCGAGCAACAGATCGAAGTGAAGGGGCGCGATCTGGTGACGGGCATCCCGCAGAACATCATCATCACCTCCGAAGAGGTGCGCAAGGCCATTTCAGAACAGGTCGACAGCATTGTTCAGGCCGTGCGCATCGCGCTGGAACAGACCCCCCCGGAACTGGCGGCCGACATTGTGGATCGCGGCATCGTGCTTACCGGCGGCGGCGCTCTGCTCAAGGGGCTTGACCAGCTTTTGCGCGAGGAAACGTCCCTGCCCATCACGGTGGTGGATGATCCGCTGTCCACGGTTGTCGTCGGCACCGGGCGCGCGCTCGACAACATCAATGTCCTGCATGAAGTGTGCATTGATTGAGCGACGCCCTGACAGGATCATGAGGCGAATACACCTCATTTCGTGATTCACCCGCGGGCTGAATCATGAAATGAGGTGCGGACATTGCCGGGGCCGCCCCGTCGAGGGCGTGCGGATCATGAACGCCGGACGGGCCGCCCCGTCCGGAGACGGCCGGGCGCTTCTCCCGGTTTGGAATTTCCATGTCTCCCAAGCGTTTTTTGCTGCTCCCCGCCCTGCTTCTTCTGCTGTATCTCGGCGTGTACAGCTGGAATCAGCGCACACATGTGCTGGACGACTTCACCGCTTTCATCGGGCTTGAGGCCACGGGAGCCGTGTTCAAGTCCGTACTGGCCGTGCGCGACGCCGCTCACGACGCGTGGAGCCGTTATCTTGATCTTGTCGGCGTGCGCGAAGAAAACGAGGAGTTGAAGAAGCAGCTTTCCGAGGCGCGCTTCCGGCTCATTCTGGCGGCGGAAGAGCGCGCGGAACTGTTGCGCCTGCGTGATCTCCTGGCTTTGTCTCCGCCCGAAGGGTGGACCTCCGTCGCCGCGCGCGTGCTGGCCGGCCGCCTCGGCCCCAACGCGGCTCTGGTCTCCGTGACCATCGGGCGCGGTTATCTGAACGGAGCCGTGCCGGGCACGCCCGTGATGACGCCCGAGGGCATCGCCGGCCGCGTTTTGCGCGCGGGGCCGACAACGGCTACGGTTCTCCTGCTGGCGGACCCCGGGAGCAGGGTGGCCGTGATCAGCCAGGACAACCGCGTGCAGGGCATTCTGACCGGCGCGGGGCCGTTCAGACCTCTGGAACTGGAATTCGTTTCGCACAATACCGCCGTCGAACCAGGTGAAATCCTTGTCACTTCCGGCCTGGACGGGGCCTTTCCGAAGGGCGTTCCCGTGGCTCGCGTGGTCAGCGCCACACCCTCCGATGTTTCGCCGTTTCAGTCCGTGCAGGCGGAGCTGCTGGCGGATTTGAGCCACCTTGAGGAGTTGCTGCTTATTGAGCGCAAGGCCGGCGTGCTGCCCGGCGAGGTTTCGCCCGTGCGAAGCCCGGTGGAGGATCTCGTATTGCTCCCCCGCCGTTCCGCCGCCCCGCCCGCGCCGGCCACGCCGGGGGCGCGATGAACCTGCGCAAGGTTTTGTGGTGGGCGGCTTTTTTCGCCGTGGGCATCTGCCTGCAACGCGCGATTCCCGGTATTGACGTTCTGGCGGCGGGGCTTCTTGTGGTGTTGCAGGAGCGCAGGGGCTGGCGGGTTTTCTGGGCGGCCCTGGCGCTCATGCTGGTGCAGGAGGGCACGGGCACGCTGGATTTCGGAGCCGGCCTGATCTGGTACCCCGCGCTGATCGGTTTTTTTTTCATCGGACAGTGGCTGTTTGAAACGCGCAACATGCTGTTCGTTTTTCTGCTGAGCGCCTGCCTTGGCGCGGCGCATTTCGGAGTGGCGCTGCTCATGGCCCGTTTGCAGTATATCGCCGCGGATCTCCCGACGTTGCTTGACGAGAGCATCCTGCAGGCTGTCGTCATCCCTGTTGTCTGGAAGATCGCTTCCCTGACAAGGCGTCTTGTGGTGCCGCATGAAAATCCAGCTTGATCACGAAGGCTATCAACCGCCGAAAAGCGGGCTTGTTCTGCTGCAATGCCTTGTGGGAGCGCTTTTTTTCATTTTTGTGACCCGGTTCTGGTATCTCCAGATCCACAAGGGGGAAGACTTCGCCCGGCAGGCGCAGAACAACCGCCTCCGCTACGAGCGGGTCTACGCCTCGCGCGGACTGATCCGCGACGTGAACGGCGAAGTGCTGGCCGAAAACCGCCCGGCCTTCGGACTTGCCCTGATCCGTGAAGACTGCCGGGACATTTCCGCCACGCTCGCGCAGGTCGGCCTCTGGCTGGACATGCCCTTTGACCAGCTTTTCGCCCGTTATCAGCAGGATATCCGCAAGGTGAAGCCGTTCGAGCCTGTGCTGCTGATCTCGGATATGCCGTTCGAGCTTGTGGCCCGCATCGAGGCCGAACTGATGCGCTGGCCTGGTCTGGAAATCGTGACCCGATCCAAGCGCCATTATCCGGGCGGGAACGAGTTCGCGCACATTCTGGGCTATGTGGCCGAAGCCAATGAAAAGGAACTGGCTGCCGACGCCTACCTCTCCCTTGGCGACACCGTGGGCAAGCAGGGGCTTGAGTATGTGCTGGAACAGCGCCTGCGCGGGCGCAAGGGCAAATACAGCGTGGAAGTGGACGTGCTCGGGCGCTCGCTCGGCAAGACGCTCGACGAGGGGCCGCAAAATGGCGAAAACGTCCAGCTTTGCCTTGACGCCGAGCTGCAACGGAAAATCGCCGGAGTTCTTGGCGAGGCCACGGGGAGCGTGGTGGTGATGGAACCGGGCACGGGACGCCTGCGCGCCCTTGTGACCACCCCCTCCTATGACAACAACCTGTTTGTCGGCGGGCTTTCGAGCAAAACCTGGACGGAACTGCGGGACAACCCGCATCATCCCCTGCAAAACCGTGCCATTCAGAGCGTGTACCCGCCCGGATCGGTATGGAAGCTGATGATGGCCGGGCTGTTTCTCAAGGAAGGCGTGTCGCCGTCCCTGCGCATCAACTGTACGGGAGCGATCACGCTCGGCAACCGGGTGTTCCGCTGCTGGCGCAAGATCGGTCACGCGGGGGTGGACATGACCTCCTCGCTCATGCAGTCATGCGACGTGTATTATTATGTGCTTGGCGAAAAAATGGGCATCGATCGCATAGACGCCTTTGCCCGCGCCTGCGGCTTCGGAGCGCCGACAGGCATCGATCTCCCCTATGAAAAATCGGGCCTTGTCCCGTCGCGCCCCTGGAAACGCCGGCGCACGGGCGAGGCATGGTACCGGGGGGAAACGCTTAATGTTTCCATCGGCCAGGGATATACCCTGGTGACCCCCTTGCAGATGGCCACCTTTGTCAGCGCGCTGCTCAACGGCGGCAAGCTGATGAAACCTCTCCTGCTCGCCACGGACGCGCCGGAGACGCGCGGCGAAATTCCGTACACGGATCAGGCGCGCGCCTTTGTGCTGGAGGGGATGCGCCTGACAGCCGAGCAGGGAACCGCCCGCGTCCTCAGACGTAACGATGCGGTGATCGGCGGCAAGACGGGCACGGCGCAGGTGGTGCGCATCCGCATGGTGGGCGAACGCCGGCAACGAACGGACGAAATGGCGTATTTCGAGCGCGATCATGCCTGGATCGCCTCCTGGGGGCGGCGCAACGGCGAGGATCTTGTCGTCATCGTCATGCTGGAGCATGCCGGCGGAGGATCTTCCGCTGCCGGCCCTGTGGCCCGCAAGGTGTACGACGTGCTCTACAACGTGACCCCGGCCGGCTTTGTCGGCCCGCCTGAACCGGCCGGCTTTCGGCGTGTTTCCTGAAAGCCCGGCCCGCGTTGGAACATGATATGGCATGGATTGACAGACGGCTTCTGACACACATGAACTGGGGCTTGCTCAGCTTCACGCTGCTGCTGTTCGCGGTGGGCATCGGCAATCTGTATTCCGCCAGCGGCATTCGTCTGGAAGAGGGCATTGTTCAGTCGTCCTATTATCAGCGACAGATGATCTGGGGAATGATCGGCGCGGCGGCGATGCTTGCCTGCATGAGTTTCGACTATCGGCACCTGCAAAGTTTCGCTCTCCCGTTTTTTCTGTTCACGCTGCTTTGCCTGCTTATGGTTCCGATTTTCGGCAAGGTCATCTATGGCGCGCGCCGCTGGATCGACCTCGGGCCATTTCATTTTCAGCCGAGCGAACTGGCCAAGCTTGCCGTGCTGGTCATGGGGGCGAGGGTGCTTGGCGCGGACGGCGAAGCTCTCGACTGGAAGCGCCTGGCGCAGGTTCTGTGCGTCGGGCTTGCGCCGGCGGCGCTCATCTTCATGCAGCCGGATCTCGGAACGGCGTTGACCGTATTGGCCCTGCTTGGCGGGATGATCCTCTACCACGGCCTCCAGCCGCGCGTCTTGCGCATCTGCATTTTGGTCATTCCCCTGCTGTTGCCGGCGGCGTGGTTCGGGATGCACGATTATCAGCGCCAGCGCATCATGACCTTCCTCGACCCCTCAAGCGATCCGCGCGGTTCGGGGTACCATATTATTCAATCGCAAATCGCCATTGGTTCCGGCCAGATATGGGGCAAGGGCTTTCAGCAGGGCACACAGAGCCAATTGCGGTTTCTGCCTGAAAAACATACCGATTTCGCCATTGCCGTGTTCGGGGAGGAGTGGGGGTTTGTCGGCTGCGTTCTTCTGATGGCCTTGTTTTGTTGCTTTCTTTTGAGTATCTTTTCAACCGTCCGGAGCGCCAAGGATCGTTTCGGAAGCACTTTGGCGGCCGGCATTTTCATTTATTTTTTCTGGCAGATGCTGGTCAACGCCGGGATGGTTGTCGGGATCATGCCGGTTGTCGGCATTCCCTTGCCGTTTTTGAGCTATGGGGGGAGCGCCACTGTCGTGAATTTCGCGTTGCTTGGGCTGGTGCTGAATATTTCGATGCGGCGTTTTTTGTTCAAAAGCTAGTGTCCTTCTGCAAGGGCGGGCACTACAAAATCCGTAAGGAGCCTGTGGCGGAGCAGCTTCCGTGAACGAGTGGAAACCCCGCTCTTTTGCGGATGACCCTGTAAAACAATCCACGCATGAATATGTGAGAGACGTTTTGTAATCAGGCGCTGGAGCTTCTCCAGGTGAAAATGTTCTGCCGACTGCGCGAGCAGACAGCCGCCGGGAAGGCGACGGAACCGTCTCGCGGGGCGACAAAACCGGCAAGGAGTCCGTTGTGGGCAAAGACGAGATCAATGCTTTTCTTGGTTCAGGCACGGTATATCACGGCAAACTGACGTTTCAGGGGGCCGTGCGGATCGACGGGAAGTTTACCGGCGAAGTCGTTTCGGAAGGCGCGCTCATCGTGGGCAAGGATGCCGTTATCGAGGGCACTCTTGATGTGGGCGAACTTGTGCTGAGCGGCTCCTTCAGCGGGGAGACAAGGGCTTCCCGCCGCGTGACGATCCATCGAACCGGGGCGTTCCTCGGCCAATTGCGCACCGCGGCCCTGGTTGTGGAGGAAGGCGCCGTCATCGACGGCCAGATCAGCATGAAGAATGACCCCGCCGATGCCGTTGACGGCGAAAGGGGATAGCGTTTTTTGCGCGCCCGCCCGTTGGTGGAAAAATGACGGCAACATCGTGATTGAAATGACTCTTTTCAATCGCGGCAGGCTCCGGAGACGCGACATGCGTGATTTGCCGGCGTGGGGAGCCGTCTTTCCCCCAAAGTGGCTTTGACATGATGCTCTCATCAGGGTATAGATTTCTCGTTCCATGATTTTTCACAGGGGGAGTTACCGGCGTGATCGACATCAACATTACAGCGGCAATCCAGTTGGTGAATTTTCTCGTGACGCTGGCGGCGCTCAATTATCTGCTCATCCGTCCCGTCCGGGAAACGATTCGCAAGCGCAAGGAACTCATGTCCGGGCTGGGGCGCGAGATCGACGGCTTTCTTGAAGAGGCGCAGACCCGCTTGGCCGGTTACGAGGCTGCCCTGACCGCCGCCCGGAATGACGCTTCCGCCCTGCGAAAGGAAGCACGGGCCGAGGCCGAGGCGGAAGAAAAAGCCATTCTGGCGCGCGCCGGCCGGGAAGCGCAGGCGTCCATTCAGGCCGGACAGGCTTCCGTACGAGCCGAGGCGGACGCGGCCTATGCAGCCTTGCGCAAGCAGGTGCCGGCGTATGCCGACGCCGCCCTGGCCAGGCTTCTCGGATAACTTTCATGGTGCGCAGGGGGTAGATTTGAACGCGCTCTGTTCTTTCTTCAAGTCGGTGGACGGTCTTGTCGCCATCGGGGGCATTGTTCTGCTCGGGGTGGTCTCCCATTACGGGAGCCCGTACAACCCGTGGATCAATCTTTTGGCGCGCGTGGGCAATATCGCCATCTTTCTCTATATCATCTGGCGTGTAGCGGGAAAGTCGTTCCTCGCCGCCATGAGCGCGCGCCGGGCGGAAATTGCCGAAACCCTCGACAGCCTGGCCCGACGCAAGCGCGAAGCGGAAGAGCGCCTGCGCGAACTTGAAGAGCGCATTTCCGGCCTTGACGCGGAACGGCGGGAGATTTTGGAAGAAAGCAAGAAGCAGGCCGAGACCTTGCGCGCTTCGATTGTCGCCCAGGCCGAGGCGGACGCCGAACGCATCCGCGAACAGGCGTCGCGCGCCGCCGACAGCGAGGCGAAGGCCGCGAGGGACGCCTTGCGCGCCCAACTGGCTGATGAAATCGTGCTCGCGGTGGAAGAGGTTCTGAAGACGCGTCTCGCATCCTCGGGCCGCGGTTCCGGAAAGGGCGGCGACGCCGAAAAGGACGAAGGCTTGGCCGCGGGGCACGCTCGGCTTATTGACAACGCGTTGAAAAGGGTGGTGCTGCATTGAAAGGCGATATCGTAGCCCGGCGTTATGCCCACGCCCTGTTCTCTCTGGGACGGGAGAGCGGCGAGGCGACGCTTGACCTTTACGGCAAGGCGCTTTCCGCCCTGGCGGAACTGACGGAAGCTTCGCCCGATCTTGCCCGCGCCTTTCGCGCTCCGGTCATCAGCACGGCGGAAAAGCGCAACGTCGTTCTGCGCCTGCTGGCGCTGATCGGGCCGGCGGGAGAAGACCGGATCGTGCGTGATTTCTGCCTCTTGCTGACGGACAAGGAGCGTCTCCCCCTGCTTGGGGATATCGCCGCCCGCTTCAATGCGCTTCTTGACGCGGAAAAGGGCGTCGCGCGCGGGGAACTGGCCACTGCCGTCCCCCTGAACAAAAAGCGCCGCACCCAGGCCATTGCGACGCTTGAAAAACAGCTCGACAAAAAACTCGTCCTGCGTTTCGAGGTAGACCCGACCATTCTCGGCGGGATGGTTCTGCGGATCGGTGACACGGTCCTGGACGCCAGCCTCAGAGCGCAGTTGAACAGCCTCAGGGACACCATCAAGAGAGGTATGTAGAACATGCATGTCAATGCGGACGAGATCAGCAGCATCATCAGGGAACAGATCCACAACTACGAACAGCGTGTGGACGCCGTGGAAACCGGCGCCGTGCTGTCCGTGGGGGATGGAATCGCCCGCGTGTATGGCGTGCAGAACGCCATGTCCATGGAACTGTTGGAGTTCCCTGGCGGTTTGCTCGGGATGGTGCTGAATCTTGAAGAGGACAATGTGGGGGTTGCTCTGCTCGGTGACGACACCGGCATCAAGGAGGGCGATCCGGTCAAGCGCACGGGGCGCATCTTCTCCGTGCCCATCGGGGATGCGGTCATGGGCCGGGTTCTCAGCCCGCTCGGCGTGCCGCTGGATGGCCTTGGCCCGGTCAACGCCGCCGAATACAGCCCCGTGGAAGTGAAAGCCCCCGGCATCATCGCCCGCAAGAGCGTGCATGAGCCGATGGTCACCGGCATCAAGGCCATTGACGCCATGACTCCTATCGGACGGGGTCAGCGCGAGCTTGTCATCGGTGACCGTCAGACCGGGAAAACGGCAATCTGCATCGACGCCATTCTCGCGCAGAAAGGCTCCGATGTGCATTGCTTCTATGTGGCCATTGGGCAAAAGCGTTCCACAGTGGCTCTTGTGGCGGACACGTTGCGCAAGCACGGCGCGATGGAGTACACAACCATCATTTCGGCCACCGCGTCGGAACCCGCTCCGCTGCAATACATCGCGGCCTATTCCGGCTGCACCATGGCGGAATATTACCGCAACAACGGCAAGCACGCCCTCATCGTGTATGACGACTTGTCCAAGCAGGCGGTGGCATACAGGCAGATGTCCCTGCTGCTCCGCCGTCCTCCGGGACGCGAAGCGTACCCCGGCGACGTTTTCTATCTGCATTCGCGCCTGCTGGAGCGGGCCGCCAAGGTGAACGACAGCCTGGGCGCCGGTTCGCTGACAGCATTGCCGATCATTGAAACCCAGGCCGGCGACGTTTCAGCCTACATCCCCACCAACGTGATTTCCATCACGGATGGTCAGGTGTACCTTGAACCCAACCTGTTCAACGCCGGTATTCGCCCGGCCATCAACGTGGGCCTCTCTGTCTCCCGCGTGGGCGGCGCGGCGCAGATCAAGGCGATGAAACAGGTGGCAGGCACCATGCGTCTTGATCTCGCCCAGTATCGGGAACTGGCCGCTTTCGCCCAGTTTGGCTCCGATCTCGACAAGGCGACAAAATCCAAGCTTGAACGCGGCGCGCGGCTGGTGGAACTGTTGAAACAGCCCCAGTACCGGCCCATGCCCACGGAAGAGCAGGTGGTTTCCATGTACGCGGCAACCAGGGGATTCATGGATGACGTGCCTGTGTCGGGCGTTCAGGCGTTCGAGGCGGAACTGCTTGAGTTTGTGCGTGGCTCGAAGGCGGACATTCTGACCGATATCAAGACGCGCAAGGCGCTTGATGCGGATTTGGAAGGCCGTCTGAAGGACGCCATTCTTGAGTTCAAAAAGAGCTACAAAGCCTAGACGAGACAGCCATGCCCTCGCTGAAAGACGTAAAATCGAAAATTGCCGGCGTCGGCAAGACCAAGCAGATCACCAAGGCCATGAATATGGTGGCTTCGGCGAAACTGCGCGGCGCCCAGGCCCGTATTGAGCGGTTCCGGCCTTACGCGGAGAAGTATCGGGATGTCCTGAGCGACGTCGCCGCCAAGGCGGACGGCGCGGCGCATCCGTTGCTTGAGCGGCGGACGGAACGTCATGTGACGGTCGTCGTTCTGGCGACGTCGGATCGCGGTCTGTGCGGCGGCTTCAACGCCATGCTGATCGCCAGGGCCCTGGATATCGCCGCCGAACGCGCGAGGGAAGGCGGAACGGTCAAATTCATCTGCGTGGGGAAGAAGGGGCGAGACGCCATTCGCAAAAGCGGTTACGAGATCCTTTCCGCATATACCGATTTGGGGAGCGTGGATTTCGGCATAGCCGCCGGCATCGGCAAGGACGTGGTCAGCGGCTACATCAACCGGACGATGGATGAGGTTGTTGTGGTGTACGGCCGCTTCGTGACCGTTTCACGTCAGGCGGCGACGGCATTGCCCGTGCTGCCTGTCCAGCCGGCGGCCGCCGAAGCTCCTGCAAGGCAGGAGGAAGGCGCGGCCGAAGACTATGTCTACGAGCCGCGGGTGGCGAGCCTTCTGGCGACGTTGCTTCCCCGCTTTGTGAATGTGCAGATCTACCGCGCTCTTCTGGATACGGCGGCAAGCGAAAACGCCGCCCGGATGACCGCTATGGACAATGCCACGCGCAACTGCGATGAAATGGCCGCCGCCCTGACGCTGCTGTACAACAAGACGCGCCAGGCCTCCATCACCAACGAGCTTATTGACATCGTCGGCGGCGCGGAAGCCCTGCAATGACCGAAGGCAAGGGAGTGAGCAAGTTATGAGTGCAAATATCGGCAAAATCGTTCAGGTCATCGGCGCGGTCGTTGACGTGGCGTTTCCGGACGGTCAGTTGCCAACAATTCTGACCGCGCTGGAAATCAAAAACCCCAACAATCCGGACGCGCCGAACCTGATCTGCGAAGTTGCGCAACACCTTGGCGACGACGTGGTCCGCACCATCGCCATGGACGCGACGGAAGGGCTTGTCCGGGGCATGGAGGCTGTCGACACCGGCAAGCCGATCATGGCCCCGGTGGGCGCGGCGTCCCTGGGCCGGATCATGAACGTCGTCGGCCGGCCCGTGGATGAAATGGGTCCCATAGAGGCCAGCGCGTACCTGCCTATCCACCGCGAGGCCCCCACGTTTACCGACCAGAACACCTCCGTTGAACTGCTTGAAACGGGCATCAAGGTTGTGGACCTGCTTGTGCCTTTCCCGAAAGGCGGGAAAATGGGGCTGTTCGGCGGGGCCGGCGTGGGCAAGACGGTTATTTTGATGGAGATGATCAACAATATCGCCAAGCAGCATGGCGGCATCTCCGTGTTCGCGGGCGTGGGAGAACGCACCCGCGAAGGGAACGACCTGTACCATGAAATGAAGGATGCGGGCGTCCTGGAAAAAGCTGCCCTCGTCTACGGGCAGATGAACGAACCTCCGGGAGCGCGTGCGCGCGTCGCCCTGACAGCCCTGACCTGCGCCGAATACTTCCGTGACGAAGAGAATCAGGACGTGCTTCTCTTCATCGACAATATCTTCCGCTTCACGCAGGCGGGTTCGGAAGTGTCGGCTCTGCTCGGCCGCATGCCTTCGGCCGTGGGTTACCAGCCCACGCTCGGAACCGACCTTGGTTCGTTGGAAGAACGCATCACGTCCACGACAAAGGGTTCGATCACCTCGGTGCAGGCCGTGTATGTGCCCGCCGACGACTTGACCGACCCCGCGCCGGCCACCACCTTCTCGCACCTGGACGGAACGCTCGTGCTTTCCCGCCAGATTGCGGAACTGGGTATCTACCCCGCGGTGGACCCCCTGGACTCCACCTCCCGCATTCTTGACCCGAATGTGGTGGGCGAAGAACATTACGCGGTAGCCCGGGGCGTGCAGCAGGTTCTGCAAAAGTACAAGGAATTGCAGGATATCATCGCCATTCTCGGCATGGACGAACTTTCGGACGAGGACAAGCTTGTCGTGAGCCGCGCGCGGCGCATCCAGCGGTTCCTTTCCCAACCGTTCCATGTGGCCGAAACCTTCACCGGCACGCCGGGCGTGTATGTGAAGCTGGAAGATACCGTCAAGGGATTCAAGGGCATTCTCAACGGCGATTATGATCACCTTGCCGAAGGCGATTTCTTCATGGTCGGCGATATCGACATGGCCCTGGCGAACTACCGCAAGAATCAGGAAGCAAACGGCTAGATTGTCCTTTCGCCGTATGACTGTGTGAGGAGCCGGATATGGATGCAACGCTCCACTTGGAGATCGTGACGCCGGATCGGACGGTGGCGAGCAAGCCCGTGTCGTATGTGGGCGTGCCGGGTGTGGAGGGCGAATTCGGTATCCTGCCGAATCACGTTCCTCTTCTTTCGGCCCTGGGCATCGGCGATCTGTATTTTCGCTGTGAGGAAAAAAACAACGAACCGTGGCATGTCTTTGTTTCCGGCGGCTTTGTCGAAGTTTCCGGGAACAGGGTGACGGTTCTGGCCGAAGCGGCTGAACTTGCCGAAACAATTGACATAGCCCGTGCCAACGCCGCGAAAGAACGTGCGGAAGCCCGCCTGGCGGCGCAGGGAGAGAATATCGACCTTGACCGGGCGCGTCTGGCTCTGCATCGTGCCGTGAGCAGAATCAGCATTGCCGGTCTTGTCTGAAAACGATCGTCCTTGAGGGCCTTCGCGGAAACGCGAAGGCCCTTTGGGCAGCCCTCATGCGGCTCCCGCTGCAAGGCGTCTTTTTGTCTCTGCGGCGTTTCAGAGTAAACGGTGACCTTGCTGCATGTTCTTCAGTTTCATCCGCAGTACCGCCAGCACCTTCATACGTATGCTGTATTCCGGCGACGGACGCGAGGCGGGAAGGGCGGAGGCGGGCGCTTCGCTATGTAACCGTCCCATGACCAGGGACGGCGTTTTTCTCCATGTGGACGTCACTGATGAAAAAGGGGTTGTCCTTGCGAGCAGCAGTGAGGATCGCGTGGGAACGTCCGTGGGGGATTCCCCTGCGTTCAAACTCGCTCTGAGTGGAAAGGATGCCGTGGGCGCGGCTTTGCCCGGACCGAACGCGAACGCCCTTGTCCCCTTTGCCGTGCCTGTGACGCTGGATGGAAAGACGCGCGGCGTGTTGATGGCCACGGTGGATTTCGCCAGGCTGGGGGAAAAATTCGTTGCGCCGATTCGTATCGGCAAGCAGGGCTATGCTTTTGTCGCCACCGGCGTGGGCGAGATCATGATCCACCCGGACAAGTCCGAGATCATGGTTCCTGTCGCCCCCACCTCGCTGACGCCCAAGATGGTGAAATGGCGCAACGGCATATACGAATATTCCTGGAGCGGCCAGGACTGGATCGCCCTGTATGAGACGGACGAACAGTCGAACTGGACGGTGATAGTCAAGGCGCAGGGCGGCGAGGTTTTCGCGGAGATTCATGATATCGCCAAAAGCACCATCATTCTGACCATCGGCGCAAGCGTGGTGTTCAGCGTCATGCTTTTTCTGGTGGTGCATTCCTGATCGCTTCATTGCGGAGAACTGTGGCGTTCGCGGAGGCCGTGCCGAGGGAGAGCTTGATCGCACGCTGGATATCAGATCCGGCGATGAGGTGGGAATGCTGGCTGAGGCGCTCCGCCATATGGTGAGCAATCTGCGCGACATGCTCACGGCGAGCAGGCGTGGCGAGCAGGATGCGCTTGAACAGAGCGAACGCGCCGCGGCGGCGGTGCGCGAGGCGGAAATCAGCCGCCAGGAAGCGGAATCCGCCCGTCAGGAGGGCTTGCAGGAAGCTTCCCGCCAGTTGCGTTCTCTGGTGGAAGGTCTGGCCGGTCATGTGGATGTACTGCGCGGGCGTCTGGAACGGGCGGCTGCCGGCGCGGACGGTCAGTACCGGAGTTCGCAGGAAAACGCACAGGCCATGACCAGCATGAATGACAGCGTGCGGGCCGTGGCCGAGAGCGCGGCGGCCGCCGCGGCCGGTTCGGCGCATGCCCGGGAAATGGCGATCGGCGGGCGAGAGATTGTGGTTGGCGTGGCGGAATCCATTTCCGAGGTGAATCATAGCGCCGATGCCCTGAAGACGAGCCTGAACAGCCTTGGCGAAAAGGCCGAGGGCATCGGGCATGTCATGAATGTTATTACGGATATTGCGGATCAAACCAATCTGCTGGCCCTCAACGCGGCCATTGAGGCCGCCCGCGCGGGCGAGGCCGGGCGCGGTTTCGCTGTGGTTGCGGACGAAGTGCGCAAGCTGGCGGAAAAGACCATGAAGGCCACGCAGGAAGTGGATGCCGTGGTCAAGGCCATTCAGTGCGGCACACGGGACACATTCGCATGATGGAAGACACCGCGCGTATTGTGGAAAGCACGGCGGGGCTGGCCAAGAAGGCTGGCGAGTCGCTGAGCGAGATTGTAAAGACTGTGGAGGAAAGCGCCCTCCAGGTAGACAATATTACCGAGGTCAGCCGTTCCCAGTCCGAGATCAGTGTCGGGATCACCGGGAATATCGAATCCGTGGGCAATGTGGCGGAAGAAACTTCACGTCTGATGGGCGAGGCCGGGCAGGACTTGAAGGGCGTGCTTGCCATTTCCGACGAATTGGGGCGCAAGATCGAGACGCTGGGAAGGTAGGCGCGCGATGAAGCAGGAGGATGTCTTGACGGATCAGGGGTTTCTCGCTTCCGAGTTGGAAATGGCGCCTCCCAATACCAGGGAGACTGCGTTTTTTCACGTCATCCCCGCGCCTTTGGAAGCGACTGTTTCGTATGGGGGCGGCACGGGGCGTGGTCCGGCGGCCATTCTTGCCGCTTCGCAGCAACTGGAAGTATGGGACGGAGAAAGCGTGCCGGCGCGGCGTGGCATATATACCCATCCGGCCGTGGACTGTTCGGGCGAGGCGGCGAAACCGCATATGCCGCCGCCGTCCCTGGAGCGCATCCGGGATGTGGTGGCGGATGTGGCGGCGTGCGGCGGTTTTCCTGTTTTGCTTGGCGGAGAGCATACAGTGACGTATGCCGCGCTGGCGGCGCTCGTCGCGCGTTTCGGCAGGTTCGGCGTCATTCAGTTCGACGCCCATGCCGATTTGCGCGATACCTACGAGGGCACACCCTGGAGCCACGCCTGCGTCATGCGGCGCGCCGTGGCGGATCTTGGACTGCCGTTGATCCAGTTCGGCGTGCGCGCGCTCTGTCTGGAAGAAGTGGAGGCGCGGGAGCAGTACGGCGTGCGTTTTCACGATGCGGCTGAACTGGCCGCCGGCGGCATCCCGGAGATCCCGCGCGATTTTCCGGAGCGGGTCTACCTGAGTTTTGACGTGGATGGGCTTGATCCCTCGATCATGCCGGCCACGGGAACGCCTGTGCCCGGCGGGCTTGGCTGGTATCAGGCGCTGGAACTGGCTCAAATGGCCTTGCGCGGCCGTGCCGCAATCGGTTTTGACGTGGTGGAGCTGGCCCCCGTTCCCGGCTTGCACGCCGCCGATTTTACGGCGGCCCGCCTGACGTACGCTCTCATGGGACTGGTGGAGCGCGCATTCGTGATGGGGCGGTCGTCTTGCCGATAGACAAGCGGCGGGAAAGAATGGTATTTGCTCTGAATGGACACCTTTTTTGACGCCGCCAAATCCGTTCTGGACCGCGCAAAGGCAAAATACGGCACGGCCAAGGCCCTGGCCGATGCTTCCGGCGTTGATCCCGCCAATATTTCCCGCTGGACGCGCGGCAAGCGAAGCCCCAAACTGGAAGACATTGCGCCTATTTTTGACGTGATGCAGGCCAAAATCGTCCTGCCTGACGAGGAAGACCCCGCCAGGGACATTTGTTTTGTTGACGCCCGCGCCGTACCAGCGGGGGCGAACCAGCCGCCGCCCGAAGTGGAGGACTATCTGGCCGTGCCTCTGGTGGAAGAGGTGGGGGCCGGGCCAGGTCTCATCCCGCAGGGGGAGCTTTTGTCCTGGTTTCTGGTGTACCGTCATCAGGACGCGATCCGCTATCGGCGGGATCTGATTGCCGTGCGGATCGGAAAGCGCTCCACGTCCATGCTTCCCATCCTTCATCCAGGCGATGTCGTCCTTGTGGACAGGCAGGATCGTGACGTCATGACGCCGGGCCGGATCATGCTTGTCATGGATCCGGACGGAGCGGGCATGATCAAGCGCGTGGCCGTGGAAGAGGTCAAATCCGAACGGGACTGGCGGATTGTCTTTTATTCCGACAACGTCGCCAATCACCCTCCCATTGTCTACAGTCTCCGCGAGGATTTCCTCGGTGACTGGGATCGGGCAGTGGTGGGGCGCGCCATTCGGGCGTGGAGCGACATAAGCGGGATGTAGAATTATTGTGGATGACCTTTGCCGTCAGGCGGGGCCTGACGCAACGAGGCCGCCGTGAATGAGCCAACGGATTCTGGCTTGATCACGGCGGCTGTTCCATTGTGATAGCTGTGCGGATCCTGGTTGTCCCTACAGCATGTCGCTCCGTTCGTTCCGTCCGGGCGGGTAGCAGCCAAGCAGGCGCAGGCTGTGGCAGGCGGCGGCAAGGTCACGCAGAATGGCGGCGTGTTCCGGCGCGGCCAGATCAATGTCGAGATCGGCAAAGAAGGCGTATTTCCAGGGTTCCTGGCGCGAGGGACGCGACTCCAGCTTGTGCAGGTTGATCGAAGCCCGGGCAAGGAGGTTGAGCACTTCCGCCAGAGCGCCCGGGTGATCCGGCAGGGTGAAGAGGATGGAGGAGCGCAACGGTTCATTCCCCGTTGTCTGCTTTGGCGGCGTCGCTCCGATAACGACGAAGCGGGTCTGGTTGTTGGCTTCATCCTCAATGCCGGCGGCAAGCACGCGCAGGGGGAGCAGTCCCGAAAGGCTTTCGTTGCCGATGGAGGCTCCGTCCGGATCGTCCAGGCAGAGTCTGGCCGCAGCCGCCGTGGATTCGGCCGGCAGAAGGGTTGCCGCCGGCAGGTTGCGCCTGAGCCACTGCTCGCACTGGGCCAGGGCCTGTGGGTGGGAACGCACCGTGCGCACCGCGGCAAGATCCGTCGCCCGGGAGAGCAGACAGTGCCGGATCGGGCTGATGAATTCAGCCTGAATGAAGACCTCATGCTCCATGAAGAGGTCAAAGCACTGGCCGACGGTTCCGTGCAGGGCGTTTTCCAGCGGGGCCACGCCGAGATCGCACGAGCCGCCGCTGACCGAGGCGAAAATCTCGCGGAAGTCGCGGCAGGGCTGATAGTGCATGAGCGTGCCGAAGTAGGCGCGGGCCGCAGCGTGGGAATGCGTGCCTTCCGGCCCGAGAAACGCCACCCGGCGCGGCCGCTGCAAGTCGCGCGAGGACGAAAAGATCTCGCGCCAGATCGCCCTGATATGCCCGGCAGGCAACGGGCCGTGCGACAGCGCGGCGAGGCGCTCAAGCACGGCGCGCTCGCGCTCCGGCCGGAAGATGGGGCCAGCTTCGGCGGCCTTGAACCGGCCTACGGCCAGGCTCAGTTCCGCCCGTTCGTTGAGCAGGGCGAGGAGGTGCGCGTCAACCTCGTCGATGCGGCTCCGGAGCGCGTCAAGTTCGCCGGAATCGTGCGTCATTTCAGCTCTCCTGAATATTTTCCCGAATCCTCATGCCGAAGTGCCGGCCGGCCTCGTCAAGACGGCAGAGAATACGATCGCCGGGACGGAGATCCACCACGCTGACGGGCGTGCCGTCGGCGCGGACAAGACGGATCGTTTCCGCGTTTTGCAGAAAAACGCCGCCGGAGCCGCCTTCCGCGTCGGCTTCCGCGCGGATGTACAGCATCGGGCGGACTTCCGTCTTGATGCGCCCCACGGTGACCAGGGAGGTTTGGCCGTCCGCTCCCACGATGAGCGTTTCATCCCCCGGGGCAAGCTCGCCGGCATAGGAAGTCCTGTCGCCGGGCCGGATCACATAGGAATGAACCCCGCCCGCGTTGATGCGGAACGGCCGCGCCGCCACATATTCGTTGTGTTCCGTTTCGGCATGAACGAGAAAGGTGAACGCGCTCGAGTTGCCGACAAGCATCCCCTGCCCGCGGCGCAGGAGGGAAAGTGTGTCCACGCAGACCCGGTGGCCAAGCCCCACGGGCCGTACTTCCTGCACTGTGGCCGCGCTCAGGGCGAGCGCTCCCTGCGACAGCTTGAGTTCAGCGACAATGCCTTTGAGATCGGGCAGGGCCTCGGGGAGGATGACGATCGTTGGCGCGCCGCGTTCGAGGATGCCGGCCGCCAGGCGGGCTTCCGCGCCTGATCCCGCTTCCAGCGCAAGGCGCGGGGCCACGTCCGGCTGCGCGAGGAGGTTTTCCACCGGGATGATTTCCCAACCGCGCCGGAGCACGATATTTTCTCCGGCGCGCGCGCGTGCGGCCGCCTGCTCCTCGTCTTCCTTGCCGGCAAGGGTCAGCGTCGGCATGCTTGTGTCGTCCCGCACGTCGCACAGGGCCAGGCCGGCCACGGACTGGACATGGGCGGCGTCGGTGATGACGCCGTCCACGCCGGATTCAAGAGCGAGGGTCACGTCTTCCTTGGCGAACGGCACGCTTTTGAAGAAAATGGCGGGCATGGATCAGTCCTCCACCAGCGCCAGAGCCTGTTCGAGCGGCATGTTTTCATGCACGAGACCGCGCAGTGCCTGAACGAGCCTTGTGCGGCGCGGGTGTTGGAAGACGTTGCGCCCCACCGACAGGCCCGAGCCGCCCGCCTTGAGCGAATTGTCCACCATTTCCAGGAATTGCCGCGTGCTTTCGGTGCGCGGTCCGCCGGCGATGACCACCGGAATGCAGCAGGCCGAAACCACGTCGGAGAAGGATTCCATGTCTCCGGTGTAGGGCACCTTGACCACATCCGCGCCGAGCTCCACCCCCACGCGGGCGCAATGCGCCACCACGGCGGGATCGAATTCGTTATCCACACGCGGTCCGCGTGCGTAGACCATGGCGAGCAGGGGCATGCCCCATTCATCGGCGCTGCGGGCGACCCTGCCGAGGTCGGCCAGCATTTCGCGTTCGTTCGTGTCGCCCAGGTTGACATGCACGGAGACGCCGTCCGCGCCGAGGCGCACGGCTTCTTCCACTGTCCCGACAAGCGTTTTGCTGTTGGAGAGCGGGGAAAGGGAAGTGGAGGCGGAAAGATGGACGATAAGGCCCACGTCACGCCCCGAGGCGCGGTGCCCGCAACGGACCAGCCCCTTGTGCATGAGCACCGCGTCCGCTCCCGAATTGGCCATATCGACAATGGTTTCGCGCATGTCGATGATGCCGTCGATCGGTCCGACGCTCACGCCATGATCCATGGGAACAATGATGGCGCGCTGGGTCTTGCGGTTGAGGATGCGTTCAAGACGAATGGTTTTTCCCAGGCTCATGATGAAACTCCTTCATCGTTGCCGGGGAGAGGGGCTTCCGCGATCCGTCATGAAAAAAGGACCGCGGATTTCACACCCGCGGTCCCCGATGTTTGCCGGACATTACGCCAAGCCGAACACCGTGTTCCCGCGGATGCACCCAAAATAATAAAAGAAGCCAAAGAAGAAGCTTCTTTCATGAATGGCGAGGGTATGGGAAACACGCTTCTGAAGCATGACGACACCTGATTACTTTGTTGAAAGGCAACGTACTCCCATCCCGGGAAGGCTGTCAAGAAAAAAAGAGCGCGTTTCGACGACCTGCGGCGTGCGAAAAAATACGGCATCGACTACCGGCGGCTCATCATGCCCGAACATGGGGGAGTTTGTACCCCTCATAAAAATACGACTGTTCAATACCCTTGAAGATGACTTCGCGGTCGCTGATCTTATCGGTCAAATACGGTTGGAGGAGGGTGCGGAGTTCCAGATCGTTGACCGGGCTACGCTCCATGGCCTGAAGATAGGCATTTTTGTCAATACGTTGCCAGTCCACCACCTTGCCAAGATTCTTCTTCAGGATCATATCCACCCAGATGCGTGTGGCGCGTCCATTCCCCTCCCGGAAGGGATGGGCGATGTTCATCTCTACATATTTGGCGATGATCTGTTCAAAACCGGTTTCTGGCATTTTTTCAATAACGGCCAGAATTTCTTTCAGATAGAGACAGCTGGCAAAGCGGAAATTGCCCTTGGCGATATTCACCTCGCGGAGTTGTCCGGCAAGGTCGTGGAGGCCGTCAAAGAGATATTTGTGTATCTGTTGCAGACCTCTTGTTGTGCCCACTTCCATCTTGTCGATATCGGAGCTTTCAAAGAGACGGAGCGCGTTGTTCAGGCTGCGTTCATCAATATTCATGGGTTGCCCTGTCAGCTTTCGATCTTGGCTGCAATCTTGTCAGTTTCGGCACGCAACACTTTTGAAAATACCAGGACAAAGGCCGATTTTCAATGTTTTTGAACCGGTTCGAATCAGTTTGAACCAGGGGCGGCGGGCCAGACGGTTTCTTGAAAACTGCCTGTTGAGGTTTGGGGCGCTCCCTCTGGCGACTGCCGCGTCAACTTTACATTTTTGCCTGTTAAGGTAGAATCAGGAAGATCCGGGGCGCTCCCACACACGCGATTCATGAGGTGGGAGAATGGCCCGACTGCCGCGACAGCCCGGTTTGAGGCGCGGGCGCGTCGAGTTGAACATCAAATTTTTTGGGGTGATTCATGCGCGCGGAGCGATATCTGGAAGCGTCGCTGAAGACGGCGTTGGAGACAATGGGGCTGCCCTGGCCGGAAAAAGCCGTGATTGAATCGCCAAGGGACGCGAAGCACGGCGACCTGGCTTCCAATATCGCCCTTGTGCTGGCGAAACAGGCGGGCAGACCGCCTCGGGAACTCGCCGGCAATCTGGCCGACGCGCTCCGCCGGGCCGATGCCCGCTTTCAGTCGGTGGACGTGGCCGGCCCCGGTTTTTTGAACGTGACGTTCAGCCCCGCATTCTGGCATGAAACCGTCATGCGGGTGGAGGAAGCGGGCGAAGCGTTCGGCGCTTCCGACATGGGACGGGGAACGCGCGTGCAGGTGGAATACGTTTCGGCCAATCCCACCGGACCCCTGCACATCGGGCATGGACGGGGCGCGGCCGTTGGCGATTCTCTGGCGAGGATCCTGCGTTTCGCCGGCTTTGACGTGACGACGGAGTATTACCTCAATGATGCCGGCCGCCAGATGCGTTTGCTCGGTCTCTCTGTCTGGCTGCGGGCCAGAGAACTGGCCGGCCTGCCCGTGACGTGGCCGGAGGATTATTACCGCGGCGCGTACATCATCGACATTGCGCGCGAAATGCTGACGGCCGACCCGCATCTCACGGAACTGCCGGATGCCGAGGGGCAGGAGCGTTGCTTCGCCTACGGCATGGCGCGCATCCTTGAAGGCATCCAAAAGGATTTGCGGGAGTTTCGGGTTGAACATCAGGTGTGGTTTTCCGAGCGGAGTCTGGTGGACGCGGGCGCTGTCGAGGCGACGTTTGAACGCCTCGCGACTGTCGGCCTGCTGTTTGAAAAGGATGGCGCTCTGTGGTTCCGCACCACCGATCTCGGTGACGACAAGGATCGCGTCCTGCGCAAGTCTGACGGAACATTGACGTATTTCTCGTCCGATATCGCGTATCATGACGACAAGTACCGCCGCGGTTTCGATCGTGTGGTGGACGTGTGGGGCGCGGATCACCACGGGTATATTCCCCGGATGCGCGCGGCGGTGCGCGCTCTCGGGCGGCAGGCCACGGATCTTGACGTGGTCCTGATTCAACTGGTGAATCTGCTGCGCAACGGCGAACAGATCGCCATGTCCACCCGGGCCGGCCAGTTCGAGACGCTGGAAGATGTGGTCAGGGAAGTGGGGGTGGACGCGGCGCGCTTCATGTTCCTGTCGCGCAAGAGCGACAGCCATCTTGATTTTGACCTGGAACTGGTCAAGCAGCGCACCATGGACAACCCGGTGTACTATGTGCAGTACGCGCACGCCCGCGTCAGCTCCGTGTTGCGCCGGGCGGAGGAGGCCGGGCTGCTCCTTGCCGGAGCGTTGCGCCCGGCGGATCTCGCCCCGCTTGATTCGGCCGAAGATCTGGCGTTGTTGCGGAGCGTCGATCGTTTTGAAGATGTGGTCAGAGACGCGGCGCTGGCCCTCGCGCCGCACCATGTGAGTTACTATCTGCTGGATCTGGCGGGCGCGCTGCACAGCTATTACGCCAGGCATCCCGTATTGCAGGCCGGAGATCCGGCGCTGGCGACGGCGCGGCTGGCGTTGCTGCGGGCCGTGGGCCAAACGCTGAAAAACGGCCTTGCGCTGCTTGGCGTCAGCGCGCCGGAAAGCATGTAGCGCCTGCGGGCGGGCTGCATCAATAACAATCCGGAACGGCGTGTGAAGATCGCTTCGTCGAAAACAAACGTGATTTTTTCCCAGGATGGAATATGGCGCTGAAGCCTTTTGCCCGTATCCCGTTGACCCGATCTCCCGGTTCGTCCGGCTCTTCCGCTTCGTCGGGGGGGGGCGGGTCCGAAAACGGCCCGTTGGGACTGGGCCGAACATGCACTCTGCGGGTCAGCTTCGCGGGGCTTCTCGCCAGCGCCATCATTTTAATGATCGCGCTGGGGTGGATGTTCGCCTTTGGGGTGATCGTCGGGCGCGGGTATGATCCCGAGGAAAAGTTGCCCCGGCTGGCCGGCCTTCTGCCCAGGCAGGAATCCGGACAGGAAACCCCCGCCGATGCGGCGGAGCCTGACCCCGGCATCCTGAAGGCGGAGGAATTGACCTTCATGCGCGATCTGCGTCTCCCCCCGACGGGGGAGACGGCACCGGCGGAACCGACGCCGCCCGATGCCGTGCAGTCTGCCCCCGCTCCCGCCCCGGAAGAGGCGAAGACGCCCGACACGACGAAATTCGAGTTTGTCTTTCAGGTCGCCGCATTCAAAAATTCCAGCCAGTCGGACAACCTGCGCGAACGTCTGGAGGGGGAAGGTCTGCGTACGCGCATGACCATAGAAAAGGATAATAAGGGAAAGCCGCGCTGGTATCGGGTACAGGTGATCTTGCGGGGCACGGAGGCCGACGCCGAAGAGGTCACGCGCATCCTGCACAAGGCGCGTCTCAGGGACGCCCGTGTGGTTTCCAAAACCGCGGTGGGCACGAGCCGTTGAAGCGGCGCGGAGTCGCGTCATGACGGATGCCGCAACGGAGAAAGGCATGGATAACGTGATATCTCGTTTTTTTGCCGTTCCGGGGGCGCTTTTTTTGCGTTGGGCGGATGCCCTGGGCGAGACGTTTCTGTTCCTTGTCGAAGGCTTGCGGCAGTTGTTTGTCATGCGCAAGCTGTTCCGCAAGGTAGTGCGGCAGTTGTACTTTATTGGCGCGAGGTCATTTTTCGTCATTGCGCTTATCGGCCTTTTCACGGGCATGGTGCTTGGCTTGCAGGGCTACTATGTGCTGGTGAAGTTCGGTTCGGTCGGTTTTCTTGGCGCGGCGGTTTCGCTGACGCTTATCCGGGAGCTGGCCCCTGTCCTGACTGCGATCATGATCACGGGGCGCGCCGGATCCGCCATGGCCGCCGAGATCGGGGTCATGCGCATTACGGATCAGATCGACGCGCTTGAGGTGATGGATATCCCCGGCATGGGGTATCTTGTGGCCCCGAGGTTTGCGGCTTCGCTCATCGCCTTTCCCCTGCTCACGGCCATTTTCGATGTCATAGGCATTTTCGGCGGGTATCTGACGGGGGTGACGCTGCTCGGGGTCAATGCCGGGGCGTATATCCACGGTATTGAATCAAGCGTGCTGATGCCGGATGTGGCGGAGGGCTTTGTCAAGTCGCTTGTGTTCGGTATGCTGGTTGCGCTGATTTGCTGCTATCAGGGGTACAATGCCCACCGCCGGCGCGACGGCATGGGGCCTGAAGCCGTGGCCAACGCCACGACTTCCGCGGTGGTGATTTCCTGCGTATGTGTTCTTGTGGCGGACTATGTGGTTACCTCCGCCATGCTGCGGTAGTGCGCCAAGGCGTGGAGAACAACATTTCTCGTGGCGTCAGCACGCCTCGGGACATGGCGGAGAACGCCGATCTCGCAGCGTGTCCCGTCCGCCAGGGGCAGACCTCATGAAAACGCCGTCTGCGAAACGCCGGTTTTTTCCGGCCGGCAGGGGGCAGGCATCGGGCGAAGCTGCATGAACACGCAGTCCATGTGGGGACCTTGCAGCGCCGCCGGACGCAAAAACGGTCTTGCGCAGACGGATCAGTGAGGGCCGGATCCGGAGCCTTTGAGCAAGGTCTGGGACGGCCGCTCCAGAGCATGTTGCGATTGAAAATATTCATTTTCCATCGCGGCGTTGCCGTCACTTCCCCGCGGAGCGGGGCAGGGCGGCAAAACGCGGTTTGCCCGCTTGTTCGGCACGGGCGGCCGCCGAGCGTTTACCCACAATTCATTGGGAAAACGCTCCAACATCAACTTTTGCAGGGGAAGGCCATGCCCGAATATCCTGTGCCGTGGGACATTCGCCTTGAACATCTGCGCGTGGGGTATGGATCGCGCGTTGTCCTGGACGATGTCAACGCCGTTCTTCCCGGCGGCAGGATCACGGTGATTCTGGGGGAGTCCGGTTGCGGCAAGTCAACCTTGCTGCGGCATGTCATCGGCCTGTCGCGGCCCATGGCCGGCAGGATCCTGTACGGCGGGCAGGATCTGTTTGCCTTGCCCTTGCGTCAGTTCCGCCGTGTTCGTCGCCGGTTCGGAGTGCTTTTTCAGGACGGCGCGCTCCTTGGTTCCCTGACTCTGGCGGAAAATGTCGGGCTGCCGCTTGCGGAACATACGAATCTTTCCGGGCAGGTGATCCGGGAGGCGGCGCTCCGCACGTTGCGTCTGGTCGGTCTGGGCGATTTTGCGGATTTTTATCCCAACGAATTGTCCGGCGGCATGAAAAAGCGCGGGGGGCTGGCCCGGGCCATTGTGACGGAGCCGCCGATCCTGTTTTGCGATGAACCCACTTCGGGTCTTGACCCCATCAATGCCGCGCAGATGGATCAATTGTTGCTGGACATGCGCGCCGTGTATCCCGATCGCACCATGATTGTCGTCAGCCACGATTTGGCGAGCGTGGCACGGATTGCGGAACATGTGCTGGTGCTGCGCCAGGGGCGGGTGGTGTTTTCCGGCACATATCCGGAACTGCGCGAGTCGGGCGACGCCTACTTGCGCCGTTTCATGGAGCGCAAGGCGGAACACGGGGAGGAGAGAACCGTGGTTTCCGCTGCCGCCCCCGAAGTGCGGCGCGCTCTGGACGCCTGGCTCCAGGGCTGACGGGGCGTTTTCCCGGGCGGGGGCCGATTGTGTTTTTCATGCAAGCAAAAGGTGGCACGAGATGAAGATACCCAAAGAGACCGCAGTTGGTTTTTTTGTTCTGCTCGGTCTTGTCTGCGTCGCGTATCTCACGATAAAACTGGGGCGGATGGAGCTTTTCAATTCGGACGGGTATACCGTCACCGCCTCCTTTACCTCGGTGAGCGGGCTGCGCGCGGGAGCGGAAGTGGAAATTGCCGGCGTGCGGGTCGGCCGGGTGAAGGCCATTCGCCTGGACGGCAAAACCAATCGGGCGGTGGTGGAGCTGCTCCTGAACAAGGATGTGGAACTTACCGATGACGTTATCGCCTCGGTCAAGACCAGCGGGCTTATCGGTGACAAATACGTCAGCCTTGAGCCGGGCGGTTCAGGCGCGCCTCTGGGAAACGGCGGTGAAATCACCGATACCGAATCGGCAGTGGACATTGAATCCCTGATCAGCAAATATGTTTTTGGGAAGGTGTAAGATGCGGCGTTTCTTCGGCAAGATGTGTTTTGGCGTGTCGGCATGGTGCCTTGCGGCGGCGATGTGCGTTTGTGGCGCGAGCGCGGCGGAAACCCCGAGCCAGCGTCTGCGCGCGACGGTGGATCAGGTTCTTCTGGTCTTGCAGGAACCGGAATACCGCAACCCCGCCACCCGCGCTCCATTGCGCGCCAAAATTGAGCGGCAAGTGCGCACGGTGTTTGATTTTGAGGAATTTTCCGCCCGTACCGTGGGGAAAAGCTGGCCCTCCTTCACGGCTGAACAGAAGAAACGTTTTGACGACGCCTTTGCGGAGCTTCTCCTCGTCACCTATCTTGACAAGATTCAGGGCTACAACGGCGAACAGGTCATGTATACCGGGGAAGTCCTTTCTTCCCGCGGGGATCGGGCTGAAGTGCAGACCATTGTCACGCTTTCGGACGGAAAAAAGGTTCCCGTTGCCTACCGCATGATGCTGAAGAACGGCCAGTGGGTCGTCTACGACGTGCTGATTGAAAACGTGAGCCTGATCAAGAACTACAGATCGCAGTTCCAGGATGTTTTGACCCGGGGAACGCCGGAGCAGCTCATTGAGCGCGTTGTCGCGCGCACGAACGAACTGCGGGCGCAGGAAGGTTGATCCGATCGGGCGAAAAAGCACGCGGGATCAACAATTTTCGTACCATGCGCCGGCTGGCTCCAGGGGGGGGCCAGCCTTCATGTCAAACGACAGGAAGCTGACTGAATGCACATGTCGCACTACAGTGGGAAAGGACGGGGAGCGGCGGCGACCGTGTGGCGGATCGTGCCGGATTTGCCTGGAGGCCTTGCTTTGGGTTTGGTCGGCGCTTGCGTGCTGGGGCTGTTGCTGCTTGGCGGGTGTGCGTCGGGCAGGGACGGCGCCGTGCATCCGGAAATTGGGGCGCATGTCGGAGCGGAAGCCGGCCCCGCGGTTTCGCCGGAGGACTCCGCGCCAGCGCAAGGCCCGGAACAGGGCGGCCGTGCGGCGCTCGCCCCGGCTGATGCGGCTTTTGACGATGATCTGGCGTTTGAGGACTACGACGACGAGGAAAGCGAAAGCATCTCCGATCCGCTGGAGGGGTGGAACCGCTTCTGGTTTGGCTTCAACGACGTTTTGCTGCTCCGCATCGCCAAGCCCGTGTATACCGGCTATACGCGCGTTGTGCCCCGCGAGTTTCGCGCCGGTTTGAGCAATTTTTTTTACAACCTGCAAATGCCCGTTCGTTTTGTGAACAACGTGCTGCAGGGCAAAATTCCCCAGGCCGTTGTCGAACTGGGGCGTTTCATCGTCAATACCACAGCGGGCATGGGCGGTTTTATTGACATCACCAAGCGGAACAAGGTGTTGGTCCCCATGGATCCGCAGGGGGCCGATTTTGGCCAGACCCTGGCGCACTGGGGCGTAGGCGAGGGGATTTATCTCGTCTGGCCGGTGTTTGGCCCGAGCACTGTCCGGGACACAGTCGGCTCCATCGGGGATCTGGCGGCGTCACCTCTCTGGTGGGCCGCCGAACCTGTCGGTCCTGTTGATTTCTGGCCGGTACTGGCGACAGGAGCCGGCTTGCGCTTCAATGATATCGGATCGACGATCGATGCGTATGAGGCTGTGACCAAGGGCGCTGTCGAGCCGTATGTTGCGGCGCGGGACGCCTATGTGAAATACCGGCGCGCCCTGATCCGGCGCGGGGCTGTCCAGCCCCGGTAGGAAACGCTCCCCGGGCGTTGCGGCGTGACGGGGAGCGGGCGATTTGAACTATTCTTATCGCCCCCAACCCCGCCCTTTACCTGCGTTGTCGCTCCCGGATGCAGGCGGAAACACGTTCCGCTTGCGCGCGGCATCATTCAGCGCCCACGCGGCGCGCCTGCCGGCGGCCATAAGCGGTTCAGTGGCCGTTTCGCCGTCCGGCAGAACTCTTGTGAAGGAGGGGGGGGAGTTTCAGCCGCAGACGAGTCTTTGAGGCGTTACGGATGAAGACGGCAGTGCATCATTCCCCGAGCGGGGTGCGGACCTTGCCCGGAAAGACTTACATTTTGGCGCAAAGTGCGGTATAAGCCGCAAAACGGCGAGGGGCATGGCCTGTTTCCCGTTGTTTTTCCCGTCCGGTTTTGTCTGTGTGGACAAGGCCATTTCCCCACGGACGGGTTTTTTGCAGACAAGGGACAGTATGGATAGACATTTGCTGGAAAAGCAGCAGAAGGAAGCGCTTCAGGCGACCAAGGAAATTGTGGTCAAGTTCATTGAAGTGCAGCGGATTTCCCCGACGAATTTCGCGGAGATGTTTCCGGCTATCTACCGGGTGGTGTTGTCCGCCGTGCGTGAAAGCGCCGAACAGCTTGAAGCGGCAACGCGGGAAGGCGACAAGTGAGCGCGGCGGACAGGCGAAAGGATGCAGTCGGAGATCGCGCGGAGGGGCAGGCGTCTGACGAACACGCCCGCCGTGTGGCGCGCATGTTTGGAGCGATTGTGCGTTGGTACGATCCGCTCAACCATATTTTGAGCGGCGGCCTGGACAGGAGGTGGCGCGCCTGCCTGGCCGATGCGGTTTTCCCGGCGGTTCCCGGCGCGGCGGATCGCCACTGCCCGCCGCGCATTCTTGATTTGGCGGCCGGCACGCTGGATGTGGCGCTGGCGTTGCGGCGGCGGCATCCGGACGCACGGATTCCGGCGTTTGATTTTTGCCCGCCCATGCTGGCGCACGGAACAGGCAAGCTGCAAGGCAGGGACAAGGCGGCTGTGTGGCCTGTTGCGGCGGACGCCCGGGCGCTGCCCCTGCCGGACGCCTGCCTTGACGGCATCACCATCGCCTTCGGCATCCGCAATATAGCGCCCCGTTCCGCCGCTTTTGCGGAAATGGCGCGAGTGCTTGTGCCGGGGGGCAGAGCCTGCGTTCTGGAGTTCGGCAGTGAGGGCGGCAACCTGTGGTACAGCCTGTACCGCGTGTATTTGAAGCATATTTTGCCGCTCATCGGCAGACTTTCCGGCAATGCGGAAGCGTATCGCTATTTGGCGGATACGATTCTTGCCTTTCCGGGTGCGGACGCCCTGAGCGAGGAGATGCGCGAGGCAGGCTTCGCCCGCGTGTACCACCTTGCATTCTGTGCGGGCGTCGTGCGACTGCATGTTGCGGAAAAAGCCCGTTAGCGCATTTTGACTTTCAAAAAAACTGCCGACTGGCAGAGGCACAGTGTCAAAATGGCAGGTTGCGCCATTCGGGGCGTTGTCCCATACCCCGCCGGGGGGAATGATGCCCCCGCCCCCCAGCTTCCGGCCTGTCGCAAGGCGTCTTCGGCCATTGAGGGTGCAGGGGAATCATTCCCCTGCCGAGGGGTTTGGGGGCGAGAAGCCCCCAATATGGGCAGCCCTCATGAGTTCGCCCGCTGCAAAGCCGTTTTGCGTCCGGCGTTGCAATGAGAGCTGATCCTAGTGTCTAATTGCAAAAATTCTGCGCAGAAT
>CAJUHZ010000011.1 GCA_910585945.1 uncultured Bilophila sp.
GAACCCGCGACTTCAACCTTGGCAAGGTTGCACTCTACCACTGAGTTACTCCCGCTCAACAGGGAAAGACATGTACCCGTTGCCTCTCGTCCTGTCAAGCGTTTTGCGCGCGGAAGCGGGACAATCCCGCAAGATCCCTTCCCGGCTTTTTCGGCAGGTGCTATTGACTGCATGGAAATTTTTCAGGCATACAGGTTTTCCCGAAAGTTTTTCCGGAAGCGGGCATGAGCAAGATTTACGCCAGCACGGACAATGAAGACTACCTGCGGGTGCTCAGGCATTTCAGAAAGCCGGGGAGCATGCTCGCGGCCATTCTCGAAAACCTGTCCGACGGCATTTTCATCACGGACGCCAACGCCAACGTCATTCTCATCAACCACGCCTACGAAGTCATTTCCGGCTTGCGCAAGGACGAAGTACTCGGCAAAAACATGCGCGATCTGGAAGATCAGGGCGTGATCTCCCGCTCGGCCACGCTGATCGTGCTGGCCGGCGGCAAGCCGGTCACCATCGCGCAGGAATTCAAGACCGGCCGGCGCACCGTCGTCACCAGCACGCCCGTGCTCGACGGGGCCGGCGGCATCGTCATGGTGGTGACCAATGTCCGTGACGTGTCCGAACTGCACTACCTCAAGCAGGAGCTGAAAAAGCGCAGTCGGCTGACGCAGCGTTACCAGTCCGGCATCGAATACATTGAACGACAGGCGATGGACGACGCCGATCTGATCGCTCGCGACAGCACCACGATTGCGCTCCTCGGCCTTGCGGATCGCATCGCGCGGCTTGATACGGCGGTGCTCCTGCTTGGAGAAACGGGCGTGGGCAAGGAGCGCTTCGCCACATACATTTTCCGGCGCAGTCGTCGCAGCGGGGAGCGCTTCATCAAGGTGAACTGTGCGGCCATTGCGGAAGGGCTGATCGAAAGCGAGCTTTTCGGCTATGTGCGCGGCTCGTTCACCGGGGCGAATCCGGAAGGGAAAATGGGTCTGTTTGAAGTGGCGGACAACGGCACGATCTTTCTGGATGAAGTGGGCGAACTGCCCCTGAACATTCAGGTCAAGCTGTTGCGCGCGCTGCAGGAACAGGAGATCACCCGCGTCGGCTCGGACGTTTCGGTGCGCATCAACGTACGCATTCTCGCCGCCACCAACCGCAACCTGGAAGAAATGGTCGCCGCCGGGACGTTCCGGGAGGATCTGTATTATCGGTTGAATGTTTTCCCCCTGGTCATTCCGCCCCTGCGGGAACGCAGAGACGATATCGCCGCCATCGCCCGCAACACCCTGGAGCGGCTGAACAGAAAATACAGCCAGCGCAAAACCCTTGCCCCCGCCGCCCTGGAACGCCTGCGCGACTATCCGTGGCCGGGCAATGTGCGGGAATTGAAGAACATTGTGGAGCGCGCCTTCATCATGAGCGACGGTCCGATCGTCGCGGCCGACGATCTCGCGCTCTTCGCCGCCGGCCTCAAGGCCGCCCGCCTTGGCGAGGGGCAGGATGTGGATTTGAAGACCCTGCTTGAACGGACGGAGTACGAATACCTCACCGTGGCTTACGACAAATACCATTCCGTGCGGGAAGCCGCGCGCCATCTCGGCATGGATCCGGCCACCTTTGTCCGCCGGCGGAAAAAGTTCCGGGAGAAGTTTTCGAGTCATAAATGCAACGGCGTTTCATAAATAAAACAAAAATATCTTTTATTATTTCATCAGGATATCCCTTTACAAGAATCCTCTGTTTCAAACTTGAAACAAAATTCTTTGCCTTTTTATTTTTATTCAATCATATTGCTGCCTTATAAAGTATTTTTTCTGGCATTGAATTTGCTCTTTCAAATGAAAACTCAAGCCCATGTGCTCCAAGGGAGGTTCTTATGGCTCTGATGACAGGCGAACAATACATTGAAAGCATCCGCAAACTGAATCTTGAAATCTACATGTTCGGCAAACGGATTGAAAACCCGGTGGACGATCCGATCCTCCGCCCCTCGCTCAATTCGGTGCGCATGACCTACGACCTCGCGCAGGAGCCGGAATACGAAGATCTCATGACTGCCGTCTCGCCGGAAACGGGCAAACGCATCAACCGCTTCACCCATATTCATCGCAGCGCTGAAGACCTGGTGAAAAAGGTCAAAATGCAGCGCCTTCTCGGTCAGAAAACCGCGGCCTGTTTCCAGCGTTGCGTGGGCATGGACGCCTTCAATGCCGTGTACAGCACGACCTTCGAGATCGACAGGAAATATGGCACGCACTATTTCGACAATTTCAAGACCTTCATGCTCCGCTGCCAGGAAGAGGATCTCACCGTTGACGGCGCCATGACCGACCCGAAGGGCGACCGTTCCCTCTCCCCTCATGCGCAGCCCGATCCCGACATGTTCCTGCGCGTGGTGGAACGCCGTCCCGACGGCATTGTGGTGCGCGGGGCCAAGGCTCACCAGACCGGCGTCATCAATTCGCACGAAATCATCGTGATGCCGACCATCGCCATGTCGCCCGAGGACAAGGACTACGCGGTCTCCTTTGCCGTGCCCATGAACACCAGGGGCATTTTCATGATCGTCGGCCGCCAGTCCTGCGACACGCGCAAGCTGGAAAACACGCAGATGGACGTGGGCAACGCCGAATTCGGCGGTGTTGAAGCCCTCACCATCTTTGACGACGTGTTTGTGCCCAACGATCGCATTTTCCTGAACGGCGAAACGGAATTTGCCGGGATGCTCGTGGAACGCTTTGCCGGCTACCACCGCCAGAGCTACGGCGGCTGCAAGGTGGGCGTGGGCGACGTGCTGATCGGGGCCGCCGCTGTCGCGGCCGATTACAACGGCGCGGCCAGGGCTTCCCACATCAAGGACAAGCTCATTGAAATGACGCACCTGAACGAGACGCTCTACTGCTGCGGCATCGCCTGTTCGGCGGAAGGGCATCCCACGGCGTCGGGCAACTATATTATTGATCTGCTGCTGGCCAACGTCTGCAAGCAGAACGTGACGCGCTTCCCCTATGAAATCGTCCGCCTGGCCGAGGATATCGCGGGCGGCCTCATGGTCACCGCGCCCGGCGAGGCGGATTTCCGCGATCCCAAAATCGGGGCCTATGTGGAAAAATACCTCAAGGGCGTGGCCGGCGTTTCCACGGAAAACCGTTTGCGCATCCTTCGCCTTATCGAAAACCTCTCCCTCGGCACGGCCGCGGTGGGCTACCGCACCGAGTCCCTGCACGGCGCGGGTTCCCCGCAGGCCCAGCGCATCATGATCGCCCGTCAGGGCAACCTGCCCATGAAGAAAAAGCTGGCGAAAAAGCTGGCCAATATCGTTGAGGACGCGGAATAGACGGAACGTTTGCCGGTTTGAAGTGTTGGGGGCTGCTCGCCCCCAAACCCCCGGCAGGGGAATGATTCCCCTGCACCCTCAAGAGCCGGCCGGCGCTGTGCGCCGGGCCGGCAAACGCGGGCCAGCGGGCGACCTGACGCGGATGCGGATTGCGTCCGCCCGCTTGTGCAAGGCCATTGCTGTGCCCGGCGGCGTTGCGGGGCCAAGAGTGACCGCGCGTATGTTCAATGCGGCTTCGTCCCACGTTTGTCTTGCCGGCCGGAAAGCATTCGGCGTTTCGCGGACGGCGTTTTGATGAGGTCTGACCCTGAAAGTGCGGCGTGCCCCGCCGGGAGAACAAGGCATGGATGTTTTGGATCAGGTCCGCCGTGTCCTGGATGAGACGGTACGGCCCCAACTGGCCGCGCACAACGGCGACGTCGCCGTTCTGGATTTTTCGGACGGCGTGCTCAGGATTCGGCTTACAGGGCAATGCAGCGGCTGTCCTTCCGCCTCGATCACCACGGAGAATCTGATCGCGGCCGAAGTGCGCGCCCGTGTGCCGGAAGTGCGGGATGTGGTGCTGGTGAACGGCGTCAGCGACAGTCTGCTTGCCCAGGCGCGGGCGCTGCTTGCGGAGCGGCGCGCGTGACGATCGGCGTCAAGTATTGCGGCGGCTGCAATCCCCGCTTTGAACGCTCGTCCATCGTGAGCCGGTTGCGCCGGGATTTTCCGAATGCGGAGATCGCCTCCGCCCTGCACGGCCCGGCGGACGTCATCGCGATCGTTTGCGGCTGCCCCGCCGCCTGCGCCTCGGCCGAGGGTCTGACAGCCCCCGGCGGCGTGTTCACCCTGACCTGCCCCGAAGACTACGACGATCTCCGCCGTCGGATTGCCGACGCCGTTGCTTCCGGATCATTTCCGGCATCATCCGGAGAAGGATCCACGCAGTGAGCAGGATGAGCCGCATGGTGGATGCCGGGTGACCGGCACACTTTTCCCGCGTGTTCCATTTGTTCCCCTGTTTTTATGAAAGGCCGGCATTTTTTGCCGGTTTTTTTGGGCGTTGCACTGCCGGCACGGCGGCAGCAAAGCGTTTGGGATGATTCGTTCGGGAAGGCATATTTTTTGCATTTTGTCAGCGTGCAGTTCTGTCGCAAAAGCTTTAACCCGCCCTGGACATTGCCTCAATGAAATTGGGCAATGCTCTAACGCGACTTTGCCTGCAAAGGCGCGCGAGAATATCTCAAGGCGAACCTGCTTCGCCGTCAAGAGATATTCTCATGCGTAATATGCTATAGGGCTATAGGGAACCGCCGTGAACACGCAAACGCCGATCTATCGTATGTGGAGCGTGGGCCTGAGCGCCCGCGATCTGGAGCGCATTCGCGCCTGCATGGACGCCGGGCACAGCCTGACGCCGCTTTCGGAGGAGACGCCGCCCACGCCCGAAGACGCCGCACGGGACAAGCCGGTGCTTGTCTGGATTGGAGAGAGTTTCCACCGGAAGCTTTTGCGCGAAAAGGCGCCTTGCGCGCGTTTTCTGGAGCCGATCCCCCGTGTGCTTGTCCTGTCTGAGGATTGTTCGCCGGCCGAAATTGAAGACGCTCTGGACAGAGGCTTTGCGGATGTTCTGCGCGGCACGGGCAACAGCGAGCGCATTCACAGGATTTTGCGGCGCTCTCTGGAAAAGGGCAATGCGCGCCGGGACAGGGAACGGATGATGCGCGAAATTCTGATGAACCGCGAGCTGCTCTCCCGCAAGAGCGACGTGTTTTCCTTCCTTCTGGATTTTGTGCTGCAAACGTCCGCCTGCGCCACTCGGGAAGCCGCGCTCAACGCGGCAAGGGAAAGCCTGAGCGCCCTGTTCCCGCTTGCGGCCATGCATGTGGCGCTGTGGAGCGGGGAGGAAGACGACGCGCTCGATCTTTGCCTGGATGTGCGTCTGGATGCGCGCCTGGACGCCCGGCAGGCTGTCGCCCCGAATACGGCGGATGCGGTTTCCGCCGCCGCCGCGCCTTGCGAGGGGGGCGTTCACGCCGCGGAGCTTGCCCGTCTGCCCGACGCATTGCGCGCCTGGACAACATTTTTGATCGGCGCTGTCGAGTCGTTCTTTCCTGCCCGCAAGGCCCCTGCCCTCCGTCTTTTTTACCGTGGTGCGGACGCGCCGGGCGCGCACGCGATGGGAAAAGAGCTTCGCCCCGATACCCGGCGCATTCTG
Source organism: uncultured Bilophila sp. (assembly GCA_910585945.1). Lineage (GTDB taxonomy): Bacteria > Desulfobacterota > Desulfovibrionia > Desulfovibrionales > Desulfovibrionaceae > Bilophila. The sequence continues at coordinate 5,535 of CAJUHZ010000011.1, forward strand.
CTCCTGCCCCTGTGCTCGGGCGAGGACTGCCGGGGAGCGCTGGCCCTTCTGCTTGAGCGGGAATACCCCCTGGGGCGGGATGAGGCTGTGGCCCTTGATGCGGCGGCGACGCACCTTGCGGCGCTCCTGCCGGGCCGTGCCCTTCGGGAAAGCGACAGACAGAGCGGGAACTTTTCCATCGCCGGCTGATTCCGGCGGATCTTTCGCAAGAGATTGCGCATGAACACGACGACGTTGCGGAGCGGCTGCAAGATCAACCTGACGTTGCGCATATGCGGCCGGCTCCCCGACGGCCGGCATGAACTGGATACCATCTTTTTTCCGTTGTCCGAGCCCTGGGACGAACTGGTGATCCGGCCGGCCGAACCCTGTGGTTCGGGGGAGCCGGATGGACCAGCCAGACCCACCGGATCGGACGGTCCGGCTTGCCCGGACGGACAGGAAAATCCGGGGGATTCAGGCGAGGCCGGATCCGGCCTTGTGCTGGACGAGGTTGTCTTTCGGCACGGCAGGCCGCCGGCGGAGGACGATCCCGCACGCGCCATTGATCTGAAAAAGAACACGCTGACCAAAGCCTACGAACTGTTCGGCGCGGCAAGCGGCTTTCGCCCGGCCCTTCGCGCGACGCTGTTCAAGGGCGTGCCGAGCGGCGCGGGTCTTGGCGGGGGGAGCGCGGACGCCGCCGCCCTGCTGTTGTGGCTGAATACGGCGGCCGCGGCATGCGGGCGCGGTCTTGACCAGCCCGATTTGACCCGGGTGGCGGCGGCTGTGGGCGCGGACACGCCCTTTTTCCTCTCAAACACGCCATGCCGGGGAACGGGAGCGGGCGACCGGCTTTCCCCGTGCGATCCCGTGCGGGAATTCGGACTGGCCGGTCACGGGCTGCTGCTCGTCTGCCCGGCCGTGCATGTGTCCACAGCCTGGGCTTACGCGGCCTGTGACGCCTGGGCCGCGGATCAGGGCCGCGCCGGGCGGTCCCGGTTGACAGCGCCGGCGGAAACGGCTATGCATCCCTATCCCTTTCAGGGCCGGAAAACACAGCGGGGCGGCGTGTTCTGGTTTGAGAACAGTTTTGAAGCTCCGGTGTTTCATGCCTGGCCCGAACTGGCCCGCCTCAAGGCGCGGCTGTTGCGGGAAGGGGCCGGAGCCGCCGTCATGAGCGGCAGCGGGGCGGCGATGTTCGCCCTCTTCCGGCAGCCGGACAAGGCCGCGGCCATCGCGGAACGGTTGCGGGAATTCGGCATGGCGGCGTACTGCCGCATTTTGTGAGGCGCGCGGGGGCAGCGCCGCCGGCCTGGCCGGGGCAGCCCGAAGCGTGACCTGTGCCGCACTGGGGTGTAGCCAAGTCGGTAAGGCAACGGGTTTTGGTCCCGTCATGCGAGGGTTCGAGTCCTTCCGCCCCAGCCATTTTGTCCGTATGGGGTGCGTTCGGCGCAAGCCGGGCGCACCCTTCAACGATTCTCAATCCGGAAGGTTCCGTATGTACGGCGATTTGAAAATCCTGACCGGCACGGCGAACATTCCTCTGGCTCAGGCGATCTGCGATCAGTTGGGTTGCGAGATCACGCCCGCCCTGTGTGAAACATTCAGCGACGGGGAATGCCGCATCGAAATCAGCGACAGCGTGCGCGGGTACGACGTGTTTGTCGTTCAGCCCACCTGCAACCCTGTCAACGACAATCTGATGCAGCTTTGCCTCATGATCGACGCTCTCAAGCGCGCGAGCGCCGGGCGCATCACGGCGGTCATCCCCTACTACGGCTATGCCCGGCAGGATCGCAAGGTCAGCCCCCGCGCGCCGATCAGCGCCAAGCTGGCGGCCGATTTCATTTCGGCGGCGGGCGCGAACCGCGTGGTGACCATCGACCTGCACGCCGGCCAGATCCAGGGCTTCTTCAATTGCCCGGTGGACAACCTCTTCGCCTCGCGCGTGCTGCTTGAGCCGCTTGTCGATCTGAAGGACGACGTGGTGGTGGTTTCGCCCGACGCCGGCGGCGTTGAGCGGGCGCGCGCCTACGCCAAGCGCATCGGAGCGCCGCTGGCCATCATCGACAAGCGCCGGGATCGCCCCAATCAGGCTTCGGCCACGCATGTGATCGGGGACGTGCAGGGCAAGATCGCCGTGCTTGTGGACGATATCATGGACACCGCCGGCACCATCAGCGCCGCGGCGGAAGTGCTGCTGCGCGACGGCGCGCGCGAGGCGTACGCCTGCGTCACGCACCCCGTGCTGTCCGGCCCGGCCATTGAGCGGCTCAACGCCTCGGCGTTCACCAGAGTGATCGTGACCGACACCATCCCCTCGCTGGAGAAGCAGGCCGCCTGCCCCAAGCTTGAGGTGGTTTCCGTGGCCGATCTGCTGGCCAGGACGATCCACAATATCCATACGGGATCGTCGGTGAGCGCGCTGTTCTGACGTTTCGGGCTTCCGGGCGCTTCCGGAACCCGGACGGAGCATGTTTTCAGACCGAATCATTTGCCTTCCGGTTGCGCCGGAAGGGTTTGCAAGGAGAAGGATATGGCCGATCTCAAAGTGCTCAACGCGCAGAAGCGCGATACATCCGGCAAGGGCTTCAACCGGCGTTTGCGCCAGGAAGGCGTGATCCCCGGCGTTTTCTACACGGGACAGGGTGGAAACATTTCCGTGCAGATGCCTGCCGCGCCGCTGAACAAGCTGTTCGGTGAAGTGGGGCGCACCACCGTGTTCAACCTGGAAATCGCTGAGGGAGGCAAGACCTCCCTGCATCCTGTGCTGATTTGGGACGTGCAGCGCCATCCCGTCAAGAATCGCATCACGCATGTGGATTTTTACGGCGTGGATCTCGACAAGCCGGTGAAGATCACCGTGCCCATCGAATTCACGGGCGTGGCGCGCGGCACCAAGGTGGGCGGCGTGCTGGAAACCTACCGCGAGCAGGTGCAGCTTGTGGCCAAGCCGCTCGACATGCCGGCGAAGATCGTGCTTGACATCACCTCGCTTGACCTTGGCAAGACCATTCAGGTGGCCGATCTGGAACTGCCTGAAGGCGTCAAGGCGGCGTATGACGTCAATTACGCCATTGTCTCGGTGCTCATGCCTGGCAGCGGCGCGGCTGAAGGAGCCGAGGGCGACGCCTGACCTGTTCATGACGCGCCTGCGGAGCGTCCGGCGTTCGCCGTCGTTCCCGCGGGATTTGTTGCCGGCTCGCCGTGACGCCCCGCGTTGCGGCGAGTCTGTTCTTGAGGGCGCGAAACAGGCGCGTGCCGTGGGGAAGGATCCGGAGCGTCGTGTGAAAAGACCCTGCCGACGGCGCGGGCAGGCGGCCGCTACGCGGCGCAAGATCTCCGCTCCTGTGCCGAAGCGGGCGTGTGTTCAAACCCTGAGTCTGGGGGCGGCCCTCATCCGCCTGCTGCAACGTCGTTTTTGCGTCCGACGGCATTGCAAGGCCGACTGTGTGTTCAAGACAGCCACAGCGTGCCCCTTGTCGGGCGAAAAAACGGCGCTGTCACGAGGACTGACCCTGGAAAATCCTAAAATCGATTTGCTTCTGGAGCGTAAAGATGAATGTCGCGGGGCTGATTGTCGGCTTGGGAAATCCCGGCCGCCGGTATGAGAACACCCGGCACAACATGGGTTTTTTGACGGTTGACGCCCTGTTGCGGGAGGCTCGTGGCGTGACGGAGCTTTCCGGGAGCAAATTCCGTTGCGATTTGTGGAAGGCGGAACTGTCAGCTCCGGTTGCGGAGGGGCGGGCGGTTCGCGAAGGCAGGGCCGAGAGGGCAGGAAGGACGGAAGGCCGGAGCGGAAAGCCGTCTCAGACTTCGGCCCCGTGGCTTGTGGCCAGGCCGACGACATTCATGAATCTTTCCGGCGAGTGCGTGCAACCCCTGGCGGCGTGGCATCGCATCGAACCGGATCGCATTCTCGTCATCCATGACGAGCTTGACTTGCCGCCAGGGCGGATGAAGCTCAAGAAAGGCGGCGGCAACGCCGGGCACAACGGCCTGAAGTCGATCACCGAACGGCTGGGCACGCCGGATTTTCACCGCCTGCGCCTTGGCATCGGGCGTTCGCCGCACGGCGGGGACGACACGATCAACTGGGTGCTCGGGCGTTTTTCTCCTGAAGATCAGGCTGCTTTCGAGCGGATGCTCCCGGCTGTCCTGGGTGTGCTGGGGCTGTTCGCCGCCGGCGATATCGAGGCGGCGACGAGGGAGGCCAACGGTTACAAGGCGGCGTGATGCCGGGCGCCGCACCAGGGCGCACACTCCGGCTCTTGTCCTCTGCCTGCGTCAAAAAGGCTTTTTATTCCGGTCAAGCGCCATAAGAATGCATCCCCTTCAAAAGCTTTTTTCTTTGGCGGAGAACAACATTTCTCGTAGCGTGAACACGCCCCAGGCGAACGAAACCCGAACCCCATGAAAAATCGAATCGGCCGTCTTTTTGCAAGACGGCCGATTTCGTCCGGAAAGACGAACCCGCTGGCGCTTTACAAGAGCGTCATCTCTCCTGCCCCGTTTATCGGCCGATGCGGGGAAAACATAAGGGGGCAGGGGCATTTTCGCGCATTTTTTTCACTGCCGTTTCACCGGTTTCCTTCGGCGCGCCATACTTCGCCCGCGTACGCGGCGATCCGTTTGCGTTCCACGCCGGCGGGGGGGTAGGGCGGCGAGGCGTCCGGCCGGGGCACGTCGGCAGTGACGAGGCGGAAAGCCTCTGCCGCTCGCGCCTCGAAGGCCGCCAGCGTTGCCGCATCGTCCGCGAGGGGGATCCCGCGCCGGCGCGCGGCGGCGAGCAACGGACCGTACGGCTCCCGGTATTCCACCACCAGCCGGGCCTTGTCCTGAAAGAGGGGGAAGGTGAAGCGCCGCGCGAGGCTTCCCTCCTGCCATGCGGCCCCGGAGCGGGGCCAGGGATCGGCCGCGGACGGGACCAGGAAGGTCACGGTGAACACCGTGCGGCCGTCCATGATATCGCGCGATTCGCGGCGGAGTCTGCGTTCCGTCCCTGCCTCGCCGGCAGCGCCCGGCGCGCCGTTGCCGGCAATCCAGCGGTACGGGCTTTCCGTCACGCCGAGCAGCGCCACAAGGCTGGCCGGCCCGGAGGTTTCGGGCGCTTCGGCATCGTACAGCGCGTACCAGAAATCCGCCCGGGCAGGGGCGGAGAGCGGCCCGTCGGCCGACGGCGGAGAGCCTTCGAGCCGGCACGCCTGCTCCAGATGGAAAAGGGACGCGGGGAGTACGCCGACAGCCGGCCGCGCGGGCGAAACGAGCATGTCACCGGCCATGCCGCGCACCAGCCCTCCGCCGCGCCGCGCCGCAATGACCACCACCGCGACTGCCAGGATCAGAACAGGAATGAGCACGCGGATCATGCGCGCCTCCTTCGGGTATCAGGGTCAGTTCTCATTGCCCTGTCTGCTGCAAGGCAGACATACCCTGTTTTTATCTTTCGTTTTTGAAACCTGTCTCATGCCATTGTTTTGCCTTCTGCAAAATTTTATCCAGTGCATTTCTTGCATCGGTATTATGCTGAAGAATGTCTTCATCAATTATACCTAAATCTTTAAATTTCCTTAGTGCAGCCCTGATGCCAGTTGCTCTATGACCTGCATCTGTTGTCGCTGATAATTTTCTGGATGCCAGAGGAGTCTATAATTCTTACCCATCATATTACTCAGATTCTTCGATTGGTCTTGCAGTGGAAACAGAACTTTGTATTCTCTCTGAGGCACGGAATTGGCGGCAAAAGTGCATTTTTTATATTCGTCAAAATGTATGCACATACCTCGAATTAAGGATGAACTTGCCTGATACCGAGAGGAACGCCAAGCGCATTGGTAATTTTTACAATAGTCTCAAATTGCGGCTTGTTGCCGGGAGAAAGTGTTTTATAAAGGCTTGCCCTGCTCAGGCCGGTATATCTGGCGAGTTGGGTCATGCCTCTTGTTCTGGCGACATCACCCGATGCCAGCAGAAAAGAATCACGAAGATTCTCAATCCAGGCCGAGAATGGCTCGGTTTCATGGATGGTGTTACAAGTGTATTCTGTGGGAAACAGAAGTCAAGAGTAATGAGATCAGGCTGTAGAAATCCACACAACACAAAAGGGGGAACCTGCTTTCGCAGGCTCCCCTTCGTTCTTCTCGGAATTTTTTGAAATCATTTGAACTGGTCGGGATGAAAGGATTTGAACCTTCGACCCCCTGAACCCCATTCAGGTGCGCTCCCAGACTGCGCTACATCCCGACGCGGGATTTCTTGTATGCCAACCGTTGCTGTCTTGTCAATGCGTTCCGGCGTTTTTTTCCGGGAGGAGAATGTCGCCCTGGCGTCGCCCCGGCCGAACCGCCGGCTTTGCGCTATCGTCCCACGTCGCAGGCGTCATTGTTTCCCTGCCGGAGGGGGAACTTTCTTCCTCAAGTTCGCTCAGATCCACGGCGGCAAGATTGTCGCGGCCCCGGATGCCGAGTTTTTTGTAAATGCTTCGGAGGTGAACGCGAAGGGTTGTTTCGGCAATGTTCAGCCGCGCGCTGATTTCAAGATTCTTCATGCCATGTTGCACAAGCCGGGCCACTTCAAGTTCGCGTCTGGTCAGGAGGGGCAGCCTTGCGGCAGGCGAGGCGGGAGAGAGCGGCGTTTCGCCGCGAAGACGCCGGCTGTCCAGAACGCGGCGCAGCGGGAGCCGCAGCGCGTAACAGAGCGGAATGAGCAGCAGAACGGCCAGCCCGAGCAACTGGAGGTAGATTTCGTGCGGCGGCAGCGCGTAGCTGTGGATGCGCAGGGCGATGAACCACAGGCTCAGCCCGCTCAGGCACACCACCACCGTAAGGGCAAAGAGGGCCAGACATGACGTGGGAACGGGCGGCCGTCCCATGCGGACAAACCTTCCCAAGAGAAAGATCGCGAAGGCCGTGCCGGTTCCGGCCGCAAGATGGAGCGGAAATACCGCGACGGAGGCCGGCCGGGCCAGTCCGGCCAACGGAAGCAGCACGGCGCAGCTTCCGAAAAAGGCCAGGGTGAGTACCGGCAGTCGGAGACAACGGCGACGACGTATGGCGAACGCCGCAAGAAAGCCGCCGCCCGCGTGGCCGAGAAGGGCGAGCGTGTCCATCCCCGCCGGCTCCGGCCATGCATGATCCAGCGCCTGGGAAAAGGGAAAACCGTTTCCGCTGAAGTCGATCAGCGCCCGCAGGCTTGCCATCACGGCGAAGAAACCGAAAACGACATGGGCCGGCGGCGTGCCGAGAGAGGCCCGACTGCCCGGCGGCCCTCCGGGCCGTTCCCCGGGGCGCGGCGCGTCCGCCCTGCACTCGGCCGGAGGCATGGCCAGAAAAATAAGCGGGCTGGCCAGCACGGGCGCCAGGCTCCGCAAAAGATGCGCATGGGCCGGCGAGAGAAGCAGCACGAGCCAGTGCAGGCCAAGGCCGCCCAGCGCGCTGGCCGCATAGGCGAAACAGCAGGTGACGCCCGGCAGTCGGATGAGCGCGGACAACCAGATCAGGGAAAAAAGAATGTCCGATGCGCCAAGCAGCACAGGGGCCAGCAGGGCGGGCGTCGCCGGCTGATCCGTCGGGTACAGGAGAGGCAGCAGGAAGAGCCAGGCGATCACCTGCACCGCAAGAAAGGGCAGGGCAAGCATGAGGCGCTGCCGCAATGGAGAGCCTGCCGCTCTTTCGCCGGCTTTCGCGCACGCGCGGCCGAGCGGCGGCCCGAACACAAGCAGCGCGGCCGCCTTGACCCCGATGAAGAGCGCCAGGACAAGGGCAAGCCCCTTGGCGTCGTAGGGAGAGACAAGGTAGGGGCTTGTTTTTGTCCACAGCGGATGCGCGCGGGGGAACCAGTACCAGCCGGCCGAAAGGGCGAAACCCGCCGCCGCGGCCGCGATGCGCGTGGAGGCGCGGGAGCGCGTCGTCTCCTGTGCGGGAGGCTGTCCGGAGTGGTGAGTATCAGGTATCATGTTCGGCCTCGATATATAAGATATAGTATATAGAATATTTTATTGCAAAGCTTATTTTATCCTCTTTACATTCTTTTTTCAGGGCGGCCCGCAAGCGGGCGTCAGACAATCCGAGGGTACGGGAACGGCCTGGGGAGGCCGGATGCCGTCATGTCCGGCTGGATCTTCCGTTCGCCCGCCGGGCGGACTGTCGGAGCTTTCCGGGGGCGGCGGGTGGTTCCGGGTCGCGCCGGGGCAGGATGAGGGGAGCGAAGTTTTCCAGCTCGCGCCGGACGTTCCGCCAGTCGGGCATGACGCGGGCCAGGAGTGCGTAAAAACGCGGGCTGTGGTTCATCTCGAGCAGATGGGCCGCTTCATGGAAAAGCACATAGTCGATGCAGCGGCGCGGCGCTTTGATGAGGTGGGTGTTGAGCGTCAGCGTTCCCAGGGAGGAACAGCTCCCCCAGCGGCTCCGCATGGCCCGCAGGCGCAGGGGCGGCGTGCGCGTCAGCCACGGCACGAGCGGGCGGATCGCCTCAAGCCGGCGCGCGAAAACGCGGGCGGCCTCTTCGGCGTACCAGGCCGCAAGCGCGGCCTTCACCTTTTCCGGCGTGGGCGCGGGCAGGCGCACGACAAGACGCCCGGCCTCAAGGCGTACTGTCTGCCGACCTGTCCTGCCGCGATTTCCGCGAAGGGGCGCGGACGGATCGGCAAGAACGTCCAGCGTGAACATCCTCCCGAGGTAGGGGTGGTTTTCCCCCGGCGCATGGCGGGGCGCGGGAAATGACGGGCGCGCCTGTGCCGCGGCCACATGTCGGGCGATCCACCCGGCGCGTTTGAGCAGAGCGGCCCGGATGTCTTCCGGACCGGTCCATGTCGGGAGGAGAAGCTCCACCGCGCCGCCGGGGCGCACGCGGATGCACAGGCGGCGGCGCCGGGGGGAGCCTTGACGGATCGTGACGGGAATCGGCGCGCTCCCTTCCTCCGGGCGCAGGAGCCAGACCGCCCCGCTCCCGACGGTGCGGAACGCTTCCGGCTCGCCGGAGGGCGCGCCGTCCGAAGAAACGGGGCGATGCGGAAAGGGTGCAGCCACTGGAGAACTCGCGCGTTGAGGGAGGAACTTTCCCGGCCCCGACGGCCGGAAGGCGGCGCATTGGCGCGCTCCGGAAAACGGTTATACGCGGCCCGTGTTCCGCGGGCAACGCATGATTTTTCGGGATCGTCCGGGGCCGCGCCCTGCATGGCGCCCCGCCGCTTTCAAACCGGGTCTCTGCCGCGTCGGGGCAAGGCTCGACTTTTCGCAGGCGGCGTTTTAGAGAGGGATTCTATCTTATAATGTGGCAGGAGAGCGGGCATGACAAAAGAAATGGGGCCGGACAGACGTTTCCCCCAGGCGGATCGGGAGGCGTGGATCACGCTCGCCCTGTATGGTCTGTATTTTGTCTGGTGGTATGTGTGCGCTTACGGTCTGGGCGGCGGCGATCCGGAAGGCTACAGCTACGTTTTCGGCTTTCCAGCCTGGTTTTTTTATGGCTGCGTCCTCGGCTATCCGGTGCTTACCCTGCTCCTGTGGCTCGTGGTCCGTTGCTGTTTCAAGGACTTGAGCCTGGAAGCGGAAGAGAAAACGCCGCCCTGTTACCCTGAGGATCAGGTTGGAGGGCGCATGGAGCGTTGCGCCGCGAGCACCGCCGGCAGTTCGTGCGAAAGCCAGGGCAGGGGATCGGGCGCGGCGGGGGATTCCGGGCTGGACGGGGGAGGTTGCCGATGAGCGGCGATCTTTCCATCCTCCTGCCTCTGTCGCTGTATCTGATCATGACTCTGGCCGTGGCCGTGTGGGCGCGTTCCCCCCACGACAGGGCCGGGCGCGGGGCCGCGCAGGGATTTCTGGAAGAATATTTTATTGGCGGGCGGTCGATGGGCGGTTTTGTCCTGGCCATGTCGATCATCGCCAGTTACACCAGCGCGAGCAGTTTTGTCGGCGGGCCGGGCGTGGCGTACAAGCTCGGCCTGAGCTGGGTGCTGCTGGCCATGATTCAGGTTCCCACAACCTTTCTGACGCTCGGGGTGCTTGGCAAGCGCTTCGCCATTGCGGCGCGGAGGATCAACGCGGTGACGCTCTCCGATTTTCTCCGCGCCCGTTATGGCAGCGAGGCTGTGGCGATTCTCTGCTCCGTGGCCATGCTTGTCTTTTTCATGGCCGCGATGCTCGCGCAGTTTATCGGCGGGGCGCGGCTGTTCCAGGCCGTGACGGGGTATCCGTATGCGGTGGGGCTTGCGCTCTTCGGGCTGACCGTCATCGTGTACACGTCGGTGGGCGGCTTTCGGGCAGTGGTGCTGACGGACGCGATTCAGGGCATGGTCATGGTTGCGGCGTCTGTCGTCGTGCTGCTGGCGGTGATCGAGGCCGGCGGCGGCGTCGGGCAGTGCGTCGCCACGCTCCGGAGCATCGACCCCGGGCTGATCACTCCCACAGGGCCGGACGACGCCGTGCCCCGGCCGATGATTCTTTCTTTCTGGATTCTGGTGGGGCTTGGCGTTCTCGGCCTGCCCCAGACCACGCAAAAATGCATGGCGTACAAGGATTCCCGCTCCATGCACAACGGCATGATCCTGGGAACGCTGATCATCGGCTTTCTGCTGCTGTGCATGCACCTTGCGGGTGCGTTCGGCCGGGCGGTGTTTCCGGATCTGCCCGCCGGCGATCTGGCGATGCCGACGCTGACGGTCTCGCTGCTGTCCCCGTTCTGGGCCGGAGTGTTCACGGCCGGACCGCTCGCGGCCATCATGTCGACTGTCGATTCCATGCTGCTCCTGGCCTCGGCGGCCATCATCAAGGATTTGTATGTGCATTGCCGGCTTGGGGGCGACGCCTCGCGCATTTCGCCGCGGGGGGTGAAAAGACTGAGCCTCGGCTGCACGGCCGTGATCGGCGCGCTGGTGTTTGTCGCCGCGCTTGAGCCGCCCGATCTGCTGGTGTGGATCAATCTTTTCGCCTTTGGCGGGCTGGAGGCCGTGTTTCTGTGGCCGATTCTGCTTGGCCTGTACTGGAACGGGGCGAACGCGCGCGGCGCGCTGGCCTCCATTGTGACGGGGCTTGCGCTGTTCATCGCCCTTACCGTGTTCAAAACGCCGCTCGGCGGGGTGCACCCCATTGTGCCGACAACAGCGGCGGCGGGCCTGGCCTTTCTGGCGGGCAACCGTCTGCCGCCGCGCCGCTCCGTCAGGTGAGGCGCGGGGCGCGGGCAGGCAGGGCGAGAGGTTCTGGGCGGCTATCGTGCTGGACATCGCCTCGTTGCGCTGGCATACTCGGCGCATCTTGGAAAGGTCTGCCTGCGCCGCGAGGCACGCCTGTCGAGTGTTGTTCCGTTTCCCTGAAAAGGGCCGCAAAATCCTGTTGAACGGAACGGCGCTTTGGAGTATGACTTTGTGAAAGTCTGGTCATGTTTGATTTTGTGATGGATCGCCTTTCGCTGTTCGTTGAGGATCGAAGCGAGGAGATGGGGCGGTGTGTCGCTGCCGGGTGTTGAGGGAGAAGGCGCCCGCCGGCATTCTCGTGCGCAGGGATCGGCGCGCGGGGGGGCCGGATGAAACATGTGGCTTGGGCCAGGCGGGCCGCGTTTGCGGTTCGCACGGGAGAGTACTTCAACCTGGAGGGATTTAGGCATGGTTATTGGTATCCTCATATCGTTGGCGCTGCTGACCTGGATCGCCTATCGGGGCTTTTCGGTCATTCTGTTCGCCCCGATCTGCGCGCTCCTGGCCGCCCTGACGGCCGGCATGTCGCTGATGCCCACCTATTCCGAACTGTTCATGAATTCGGCCGGCACATATGTGAAAAACTTTTTCCCCATCTTCCTGCTTGGCGCGGTCTTCGGGAAAGTAATGGAAGAAAGCGGCATGGCTCGTTCCATCGCGCGCTGGATCGTGCAGCGCCTCGGACCGGCGAGAGCCATCATTTCCATTGTGCTCGCGGCCTCCATCCTGACCTACGGCGGCGTGAGCCTCTTCGTGGTGGGCTTTGCCGTGTATCCGTTCGCGGCCTCCATCTTCCTTGAAGCGAATTTCCCCCGGCGGCTCATCCCCGGCGCCATCGCCCTCGGCGCCTTCGGCTGCACCATGACGGCCATCCCCGGCACGCCCCAGATCCAGAACATGATCCCGACCAAATATTTCAACACCGACGCTTTCGCGGCCCCGGTGTTCGGCCTGATCGGCTCGGTGATCATTTACACGCTTGGCCTGCTCTGGCTTGAATACCGCAAGCACAAGATGATTGCGGCGGGCGAAGGCTACGGGCGTCTCGACACCCGCACCGATCACAGCAAGAAGGACGATGTGGAAGACGTGCCGCCCCTGGTGGCCTTCATCCCCCTGCTTGCCGTGCTGGTGCTGAACTTCATCCTGACCAAGGTCATCGGCGGCTGGGATCAGTCCATCATTCAGGATCCGACATTCACCAAGCTGGCCCTTGCCTCCAAGGTCATCCCCGTGGCGACCTGGGCGCTGATCATCGCCCTTGTCTGCGGCATTCTGCTTGCCATCATCCTTTCCGCCAAGCAGTTCAAGCTGCGCGGCAACCTCATGCTGGCCCTCAACGCCGGGACCATCGGCTCCCTGCTGGCCATCATGAACACCGCTTCGGAAGTGGGCTACGGGAACATCATCAGCTCGCTCCCCGGCTTCCGGTCCGTGCGTGACTTCCTGATGAGCGTTGACCCCGGAACCCCGCTGATTTCCGAAGCCATCATGGTCAACCTGCTCGCCGGCATCACCGGTTCGGCCTCGGGCGGCATGAGCATCGCGCTGGAAACCATGGGGCAGCGGTATCTTGAATGGGCCCTGCAGGCGGGCATCAATCCCGAACTGCTGCACCGCGTGGCGGCCATGTCCTCGGGCGGTTTCGATACCATGCCGCACAACGGCGCGGTCATCACCCTGCTGGCCATCTGCGGCATGACCCACAAGGAATCCTACCCTGATATCGGCATGGTTTCCCTGGTCATCCCGGTGGGCACCACGTTTGCCATGATCATTGTCGGTTCCATCTTCGGTCTGGTGTAGAATCGTGATCGCCTCCCGCGGGGGTTGCCCGGCGGGAGCCGCGCGGGAAGCGGCGCGCGCCGCTTCCCGCCTTTTGCAAAAAGGCATCTTTTTTCGCCAACGCTCGCCCGGGCTGTGCGCGCCCGCGGCGAGGCAGGATCATCCGCCCCTGCGCGGCATGATCCTTATATCCAAGGAGGAAACATGGCCAAATTCATGACGCCCCGTGAAGCCGTCGAGCTTATCAAGGATGGCGACACTCTGGCGACCGGAGGTTTTCTGAACAACGGCTTTGCGGAAAGCCTGGCGATCGCCCTTGAAGAACGTTTTGTCGAAACCGGCAAACCCAGCGATCTGACTCTGGTGTACGCGGCCGGCCAGGGCGACGGCAAGGACAGGGGCCTGAACCACCTCGGACATGAAAAACTGCTGAAGCGCGTTATCGGCGGGCATTGGAATCTCTCCCCGAAAATCGGCGCGCTGGCCGTCGCGAACAAAATCGAAGCCTACAATCTGCCCCAGGGCACCATCTCCCAACTGTACCGCGACATTGCCGCGCACAAGGTGGGAACCATCACCCATGTGGGCCTGAAAACCTTTGTGGACCCCCGGATCGACGGCGGCAAGATCAACGATGTGACCAAGGAAGAGATTGTCGAGCTTATCAACATCGCCGGTCAGGAGCGTTTGCTCTACAAGGCGTTCCCCCTCAACGTCTGCTTCCTGCGCGGCACCTATGCCGATGAAAAGGGTAACATCACCCTGGAAAAGGAAGGCGTGACCCTTGACACCACTTCCATGGCCCAGGCCGTGAAAAATTCCGGCGGCACGGTCATCGTGCAGGTGGAAAAGGTGGTCAAGGCCGGCACGCTTGATCCCAAAAAGGTCAAAATTCCCCATATCTACGTTGACGTCGTTGTCGCCGTGCCGGCGGCGGAGCACATGCCCGAAGCCGATCCAGACATGCTTGCGGTCTACAACGGCGATCTGCACATTCCCGCCGACTCTTTGCCGCCCCTGCCGCTCGGAGATCGCAAGATCATCGCCCGTCGCGCCGCCATGGAACTGCAGCCCGGCTCCGTGGTCAACCTCGGCATCGGCGTGCCCGAAGCCGTGGCCCTCGTGGCCAATGAAGAAGGCATCGGTGACTACATGACCCTCACCGTGGAGGCCGGCCCCGTGGGCGGCATTCCGGCGGGCGGACTGAGCTTTGGCCTTTCCGTCAACGGGGATTGCATTCTCGACCAGGCCTACCAGTTCGATTTCTATGACGGCGGCGGCCTTGACCTTGCCTACCTCGGCCTTGCCGAATGCGACGAAGCCGGCAACATCAACGTGAGCAAGCTCGGCCCGCGCGTGACCGGTTGCGGCGGCTTCATCAACATCACGCAGAACGCCAAGCGTCTGTTCTTCTGCGGAACCTTCACGGCCAAGGGCCTGAAGATCGCCACGGGCGACGGCACGCTGAAGATCGTCCAGGAAGGATCGGCCAGGAAGTTCCTGAAGAAAGTCGGCCACGTGACCTTCAGCGGCGAATACGCGCAGGAAGTGAACCAGCCGGTGCTCTACATCACCGAGCGCGCCGTGTTCGAACTCCGCAAGGACGGCCTGCACCTGATCGAAATCGCCCCCGGCATCGATCTGGAAAAGGATATTCTGGCGCATATGGACTTCACGCCCAAGATGGACACGCCGCCGAAGCTGATGGACGCGCGCATCTTCACGGACGCGCCCATGGGGCTTAAGAACTGACGCCGACTCCCGCGAAGCGCCCGGCGCTTCGCGGGAGAAGCCTGTTGCGGCTTTCCGCCGCCCGGCGGCGGAACAAACGAATGAACCTCAGCCACAAGGAGCATCTGTCATGGAATGGACGTATGACAAACTGAAAGTCGGCGACAAGGACAGCGTTTCCAAAGTGGTCACCGGCGAAGACGTGGCCGATTTCGCGCGCATCAGCCTCGACAACAACCGTGTGCATCTTGATGAAGAATACGCCAAGACCACGCCGTTTGGCCGTCGCATCGCCCACGGCATGTTCGGCGCGGGGCTTATCTCGGCGGCCCTCGGCACCAAGCTGCCCGGCTACGGCACCATTTATATGGGCCAGAACCTCAAGTTCATGGCTCCCGTGTTCCTTGGCGATACCATCACCGCCTGGGTGGAAGTTGTTGAAAAGATCGACGCGAAGAAGCGCCTGAAGCTGAAAACCTGGGTCGAAAATCAGGACGGCAAAGTCGTGATCGACGGCGACGCCTTGGTTATGTTCAACAAGTAGCGTTGTGCGCCGCAAGATTCGTCAGCCCGCCCCCCGGAAGAGGAGCGGGCTGTTTTGTTTTGAGATCGGAGAATCCCGGATCAACCCCCGTTCTGTCGCTGACCGTCTGCCCACGCAGTCGGCAGAGCTTTTTGCCAGTCAGGATGCTATGCGATCAGCGCCACCAGACGCACAGGGGATCCGGTGGCTCCGGTCAGCTTGAGGGGAAGGGCCGAGGCCAGAAAAAGCCCGTCCGGCAAGTCTCCGGTCTTGACCACGCCCTCGATGATCGCAACGCCCTGGGAGAGGAGCAGCGTGTGCGCCGGCCGTTCGGCGTCGCGGCGGTCGTCCACGGTGGGGCCGTTGACGCCCACGGCGCGGGCGTCAAGCTCCTTGAGCAGGCGACAGGCCCGGGGCGTCAGGAACGGGGCCTGACCATATTCGGGAAAGCCCACATGCCGGTCATGCCCGGTATGCAGAAGGATGAGCGATTGTTTGGGCGGCATGCCGAGGCTTTCCTCCCCTTTCGCCTTGAGGCGGGCGTTCATGGCGTCCAGCGCGGCGAGGATATCCGACGCGTCGATCCGCTGGAACAGACTGCCGGGCGCAAGATCCAGCCGAATGGCGGGCATGAGGCAAAACGCCTCGATATCCGCCCGGTCAATGCCCGGCCCGTCCGGGATGAAATGCGAAGGCGCGTCCATGTGCGTTCCGCAATGGTCGTTCATCCCGAACCAGGTTATCTTGTATTGCGGGGCGCCTTCCGGCGCGGGATCTCCATGCCGCCGCAAAACGCGCTGCTCCACGCCCGGTTCCACGGGCGAGGGCGTGGCCGGATTCAGCGGCATGGTCAGATCCACGACGCGAAAAGGCCGCGCCAGCAGCATGCTCATGAGCGAGGTCATTTTGCCCCGTCCTTCGCTTCCTCGCGCAGGCGCAGGCCGAGTTCCCGCAGTTGCTTGGCCGCCACGGCGTCCGGAGCGTTGGTGAGCAGGCAGGTGGCCTTCTGCGTCTTGGGGAAGGCGATGACGTCACGGATGGAAGGCGAGCCGCTCATCAGCATGACAAGGCGATCCAGCCCGAACGCGATGCCGCCGTGCGGCGGAGCGCCGTGTTCCAGAGCCTGGATGAAAAAGCCGAACTGGGCTTCCGCATCTTCGGGCGAGAAGCCGAGGGCCTCGAACATCTTGCGCTGCACGTCCGCCCGGTGGATGCGGATGGATCCGCCGCCCACCTCGTTGCCGTTGAGCACCATGTCGTAGGCCCGCGCCCGCGCGGCGGCCGGATCTGTGGTCATGATGTCGAGATCGCCCTCGCGCGGCGAGGTGAAGGGGTGGTGGCAGGCCACATAGCGTTTTTCCTCCTCGTCGTATTCATAGAGGGGGAAGTCCGTCACCCACAGGAAATTCCAGGCGTTTTCGGGGACAAGCCCGAGCCGTTCCGCCAGATGCACGCGCAGGTTGCCGAGGGCCGCGTTGACCATGACCGGTTCCCCGGCCTGGAAAAACACGATGTCTCCGGTGGAGAGGTTCAGCGTCCGGGCAAGGCCGGCGCGTTCTTCCTCGGAAAGGAACTTGGCGATGGGCGACTGCCATTCGCCCTCCCGGATCTTGATCCAGGCAAGCCCTTGCGCGCCGTAGATCTTCACGAATTCCGTGAGTTCGTCGATTTCCTTGCGGGTGAGTTTTTCGCCGCCGGGCACGCGCATGGCCTTCACCAGCGGGGCGGAGGCGAAGAGTTTGAAGTTGGAATGGCGCACGATGCCGGTCACGTCTTCAAGCTCCAGACCGAAGCGGGTATCCGGCTTGTCCACGCCGTAGCGGCGCATGGCTTCGTCCCAGGTCATGCGCGGGAAGGGGCGCGGCAGGTCAACCCCGAGCGCCTCCCTGAACACGCGGCTCATGAGGTTTTCGGCCATGTCCATGACTTGCGTCTCGTCAGCGAAGCTCATTTCAATGTCCACCTGGGTGAACTCGGGCTGACGGTCGGCCCGCAGGTCTTCGTCACGGAAGCAGCGCACGATCTGGAAGTAGCGGTCAAGGCCGGACACCATGCACAGTTGCTTGAAAATCTGGGGCGACTGGGGCAGGGCGTAGAACTGCCCGCGGTTCAGGCGGCTCGGCACGAGGAAATCCCGCGCGCCCTCGGGGGTGGACTTGGTGAGAAAGGGGGTTTCCACTTCCAGAAAGCCGTCGCCGGTCAGGGCGGCGCGCACGGCCTGGGCTGTCCGGCTCCGCAACTCCAGGTTGCGGGCCATGCGCGGGCGGCGAAGATCCAGGTAGCGCCATTGCAGACGGAGGTTTTCCCCGGCTTCCACCCGATCCTCGATCTGGAAGGGCGGGGTTTTCGAGGTGTTGAGGAGTTTCCACTCTGTGACGACGATTTCGATTTCGCCGGTCTTCATGTTCGGGTTGGTCATGCCGTCAGGGCGCGGGCGCACTCGTCCGCGCACGGCGAGGACATATTCCGAGCGCAGAACATGGGCGGTTTCGTGCGCTTCGGGGGCCGTATCCGGGCTGAACACCACCTGGGTAAGGCCGTAGCGATCGCGTAGATCGATGAAAATCAGCCCGCCGTGATCCCGCCGGTACTGAACCCAGCCCATGAGGCAGACCTCTTTGCCGTTGTCGGCCAGGGTCAGTTCGCCGTTGGTGTGGGTGCGTTTCCAGTCGCCAAGGGCTTCGGGCGCGCACTCGGCCCCGTATTCTTTGCCTTCTTCACTCATACCGTCGTCCTTGAAGCCTCCCCGGCGGGAGGCGGTTTGCGCAGTCGGCAGAGCATGTTCACGGCGGGAATGCTCGCGAAGATGCTCGTAAAAGTGCTCCGGGTTCAGCCCTGTCCTCATGCCGTCATGTGCCGCGCGGCTTCCGCCAGAGGCACGGACGTTTGTTCTCCGCTGTCCATGTTCTTGATCACCACGCGCCCGCTGGCCAGTTCGTCCTCGCCGAGCAGCAGGGCGCGCCGAGCGCCGCTTTTGCCTGCCTGGCGCATGGCGCTTTTGACGCTTCTCGCCGCAAAGGCCATGTCTCCGCGCAGGCCGGCGTCGCGCAGGGTCTGGGCCAGGGCGAAGGCCGCGTCGCGCGCGGCGTCGGCCAGAACGGCGATGGTGAAATCGGGGCGCGCGGCATCCGCTCCGGCGGGGAGCAGGAGCGCCAGCCGTTCCATGCCGCAGGCGAAACCAAGCCCCGGCAGATCCGGCCCGCCAAGCTGGGCCACGAGGCCGTCGTAGCGGCCGCCGCCGGCTACCGTGCCCTGTGCGCCGATGCGCGCCGAAACCACTTCAAATGTGGTGCGGGTATAGTAGTCAAGCCCGCGCACCAGGCGGTGATCGAGCACATAGGGGATGTTTTGCGCGTCGAGCAGCCGGCGCGTCACGGCAAAGTGTTCGGCGCAATCCGGGCAATTGTGATCAAGTATTTTCGGGGCCTGTTCCGTATGCTCTCTGCATGAGGGAACCTTGCAGTCGAGCACGCGGAGCGGATTGGTGATCATGCGCCGGCGGCAGTCCTCGCACAGGGCTTCGGGGTCAAGGCCGCTCAACCAGCGGGAAAGTTCGTTCCGGTAGGCCGGCCGGCACGCGGGGCAGCCGAGGGAGTTCAGGTGCAGGGTCAGTTCTTCGATGCCCAGCGCCGAGAGAAAGCGCATGGCCATGACGATGATCTCGGCGTCGGCCCAGGGTTCGGAAGGCCCCACGCATTCGCAGTTGATCTGGTGGAACTGGCGCATCCGCCCCTTTTGCGGGCGCTCGTAGCGGAACATCGGGCCGCAGGTGAAAAACTTGCTCACGGCCTCGTTGCGCCCGCTTTCGACAAACGCGCGGATGACGCCGGCCGTGGCCTCCGGCCTCAGGGTGAGGGAACGGCCCTTGCGATCCGGGAAGGTGTACATTTCCTTTTGCACCACGTCCGTTTCCGTGCCGATGCCGCGGCTGAACAGTTCCGTGCGTTCCAGCAGGGGGGTGCGGAGTTCCCTGTAGCCGTAACGGAAAAAAATGTCCCGCGCCACGGCTTCCATGCGCGTGAACGCGTCGCTTTCGGGCGGGAAAAGATCGGCAAAACCTTTGATTGCTGTCACTGCGTCGCTCATGGGGAGTATCCGCGCTGTTGCTGAAGGTGGGCGCGGCCGGTGCACCGGGTGCCGGGCGGCCGCCAATTCCCCAGAATAGGCTGTTTCTCAAGGCTTGTCAAAATGCGGCGGCAGGGCGGCGTGAACTCTTGGGGCATCATGCCTCCGACGGGGTGTGGGGAAGCGCCCCGCACGAGACAGCCCGCCATTTTCAGGCCGGGCCACTGTCGGGCTGCTTCAAGGCTGGAAGGCGAGAGGCTTTTGTGTTATTGGGGTTCACGAGAAACGCTTCGCCTGCGGCCCGCGTCTGTTGCGGGCGGCTCCCGATGCGCCAGGTCCGGCCATGACGCGCATGGCAGAGGTTCATGACCGCTTCATCAAGGGAAAGGGTGTTTCGCGTGTTCCATACATCGTCCTTCATCATGTTCAACCGTCGTGTTCTCCTTGCGGTCTGCGTGTTGTTCTGCGTCGGCGTGTTCACCAGGGGCGTCGTTGTCTATATTGAGAAGTTCGAGGAACATCTCGGTGGTGAAATCAGCCTCCGGCTTGAGGAGACGGCGCTGTACACCACCGAACGCATCGGTTCCGTGCTTTCGGAAACGAAAGGTCGGCTGCACGACATGGCCGTGGCCGTGGCCGCCCTTCCTTCCCGCGCCGAGCGCCTGGCGTACCTGAAGCAGGTGAAAGGGCAGGCGGGCTTCGCGTTCCTGAGCTATACGAGCCATGAAGGGGAGCGGGAGGCGATCGGCGCGTCGGAAGGCGTCGTACCGGCCGATCTGGAAGCGAACCCGTGTTTCCTTGCCGCCCGGGCCGGCAGAAGTTGCATTTCGGACTATGCCGGAGCTGCTGGCGGCGTGCTGCTGACGACGCCTGTTTTTTCCGTCACCCACGGGGCGGAGGCTCCCGGCGTGCTTGCGGCCGTGCTGGATGCGGCAGGGCTGGGGGATGCCCTGAAACTGAAAAGTTTCGGCGGCGAAGGGGCTGCCTGCATCATCAACGGGGACGGCATGGTCATCATGCGCACCTGTGTTCTCGACGTTGACGACATCTTTTCGGCATGGGAGAAGCGGCCTTTCGCCACGGGGTACAGCCTTGACCGGATCAGGGAGGATATCGCCGCCGGGCGGAACGGCATGGCCCTGTTCAGCGATACGGCCGGGAAGAGGCAATACGTTTATCACTCCGCCCTGCCCTTCAACCGGTGGACGCTGATCACCACGGTCTCGGAGGAGGCCGCGGCGCGCAATCACCTGCACATGATTCAGGAGATGATCATTTTTGGCACGGTCATGATCCTCCTTTTCATGGCGCTTGCCGCCTATTGTCTCTACTCGTACTGGGCCTCGTACAAGGCACGTCTTGCGGCGCAGACCAAATCGGCGTTCCTCTCCAGCATGAGCCATGAAATACGCACGCCTCTCAATGGCATCATCGGACTCAACTACCTGATGCAGCGCAATATTGATAACAGGGACAAGATGCGGCAGTACCTTGAACAGTCGCGCTCCACAGCCGAATATCTGCTGTCGCTCATCAATGACATTCTTGATATCAACAAGCTGGATGCGGACAGAATGGAGATAGCCAGCAATCCCCTGCGTATTGACAGGGTTGTGGAGACGCTGCAATCCATCTTGGGATCCGGCATGACCGCGAAAGGGATCACCTTCACTGTTCATGCGGATCTCAGCCAGCCATGCATTTTGGGTGATGCGGTGCGCCTTGAGCAGGTGCTCATGAATATTCTCGGCAATGCCGTCAAGTTCACGCCTTCGGGCGGACAGATCAGGTTCGCCGTTTCCCAGCGGATGCATGACGAGCTCTCCGTGATCACCCGCTTTGAAATTGTCGACACCGGCTGCGGCATGAGCGAGGACTTTCAGGAACGCATTTTTGAGGCGTTTTCCCAGGAAAGGAACAGGTGCACCGCGGGGAACGAGGGCACGGGGCTTGGCATGGCCATCAGCTACCAGCTCATGCGCAAGATGGGCGGCACGCTTTCGGTGGTCAGCAGGCTGGGAGAAGGAAGCCGCTTTACGGCGGATCTTCCGGCGCGGATATGTCGCCTCGAAGATGAAGGGGCGGATCATGCCGGTCAGGCCGCGGATCGGTCCGATCTGTCTGATCGGGCTGAGGAGGCCGCGCGTCGCCTTCCGCAATCTGGCGCTCGGCCTGCCGCCCGGCCTGGCGAGCGACAGGACGCGCCGTCGGGCGTGGAAGTTCCCATGCGGCCCCTTCATATCCTTGTGGCCGAAGACAACGATCTGAACCGCGATCTCCTGACGGAAATTCTGGAAATGAGCGGCATGACCGTCCAGGCGGCGTGCGACGGACGCGAAGCCCTCGACATGTTCGCGGCTTCCGAGCCGGGCGGGTTCGACGTGATCCTCATGGACATGCAAATGCCTGTCATGGACGGCCTTGCGGCCACGCGCGCCATACGCGGGCTTGAGCGATCCGATGCCGTGACGGTGCGGATCTACGCCTGCACGGCCAACAGCTTTGCGGAAGACAGGGAAAAATGTCTTGCTGCCGGAATGAGCGGCTTTCTGGCCAAACCCGTGAACGTTCCCGCGCTTCTGGAAGCGCTGAAGGACTCCGCCGCCGAAAACTGACAAAAATGCCCCCGGCACTGAAATTGCAAAAGCCGGCACGCAACATGCAGCGGGAAAATGCTGCCGGGAGGGTGCGATGCTATTGCAAACGATTCTGGACAAGGGGATTTCCGCCGCCGATCAACTGGGCGCGAGCGAACGGACGACAAGGGCAGGCAGGAACAACGCCGGCTCGCTCCCCGCCTCGTGGGGGAGCGACGTCGTCAGCATTTCTCCGGAAGCCCGGGCCGCCCTGGCCGGCGCGACACCCGGCGAGGCGGAACAGGCCGATCGGACTTCCGGCACGCGGGAAGCGTTCACAAACTATATGGACAAGGCGCGGAATCGGGCTCAGGAAGAGGAGTCTGGGGACAAGCTGGAGCAGTTGAGAAAAAAACTCAAGGAATTGCGCAATCGCCTGGCTCAGGTCATGAATGGAAAGCAGACAGGCGATAAAAACGAGGGGCTGGTCAAGGCGCTGAACAGCCAGATCCGCGAGGTGGCCTCGCAGATCGCCGAACTGACGGCTCAGGCCATGCAGACGAAGGGAAAGTAGAAGTCATTTCATCATCCTCATGAAGCGACTCCCAACGGCAGTCTGGCGCGGAGCGAAAAGCGCCGTGGACGATCCCGGGAGTCCCGTTTTCGGGCGAATGCCCCTGTAATTCAGCCTGTACCGGATCATGAAATGAATGCAGCCCTGTTCTTTTGCGGAATCTCCTGATGAAATATCTTTCCTCGCAAATCCTGGCGTTTTTGCAGCAGCGCGGCGTCAGGCGCAACATCAATTACCTCAAACGCTTTATCGGAATGCTTTTGCTGATGATCATCGGCTACAGCGTTCTGTTCCATTACATCATGGCCTATGAGGGCCGCTCCTTTTCCTGGATGACGGGCATTTACTGGACGCTTACCGTTATGTCCACGCTCGGTTTCGGGGATATCACGTTCATGTCCGATCTGGGCCGCTGTTTCTCGATACTTGTCCTGCTCTCGGGCGTGATTTTTTTTCTGGTGATGCTGCCTTTCACCTTCATCCAGTATTTTTACGCGCCGTGGCTGGAGGCGCAGAAAAAGGAGCAGATTCCGCGTTCCGTGCCGGCGGGAATGAAGGGGCATGTGATTCTGGTGGGCATGAGTCCCATCACGCTCAATCTGGCGGAAGATCTCATGCACTACGGTACGCACTGCGTCATTTTGTGCCATGAAAGTCAGAGTCTGCTTGATCTGCTTGATCAGGGCTATCATGTCGTGGTGGGCGATCATGACAACAGCAACGCCTACCGCAAGATGCAGGCGGCTTCGGCCGCCATGCTGGTGGCCCTGGATACGGACATTCGCAACACGAGCACGGTTTTTGCGGCGCGCGAGGCGGCGCCGGACGTGCCCATTGTGGCGCGGGCGGAAAATGAGGCATCCATTGATATCCTGCAACTGGCCGGAAGCACGCGCGTTTTTCTGTTCCATGCCCTGCTTGGTCAGGCGCTTGCCCGGCGCGTGATCTCAAGCCCGGTCCGCTCCACCGTGCTCAAGCGTTTTGAGCGTCTGGTGGTGGCGGAGGCTCCGGTCATGCGCACGCAGCTTGTGGGCAAAAGCCTGCGCGAGTGCAGCCTGCGCAACCGCACGGGCGTGAACGTCGTGGGCGTGTGGGAGCGGGGGCGGTTTTCCCTGCCTTCGCCGGACACGCGTTTTTCTCCCTTCACCGTGCTGGTCATAGCGGGAACAAGGATGCAGATCGCCGCGTTCGACAGGTTGCTGGGCAGTGGGCAGAAGCGCGATCCCCACGCTTCGACAGTGGTGCTTGGGGGCGGACGCGTCGGGGTGGCCGTGGCGGAGCAGTTGAAGGAGCGGGGCATTCCCGCCGTGGTGGTGGACAGGGAGATCCCCGCCCAACTGCACGAAGGCGGTTACATCCGGGGCGATGCGGCCGATCTGGAGGTGCTGGAACGGGCGGGCATCCGCACCGCGTCGTCGGCGGTCATCACCACTCATGACGACGACACGAACATTTATCTGACCATTTATTGCCGCCGTCTGCGTCCGGACATGCAGATCATCAGCCGCGCCTCTCTGGATCGCAATGTCGGCACGCTGCACGCGGCCGGCGCGGATCTCGTGCTTTCGCTGGCTTCCCTGATGACCATGAGCGTGATCAACCTGCTCACGCCGGGCAAGATCTTCATGATCAACGAGGGGCTGAACATTTTCCGCAGTGCCGTCGCTCCGGCGCTGGTCGGCAGGAATCTGGCCGAAAGCGGCATCCGTGTGCGGACAAACTGCAGCGTGGTGGCCGTGCGCGGGCCGGATGGCGTCATGCACGTCAACCCCGAGCCGGACTTTGTTTTTTCCGCCGGCGATGAAGTGTATCTTATCGGTGATTCCACGGCGGAAAGCGCTTACGCCGGTCTTTACGGGAGCGAACCCCGCACAGGCACGCCCGAGGCGTGGAAGCCCTGATATCTCAAACAATCAAAAAAGATGGCAGGCGACACGCCGCTCCGGCGCGATTTCAAGCAGGGCCGGGGCCGGAGCCGTGCGGCAGCGCGGCATGGCCTCGGGGCAGCGGGGGTGGAAGGCGCAGCCCTCGGGCGGGGCGAAGGGGCTTGGCGGTTCTCCCGAAAGCGCGGGTGCGCTCCGGCGCGCCGCCGCGCGCAACGCCGGCGCGGCCGCCAGCAGCGCCCGCGTGTAGGGGTGGGCCGGCTCCCGGAACAGCGCCGCGCGGGGAGCCAGTTCCAGAATGCGCCCCAGATACATCACGGCCACCCTGTCGCTCATGTGGCCGACCACGCCGAGATCGTGCGAAATGAACAGATAGGCGAGGCCGAACGTCTCTTGCGCGTCCCTGAGCAGGTTCAGCACCTGCGCCTGGATTGAGGCGTCAAGGGCGGAGACGGCTTCGTCGCACACCACCAGATCGGGGCGCGTCACAAGCGCTCTGGCAATCGCCACCCTCTGGCGCTGGCCTCCGGAAAACTCGTGCGGGTAACGGCGGGCGTGTTCGGGAGCGAGACCCACCCGCGCCAGCATGGCGTTGACCCGTTCCTCTCTTTCCCGGCGGGAAAGCCTTTCGGCCAGGAGCGGTTCGCCCACGGCCGCGCCAATCCTCATGCGCGGGTTGAGGGAAGAAAAAGGATCCTGAAAGACCATTTGCAGCCGGCCGCGTGCGCCCGTCTCGCCGCGTGCGCCGGGCGCGGGCAGCGCTTGCCCCTCGAACAGGACGCGCCCCGATGTGGGAGCAAGCAGGCCGACGGCCATGCGCCCCAGCGTGGACTTGCCGCAGCCGGACTCGCCCACAAGCCCGAGCGTTTCACCCCGCCGCACCACGAGGGAAACGCCGGCCACCGCGTGGACTTCGCCCTGCGCGTGGCCGAAAACGCCTCCCCGGACCGTGAACGAACGCCGGACATCCTGAAATTCAAGCATGGAGATTGCGGCCTACAGATCCCGCTGCACGGCGCGCGAGGCGGCAAGGGAGGCGGGCACGTCGATAAAACGCTGGTTGGACGATCCCCGAAATTTCAGATCCAGAGAGCGCCGCTCCAGCACAAAGGGACCGTCCACCACCACGTCGAGGCTTGCCAGAAATGTCGCGTGCCGCGGCCGGGCCAGCAGTTCCTCCATGAGGTAACCGGTGTAGGCCATGAGATGGTAGCCCTGCCGCTTGAGTTCGGCCGCCAGCGGGGCCAGGGTTTCGCTCTGCAGAAAAGGCTCGCCCCCGCTGAAGGTGACCCCGCGCGTGATCGAGTTCTTGCGGATATCGCGCAGGATATCGTCCAGGCTCACTTCCACTCCGCCCGAGACGGCATGGGTGGCGGGATTGTGGCAACCGGGGCAGTGGTGGGGGCAGCCCTGCGTGAACAGCACATAGCGAAGCCCCGGCCCGTCCACAATGGATTCTTCCACCTTGCCGGCAATACGGACGCGCGCCCTGCCGGCAAGAGGGGCCGCCCCCGCAAAAAGCGGATCGTGCCGGCACGGCGTCGTGTTTGCGGACGATGAAAACAGCATGCTTCAGCAACCCTTTTCAGTTCCACTTGCCCATCCGGCAGTGCTTGACGCGGTCATGCTCTTCTTCCCGCTTGGCGTTGTTGAAGCGATCCAGCGTGCCGACAAGGTAGCCGGTGATGCGCCGGATGCGTTCAAACCTGACGCCTTCTCCCACCATCTGCTGCGTTTTCATGCTTTCCATGTCCCGGCTCCTTTCTGCCTTGCGGGCAGGCTTGCAGCGTTTTTCCGCAACTCGTTTCACGATTCCGCCCCAGGGGTGGATCATGCGGATCGTTGGGAAAACGCTCTAAAACGTGATGTTGGGAATTTTGTCGTCCGCTTCCCGGCGTTCTTCCGCCGAACGGTGATCGCGGACATATCCCTTGATTTTCAGCAATTTTTCCAGGGGGATGCCCTCGCCGTCGCGGCGGCCGCAACGGGGGCAGACCTCCCCGATGATGCCCGTATACCCGCACACGGGATCCCGATCCACAGGGTGATTGATCGAGCCGTAGCCGATGCCGGCTTCCTTCATCGCCCGGATGATGGCTTCAAAGGCGTCCAGATTGCTCGCGGGGTCCCCGTCCACCTCCACATAGGTGATGTGGCCGCCGTTGGTAAGGGCGTGATAGGGAGCCTCAAGGCGGATCTTGTTGTGCGCGCTGATCGGAAAGTACACGGGAATATGAAAGGAATTGGTGTAGTAATCCCGATCCGTCAGACCCGGAAGCGTGCCGAAGAGGGCGCGATCCAGCCGCACGAAGCGCCCGGCCAGCCCCTCGGCCGGCGTGGCGATGACCGAGAAGTTGAGTCCGGTTTCCTCCGTTTTGGCGTCCGCCCGTTCCCGAATGCGGCCGATGATGCGCAAACCGAGCGCCTGCGCCTCTTCCGATTCGCCGTGGTGCGCACCCACAAGCGCCTTGAGGCATTCGGCAAGGCCAATGAAGCCGATGGTCAGCGTGCCGTGCCTGAGCACGTCGCGCACTTCGTCGTCCGGGCCGAGGCGCTCCGAATCAAGCCAGATGCCCTGCCCCATGAGGAAGGGATAATTTTTGCATTTCTTGCCGCTCTGGATATCCAGCCGTTCGAGAAGCTGGGCGAAGACCAGGGAGATTTTCCGATCCAGTTCCTCGAAAAAGCCGTCCACATCGCCCCGGTGTTTGAGGCCGAGGCGGGGCAGATTCAGGGAGGTGAAGCTCAGGTTGCCGCGCCCGTTGACGATTTCGCGCTCCGGGTCGTGCCGGTTGCCGATGACGCGCGTGCGGCAGCCCATGTAGGCGATTTCCGTCTCGGGCCGGCCGGGCTTGTAGTAGTGGAGATTGAACGGCGCGTCGATAAAGGAAAAATTGGGAAAGAGCCGTTTGGCCGACACCCGGCAGGCCAGTTTGAAGAGGTCGTGATTCGGGTCGCCTTCCCGATAGTTGACGCCGTCTTTCACCTTGAAGATGTGAATGGGGAAAATGGGCGTTTCGCCGTTGCCGAGACCCGCTTCGGTGGCAAGCAGGACGTTGCGGATCACCATGCGGCCTTCCGGGGAGGTATCCGTGCCGTAATTGATGGAACTGAACGGAATCTGCGCCCCGGCCCGGCTGTGCATGGTGTTGAGGTTGTGCACCAGACCTTCCATGGCCTGATACACGTCCCTTTCGGTTTGGGCGAGGGCCTTGGCCACAACCCTGTCCGTTCTCTCCGCCGGCAGAAGCTCGCGCAACGCGGCCCGGGTGAAGGCGAGGCCGTCTTCGTCAAGGAGGCTTTCCCGCTCGTCAAAAAAGGCGCGCAAGGCGTTTTTGACCCCGAGGGCGGCTTCTTCCGCGCACCACTCGCCAAGATTGAGCGTCAGCCCCACGTTGCGGATAAAGCTTTTGGCCACGCCGGGGGCCATGCCGTAATCAAAGTTGGGTATGCTCTGGCCGCCGTGCTGATCGTTCTGGTTGGACTGGATGGCGATGCATGCGAGCGCGCTGTAGCTCTGGATGCTGTTTGGCTCGCGCAGAAAACCGTGCCCGGTGTTGAAGCCGCCCTTGAACAGCTTCTTGATGTCGATCTGGCAACAGGTGGTGGTGAGGGAGAGAAAATCCAGATCGTGGATGTGGATGTCTCCCTCGTTGTGCGCGCGGCTGTGTTCGGGCAGGAGCAGGAACATTTCGTAAAACTGCTTGGCGGCTTCGCTCCCGTACTTGAGCATGGTCCCCATGGCCGTGTCGCCGTCGATATTGGCGTTCTCGCGCTTGAGGTCGTTGTCGCGCGCGTCCTTGAACGAAAGATCGTGCATGGTGGACATGAGGCGCGTCTTCATTTCCCGCAGGCGCGTGCGCTCGTTGCGGTAGAGAATGTACGCCTTGGCCGTGCGGGCGTGGCCGGTCTTGATCAGGGTCCGTTCCACCAGATCCTGCACCTGCTCCACTTCCGGAATCGTATTGCTGAAATCCCGCTCCAGTTCTGCGACGACAAGATCGGCGATGGTCCGGGCAAGCGCGCGATCCGTGCCGCCCTGGGAACCGGCGGCGCGGAAGACGGCTTCGGCGATCTTGTTCACGTCGAAGGGCACCAGCCGCGAATCTCGTTTCTTGATGCTTGCCAGCATATGACCACCAGGTAAGAAATGGGGCGTTCCCTTTTCAGCGGGAAAGCGTTCCCGGGCGAGGGATAAAAAAGCCCTTCGCCCTGCGCGCGGACGAAGGACGTCTCATCGCCCCAAAATACCGAACGGCAAGATTCGCCGCGGCACTTTTGAAAAAACGCGCGCCGCTTTCGGAGCGAGCAGATCTTTCCGCTTGCTCTTGCCTCCCGGTTTTTACGGAGCAGTCTCGACGCCCGAGGTCCTTTTTCTAGCCAAGGGGGGAGAGCCTGTCAATGCGATCGCCCGAAGTGGAAATATAGTTTTTTGTTTTATTTCAATATATTAAAAATGCGTCTCAAGACCGGAAAAGCCCCGGAAGCGGCTTGTCTGGCGGGCTTCCGGGGCTTTCCCAAAGTTTAGAGATTTTTTTGAGTGCGGGCGGAAAGGCGGGTCCGGCGTGGAGCGCCCCCGGCCGCGGGTTGGTTCCGCAAGCATCGGATGCCGATTTCTCGGCAATGCGTTGCGGCAAACGGCTTCCTCAGGCGTTTTTCATCTCCAGAATAAGGTCGGCCAGTTTGTGCGCCTGGTTTGCCAAATCCGACACCGCATGGGATGCGTCGCTCATCGCTTCCGCCATAATGCCCGACATATCATTGACTTCGATGATTGATCTGTTGATTTCTTCGCTTGCCGCCGACTGTTCCTCACTTGCCGCCGCGATGGCCTGAACCTGGTCAGAGGTTGCGCCCACAGTTAAAACTATTTCTTCCAGAGCGCTTCCGGACTGGTTCGCAAGATCGGTGGCATAAGTGATGCGTTGCGCCGCATTGTCCATGGCCTGCATGCTTGTTTCCGTGCTTTCCTGGATAGCCCGGATGGCATTGCTCACATCCATGGTGGAGGCCATTGTCTTTTCCGCAAGCTTGCGGACTTCATCGGCCACCACGGCAAAGCCGCGTCCGGCCTCGCCGGCCCGCGCCGCTTCGATAGCCGCATTCAGCGCAAGAAGGTTGGTTTGATCCGCAATGTCCGAAATCACGCCCATGATGCGGTTGATATCCTGGGCGCGGTCATTGAGTCGGGACATGTCGTTCTTGAGTTTCAGCGAGGTCTCCTGCACTTCGTCCATGCTCCGGACGACCAGTTGAACAATCTGCTGACCGGCTTCCGCCTTTTCCCTGGTTTCGGAAGAAGCTTCGGAAGCGGCTCCGGCGTTGCGCGCCACCTCCTGCACAGTCGCGTTCATTTCGTTCATGGCCGTAGCGGCTTCCTGAAGTCTCTGCGCGGATTCGGCGGCCCCGCGATTGGATTGTTCGATCTGGGCCGAAAGCTGTGTGGAGGCGGAACTTATTATTTCCACCATCCCTTCAAGCTGCCCGGCCGCGGCCAGCATACCCTCGCGTTTGGCGTTCTCCGCCTTTCTGGCCGCCTCTTCGGCCCTGGCCATGGCTGCTGTCGCTTCTTCCGTGGCTTTTTCGGCTTCCTGCGACTTCCGGTGGGCATCGTCAATATTCTGTTTCAGACTTCCCACCATGCTGCGAAGGGCGTCGGCAAGTTTGCCGGTTTCGTCGTTTGTTCTGACATTCAGCTCCCGGTCAAGGTTGCCTGCCGCCACATCCTCCGCAAACTGCTGGGTGGAAGAAAGGGGCCTCACGATACCGCGCGTGATGAACACCGCCACCGCGATGCCGAGAACAAGGACGATGCCGAGGATGGCCGAAACCACTCTCGTGGAGGCGACAAGGGAAGCGGCGGCATCGGTAGTGAACTTTTTGGAATTTTCGCTTGTCAATTGAACCATTTTGATGCTGTCTTCGTACATGGTCTGATACTGTTCGTATCTCGATTTGCCGGAGACGAAAAACTCGCGCAGCGAATTGACCACGGCGCTGGCGCTGTCGGTGAACTTCTGATATTTCCGCGTGGTTTCGGCAAAAAGCGCGCGCTCTTCCGGCCGCAAGAGCATCCCTTCCATTTTTTGCGCATCGGCGGCAATGGTCGAGAGATCTTTTTGCAAATTCGTATAGGCGTCCAAATCGTTATTGCGCTCGGCGTACATAATGTCCTGAACGAGAGCGCCTATTCTTGTCTGGATGGCGTTGGCGGTCAGGAGGCAGCGCGTGCATTGCGCGGCCGCGCGGGAATCTCCGACGCCGATATGATTTTCAAGGCTGGCGCCGATTGCATTGATGAGAAGCCCGTATTGCTCCAGCAATTCGTTGGCCGATTTCCTCATCTCCACAACAAGGTTTTCGCTGGATGCGTAGACGTTCTGATTCTTTCGGATGAGATCGGCATATGTGACCAGATCCTTTTCCGCCTTGTCAAGCGCCCTGGCGGTGTTTTCATAATGCACCCGCGCGTTGATCTGTTTCAACTCCTGGATATTTTCGCCAAAAAACTTTAAATACTCAAAGGTCTTGTTGATGTTATCCTCATCGCCGCCCTCAAAATAGGCTCTTGCGAAATAAGCCGCTTTCAGCAAATCGGTTTGCGCTTCATTCCAGTATATGAACCTGGGCAAGCGGTCATTGGCGATCTCGTCGGCCACTTTGGCGCCATTGTGCATGGCGTACACCGCCCAAAGGCCAAGAATCATCGTCAGAAGAAGTACAGAAAAGAATCCGCCGCCAATTTTTCCTCCAATCTTCATGAAAGACCAGCCCTTACTTTTGAGTGTTTTATACCGCACAGCGCCATTGCCGGATCAGACAGTGCATGACTGATTTCCATATGGGAGTCAGGCGTGCAGAACGAAAGCCCATTCTTGCATATGGCACATTGGCGTCGCCGCTCCATCCTGCCCGTTGGCCGGGAGCTTCTGACGTTGGGGCCGCGGCGTCCGGCGCAGAGGACGGATAGCTGTCATGCGGGTGCGGTCCCCGCTTTGGGGACAGCCGATGAGGCGGGGCCGCCCGGAGTGTTTTCCTGTCTTCTATCCGAAAGGGGCGGCAAGATAAATCATTTTCTATCGACAACAGCTCTCGGGGGCAGCCCCCATGAAAACGTCGGTCGCGAAAAGCCGTTTTTTCCGGCCGGCAGGGCGCAAGGCAAACAGCGGACGAAGCTGTATTGGACATATCGCAAGGTCAATGTTGGCCTTGTGCCCAAGCTGTCCTGACCGGAATAAAAAGGTTTTTTGACGCAGGCGGAGCGCGCGGAGCTTCAATGGCTCCTGGCGCACGCCATGAGGAGTTCAGCGATATCATCGGGGCGGTGGAGGTGGACGTTGTGGGCGGAATCCATCCGCACCATCTGCCAGCCGAGGGAACCGGCGCGCTCGGCCGAAAGGCGCATGGCCGGGAGGCGGGCGGGCAGGCACTGCACATAGGTGGCGGGAACTCCGTTGCCGGGCAGGCCGCCAAGGTGCAGGCGATCGAGGTGCGGCTGGAGCGGCTGCGGCGTCATGTGCTCAAGGAACCATTCGCGCATCCCGGCCACGGCGAAATGCCCCGCCGCCGGCACGGGCATACTCACGCCGCCGTCGTGTTCGATCGCCAGTTGCCGCCGCTGTTCCGTAACTTCGGACGGGATGAGGTCAAAGGCGCATTCTCCGGAGAAGGGAAGCATGGCGTCGAGATACACGAGCCGGCGCAGACGGGAGGCCATGCGTTCGGCCGCGCCGGTCAGCACCATGCCGGCGTAGCTGTGACCCACCAGAATCACGTCGTGGAGGTCCTGATATCGGGCCAGGTTGACCACGTCCATGACGTGCGTTTCCAGCGTGACGGCGGGCGAGAGCAGGTGCCGGCGATCGGCCAGGCCCGTCAGCGAAAGGCTGTACACGCGAAACCCGGCGGCGGCCAGGCGCGGGGCCACAAGCGTCCAGCACCAGGCTCCGCACCACGCGCCGGGGACCAGAACAAAGGCGGCTTCCCGCCGCGGGGTGAAGGACGGTTCCGGATTCTCTCGCATACTGTTCATGGCGTTGTTCCAGGGCATGGATTTTTGCGGGTTCAGTCGGCGGGGGCGGGCGCGACGTTTGCGCCGGCCCTGTCCGGCAAGACTGTCGACAACGGCGTCGGAGCCGCGTGCGGATCGTTGGCCAGGCTTCCGGCCGTGAGTCGGACAAGGCGTTGGGCAAGGGGGGCGAGCCAGTCGCGATCGTGCGAAACCACGATCACGGCCGCGCCGCGCCCGGCGGCTTCGCGGGCGGCGTCCGCGATTTTGGCGGCGCTTTCCTCATCCACGCTGGCGGTGGGTTCGTCCATGAGCAACGCCCGCGGCTTCAGCGCGAGGCGCGCGGCAAGGGCCACGCGCTGGGCTTCCCCGCCGGACAGTTCGTGCCGGCGGCGAGCGGCGAAGATCGCCGGGTCAAGCCCCACGTCGCGCAAGGCTTCGCCGGCGGCGGCGCGGGCGCTTGCGGCGTCCGTCCCGCGCGCCAGAAGGCCGTAGCTCACGTTGGCCTGCACCGAGCGGGAAAGCAGATACGGGGTTTGCAACAGCAGCGTGACCTGCCGGCGCTGAGCGAGATTGCGCGCGTCGGCCGGCTGACCGTTGAGGAAGATCCGCCCCTCGTCCGGCGCTTCCAGCAGGGCGAGCAGGCGCAGGAGCGTGGACTTGCCGCTCCCGTTGCGCCCGGTGATCCCGAGGATTTCCCCGGCATACGCCTCGAAATGCGGCAGGTTGAGGACCACGCGCCCGCTGTGGCGACGGATGACGTTTTCAAGGCGAAAAAGCGGCACGCCGGTCTACGCTCCCATCCGTCGACGAAGCCCGGCCAGCCCGAGATTCAGGACAAGGGCCAGGCTGACGAGCACGATCCCGAGCGCGATGCTGCGGGCGTAATCGCCCTTGCCGGTTTCCAGGGTTATGGCTGTGGTGATGGTCCGGGTGGCCCATTTGATGTTGCCGCCCACCAGCATGGAAATGCCCACCTCCGAGACCACCCGGCCGAAGGCCGTGACGCAGGCCGTGAGCAGGTGAAAGCGCACCTCGCGCACCGTGGAGAAAAACATGCGCCACGGCCCGGCCCCGAGCGTGCGCAGGGTGGGCGCGAGCAGACTGTCCGCCTGCTCCACGGCAAGGCAGGCGTGCGCGGCGACAATGGGCAGACCAAGCAGGGCAAGGCCGACAGCCATGCCCGGCACGGTGAAGAGCAGTTCCAGATCGGCCAGCGGTCCCTGTCGGGCAAGCAGCAGGTAGACAAGCAGCCCGAGTACCACCGTGGGAAAGCAGAGCGCGGTTTCAACCGCCAGGCGCACGGCTCCCCGTCCGGGGAAGCGGCAATACCCGAGCAGAAAGCCGAGCGGAACGCCAAACCCGAGACAGCCGATCATGGCAAGGCCGGAGCTTTGCAGTGTGGCCTGCACGGCCGCGAAGGTTTCCGCATCTCCGGAAGAGAGCAGATCGAACGCGCTGCAAAAC
This sequence comes from uncultured Bilophila sp., assembly GCA_910585945.1. Classification (GTDB taxonomy): domain Bacteria; phylum Desulfobacterota; class Desulfovibrionia; order Desulfovibrionales; family Desulfovibrionaceae; genus Bilophila. Next base: position 39,320 of record CAJUHZ010000011.1, read on the forward strand.
GCCTCGCCGAGAACGCTCATCAAACGTCCGTTCGGACAGGCTATTGCAGGAGGTAGCCGTAACGCGCGGCAAGGGCGTCCGTGCGTTCGATGAGTTTGGCCGCCACGTCGTTCACCTCATCCGGAGTGAGCACGCCCACTTCGCGCGTCAGGTAATGGCGCAGGGTGGCTTCCGACTGCGAGAAGACCCAGACCACCGAGTAGGCGGAACCGACTCCGGGCCGGCTTGGAAACTCCGGGGTGCTGGAGATGAGCACGCGCAGTTTCGGGGTATCCTTGTCGGTCAGGGAGAAGAGGTTGCTTGCGTTGAAGACTTCCTTCACGCGCGTTGTCAGGCGCGACCCCAGACTGTCCGTGCCCTCAAACTCCACGGCAATGGGCGTGTTCCGCTCGGTGATCGGTTTGGGCGTGTCGGGCAGGGGCGTTTTCTGCTTCGGGGCTTCGGCGGCAAGGGCCGGGACGGCGCACAGGGTGAAGATCAGCAGAGCAGGGCAAAGAAGCCGACGCATGGGAAACTCCTTGAAAAAATCCGCTTTGGGACCGGGGGTTAAAATCTTTCCAGCGGCGGGCAGAACAGGACGTCCCCGTCGCAAGGCACGCGAAGAGAAATTTCTCCCGTCTGGCGGGGCAGGAGCCGCACGCCCCGGGCGTCATTCCGGGTGGAAGCGTCGGGAGCTTCCGGACTGGCGGGATTCAGGGCCGAATTCGGGGCGAAATTGGGGCCGGAACCTGCCGTGTCGCCCGGAGCATAGCGTTGGAGCCGGCCTTCGGCAAGCCATTGCAAGGCTTGCGGATAGATGCGGTGTTCCTGCCGGTGGATGCGTTCGGCCAGGGCTTCCTCGCTTTCTCCGGGCAGGTGGGGCACGGCGGCCTGGATGATGACCGCGCCGTGATCCATGATTTCGTCCACGAAATGCACGGTGCAGCCCGTGATGCGCACGTTCCAGGCGTGGGCGTCGGCAATGCCGCGCACGCCGGGAAAGGCCGGGAGCAGGGCCGGATGGATGTTGAGCACCCGGCCGGGAAAGGCCGCGAGAAAGGCCGGCGAAAGCATGCGCATGTAGCCGGCCAGGGCCACGGTGTCCGCGCCGGCCTCGCGCAGGGCCGCGACGACGGCCGCATCGTAGGCTTCGCGGCTGGGCCAGGCCGTGTGATCCATGACGGCGCACGGCACGCCGAAGTCGGCGGCCCGCGCGATGACCCCGGCCCCCGGCCGGTTGCAGACCACAAGGCGGATATCCGCGTCAAGCAGGCCGTTGCGGACGGCGTTGAACATGGCCTGGGCGTTGGTGCCGCTGCCGGAAGCGAGGATGGCGAGCGCGATTGTCACGGGCGGACCTCCCGGCCGGCGGCGGCCACGGCTTCGGCCAGCGCCGGAACAGTGTATTCGGCCGGCATGATGCGGCAGGCGAGGCCGTACCCTTCCAGGGTTCTGGCCGTCACCGGACCGATGCAGGCGAGTTGGACCTCGGGGTGCTCCTTCAGTTTTTCCGCCGGGATGCGCGCAAAAAAGTTGTGCACTGTGGAGGAGGAACCAAAGGTGACGCAGAAAAGCCGTCCGGCCTCGATCGCGGCCAGCACTTCGTCCTGCCGCCCGGCGGCGGGCACGGTTTCGTACACGGGCAGGACGCGCGCTTCGGCCCCGGCCCGGGTCAGGGCTTCGGGCAGAACGTCCCGGGCCTGCCGCGCCCGGGGAATGAGTACCCGCCTGCCGCGCATCTCGTCCGTGCGGCACAGGCCCTCGGCCACGCTTTCGGCCACATACGATTCGGGCACAAGGTCGGCCCGGATGCCCCGCGCCGCAAGCGCCGCGGCCGTGGCCGGACCAATGGCGGCCACCCGCGCGCGGCCGAAGGCGCGGCTGTCCCGCCCGACGGCGGCAAGGCGTTTCCAGAACGCGTCCACGCCGTTGGCGGAAGTGAAGACGATCCAGTCCCAGGTTTCCAGTTCGCGGGCGGCCGCGTCAACTTCGGCATACTCCGGCAGGGGGGCGATTTCGATGGTGGGGAACTGGATGACTTCGGCCCCCAGTTCCTCCAGCCGGCTGGCCAGGCCGCTGGCCTGTTCCCGGGCGCGCGTGACCACCACGGCCCGGCCGAAAAGCGGCCGCCGCTCGAACCAGTTGAGGCGATCGTGCAGCAGGGCCACCCTGCCCACGATGATCACCGAGGGGTTGACAAAGCCTTTTGCCGTTGCTTCCGCGGGCAGTTTTTCAAGCGTGGAGACAAGGCTCCTGTGCCGCGCGGTGGTGCCCCAGTGCACGAGCGCCGCGGGCGTGTCCGGCGCAAGACCGGCCCGGATGAGGTTGGCGCTGATGTCGGGCAGGTTTTTCATGCCCATGACGAAAACAAGCGTGTTGGCGCTGGCCGCGAGAGCTTCCCAGTTGTGGACCGAACCGGGCTTGTCCGGCCGCTCGTGACCGGTGATGAGCGTTACGGAAGAGGCGAAATCGCGGTGCGTCAGCGGGATGCCCGCGTAGGCCGGTCCGGCGATGGTGCTGGTGACGCCCGGCACTTCCTCGAAGGGGATGCCGGCGTCGATCAGGGCTTCAGCCTCTTCGCCGCCCCGTCCGAAGATGTACGGATCGCCGCCCTTCAGGCGGGCGACGGTTTTGCCCTCGCGCGCCTTCGCCACCAGCAGCCGGTTGATTTCTTCCTGCGGCAGGGCGTGCAGGCCGGCCTTCTTGCCGACATAGACGCGTTCCGCATCCGGCCGGGCGTGGGCAAGCAGGGCGTCGCTCGCCAGGTAATCGTAGACGATCACGTCGGCCCGTTCGAGCAGGGCCTTGCCCCGCAACGTCAGGAGGCCGGGATCGCCGGGGCCAGCGCCGATAAGATAGACTGCACTCATGCCGTGTCCTTGGCGACGACCCCGCGCGGCGGCGCGGCGTCGCGCGGTTTCAATGTCCGGAATACGCCAGAACGTCGTTCAGGCCCGCCGTGGACAGGCGGACTTCCCTTCCTGTAAACGAGGCGCGCGTCAGCGTCCAGTTTTCCATGTCGCACAGATCGATTTTGCCGGAACTTGCCTCATTCAGGCAGGGGATCAGGGCTTCGACGATATCGTCCAGGGGAAAGAGCGCGCCTTCAAACGCGATGTTCAGCACGCCCGCGTCGTCAAGATCGGCGCAAGGGGGCAGGCCCCAGGCTTCCAGCGCGCTGTTTGCCGCGCGGCGGGCCGTTTCGTCGGTGGGGAAGAGGTGCCCCCAGGCCTTGCAGGGTTCGCGGCGCATGCTTCAGTTCCCGTCGGATTCGAGGCACAGACCGCGCTTGCGCACCTCGGCCAGCCCTTCGCAATCGCCCAGCGCGCACGCCTGGTAGAAATCGGGGCACATGGCGTCGTGCTCTCCCGCCAGAAGGCGCGCCGCGCCGCGCGCCCGCCACCAGGCCGCCTTGTCCGGACGGCGGGCGAGCGCCTCGCTGAAATCCTTGACGGCATTGGCCGGCAGGTGCAGGCGCAGATGGGCCACCCCCCGCAAATAGAGCGCGCGGGGCGGCGCTTCGGGCAGGCGGGCGGCGGCGCGGATCGCGTCCAGCGCTTCATAGGGGCGCTCCATCAGCAGCAGGGCTTCGCCAAGACCCATCCACAGCAGGGGGTTTTGCGGATCAAGGGCGCTCAGCCGCTCAAGCAGGGGCACGGCTTCTTCCGGGACCCGCCAGGTGTGGCCGAAATCGCGCAGGGCTTCCAGATAGGCTTCCAGCGCGTCAAGCCGTTTGGCCAGGGTTTCGGCCCGTCCGGCAAAGGGATTCTCCGTCCCTGCCGCGGGAGGAGCGACGGAGTCTGCCGGATCTGTCGGGCGCGGCGCGGCGTCTGCCCCCGGCCGGGCGGCCAGGTTGGCCGCGTTGCGCGCCAGAAGATCGCGCCCTTCGGCGGCGGCCGCGTCCAGGCGGCGCAGGGCGTCCAGACGCAGTTCCAGATTGTCGGGTTCCTGCAGGGCGCGGCGGATGGCTTGGGCCGCGTCGCGCGGCGAGGCCAGAATGCGCGCCGTGACGTTTTGCCGCGGCGGGGAGGACGCGTCTTCCGGCGCGTCGTTGAGCGAAACGGGAAAAACAACGGAGGCAAGCGCGCGCATCCGCGCGTCCGGCGCGCCGGCATTGCCGGCTCCGGCAGTCGGCGCTTCGGCCGTGCCCATGCGCGCGGCCAGATCGTTTTCAAGCAGCGCCGCGCCCTTTTCCAGCACGGCAAGCCGCGCCAGGGCGCGGGCCACGCTGTACGCGGCCGCGGCGGAGACGCCGCCCCCGTAGGGCTGGGCGCTGCCGGCCTCGGCCAGAACGGACGGGGCCGCGGGGGCGGCCGGAGATGTTGCGCGCGCCGCAAGCGCCGCGCCGTGCAGGAGCGCCGCAAGGCACAGGGCCACGACCGCCGCGTTTGCGCCGCGCCGTCGGGCCGGGCCGGCCGGGACTGGTGGAAAAGCAGCCTGTCGCATCTGTTCGGCCTGAGTCGGGGAGTCTAGCGCATTTTTTCGGCCATTTTGCCGGCGGCGACGACAAGCACGTCGCGCAACGTGTCGGCCACGAGGCTTTCCACTCCCGAGGCCGAGGGCAGTCCCCGGCGCTCCTGGGTGGAGCTGAGGCTTTCGGAGTAGATCACCTTGTCCGGCGTGGAGAGCGTCACGGTCAGGCGCACCGTTGCGGCAAGACTGGTGGGGCCGTTTTCCCGGATCCAGATTTCATTGACCACGCCGGAGGCGATGTAGGGCGGGTTTGCCGTCCGTGCCTGCATCATGATGGAGGCGTATGACACCTGCTCCCCGAGGCGGGCAAGCTCCTCGCCCAGGGCGCGGCTGACCCAGTCGGAAACAAGGGCGTTGGCCATGAAGGAACTGCCGTCCTGCCGTTCTCCGATCGCCTGCCGGGGGCGCTTGTCGTCGAACATGACCACCGTCACGCGTGGCGCGCCGGGTTTGGGCAGGACCGCGGCCCCGCTCGGCGTGTACATGAGCCGAACGCTGTTGCTCGGACCGCAGGCGGCCAGAAACACGAGCGGGATGAGTGCCACCAGCAGGGCGAACGCGCGCCGGAGCGGAATGGGCATGGAGAACCTCCCTTTATTATGTGAAACGCTTTTAGTCTCTTTCCCGCCGCTTTGCAACGCGGTCAGGGCAGGCGCGCGGGAGGAGCGGGAATGCCCCCGCCCTGTCCGGGGCCTGTCCGGCTCCTGTCCGGGGGCGCGCCGCGGTTGACGATGCGGCGGGAGGCGTCTACAACTCGTTTCATGAAGCGCCTGCCGGGGCGATTGCCCGGGAAGCCGTTGCATGGTTTCAGCAACTCATGTCATCATTCGCCAAAAAAGGTGGTTTCTGGCCCTTCACGGCGCGTTTCGCGCCGCGGGGGACTCGCGTCCGGCGGCAGACGTCATTTCATCATGAATGATGGAATATCTTCGGGACACGCCACAAGGAGCGCATCGTGCTGGATCTCAAATTGTTGCAGAAGAACCCCGAGGTGGTGGCCGCCGCTCTCGCCAAACGTCATTCAAAGCTGAGCGTGCAGACGTTTGAGGAACTTGACGGCAGGCGGCGCGCCCTGCTGGCCGAGGTGGAAACCCTGAAGGCCGAGCGCAACCGCGCCTCCGGCGAAGTGGCGCGGCTGAAGCGCGAGGGCGGCAATGCCGAAGCGCGCATCGCCGAGCTTTCCACCCTTTCCGCCCGGATCGCCGCCCTGGACGGAGAGACGGAAGCGGTCAAGGCCGAACTTGCCGACTGGATGCTGACCGTGCCCAACATTCCGGACGCCAGCGTGCCCGAAGGCGCGGACGAGCGCGACAACGTGGAAGTCCGCCGCTGGGGGACGGTTCCGACCTTTGATTTCCCGATCCGGCCGCATTGGGAGCTGGGCGCGGCTCTGGGCGGGCTGGATTTCGAGCGGGGGGTCAAGCTGGCGGGAAGCCGCTTTGCCGTGTCCTGGGGCTGGGCCGCGCGGCTTGAGCGGGCGCTCATGAATTTTTACCTCGACGTTCATCAGGCCGAAGGGCGGATCGAAATCGCTCCGCCGCTCATGGTCAACCGCAAGACCATGACCGGCACGGGGCAGTTGCCCAAGTTCGAGGAGGATCTCTTCCGGCTGGAGGCGTGGGACTTCTTCCTGATCCCCACGGCGGAAGTGCCGTTGACCAACCTGCACAGCGACGAGATCCTGGAAGAGGCCGCCCTGCCCCTGAGGTATTGCGCGCAGACGCCCTGTTTCCGTTCCGAGGCCGGGGCCGCCGGCAAGGACACGCGCGGGCTGATCCGCCAGCACCAGTTCACCAAGGTGGAAATGGTGTATCTGGCGCATCCGGACGAGTCCTTCGACAGGCTGGAGGAAATGCGCCGCAGCGCGGAAGGGCTGCTCGAACGGCTGGAACTGCCTTACCGCACCATTGTGCTCTGTTCCGGCGACATGGGCTTTTCGGCCTGCAAGACCTACGACGTGGAAGTCTGGCTCCCGGCGCAGAACACCTACCGGGAGATTTCCTCCTGTTCCAATTGCGGGGACTTCCAGGCGCGGCGGGCGAACATCCGTTTTCGTCCGAAGGGCGGCGGCAAGCCGGAGTTTGTCCACACCCTGAACGGTTCCGGCCTGCCCACCGGGCGTTCGCTGGTGGCCGTTCTGGAAAACGGGCAGCAGAAGGACGGCTCGATCCGCATCCCCGGGGCGCTTGTGCCGTACATGGGCGGGGTTGAAGTCATCGAGCCGCGCGCCTGACGCCCATTTGAAAAACCGCTTCTGCAAGGACCGCGAGATGCTTGCCAAAGTCGCCTTGATCGGCCGGCCCAACGTGGGCAAGTCGACCCTGTTCAACCGGTTGATCCGGAGCAATCGGGCCATCACCCACGATCGCCCCGGCGTCACCAGGGATCGTATGGAAGGCGTGGTCAGACCGCGCGGGGGCAGAAGCTTTGTGGTGATCGATACCGGCGGGGTGACGCTGGATCAGCACCGCGCCGTGGTGGAAGGGCCGGCCGGACTCCGTGGCTTCGAGGCCGAGATCCTGCGTCAGACCGAGGCCGCCATTCGGGAAGCCGCCGTGATCTGCCTGGTGACGGACGGCCGGGAAGGGCTGCTCCCGCTCGACGAGCACCTGGCCGCCTTTGCCCGTCGGGGCGGCAAGCCGGTGCTGCTGGCCGTGAACAAGGTGGACGGCCCGGAGCGCGAGGACGAACGCATGGCCGAATTCCATGCGCTCGGCTTTCCCATGCTCGCCGTCTCCGCCGAGCACGGGCACAACATCCGCGCGCTCGAGAGCGAACTGATCGATCGTCTGCCGCCCGAAGACGCCGCGCCCCGGGCGGATGCCGCCGGACAGGACGCGGCCGTGGCGGCGGAAGATGTGGAACGGGAAGCGGCGGAAGAGGGCGCTTTGGGTGCGGACGGCCTGGCCGATGCCGGGTCTGACCCGGCGACGGACGCCCGGCCCGCCGTGCTGGCGGAGGGGGAAGCGGTTTTTGCCCCTGACGCGGCGGCCGCTTTTGGCGGGACGGATCCGTCCCGGCTCAAGCTGGCCCTCCTCGGACGCCCGAACGCCGGGAAATCCTCGCTGATCAACGCCCTGATCGGTGAAGAGCGGATGATCGTCAGCGATGTGGCCGGCACCACGCGCGACAGTGTGGACATTCCCTTTGCGGCTGACGGCAGGCTGTGCGTGTTTGTGGATACGGCCGGCGTGCGCCGGCGCACGCGCATCACCGACGCCGTGGAGCGCTTTTCCGTCAACGCGGCGCTGAAAAGCACGACCAAGGCTGACGTGACGCTCTATGTCATCGACGCGCTGGAAGGCGTGACCAGCCAGGACAAACGCCTCATCGATCTTCTGGACGAACGCAAGACGCCGTTCCTGATCCTTGTGAACAAGATCGATCTGGTCAATGCGAAACAGCGCGCCGCCCTGCACGCCGCGTTCCGCGACGTGTTGCAGTTCTGCCCGCATGTGCCGGCGCTCATGGTTTCGGCCATGCGCGGTCTTGGACTCGACAAGATCGTGCCGCTCGCCGCCCGCATTCGGGAGGAATGCCAAACCCGCATCGGCACGGGCGCGCTCAACCGCGCCCTTGAAGAAGTGCTGGCCGCCCATCAGCCGCCTGTGGTGAAACGGGTGCGCCCCCGCTTTTTCTACCTGACGCAGGCGGAGGTGGCTCCGCCGACCTTTGTGTTCTTTGTCAGCGACGCGGATCGCGTTTCCGAAACCTACGCCCGCTATCTGGAACGTTCCCTCCGCCGGCGTTTCGGCATTCTCCATGCGCCCATGCGCGTGCGCCTGCGCTCGTCGCACGGGAAAAGGAAGGAAAAATGATTCCCGGCCTGCGTCTTACCGAGATCTGTCCCCGGGGAGTGTCCACACTACGGCTCCTGTCCTCCGCCTGCATCAAAAAGGCTCTTTGTTCCGGTCAAGTGCCATAAGAGCACATTCCCTTCACAAAAAGCCTTTTTTCCCTTGGTGGAGAACAACATTTCACACAGTGTGAAACGCCCTGGGGTCAGCCCTCATTAAAATGCCGTCCGCGAAAAGACGAGTTTTTCCGGCCGGCAAGGGGCAAACATTGGCCGAAGCTGTCCTGAACATACCGCAAGGTCAATGTTGGCCTTGTAACGCCGCCGGACGCAAAAAGACGGCTTTGCAGCAGGCGTTTTAATGAGGGCTGACCCTAAAACGTCGGCTCGTCCCCGGCCGCGCGGGAAAGCTCGCGGAACAGGCGGAGACTTTCCTCGGCTTCGGTTCGTTCCATCTTGTGCATGGCGAAGCCGGCATGGACGATGAGATAGTCACCGATCTTCGCTTCTTCGGGCAAGAGCATTCCCGAGACCGTAAGCTCGGTGGGACCGTTCCCCACCGTGACCTTGAGCATGCCGTCATCCAGCGTTGCGACGACTTTTGTGGGTATGGCAAGACACATGGTTTTATCCTCTGTCCTGTTCCATACGCGTTCCGGCCAATCTCCGCAAGAAGAGGAGATGATTCCTTCCCGGGGAGCCGACGGCGTCCAGCGCCATCCCCCCCGGCGGGGCGAGGGGCAGCGCCCCGCATCGCGGCAGACGTTTTTCAAGGCGCCCCGCCGTCAACGCGCCCGCCCGGGCAGGAAGATTCTCGCGCCTTCCATTTTGAGCCGGAAGCGCCTATGATCCCGCGTGGCCGTGTCCCGATCGCCTGCGGGCGGCCTCCATGAACCCGGCCTGTCCCGTCCGCCGTTTCACACTCGACGCCAGGAAAATATCATGCCCCGTCTTGTCCGCCTTGTTTCATGGAATGTGAACGGCTTTCGCGCCATTTCGGCCAAGGCGGATTGGGCGTGGTTCGCCGCCAGCAACGCCGACGTGATCGCCCTGCAGGAGACAAAGGCCGACGTCGGGCAAATCCCCGCTCCGCATCGCGAGCCGGAGGGCTGGGAGGCGCACTGGCTCGGAGCGACAGTCAAAAAGGGTTATTCCGGCGTGGCGCTGTTCATCCGCCGGGGCGCGCCGGGGCTGACGCCGGCGGCCGTGCGCGCCGAATTGCCCGATCCCCGTTTTCAGGGAGAGGGGCGGCTGCTGCATGCCGACTTCCCGGCGTTCCATTTTCTGAACGTCTATTTTCCCAACGGATCGCAGGGGCCGGCCCGGCTGGCGTACAAGATGGCGTATTACGACGCCTTTCTGGAGTACGCCCAACGCCTGCGCCGGGAAAAGCCCGTTGTCGTCTGCGGCGACTTCAACACGGCGCATCGCCCCGTGGATCTCGCCCACCCCAAAGCCAATGAGGAACATTCCGGCTTTCTTCCGGAAGAACGAGCCTGGATGGATCGTTTCATCGCGGCCGGGTATACGGACACCTTCCGTCATGTTCACGGTGATGAGGCCGGGCGCTACACTTGGTGGTCGTACCGTCAGCGCGCCCGTCTGACCAACGCCGGCTGGCGCATCGACTACTTTTTTGTCTCCGATGAATTGACGCCTGCCCTGCGCGACGCGTGGATCGAGCCGCACGTTCTCGGATCGGATCATTGTCCGGTGGGGATAAGCCTGAATCTGGCCGGGGAAGCGGAACTCCCCGCGCGGATCGGCCCGGAGGCCGATACGTCGCCGGCCGCGGAGGCAAAAGAAAAACCCCGCCGGAGCGGGGTGAAATCTGGGGCGAATGATGGGACTTGAACCCACGGCCACCTGGGCCACAACCAGGTGCTCTACCAACTGAGCTACATCCGCCGTATGTGTTCCGCCTTATAGCGCGCCGGCGGCGCAAGGTCAAGCGTTTGTGGCGGAAAAGGAGCGGCGCGGAATACCTTTGCCGGCAGGCGCGCCGTATGCGGCGTTTTTTACTATCTTCGGAGTATGCATGGACAAACTGACCATTGAAGGCGGCGTCGCGCTGCGCGGGAGCGTCCGCATCAGCGGCTCCAAAAATGCCGCCCTGCCCATTCTTCTTGCCTCCATTCTGCTTGATTCTCCGGCCAGGTTCGAGAACATCGCGGATCTCCGCGATATCCGCACGACCACGCGCCTGCTGGGCGTGCTGGGCCGGCCGGCGCATTTTGACGATGGCGTCGTCACTGTGGAGACCGGCCCGCTCGCGCCGGAAGCGCCGTACGAACTCGTCAAGACCATGCGCGCCTCGGTGCTGGTGCTCGGGCCGCTGCTGGCGCGCCTTGGGGAAGCGCGCGTGGCCATGCCCGGCGGCTGCGCGATCGGCGCGCGCCCCGTGGATCTGCACCTCTCCGCTCTCGAAAAGATGGGGGCGCGTTTCGATCTGGAAGACGGCTACATCATCGGCCGCTGCGGCCGCCTCAGAGGCGCGCACATCCATTTTGATTTTCCCACTGTGGGCGGCACGGAAAATCTGCTCATGGCCGCCGCCCTTGCCGAGGGCGAAACCGTGCTCGAAAACGCGGCGCGCGAGCCGGAAGTGACCGACCTCGCCAGGTTTCTCATCAAATGCGGGGCGCGCATCGAAGGACACGGCACAAGCGATATCCGCATCCGCGGCGTTGATTCGCTGTCGGGCTGCACCTATCGGGTGATGCCCGACAGGATCGAGGCCGGGACCTTTCTGGCCGCCGCCGGCATCACGGACGGCGATCTGATCCTCCAGGATTGCCCGCTTGAAGAGCTTGACGCCGCCACGGCAAAGCTGATCCAGATGGGCATGCGCATTGAGAGCACGCCCGAAGGGGTGCGCGCGCGGCGGGAAGAGCCCGGTTCCCCTCTGCGCGCCGCGGACGTGACCACCCGGCCTTATCCCGGCTTTCCCACCGACATGCAGGCCCAGATCATGGCCATGCTCTGTCTGGCCGAAGGTTCGAGCGTGATCACGGAAACCATTTTTGAAAACCGCTTCATGCATGTGCAGGAACTGGTGCGCATGGGAGCGGATGTCCGGCTTTCCGGCCATACGGCCATGGTGCGGGGCGTCGCCCGCCTGACCGGCGCGCCGGTCATGGCTTCGGATCTGCGCGCCAGCGCCTCGCTGGTGCTGGCTGGCCTGGCCGCGAGAGGGGTCACGCAGGTGCAGCGCATCTATCACCTTGACCGAGGCTACGAGCACATCGAAAAGAAGCTCGAAGCCCTGGGCGCGCGCATCCGCCGCGAAGCGGAATAAGCTGTCGCGTGGGAGACCGGAGAAAGCTCGCGTCGTGTCCGCCCCGGAACGGGGTCTCTCCAGACTGATCCGGACCGGACCGGAACCGGGGCGGACACGCTCCCGATTGCTTCGGGGATGGCGGCGCGGCGGGATCAGTCCTGCGTGCCGGCCTCCCGCGCGGAGACAAAGCCGCGGCTCGGCACGGACGCGGCCTTGCTGCCGGCGATTTTGGAGAGGTAGGTGTCACCGAGCGTGGAAATGTGGGTCGCCACGTTGTCGAAGTAGTTGTAGTGCTCCTGTTCTTCCGCAATAATGGCGTCGAACAGTTTGGCCGTCAGGCTGTCGCCGTTTTCCAGGCACTGTTTTCTGAACTCGTTGTACCGGGCGATGGTGTTGTCCTCAAGATCGCTGTCATAGGGGAAAATGCCGCGCACTTCCTGCCCCTTGACCACAGCGGCGGACAGATCGCTTGACGGTTCCCCGCCAAGTTCCTTGACGCGTTCGGCAAATTGCTCGGCATGGCGCATTTCATCAATGGAAATGAGCTTGATGTTGCCGGCCAGTTCGCCGTAATCCATGTCGTCGAGGTTGTAGTGCTGGTTCATGTACTGGTGGATGGCGTGCAGTTCCATCTTCCGCGCCTGGTTCAGAACATTGATGACGTTCTGTTTTTCCTTGGCCTTGTCGGACATAAAAGCTCCTTCCTGTTTTTTGCGCGCCTGCAACATGGATCGGCAGGGGCCGGCGCGGTTTTGCGCCTGGCTCCGCCTTGCGGCAGGCGGTTCGGGAAAGACAACCCTACCACCCGACACGGATAAAAACCAACCTGTTATAGAGAACGATACAGCTCTCCGCAACTCATGCGCGCCTTGCCCGCTTTGCCGCGCAACGGTGCGGGCGGAAGCGCGTTCCGCCTGCGCGCGGCCGCTTCCGGCGCCGCACGCGGCGCGCCTGCCGGCGGCCATGAGGCTTTCCGCGCTCCCAACGCTCTGCCAGCCACTCCATGAGTTGCATATATCGCAAGGAACAAGTAAGCTAGTACTCCCTGCACAACTGTCGTCAGGGCAGCTCGCGCGCTGTGCAGGGGGCTGCGACGTTCAGCGTGGCAGGCGCAAGCGGGGCACGCGTTGATTTGCCTTGCGGATCCGGCCTCGCGTCCTGTATCAACTGCGGTTGCAGAGCGCGATCCGACGGGCGAAAGCCCGGCCCGACAGTCCGAAAGGGCTGTTGCTCCCGGCAGGGGGCAGGCGGGGTGATCCGTTTCAGGAGAAGATCATGAGTGGAATATTGAAGCGGATGGGATCAATAATCGGCATCGGCCGGGACGACGAGCAGGACGCGCGAAAAGCGGCGGAAGTCGAAGCTGTTCTGAACGATGCGCTCGCCAGCCGCGTCAGGATGGATGTTCAGGTCGTCGGTGAAGAGACGCGCAGCCGGCCCATGCGGGGCGTGTGCGTGGCCCTCAAACCCGCCACGCTTCTTCTTGATGTGGATCTGTATTCTCCCGTCAGCGCCTGGATTGGCGAAAAGGCCCATGTCTATTTTCAGCTCCGGGACGACAAGGGCGTGGAGAACTACGATTTTTCCGTGCCCATCCTTGATATTCCGCGCCACGGCGACGGGTACGCCCTGCAACTCAAGATGCCGCGCGAACTCAACCACAACCAGAAGCGCATGTTCGTGCGGGTGAAGCCGCCGGCGGAACTTGTCTCCGAACTTGCGTTCTGGCATCTGCCGGACGACAGGGATCAGCCGAAAAATTTCTCCCATCTGCGGCAGGCGTTTTGCGCCGGCGATCTTTCGATTGAAGACATTTCCGCCGGTGGGGTGCGCCTTGCCATGGATCCGCTCGATCCTGTGGTGAGCTCCTTTTCCGCCGGCAGTATCGGCATCATGCATCTTGTGGTCAGGGACAAGGACGACAGGGAGCCTGTGGACCTCTGGCTTGTGTGCGAGTGCGTGCTCATTCGCAGTGAAGAGACTTCGCCCACAATCGCCATGAGCTTCAAGTTCCGCAAATGGGCCAGGGAGCCTGCCGGAAACGAGGACTTCACCTGGCTTCCCATTCGTCCCACTGACGGCGTGCCCTCTCTGACGGCATGGATCATGCGCCGGCAACTGGAGGCCGCGCGTGCGGGACGGAGCTGACGTTTCGTCGTCCGGCTCTCCGGACCGCGCCGATGCGTTCACACCAACCAAGGAGACACGCTTGGACCGAAGTACGGACAAAAACACGGAGAGACCGTTCTGGTCCCGTGTTTGTTCTCTGTTCGGCGGTCGTTCAGGCGACTCTCTGGAGCAGGCCGTTCTTGAGGCCCGCGACGAGGGTGAGCTTGACACGGAAGAAGGTTCGATGATCCTGAGCATTCTGCGCCTGGACGACATGCAGGTGCAGGATATCATGACCCCCCGGACCGACTTTGACTGTATGCCTTCCGGCGCGCCGGTCAGCGACGTGGCGCGCACCATCATGGAAACAGGGCATTCCAGAATCCCCATCTATCAGGACACCAGGGACAATATCATCGGCATCGCCTACGCCAAGGATCTGCTTGCCCTGCTTGTGGACCCGGAACGTCATGCGTCGCCGGTGAACGAAATCATGCGTCCGCCCGTTTTTGTGCCGGAGACCAAGCTCGTCAGCGAGCTGTTGCAGGAGTTCCGCACGCGCAAGAACCATATCGCCATTGCCGTGGACGAATACGGCGGCACCTCGGGTCTGGCCACCATTGAAGACATTCTGGAGCAGATTGTCGGCGATATCGAGGACGAGCACGACGCCCCCCGCGAGGAGGAGATCCGCAAGCTGGCCGACGGGCGCTACGAACTGTCGGGGCGGGCTTACCTGGAAGATCTGGAAGACCTGGGCATTCATCTGGAAACCGAAGAAGTGGACACTATCGGCGGTTACCTCTGCCTTGAGGCGGGGCATGTTCCCCAGGCGGGGGAAGAGTTCCGCTTCGATGCCTGGCTGTTCACCATTGCGGAAGCGGACGTCAAGCAGATCCGCCGCGTGGTGGCGGAACATTCCCCCGAGCCTGTCGAGGCGTAGGGGCTGCCCTCATGCAACGCCGGCCGCTGTTTCCCTGCAACGCCCCGGCGCGGCAGGGCGTTCCGGGGAGACGGGGCCGACTGGACTGACGGGAGCATTTCAACGTGGTGAAATGCTCCGTCGTCCGCGTGGAGCGGTATCCTGTTGTCTGCCGGCGGATCTTACGAAGCCGTCCGCCCTGCAAACGCGGCCAGCATCCGTCGTTCTTCCTCATGGGCTTGCGCGCCGAGGCGGGCGCAGGCAAGGCGCTTGCCGAGTTCCACGGCAGGCTGATCCAGCGGGTTGATATCCAGCAGCCAGCCAGTGAACAGGGTGGCCGCCATGCACAGGCCCATCAGGGATCCGGCCGCGCGCGCGTCCGTCGCGGAGAAGGCAAGGCGCGTCAGCGGTGTCTTGTGGTGCGTCAGGGCCGCAGCCGCGCCCAGGCATTCGGCGTCAAGCAGATCACCGAAGGGTCTGTTTTCCAGCCACTTCCAGGCGTCGGGCAGGTTGGGGGGAAAGACCGGGCCGCCCGGCGTCGCGGTGCTGAAGATCTGAATGCAGCCCTTGTCTCGCGGGCCGTCCAGAAACATCTGTTGCAGAGAGTGCTGATCCGTCACTCCCACGGCGGCAAGGGGCATGGTTCCCCGGCCGTTCTTGCCCAGGCTTTCGGCCCAGAGTTGGGCGAACCATTGCCCAAAGGCCGCCCACGCCGGGATGTACATGAAGAAAATAAGCTGATTGTAGCCGTTTTGGGCCAGGGAATACGCCCATTCCGCAAGTTTCCAGGCCGGGTGGGCCGCCAGTTCGTTCGGGCCGGGGCGCGCGGTCAGAGCCGCGTTGACCTCGCGCGCGCCGGCGATCAGATCGCGCCACGGCAGGCCGAGAAAGGCGGCCGGCACAAGCCCTACCGCCGAAAGCACGGAATAGCGCCCGCCCAGGTGATCCGGAACAGGGAGGGAAAGGCAGTCGAGCCGCCGGGCCTCCTCGCGCAGGAAACCGTTCCGCGCGTCGGTCACGAGCAGGAGGTGTTCTGTCCAGCGTTCCGCCAGGGCGTTGCGCAGCCAGTCGCGCACAAAGAAATATTGGGACAGCGTTTCAATGGTGCCGCCTGATTTGCTGATGACGACAACAAGCGTTTCCGCCGGGCTGAGGCCGTTCAGCATGGCTTCGAGTTCGGCCGGATCCACATTGTCGAGGATCCACAGCCAGGGGCCGGCGTGACCGGGGCGGTCCTGTTGCGGGAAAAAGGCTTTCTGCAAGGCTCGCGCGCCCAGCGCGGAGCCGCCGATGCCGAGGACCAGCATGTGTTTGCAGCCATGCAGCCGGGGTTCAAGATCGGTCAGGGCGCGGCAGAGTTCGTCGGCATACGGCAGATCGAGGAAGGGCAGTTCGCCAGCGGTCAGTTCGTCGGCAAGGCGTGCGGCCGCGTCGGCGCGCCGTTCGGGCGAAAGAGAAAAGGCGCTCAGGCGTCCCGCACAGGCATGGCTCCAGTCAAACGAATACATGGCGACTCCTTACAAAACGTCCCGGCCCCCGTACGCCGGGCCACGCGGAGAACTCTACGCAAAGCGGTTCCTCACGGCAAGGGGATACCCCGGGCGGCACAGGGCAATCGTATGAGTATGGATAACATTCTGAAATAATTGATAAAAACTTTTCAGGTTCAAGATAAAATATCTTTTTATTTCAAGTAGTTATCATGGATCATCCGATTGCCCTGCCAGGCGGCGGGTCAGTTTGAAATTGGGAAACCGCGCTGTGGGGCGCCGCCCCACACCCCGCCGGGGGAAATGATGCGCTGCTGTCTTCATCCGTAAGGTCCGAAGACTCACCTGACGGCTGAAGCTTCCCCCGGACCTCCCCGGTTGCCGCTGGCTGTTGGGGGGTGCGGGGGGATGATTCCCGCGCGCCTTTTTCATGCGCGGGAGGGTGTGGCGTGCAACACGTGCACGGCGCAACCCAGTCACGGGTCAAAGGCGCGGATCACCCGGCCGACGTTCACGGGGCTGTCCGGATCCGGAACGGGCACGCCGATGAGCGCCTCTTCCACCGGGCCGCGTTGGCCAGCGGCGTCGCGCGGGGAGAAATTCCACATCGAGGCGGCCAGCACCGCGTAGCGTTCGATACGTCCGTTGCGGATGCGCACGGCATGGCCGAGCGCCCCGCGCGGCGCTTCGGTAAAGCCCATGCCGTCGGCTTCTTCCGGAATGTCCGGGGGGAGGAATGTCGGTTCGCCGGGCGTCAGTTCACGCAGCCAGCCTTCAATCAGGCCGATGGTGTGGTGGACTTCTTCCGCGCGGGTCAGTTGACGCCCCATGAGCGAGAAGACATTGTCCGCGCCCATGTCGCGCACGGTTTCGGCGCGCGTGCCGAGGACTTCGGGCAGGCGTTCGCGCCCCACGGCGGAGAGCGGCGTATCGTTGATCCACATGCGCGCGGCCGGTCCCACTTCCAGGCGTCGCCCGGCGTAGGAGGGCGCCTTGACGAAGGTGTAGGCGTCTTTCTTGTCCGGGTCCGGCTCGGGCGCGGGGCCTGAAGGGGGAAAGAGCGCGCCGCTGTCTTCGGGGGAGGGGGTGAACCAGGCGTGGCGGGTGTCCTCGCGGATCAGGGAGGGATCAAAGGGCGCGTCCCGTCCGTTCAGCCACAGACCGGGCCGGAACGCCTGTTTGCCGCCGCGCGTGTCGTCCAGCGGAAAGGCTCCGGCGCACAGCGCGTCCCCGTAACCGTGGGCCATGTCGAAGAGATCGCGGTAGACGCCGGCTATGGCGTAGGCCAGCGGGAGAAAGCGGTTGTGCGCAAAGTCGCGCACCCGTTTCATGCGGCCGGCGTATTCGAGGATCGTTTCCTTCGTCGGGATCTGCGCCGCGCCGCCGGCCGGCATTCCCTGCACATGGGGCATCCGGCCGCCCAGCAGGGCGACCATTTCGTGACAGACCTGCCGCACTTCCAGGGCTTCCAGATACTGTTCGACAGCCTGAGTGTTGAGCGAAGGGGGAAGGCGAAGATCCGGGCGGGCGTAACGGGGGATGAACGGGGCCGTGTCCGGCCCGCGAAAGTAGTCCTGCCCGGCCAGATGATAGAAATGAAGGATGTTCGATTGCAGGTAATTGGCCGCCAGCATCAGGTTTCTGGCAATACGGCCGTTGGGCGGGACGGCGGTTTTGGCCGCATCCTCCAGCGCGAGGCAGGCCGCCGTGTCGTGCGACACCGGGCAGACGCCGCAGATGCGTTGCACGATCTGGGGCGCGTCGGCCGGATCGCGCCCGGCCAGGATGGATTCAAAGCCCCGGTACATGCCGCCGACCATGCGCGCGTCCGTCACGCGTCCGTTTTCCACGGTGACTTCAGCCTTGAGATGCCCCTCGATGCGGGTGACGGGATCAAGAGAAATGACGTGCGTCGTGCCGCTCATGCGCCTTCCTCCGCGCGCATCGCCGGAAGGGCGATGCCTGAGATGGGTTTGGGAAAAATGGATGACATGGTTCGGGGAGGGATCAAGCGCGTTTTCGATAGAACGGCGACGCGCTGTCCGGAAAACCGGGCTGGGTGCAGCCCACGCACAGGGCATTGGCGATGCACCAGTTCACGTCGCCGTTCCAGCCGCGTTTGGCCGAGTCGCAACCGCTCCACGGGCCTTTGCAGCCGAGTTCAAAGCGGCAGTGCGTCTTGTCGGTGAACGAGGACGAAAAATGGCCTCCGGCGTAGGCGGGCAGGTAGGGGCAGGTCAGGTGCGTGTTGGGGTAAAAGATTTTGGGGCGGCCGTTTTCATCCAGATCGCGCAGCGTCGCCGCAATGCCGTCCTGCAGCCCGTTCCGTCCCACGGCGTCCAGCAGCAGGGCCAGCGTGCCCACCATCCAGTCGGGATGCGGCGGGCAGCCCGGCACGTTGATCACCGGGGTGGCGATGCCTCTGCCGTGAAAAAAGTCGCGCACGCTCACGGCTCCGGTCCGTTGCCCGGTTGCGGCCGGCACGCCTCCGTAGGCGGAGCAGGTTCCGACGGCGATGGTCACGGCCGCGTTGCGCCCCAGGATCTCCGACGTTTCGGCCACGGTGTATTCGTGGTGGTCCACTTCGCCCACCACGCAGTACCGTCCCCCGGCCCGCACGGGAATGGAGCCTTCCACAATATAGATGAAGCGGCCGGCGTATTCGTTGGCCTTGTCCAGCAGATAGCGGAACGCCTGTGCGCCTTCCGCCGCCATGATCGTCGGCTGGTAGTCCAGGGAAATGATCTTGAGCAGCACTTCGGCAATGCCGGGGTGGATGTTGTTGAGCAGGGAGACGGTGCAGCCCGTGCAGCCCTGCCCCTGAACCCAGAAAACCGGCGGGCGCTCTCCGGTGAGCGTTGCGGCCAGCACGTCGCGCACGGCCGGATGAAACATTTCCGCTACTCCCAGCCCCGCGGCGGAGCCGGCGCACAGTTTCACGAAATCGCGCCGCGACATGTTCATTGGAATGCCCTTCCCGGTTTGCCCCGGCGTGCGGGGCGTTGCCGCGCGGAAGGTTCCGGCGGCCTTCCCCGATCCGCGGGGGATCTCCGGGAGCCCCTCCCCGAAGATCCCCCGAAGAACCCCGGGGGAATACCCCGGTTTATCCCCCGGACAGGGCCGGCACGCAATGATTCTTTTGAAGCGGGAGCCTCCGTTCAGAAAACACTGCTTCCGACGCCGATGACCACCAGGGTCATCACAACAAGCGAAGCAAGGATCACCAGCGGGGCGGACTTCCAGACGCTGCGGGCGTCGGACCATTCGTTGCCGTGCAGCAGGGCGGCGCTGGCGCTGGCCGCCGGGGTCAGAAAGGCCAGGTGCACGCCCATGATCACCATGATCACGGGCAGTTCCGGCCCCGCCCCCATGTTGGAGCAGTAGCTGTAAATGACCGGCATGAGCGCCACGCCCACGGCTCCGTTGTTGATGAACTGGGTCAGCACCGTCGCCAGCAGGCCCATGCACACCGCAAAGAAGAGGGGCGATCCGCTCCCGAACAGCGGCTCAAGCACGGTCATGAGAAAGGGTGTGACCCCGCTTCTTGCATCGGCCATTGCTCCGGACAGGGGCTGCACCGTGGCCAGGATGAAGATGATCCCCCAGGCCACGCCGGAATCGACCATGGCCTTGAAGGGGAGCAGGGGCTTGCCGTTGATTTTGATGAAGCACATCACGCCCACCACGAACATGCAGATCCCGGTGTTTCCGATGCTCTTGAGGAAACGCACCACGCCCGCCAGGAACATGTAGACCCAGGAGATCCCGATGCTCCGGGCGAAGCGCGCGATTATGGCCTGCTCGTCCAGAAAGGCGGGCGCGAGCAGGAGCGCCACCAGGGCGAAGAGAAAGAAGAGCACGAGTTTCTGCACCCGGCTCAGGGCCAGGTTCCCTTCCGCATCCAGCCTGGCCGCGTCGAGGTTTTTCAGCCGGCTCACGTCGGGGCGGAAGATGTATTTGCCGATGACGATGAAAAGCAGCGAGCACAGCGCGCAGGCCGCAATCGCGATCAGCATGTACCGGGCGTAGTCGATGTGCGTGCCGGACATGGTTTCGTAGGCGCTCATCACGGTCAGGGCGGCCTGCTTGAAGGGGATGAGCGCCATGCCCACCTGTGCGGCGTAGACAATGCCGAAGACCATCATTGTCGGGTAGCCGTCGCCCTTTTTGTACCCGCAGACGTCGCACACCCCGTACAGGATGCTCCAGCCGATGACGGCCGCCGGGGAGGCGCTCGTCAGCCCGCCGAGCAGCATGATCGAGGCGAGGAACGTGTAGGTGAACAGCCACGGCCTGCCCGCTATGGCCTTGCGGGTGATGAACCACAGCGAGATGAACCTCGACAGCCCGTAGTGGTTGATGGCGGCGCAGAACACGAAGATGAAAAACATCATCACCACAATCGGATCGCCGAAGCTCCTGTTCAGCAACACCGCCGGCTTCATGCCGCCCACAAGCGTCAGGGCCAGCAGGCCGGCAATGGACGGCCAGATGATGTCGATGAAGATCCAGCCGTACAGCACCCCGAGAAAGACCCCGATAATGCTCATGCCGAGCGGGGTGAGCGGCTCCAGGGGAGAGAGCAGGCCGAAACCGTACATGATCGTGAGGCAGATCAGCGAATGCGCAAGGTATTTCGCATTCATTCCTGCGAAAACAGCGCGTTGTGCGGACATGGCGTTTCTCCTTCGTTTCCCCGCCGGGGCGGGACAGGCGCGGAAAAGGCGTGGTTTGCCTTTTGCCGTGCCCGTTGTTCGTTCATTGGGCACGACGCCAGCCTCCTGTCGCTCCGGTCCTTTGCGGGAGGGGCGACACGGGCGTCCGCTCGTGCGGGCGCCGGAGTCCGGTCAATGGGAAAACGCTACACCTGCATCCGGAGCGGGAAGCGGAAGCCGATCGCTCCGGTGGGGCAACTGGTGCGGCAGTTGGCGCAGTGCCAGCATTCGTCGCCAAAGGCCACTTCCGGCCGATCCCTGTCGCCCGCATGCCGCAATTCCAGCACATAGCCGGGGCAGTCGTCCACGCATGTGCCGCAGCCCTTGCAGTGGCCGCAGTGGAAACAGCGCCCGGCTTCGGCGCTGGCCTGTTCGCGGTCATAGCCGGCATTGATTTCCGTAAAATCGAACCGGTTGACGCCGGTCTGCCGCTCCGGCTCGCGCCTTTCGTACTGGCTGATGCCGTAGATTTCTTCCAGCGCCACGACATGGGGCGCTTCCCTGCCGGCCATGTCGTCGCGGGGTTCCAGCATTCCGGCGTCATTGAAGGCGTAGACGCGCGCCGTTTCGCCTGTCAGCCAGGTGTGCGCGCCAAAGGCGGCGCGGCGGCCGCCGCCAACGGCCGCGGCAATGGAGGCCGGCCCGGAAGCGACGTCTCCGGCGGCGAACACGCCCTCAAGCGAGGTGGCCTGATCGCTGTTTGCCGCAAGGCAGCCGCGCGGGGTCAGTTCCGGCGCGGCGTCGGCCATGAAGTCGAGATCGGTTTTCATGCCCACGGCAAGGATCACGGCGTCGCACTCCAGCGTGTGATCCCCGCCGGGCACGGGAACAAGGGAAAGGCGGCCCGCTTCGTCAAAGCGGCATTCCGCCACTTCGCAATACTTCACGCCGCGCACGCGCCCTTCTGTCGCGTCAATGCCCGACAGGGTGCAGGCGTTGTGGATGATCACGCCCTCTTCGCGGGCCTGATCCAGATCTTCCTGCGGGGCGCGCATTTCGCCCGGCTTTTCCAGGCAGATGACGTGGACTTCTTCCGCGCCCAGACGGCGGGCGGTGAAGGCGCAGTCAAAGCCGACGCCGCCCCCGCCCATGACCACAACGCGCCTGCCCACGCGCGGGCGATCGCCCAGGGCCGCCGCGCGCAGGAAGGCCACGGCCCTGACCGCGTGTTCCGCGCCGGGGATGGGCAGGCTGTTTTCTTTTGGAGCGCCGGCGGCCACGACCACGGCGTCGTGCGCGGCTCGCAGATCGGCAAAGGCGATATCGCGCCCGATCAGCGTGTTGACGCGGGCGCGCACGCCCAGTTCGAGCACGCGGCCGACTTCGCGATCCACCACGTCGCGGGGCAGGCGGAAATCGGGCACGCCGTAGCGGGGCACGCCGCCAAGCACGGGGTTGGCCTCGTACACGGTGACCCCATGCCCGAGCAGGGCGAGAAACCAGGCGGCGCTCAGCCCGGCCGGGCCGCCTCCGATGACGGCGACGCGCCTGCCCGTGGCCGGCCGGGGCGTGAAGCGCGCGACGTCGCGTCCGCCAAAGTCGGCGGCGGCGCGCTCGATCGCCCGCGTGTTCACGCAGGCGTCAAAGCCGGCCCGGTTGCACCGGTTCTGGCAAAAATGCGGGCACACGCGCCCTGTCACGCCCGGAAAGGGGTTTTTGGCCAGGAGATAGCGCAAGGCTTCTCCGAACGATCCCTGCTCGACGAGCGCCTGCATTTTCTGGATGGGGTTGCCGGCGGGACAGGACTGTTCGCAGGGCGAGGTGCGGAACTGTTCCTTCAGGCTGTCGCCAAGGGCGATGGGACGGGTGATTTCTCGGCTGTATTTGGGAGGCATGGCGATACTCCTCGAATGAACGGAATGAAGGATGAATGCGTTTTGTTGCGGATGACCCGGCGGTGCGCCGTTACAGCAGGGGGGCCTTGCCCCAGTGGAACACGGAGCCGTTTTCTCCCCGGGTCAGCAGCAGCGGTTTGGCCATGTCGGGATTGAGCGAGGGGTAGTCCGCGATTTTGTAGACGCAGCGGCCTGTCTCCTTGCGCTCCATCGTGGCTTCAATGGCGAGTTCGCAGACCTTCAGCACCTCGCGGGCTTCGTGGCAGCGCATGAGATCGCGCAGGGTGTCCGCATGGAGGTTCGCCGCCTTGCCGGAAAGGAAGCGGATCTTTTCCAGCGCGCGTTCCATGCCCGCCATCGAGCGGCGGAAGCCCATGTAGTACATCATGACGTTGCGGGCGGCCTCTTCCAGCTCGTGGTAGGAGACGGACTCGTCGTCCTTCTCGCCGCGGAGTGGGGCGAAAACCTGGTCCTTCACGCTTGCGGCAAGGTCTTCATCCACGCGCCCGGCCGCGCTCATGCCGGAAGCCTTCAGGCCGGCCTGCCGCCCGGCTTCGTACCCGCCGCACATGGCCCCGGAGCAGTAGAGGAAGATGCTTCCGCAGAACAGGCCGGGGATGGTGCTTTCAAACGAATCGTTCACCGCCAGGGTTCCGCCGAAGATCAGTTCGCCGATCTCCACTTCCAGCAGCTTGTGCTGAAAGTCGGTTGCGGTGCAGTCGGCCCAGTCACCGAACGTCGCCTTGTCCCCGGGCATGAGCACATACTGGAGTTCGCGCACCACGTCCGGATCGACGTGGCGCATGTCCATGTAGAAGGGCGGGCCGGAGCCTTCGAGCTGTTCCTGGAAGGTTCCCTGAATCTGGTTGTTGCGCACGCCGTTTTCCCACATCGGGTCGTATTTGCCCATGAAGCGCTCTCCGAGGGCGTTGATCTCGTGCGCGCCGGAGCTGTTGATGCCGTTCATGCCCGGGCAGCCGTAGCCCTTGGGCAACATGGTGGCGCGCTGGTAGGTGTCCAGTTCCGTGACGGCCGCGCCGGCTTCGTAGCCGAGGACCACGCCCGCGCCGGTGTTGTAGGGGTACATCCACACGTTGTAGGGGTTGTGGGTGGAGTTGTTGAAACCGCGCGTGGCCGATCGCCCCTGGGCGGAGACCACGGTTTTGGCCCGCACCAGCACATAGTCGCCGGTGGCCACGTTCCAACCGAGCGCGCCGCAGGCCCTGCCGCCGTCCGTGAGGATGCGCACGGCCATGATCCTGTCGAGCACGTTCACGCCGGATGCGCGCACGATGCGGGCCATGACCCGCTTGATCGTCATGCCGTTGGCGATGTGGCACCACCAGGTTCCGGGCTGGCCGAACCCCTGCGTGCGGTGGCGGCGTCCGTCGGCAGTCGTGCCGAAGTTCACCCCGCCTTTTTCCAGCATGTCGAGAATGGGGCGCATGTGTCCGTACCAGCCGTTGACCAGCATGGCCGGGGTCCAGCCGTTGAGGGGCTTGGCGTAAAATTTCACCAGGTCGTCCGCGGTATCGAAGGGGACCCCCTGTTCGTCCAGCACGGCCATGTAATGGTCGTTGCCGCCGCCGATGCAGCCGGAGCTTTCCAGCTTGCCCTTGTCCATCAGGATCACGTCAAGGCCCTGCTCCCGCGAGCCAAGGGCCGCGCCGCAGCCGGAAGCGCCCGAACCGATCACCAGCACGTCGGTTTCAAGCAATGTGCCGAGCGGATGCGTCGAAGAGTTCATACAGCCTCCTGAATCGGGTAAAATCGTGTTGTGAAAAAAATATCGTTGAAGGGGATATGTATTGTCAAATCGAAAAAAAGAAACTATTGTTCGATAAAATGCAACATATGGACGCGGTTGCCGAACGAGCGGAAGCGCCTTTGCGGCAGGCGGGCCATTTCTTCCGCCCGGAATGATATGCAGAGTTTTTGCCATGTTGCCTGGGAGTATACGATGCTTGCGGACTTGCTGAACAGGATCGATGCAAATCAGTCCATCATCAATGCTTGCCGCCCTTTTGAAAATGCGGGTCTGGTGAAGGAAATTCGGGATTTTTATCGTATCGGCATCGTGTATTCTTCCAATGCCATTGAAGGCTATTCATATACACTTTCCGAGACGAAAATACTGATTGAAGATGGCCTGACAGCAGGCGGAAAACCGCTCAGGGATGCCTTTGCCGTAACAGGTCTGGCAAAGGCGTATGATTATATGTTCAGCCTTTTGCATGGATCTGGACTCACAGAGAAAGATCTGCTCGCCATGCATGGAATGCTTTCAAACAGTCTTGAGAATAATGCCAAAGCGGGGGCATACCGGGACAAACATGTTTTTGTGACAGGATCGCGGTATCCGGTGTGCCAGCCTGATGAAATCGCGGCGCATATGGATGCGCTCTTTACCCGTGAAAGAATGACGCGACAGGATGAACATCCTGTTGCCCATGCCGCCAGGTTTCATAAGGATTTGGTTTTCATCCATCCCTTTGCGGACGGAAACGGGCGCGTTTCCCGCCTGGCGATGAATATTCTTCTTATTCAGAACGGGTATCTGCCAGTCGTGATTTCGCCCGTTCTTCGGCACGAGTACATGGAATGTCTTGAAAAGGCGCACCGGAATGACAACGATTTCATCATTTTCATTGCCCGGAGCGTCATTGAAACTCAGAAGGACTTGCTGCGGCTGCTCAGGGGAATGCCGAGTGATCGACAAGATGCGTGAAATGCGTTCCAGAC
This sequence comes from uncultured Bilophila sp., assembly GCA_910585945.1. Classification (GTDB taxonomy): domain Bacteria; phylum Desulfobacterota; class Desulfovibrionia; order Desulfovibrionales; family Desulfovibrionaceae; genus Bilophila. The sequence continues at coordinate 64,661 of CAJUHZ010000011.1, forward strand.
AGCGGAGATCGTTTCATGATTGAAGAGCTGAGCGGGGATTTTTTCCAGCAATTGCGCGGCTTCTACTACACGGCGCAAACCGGCGGCCTGCGCAAGGCGGCGCACTTCATGAATCGCAACCCCTCCACCATCAGTTGGCAGATCCGGCAATTGGAGCAGGAACTTGGCGTGGTGCTGTTTGATCGCTACAAGAAGAGTCTGCGCATCACGCCGGAGGGTGAACGCCTGCTGGCCTGGACCATTTCCACTTTCGAGCTGTTGCGGGGCATGAAGTCGGACGTCAGTTCCCCTTCCGGCGTCTTGCGGGGCACGGTCAGCGTTTCCAGCAATCTGCCCTTTTCGGCGCATGTTGTGGGCGTGGTTTCCGCGTTCCGCAAGGCGCACCCCGAGGTGCGCATCAAGATCCGCCGCGCGCTGACGTATGAGGTGGTGGATGACGTGGCCAGTTCCCGCGTGGATTTCGGGCTTACCGGCATGACGGCTGAATCTTCCAACTGCGAGCTTGAGGAACTCTTCACGTCCCGCCCCCTGCTCGTCGTCCCGGCCGGCAACGAGTTCCGCCTGCCCGAACGGCCGACGCCGGACGATCTCGGTCGTCTGCCGTTCATTTCCTTCCTGGCGGAAAACATGGAGGAGCGGGGCGATCCGTATTTCGACACCTCCTTGCGCTCCCTGCCGCGGCCGCTGAACATCGTGCTCAGCGTCAACAACTACCACCTCATGCTCCGGTATGTGAAACAGGGCCTCGGTGTGGCCGTGATGGACGAAATGTGCCTCAGCGCCAGCGCCTACGGCGCGGCCTGGGACGACGTGGTGGCCTACCCCCTGGATCATGTGCTGCCTGTGGTGCGTTGCGGCATTCTCCTGCGGCGGCACAAGCGGCTCAGCTCTCAGGCGGCGGCGCTCATTGAACAGATCCGCCGCGATCCCTCCCTGCGCGAGCCTGCCCTGGTCAGGCTCCGGGACGCGCGCATCGCCCTTGGCGGTGAAAGCTGATCCGGGATGCGGGGCCCGCCCCACACCCCGCCGGGGCATTCTGCCCCCGGACCCCTCGGTTGCCGGCCTGGCGCAAGGCGTTGGCCAGCGGAGGACAGGGGAATTATTGCTGCGGATTGCGGATTCGGGCGTTTGCGGATAGGTGTTTTTCTCCCGAACGCAGTTTGTGAAAGGTTTGCCCGTTCCTGCCGCTGCAGGGGAATCCATAACCATCAGGGAGCCGTATGGGCGCGCCGCTTGGATCCGAAGACCATGTGTTGTCCCGCATTGATCATTTTTTTCCGGAAGCGTCCGCGTTTCCCGGCGTGCGTCTCGGCAGGGGGGACGACTGTGCCGTGCTGGACGGGGACGGCCTGCTGTGCGTGAGCACCGATCTGTTCATGGAGGGAACGCATTTCCGGCGCGCGTATTTCTCGCCCGAGGATATCGGCTGGAAGGCGCTGGCCGTGAACCTGAGCGATCTGGCCGGGATGGGGGCTGTTCCCGTTGGCTTTACGGCCGCGATCGCGCTCCCGCCGGACGCTGACGAAGACCTGGCGGACGGGCTGTTCCAGGGCATGGCGGATCTGGCCTCTCTCTCCCGCTTTGGCGGTTTTTCGCCGGTTCCCCTGGTGGGCGGGGATCTTTCCCGTGCGGATCGCCTGCACCTGTGCCTCACGGTGTTCGGCCGCACGGAACGGCCCCTGACGCGGGGCGGGGCCATGCCCGGCGACGTGGTTTTTCTGGTTGGCCGTGCCGGTCTGGCCCGTGCCGGTCTGCTGGCCCTGGAAGCAGCCCTGGAAGCAGCCCTGGAGGCGGCGCTGGCTTCGACAGGGAGGGAGACGCCTGCTGGGAACAGGGCGGCAGGGGAAACGGCGGACAAGGCGGGCCGCAATATTGCGGACAGGGTGCGCGCTTGTTATCCCGAAGCGGTGGCCGCCCATCTGCGGCCCCTGCCCCGGCTGGCGGAGGGAACGCGCCTCTCGGCTCTGGCCGCCGCTCTGGAGCGCGAACGGGGCGAAAGCGTGCGTCTGGGGCTTATGGATCTTTCGGACGGACTTGCGCGCGATTTGCCGCGTCTGCTCGGCCCGGGAAAGGGCGCGGCTATCCGCCTGCCCAAACCGCACCCCGAAATCGTGCGCTTTCTGCTGGAAACAGAGGGAAGTCGCGCCGGGGCGGAATTCGTCGAAAGCGGCCAATCCGGCGGCATGGCCGCAACGGTGACCTCGGGCGCGACTGAACGCATGGCGGGGAGCACGGCGGAGGACGAAGCCGCCCGCGTGACGCGTCATGCCTGGCTTGGCGGAGAGGAATACGGACTGATCGGCTTTTGCGAGCCGCGTTTTGCCGCGCAAGTCATGGTGAATGCGGCAGAGGCCGTTTTTTTGGGACATGTCACTGAAGACGGGCGTTTCCTGTGCAACGGCCTGGACTGCGGCCGCGACTTCGGGCCGGGTTTTGATCATTTTTCGTAGTGCACAGGTCGTGAAGTGTTTTTCTGATGAATTGGAGCGTCTGCCGGGATCAGACGCCGGAGGGCGGACATGAAGACGTTGCTCCTGTTGGACAGGGCGGCCGAACTGGCTGCCGGTTCAGCCACCGATCTGGCGGCTGTGCTCGCAAGGCGGCGCGCCGACTTTCCGGAGGCGGAAACGGCGGTCTGGGATCTGGGCGCGACACCGGAAGGGGTGTTGTCCATTCCGGCCGAACTGGAGCGCCGCCTGCTGCCCGTGCGCGCGGAGCTGCTGGCCTGGGTGTACGAAACGGGACGCGCCGTGATCGCCGGCCGGCCGCTGGAAGCCCATTTGCGCGCCGGGGATCCTCTGTCCATGTGGTGGTGCTCGACACTGGCGGAAAAACACCCCAAGGTCACGCACAACCTGTTTGAGGCGCTCAAGCTGCGGGTGCTGGAATACGTTCTGGAAGAGCGCGGCATCAGGCGCGTGATCCTTCTTGCTCCCCGCACGCGTGAGACTCCGCCTCCCCATGTGCGCCCCTCCCATGTGCGCCCCCCCCATGTGCGCTTGGACGCGCTTGCCGAGGCTCTGGCCACCTTTTGCGCCGCCACGGGGAGATCGTTTGAGCGGCGCGCGCTTGCGTCGGACGAGACGCCGGAGGGCGTCGCCGGCGCGAATGCAGGGATCCGGCAGGTTCGGAAGGGCGAAGAGGGCGGGCGGCCCGCGCCGCCGCTCCGCGAGCGGCTGAAGCGTCTTTATTACGCCCTGCCTGCCCCCGTGCAGGCGGCTGTTCGTTTTCCCGCCTGGTGGTGGCGCGTGCGCCGGCGCTTGCCGCGCACCTGCCTGTCCCGGCCCGCCGTGACCGATCCGATCAGCATCGTCACCTATTTTCCCAATATCGACATGGCGGCGGCGCGGGAAGGGCGCTTTCGCTCCCGCTACTGGGAAGGCCTGCACGACGCCTTGCGGCCGGAGGCAGGCCAGCCGCACCGGGTCAACTGGGTGTTCGTCCATTTTCCCGCGCCACAGTGCTCGTTTGCGGAAGGCGTGGCCTTGCGGGATCGCTTCCGGGCGCGCGGCGAGGACGGGGCATCGTTTCATTTTCTGGAAGAATTCCTGACCACCGGAGATCTTTTTCGCGCGGCGTGGCGGTACATGCGGCTGTTTGCGGCCGGTCTGCGCGTGCAGCGGAAGGTGCGGCGGCTCTTCTTCCTCCCCGGTTCGCGCATGGATCTCTGGCCGTATCTCAAGGAAAACTGGGCGGAATCGACGCGAGGCTGGCGCGCTCTGGAGCGTTGCCTCATGGCCAGGGCCTTCCGCCGCTATGTCGAATGGGCCGGCCCGCAAGCGTGGCTGACCTTTCCGCAGGAAAACTGCCCCTGGGAGCGTATGCTGGCTCAGGCGGCGCACGAGAACGGGAGCGGCCCTGTCTACGGCGCGCAACATTCGACGGTGCGCCCGACGGACTTCCGCTACTTCGATGACCCCCGCCTGATCGACGATCCCTCGTGCCGGGCGGCCATGCCGGATCTCTGGCTGTGCAACGGCACGGGCGCGCGCGACGCGCTGCTGGCCGCCGGTTTTCCCGAAGGGCGCACGCGCGTGGTGGAGGCGCTCCGCTATCTGTATCTTGCCGCGCCCGGGACGGGCGGGGATACGGTCGCAGCCGACAGGAACACGCCCCCGGCGGATGGCATCGGCCCTGCCCGACGGCTGCTGGTGGTGACGAGCTTTTTTGCCGACGAAACAGAAGCGCATCTGCGCCTGCTGGCGGCGGCCGTCCGCGCTGGCGCGCTGAATGGCTGGGATATTGTGGTCAAGCCGCATCCGTACCTGCCGGTGGGCGAACGCCTGCGCCGACTTTTTTCCGCGGATTCCGGCGAATCTCGCCCGGCGATCCAGACTCCAGCACGTCCGGCCCCCGTGCCGCGGACAGTGGAAGGCCCCATTGGCGATTTTCTCCTGCCGGGCGTTGTGGTGTGGGCGTCCAATTCCACCACTGTGGCGCTTGAAGCCGCGTACCGTGGTTTGCCGGTTCTGGTGCAGGCGGCGGAAAACGACGTGAATCTCTGCCCGCTCCAAAACATGCCCGGCGTGGTCTCCGTGCGCAGCGTGAAGGATGTGGCGGCGGCGCTGGCCGCGCCCCGGGCGCCCGACTTGCCGCCGGACTATCTGGCGCTCGATCCCGCCCTGCCCCGCTGGCGCGCGCTGATCGAAGGCGCAAGCGGCCTCACGTCAAACTGACCGCTGCCCCGGGGCGCGGGCTTGCCAAGCCTTCCGAACCACCTTCTCGTTGTGTACAGAAAGGGCCGGAGCGCGCGAACGCTCCGGCCCCGGCACGGGATGGTTTTTTCAGGGCCTCCCCTCCGGTAAGAGGTTGGTCACTTTACCCGATGGAGACCCCCCAACGGTGTTGCAGCACTGTTGGGGGGCGCTTTTCTCATCGGGCCAGCCTTGTTCAGCTCAGGATTTTACTTAGTGTCTACTTGTACAAGTAGACACTACAAACCCCGTAAGGGTTTTGCGGCGGCGCAGCCGGGTTCATTCGCGAAAAACCACGTTTTTTTCGCGAACGATCCTGCAAAAATTCTTCGCATACTTATGCGAAGAATTTTTGCAATGAGACACCAAGAGCCAGCTTGCCAGACGGGAGAACGCGCCCCACAGGGCCGCTTTCGTCGCCAGTCCGAGCAGATGACGCATCCACTCTGTGCGTGACAACGCGCCTCCTTTCCATCCCTGCCTGTGCGGAGAGGAGGCCCCGTTTTTGTTCCTTGCGGAACGGATTCACTATAGCCATGCTCCGGCGAAATCAAGGCGGCGGGAGGACGATGCAGGCCATGTCCGCAACGCTGAAACCATCGGATCGTCTGGCGCGGTCGGCTCTCCCCGAATGCCGCCCGAATGTCTGGCGCTTGCCCCCGCACCGTTCGCGGGGCGGGGCATGACGCGGGCGGGGGACCGTCTCAGTCTTTTGCCGGGCGAACGTCGTCCCGCTGATTCGTTTCCTCATTGTCCACGGCGCGGCGCACGGCGTCGGCCGGAATGTCGGCCAGGGCGCGAACCACGTCAGGGTCAAAGCCGGGGTCGCGCGAAAGCTGGGCCACAGCCTCGTCAATACTCATGCCCGCGCGGTAGGAACGGGCGCTGACCATGGCGATAAAGGCGTTGATCACCGACAGGATACGAGCGCAGAGCAGGATCTCCTCACCCTTGAGACCCCGGGGCGCGCCGCGGCCGTCAAAACGCTCGCCCATCTGGCTGACGGTTTCGGGCACGGGCAGGTCAAATTGCAGGTTGCGCAAGACGCCATTGGCGTATTCCGGGGCGCGGGCCACTTCCTGCCGTTCTTCGGGCGTGAGTTTGCCCTGCCTGGTCAGCAGGTGGCGAGGCACAAAGATCTTGCCCACCTGTGACAGGCGCGCGGCGAGGCGCAGGGTTTCCCTGTCCTTGTCAGGCAGGACCATGTGCGCGCCCAGGAGTTCCGCCACGCGCGCCATTTTGTCCGAATGCCCCACCAGGTTGGCGTCCACGCTTTCAATGGCCCTGACCAGCCCTTGCACCACGCCGATCTGACGTTTGCGCGCGGCCTCGGCCCGGCGGCGAAACTGGGTGATATCCTGGAAGATGCCCACACAGCCGCCGACGGACCGGGAGCCGTCTTTCCGAGGCTCTTCAAAGGGGAAGAGCGTCACGCGGTACAGGTGCGCCTCTTCGGGTGCGGCATCTGGCGCGGCGAGGGAAATTTCGATGCTGTCCGCCTTGCCGCCGGCCGCCACCGCTTCCATGCCCCGGCGCAGGGCAAGGGCCGCCTCCCCGGGCAGCACGTCGGCAAGGGCGACGCCCTCGGGATTGGCGTGGTCCGCAATCCGGCAGAATTCCGGGTTGCACAGTTGCACGCGGCCGTGACCGTCCACCAGAAGCAGACCCACTTGCAGGGAGGCGTTGATGCTGTCCAGCAGCAGTTTCTGATGACGGATCACGGTATAGAGTTGCTGGAAGCGGAGGGCTGTCCGCTGGTGCGCCCGGCTGACCAGACTTATGGAGATGACGGCCAGAACCAGGGCGACGCCGAGGCTTCCCAGCACGCCAAGCCCGTAGATCTGGACTTTCTGGGTTTTCACCTGCTCGTCCACCAGGGAGGCCGGGGTTTCCACCACCACGCGCCAGTCCGGCAGGGAAAGCCTGCCGCTCAGGGAATACGCCTCGCCGTTGCCGTCCAGGGCGGGGCGACGGGCGAAAGGCAGATCCGGCAGGGGAGCGGCCTCCGCCCCGGCCGCATCCGCCAGTCGGGCGAGCGGCTTGAGCGTTACCTTGTCCGTTTTGCCTGTGTCATCCGGGGAGACCCGTTGTCCGTCGGCCGTGATGGATGGTTGAAGCGTTTTACGCTGTTCTTCGTTGACGGCCAGAAATGAAGCCAGTTTTTTTTCTACCGGCACGGTGATCAGGAGCACGGCCACGGGCGAGGAGTCATTCCCGCCGAGGACTTCGTACAGCGGCTCGGCCATGTCCACGACCAGCGTGCCGTCCTGCACGCGCAATGATCCGAAGACCGGCCCCCTGTCCGCATCGGCGCGGCGGATCAGGGCGATCTGTTCCGCGCCGAGGGGGGCGCTGTCTGCCGGAACCACCAGGGGCGCGCCGTCCGGGGTAGTCGCCCGTGCGGCGATCCAGCCGCGGCGGTTTACGAAATCCTGAAGAATATCCTGCATGTAGACAAGCTGTTCGGCCATGGATCGCACGCTTTCGTCCGGGCTGTCCAGAGCTTGCGGCCCGGCGATCGCGTTTGCCGCGTCACTGCCCAGGGCGCGCGCGTCCGCCGCGAAGAGGCGGAACATTTCCGCGCCGCTGATGAAGCGCGCCTGCTCCACCAGCTTGTTGCGCCAGGTGCGGACGGATTCCAGGGATTTGTCCACCCAGGCCCGCTGAATATCGCGCTGTTTGCTCAAAATGTCCTGCGTGACGTACTGGAGCCTGAAGCTGCACAGGGCAAAGGCCACGCCGGCGGCCAGCGCGAAAAGGAGGAGCGCGCCTGCCGCCGCCGCGGTTTTTCTCATGCGGCCGCGCCGCGCGGCGCTCGCCTCGTCCATTTCCTGAAGTTCCATATCATTTGCTCCGTTTCGCCGGCCGTCCCTTGAGGTGCGCCCAGCGCCCGAATTCATTGACGGAATATTGCGGGCTGTAATGCTTGAACCGCGTGTGGGAGAGGACCGCGTTGCTCAGATTGTCCAGAACATAGGCGTTGTCGTTCATGTATACCACAAGGACGGCATGGGCCAGATTGCGGATCGTGTCGCGCAGGACGACGATGCGCATGGTTTCGGGCGGGATGCCGAGTTCCTTGAGCGTGAAATACTTGATGATGGCGTAATCTTCGCAATCTCCTGATTTTTTCAGGAATTCCGCCGGAATGGCCCAGTAGTCGGGCTTCCCCCAGTTTTCGATGTCCTCACGGTAGGGCCAGGTGTTCCAGAAGGCGTTGACATGTCGCAGGAGATCCAGGGAGCTTTTGCCCTGGGCTGTCGCCCTGAATTCATCCCAGGTGACTTTCTTGTTGAAGTGTTTTTGCGGCAAAAACACCGGGCTGGCCTGATTGCGCCTGAGCAGATCGAGCCAGGCGGGCAGGGAGGAGAGCGGGCGCTTGAATTCCACAGTGCCGAACAGTTTCACTTTCGGCGCGCCTGTTGTTTCCGGCGCGGCCAGTACGGGCAGGACGCCGGAGCCAAGCAGCAGGCAGACAAGCGCCGCCAGACGCCAAAGCCGCCGCGCTGTCGCGGAGCGGGGCCTCGCCGGTCGTGAAGCGGCGCGGCCGGAAAGATGCGCCGGCGTGTCATGATCAGCCTCAGCCCTCATGCCTCCACCTTGAAAATTCGTTTTTGCCGCCCTGCCGGCGGCGTTGCGGAGAAACCCCCTGTGGCCGAAAACGTGCCGGCCCTTCACGGGGGGGCCTTTGCGCCGGGCGCAAGAGACGGCGCGCCGGGAGATGGATCGGGAATTGTTTTCCGGCGTTCTCCTTGCGGTAAACAATAAAATCACTTATAGCAAGTTGGTTGTGTCGCCCTATATGGGAAAGGGTTGGGTTGGCCCGAGCATGCCCGGCGCGTTTCCCACAACCAAAGCGAGTGGAGTGAATTCAATGCAATCAGGAGTGAATCGGCCATGTTACGCTCTCTCTCTCTCTCTCTCTCTCTCTCTCTCTCTCTCTCTCTGCTGGTAAGCTCTCTGGCTGTCGCCGCTCCTCTTGCTGACGGCAATTACCCTCCGCCCCCTCCGCCCGGACAGGCTGTTTCCGTTACGGACAGCATTTACGGGGTGTTGCGCACGCACCGTTCCCTCCGCGGGATGCTGGAAAACCGGCAGGTACTCGAACATGAAGTGGATCGGGCAAAGGCCGGTTTTGGCCCGCGCGTGGATCTTTCGGGCGAGGCCGGCTTTGGTCAGTTGAGTGATTCCACGACAAGGGCGCAGGATCTGGACAAGGGCATGCACAGTCTTGTCGGGGGAAGCGCCCGCCTGGTGCAGCCCATCTGGGACGGCTTCGCCACCCGATCCCGGGTGCGCGACGCGAAATCCACGCTGGATTCCGTCAAGGCCCGGGTGTTCGACACGGCCACAACGCTCTCTCTGGATGGCGTGATCGCTCATATCGATCTTTTGCGCCGCCGCTCGATCCACGAACTTGCCGAAAGAAACGTGGCCCAGCACAAGTCCATTCTGGCTCAGGCGCGCGAACGCGCCGAACTGGGAGCGGATACCGCGGCGGACGTGAGCCAGGCGCAATCCCGCCTGTCCCGCGCGCTGTCGAGCCTTTCCGAAGCCAGGGCCGCCCTGCTGGTGGCCGAAGACGCCTATGTGCGCCTGACCGGGATGCCGGCCGCGGCCCAGATGGCCCCGGTGGACATGCCGCCCGAAACATTTGCCGGGCCGGAACCGGTGTTTGAAGAGGCGCAGAAGCACAATCCCAAACTGGCGGCGTACCTTCAGGATATCCGGGCGGCGCGCGCCCAGAAGGAACTGGCGGAATCCGCCTTTTATCCCACATTCAATCTGGAGGCCGGCCCCAGCTATACGGATCGGGGCGGCGGTTCCGACCGTTGGATCTACAGTTTTGACGTGCTTGCGACCATGCGCTGGAATGTTTTCAACAGCGGGGCCGATGTGGCGGAACGCGAGGCGGCTTCGGCCCGCATCCGTCAGGCGCGGCAGGTCATGCACGATTTTGCCGACGACCTCAAGCTGGATATCGAAAGCACCTGGATCAACTATCAGGCCGCGCGGGAACAGTACGAGCATTATACCGAAGCCGTCGAGTACAACGAGTACACCCGTGCCGCCTATCTCGAGCAGTTCCAGATCGGGCAGCGCAGTTTGCTCGATGTGCTGGACGCGGAAAACGAACTGTACAATTCGTCCACCCAGGCGGAAACCGCGCGCGGCAACATTCTTGTGGGCGCGTACCGGCTGTGCGCGTTGACTGGAAATCTGCTCCCGATGCTTTCGATCAATACCGAACCGCTTGCCATGAACCCGCCTGAGGATCCGGAAGACTCGCGGGAGGCGTTTGCTCCGGGCTGGTTCAAGTAGGTCAAGGGGTTACGCTTATGAGCCTGACGACGCCTTCCGCGTCGGATTCCTCCCCGGAGCGAGGGCGCGCGGAAAATCCCGCCCCGGGCGCGAAGGGGAGCGGGGCGGGCGCGCTTCGCCCGTCGGACGTGGACTTCATGCCCGGCCTGTTGCGGAGCCTTTCGGTACTGTTGCGCCTGCGCGGGCGGATCGTTTCTCCCCAGCTTTTGCTGGCCGGGTTGTCGGGCAGCAAGGTGACGCCTCGGGCCTGTCTGCGCGCGGCGCGTCAGGCGGGGCTGTCAGGGCGCATTGTGTTCCGCCCGCGGCTGGAGGATATCCCGACGCTGGTGCTCCCCTGCATCCTTCTGCTCGGGGGGGACAGATCCTGTGTGCTTGCGTCCATGCGGGACGGCATGGCGGAAGTGATTTTTCCCGAAACCGGCGACAGCGCGCAGCGCGTGTCTGTGGACGATCTGCGGCGGGATTATTCGGGCTATGCCCTGTTTGGCGCGGTGGAGATCGCCCCGGATCGGCGCGCGGAAAATCCCGCGCTTTTTCATGGCAAGCGGTGGTTCTGGGACGTGCTGTGCTACTATGCGCCCATTTACCGGCATGTGGCGCTGGCCAGCGTGGTCATCAACCTTATCGCCGTGGGCAGTCCCCTTTTCGTCATGAACGTCTACGACCGCGTTGTGCCCAACAACGCGACGGAAACGCTCTGGGTGCTGGCCGCGGGCATTGTGATCATCTATCTGTTCAATTTTCTGCTCTCTTCTCTCCGCACGCATTTTGTGGACGTGGCCGGGCGCAATGCGGACATTGTGCTTTCGAGCGCGCTGGTGGACAAGGTGCTTTCCATGCGGCTGGACGCGCGGCCGGAATCTACCGGGGCGATGGTCAACAATCTGCGCGAATTCGAGCAGTTGCGCGAGTTTTTCAGTTCTTCCAGTCTCCTGGCCTGCATTGATTTGCCCTTTCTTGTCATCTTCCTGCTGCTGATCAGCTTTATCGGCGGGCCGATCGTCTTTCTGCCGCTCGGGGCCATGCCGGTGCTGCTCGGGGTGGGGCTTCTTCTCCAGCGGCGGGCGAGACGGTGCGCCGAGAGCGGCTACCGGCAGAACATGCAGAAGAACGCCCTGCTGGTGGAGATGGTGAACGGCCTTGAAACCCTCAAGGCATGCATGGCCGAAAGCCGCATGCAGCGCCTGTGGGAGGCTGTGGCCGGGCTGTCGGCCGAATCGTCCAGCCAGGCGCGCAAATACAACAACCTGGCCATTGCCGCGTCCATGCTCATCACCCAGCTTGTGACCGTGACCATGATCATCTGGGGCGTGTACCTCATCACCGACGGAATGATGACGATGGGCGCGCTCATCGGCTGCAACATTCTTGTCGGCCGGGTGATGGCGCCTCTGCTCCAGATGGCCTCGCTGCTCACGAGGATGCAGAATTCGCGCGTGGCGCTGAAGGCGCTGGATCTGCTCATGGAACTGCCTTCGGAAAACCAGAACGGCCGTTCCTGCATGGATTTTGGCGCGCTGTCGCCTTCCTTCCGCATGGAAGACGTGTCGTTCACCTATCCCCATGCCGAGCGGCCGGCGCTGGACAGGGTGAACCTGCACATCGAGCCGGGGGAGCGGGTGGGGATCATCGGCCCGATGGGATCGGGCAAAAGCACGCTGTCGCGTCTGCTTATCGGCCTGTACCAGCCCTCCGGGGGAGCTGTGAAGTTCGGCGGGGTGGATATCCGCCAGATGCCGAGTTCCGATCTGCGGAGCAGGGTGGGCGTTTTGCCGCAGGATGTGGTGCTGTTTTACGGCACGGTTCGGGACAACATCGCGCTGGGCGACCCCTCCATCAATGATCACCTGATTCTGCGAGCCGCCTCCCTTGCCGGCGTGACCGATTTTTTGCGCCATAACCCGGCCGGTTTTGCGGCCCAGGTGGGCGAACAGGGCAAGGCGCTTTCGGGCGGGCAGCGTCAGGCCGTGGCCCTGGCCCGGGCGATCGTGCGCGATCCGGAAGTCCTCATTCTGGATGAGCCGACAAGCAACATGGACACGGATGCGGAACTCATGCTGCAAAAGCGTTTGCACGCCGTCATGGAAGGGCGGACCCTGCTGCTCATCACGCATCGCCTGTCCATGCTCCGCATTGTGGATCGTCTGATCGTCATGGAAAACGGCAGGATCAAACTGGACGGCCCGCGCGACGAGGTGTTGCGCCGCCTGCGCGGGGAAGCGCCGGGGCGCGCTCCGGCCGCCGCCCCGCCCCGGCCGCCGCATGTCGCAACGCCGTCCGCCCGGGGAACGGGGCGGCCCGGAGGGGGAGCCAGATGACGCGCACATCCGATACAGCCGATACCTCCACGCCCGGTACAGCCGGCATGTCAGGCGCGCCCCGCGCATTGGGGAGCGCGCCGGGAGAGACGTCGGGAGGCGCGTCAGGCACACCGGGCGCGGCGTCCGCCGCGGGAGCGTCCGCGCCACAGGGGCAAACCCCCGGGACGAACAGGGATGGCGGGGACGCGGGCGGCGACGGCAACATGGCCGGGGCCATGTCCTTTTTGCGCGCGCTGGCCCTTGGCGGCGAAAATGAGCAGAAGCCGGATCAGGCGCTGTTTCAGTCCATGCGCGAGGCCGCGCGCCGCGCTCCAGGGGAGGCCCCGCCCGGCGAGGAGGGGGGCGATGTTCGGCCGCCGGCTCCTCCCGGTCTGTTTGCGGCCATGGACGCGCCGTTGCACGGCCTCACTCCGGACGATATCCGTTTTGCCGGAGAAGTGGACGCCGCTCTGGCGCGGCGGCCGCGCTTCGGCGCGCGCGCCCTGTCCGTGACCGTGGCCGTGATGTTCGCCTGTCTGCTGGTGTGGGCGGCCTTTGCCGAAATTGATGAAGTGACGCACGCCGAGGGGCAGGTGGTGGGATCGCAGCGCACCCAGACCATCCAGAATCTTGAAGGCGGCATCCTGCGCGGCGTGCTGGTGCGGGAAGGCCAGATTGTGGAAAAGGGCGACGTGCTGGCGCAACTGGACAACGAACTTGCCGAATCCTCCTTCCGCGACGCGGTGAGCAAGGCCGTGGAGAACAGTCTGGCGCTGGTTCGTCTGGAAGCGGAACTTCAGGGCACGGAGCCTGTGTTTCCCGAAGATCTTGAGGCATGGCTTTCCCGCAACCTCCGGCGGAGCGTGGACCGGAAAACCCTGATGCGCGCCCGCCAGCTTGTGCTTGATCAGGAAAACGCCTACCGCTCGCGCCAGCACCTGCTGGAGTCGGAAATCAGCGTGCTCGAGGCCCAGTACGAGCAGCGCCGGCGGGAAGTGGAAGAGCAGGAGGCGCACAAGGCGCATCTGGAACACAGCCTTGCCCTGGCCGGCAGGCAGCGGGATACGGCGGGCGCTCTCTTGCAGCGCAACAACTTTTCGCGCCTGGAGTTTCTGAGCCTGGAACAGAAGGTGGTGGAACTGCGGGGGCAGGTCAGCGTGCTTTCCGCCAGCATCCCCAAGGCGCAGGCCGCCGCCGAGGAATCGCGGCAGCGCATCGCCTCGCGCCGGGCGGAGCAGAACGCATCCATCACCGAAGAGATCCGCAAGCGCCGGCTGGAGCTGAACTCCCTGCGGGAGACGCTTTCCGCCGGCGGCGACAGGGTGACCCGCACCGAACTGCGTACCCCCGTGCGCGGCACGGTGAAGCAGATCCATATCAACACGCTCGGCGGGGTGGTCAAGCCCGGCGAGCCGATCATGGATATTGTGCCTCTGGACGACACCCTGCTGGTGGAAGCCCGCGTCAGTCCCAAGGATGTGGCCTTTCTGCGGCCGGAACAGGATGTGATGGTCAAGGTCTCGGCCTATGACTTTTCCATCTACGGCGGTCTGGAAGGCAAGCTCGAATCCATCAGCGCGGACACCATCGAGGACAGAAAAGGGGATTACTACTATCTCGTCAAGGTCCGCACGCAAAAAACGGCGATCACGCACAACGACACGGTACTGCCCATTATTCCGGGGATGGTAGTCGTCGCGGACATTCTGATCGGCAAAAAGACCGTGCTGGATTACCTGCTCAAGCCCATCCTCAAGGCCAAGCAGAACGCGTTGCGGGAACGCTGAAACGCCGCCGTCCGCAAAAACATCTGTGCGGCGGGCGGATTCATGAGGGCTGACCGGACTGTGGGGCGCTCCCCGACAGGAAGTCATTTCATAATTCGCATGAAATGGCTTCCAACGCCAGACGAGAGTCTGGCGCGGCGCGAAAAGCGCCGTGAATGAGCCAAAAACCACGTTTTTTGGCGAATGATCTTCATAATTCAGCCCAAAGGCTGAATTATGAAATGGGTTCAGGTCAAACAGGCTGCACAGGCGCGACGTCCGCGGCGTGAGCAGGCTCCAGAGCGTGGGCAAGGCAGCGGAGAAAGGCGTCACGCGGCAGGTTGCGCGCCCCGTAGCGCAGAATGTGCGGCGTTTCCATCTGGCAGTCCACAAGTTCGCAGCCCTGCTCCCACAGGCCGGAAAGAAAGGTCGCCAGCGCGATCTTGGAGGCGTTGGGCCGGATGTGGAACATGGATTCGCCAAAGAAGGCCCGCCCCAGGCTGACGCCGTACAGGCCGCCGGCCAGGCCGTGTTCGTCCCATGCTTCCACCGAGTGGGCGAAGCCCAGCTCATGCAGCCTGATATAGGCGGCGCGCATCTCCTCCACGATCCATGTTCCCGTGCTGGTTCCGCCGTCCCGATCCCGGCGCGGAACGCCGGCGCAGCCGGCGATCACCTCGCTGAAAGCCTGATCCACGGTGATGGTGAAGGGTGACGCCCTGATCTCCCGCCGAACCGTGCGCGGCACGCGAAAGTCTTCCGGCAGGATGACGCACCGGGGATCGGGCGACCACCAGAGCAGGGGATCTCCCGGCCCGTACCAGGGGAAAATGCCGCGGCTGTACGCTGTCAGCAGGCGTTCCGGCGAAAGATCGCCGCCCACGGCCAGCAGACCCTCGGGTTCGGCCGTGCCCGGATCGGGAAAGGCGCAGGGGTTTGCGGGATCAAGGCAGTGAATCATTGAGCGTTTCCTTTGTGAAAATGGGGCGCTGCCCCACACCCCGCCGGGGGGCATGATGCCCCCCGGACCCCCTCAAGTGGGGTGAATGCCTGAGGGCCGTCGGCCGGCGCGCACCATCCAAAGTGCAAACTGTCCCTGAATGCGGCGCGCTTGCGGCTGTGAAAGGAAAGGCGTACACGGACGCGACATTTCCACACTGCCGGAGGTTCGGATGATTGGTACGGGCATTTTTCTTTGTCTGGCTGCTTTTTTGACCGGGCTTATCGACAGCGTCGCCGGGGGCGGCGGGCTGATCATGGTTCCGGCGTTGCTGGTGGCCGGCCTGCCCACGCAGACGGCGCTCGGGGTGAACAAGTTTGTGGGCACGCTCGGCACTTCGGCCGCGCTGATGAATTTTGCCCGGAGCGGCCTTGTGCTGTGGCGGCCGGCGCTGGTGGGCATTCCCTTCGCGCTGATCGGCGCGGCGGTGGGGAGCCGTTGCGTTCTGGCCTTTGACAGCGCCACGGCGGGAAAAATCGTCATTGCGCTCCTGCCCTTCGCCGCGTTGGCCACCTTGCTTCCCCGGCGGCATGTCGCGTCCCGGGAGGAGATTTCCGCCAGGGCGCTGTATGCGCTCACCCCGCTGATCTGCCTTGGCGTGGGGTTTTACGACGGCTTTTTCGGGCCGGGGGCCGGGAGCTTTTACATTCTGGCCTTTCATTTCATCACGCGGATGGATCTTATCCGCGCTTCGGCCACGGCGAAAGTTCTCAATCTGGCGTCCAACGCGGGCGCGTTCGTGGTCTTTCTGCTGAACGGGCAGGTGCTGTTTTTCTATGCCGTGCCGCTGGCCGTGGTGAACATTCTCGGCAATCTCGCGGGGAGTCAACTGGCCATTCGCATCGGGCCGGGTATTGTGCGGCGCTTTTTGCTGGTTTCCCTGCTTATCCTGTTCGGCACGCTGATCTGGCGTTTTTATTTGCAGGATGTTTTTGCCGCGTCACCCGCGCCGTCCGGGTCATAGCCTTTTGACGCCATGCCCTGCCGGCGGCGCGAGCAGGCGACGGGGCGAAACGCCTTTCCCCCTGCCGGCTGGCGCAGCGCGCCGGCCGGCCATTGGGGGTGCAGGGGAATCATTCCCCTGCCGAGGGGTTTGGGGG
>CAJUHZ010000012.1:0-49693 GCA_910585945.1 uncultured Bilophila sp.
GCCGTCTGGATCATGGAAATGGCGTCGTTGGCGTTGCGGATGCCCTGATTGAGCGTGGACACGTCCGCCCGCATCAGTTCGCGGATCGCCAGACCGGCCGCATCGTCAGCCGCGGAATTGATCCGCAGACCGGAAGACAAGCGCTGCACGGACTTTGAAAGCCGGTTGTAGTGCGATCCCAGCGTGCGGGCCGCGTTCCCGGCCATGAGATTGGTATGGATCGAGATCGCCATCACGCGCCCCCTTTCAGACTGCGACAGTCTGTCGGAAGACCGTGAAATGTCAGAACATCAAGCCAAGAGAGAGAGAGAGAGAGAGAGAGAGACGGCGTCACGCATGATGGTTCTCCTCAGCCGGTTCTGCCGCTTGTGCAAGGAATTTTTCTGAACTTGTTTCACAAAACTTGTCCGATTCCCGTCTGACGGGAGATTGATGAAGGTATTCTTCATAGTTGGAAAACAACACTTTGGCAAGGGCAGATACAAAATTCAGGCAATTTTGCCGCTGTCTTTTGCGAACCTGTCTCGCATATCGGCAGAAACCCGTTTTTACTTGAGAGCAATTTCGTTTGAAACTGCTGGTTTCGATCATTTCGCGGCCGTCATTCCACGGCAAAAGCGAGATTTGCCGCTCGTGCGGCCAGCGCCGCGCGCGACGCCTTTCGGCACTGCGAAAGCATCGTCTGAAGCGGGCGGACAGACTCAGCCCCCCAGCAGGCCGGCCAGCATCCGCGGCAGGGAATTCGCCTGCGAGAGCATGGCCGTAGCCGACTGGGTGAGAATCTGATTACGGACAAGGGCCGTCATTTCCGTGGCCACGTCCGTGTCGGAAATGCGCGATTCCGAGGCTTGCAGGTTTTCGGCCTGAATGGAGAGATTCGTCACCGTGTTTTCAAGGCGATTCTGGAGCGCGCCAAGGTGAGCGCGGATGGAGTCTTTTTTGACAATGGCGTCATCAATTTTCCCCAATGCCTGCTGCGCCTTTTCCTGCGTTTCGACGCTCGGCCTGCCCATGTCCGTGTCCGTGAACCAGTTGACCTTGAAGGACGCGCTTGCCTGTCCCGGCAGCCAGAGAATCAGATCCTCCGTTACCTCATCAATGGTCAGCGTTTCGTAATCCTCCCAGGTCTGGGCCATGCCGTCGTTGGGGACGGCGTCGTACCGGTCGGCGTCGCCGGTATAGCCGATGGTCATGCCGTTATATGTGCTCTTGTTGAGCGTCGTGCCGTCGTAATTGGCAGGCCCGCTGTTGAGCCGGGAACCGTCATAGTCGTTTTTTGCAAAGCCAAGGCGATCGAGTATCTTCTGATCATCAAAGACATCGCCCGTTCCCCACGGATTGTAGACATTATCATCCCGCGGCGTTCCGGCAAGATGAACGCCGGAAGTGGTGAAGAGCTGGATATCATTGTCCCCTTGCAGTCCCAGCCCGGGCATCCCTTGGATATTGATGATGAAATTTTTTGTCCCCTTGGGAATGACAAACATGAAGTTGTCTTCAACGGCCTTGTCCGGATCATAGGGATCATAGTCATGGGGCAGGCCCACACACCAGACGCCGGGCGAGGAAACCACCTGCTGCAGCGTGAGGAGGGGCTGTCCCTCAGGCCCCATGAAAACGTTTTTTTCATTGCCGGGAGCATGGTTGTCATTCGTCGTCATATTGACGTCCATGCCGGCGTCGCCCGCAACGCCCGCGAACAGCGCGCCCACGGTGGCGCTGGCGCATTCTATGTAGTAATAATCCTCCGCGGAGTCATTGCCGGCGCCGAAATGCACCTTGACGGCCCCGGAGGAAACCGGACCACTGCCGTCATGCGCGCCGCTCAGGGAGCCGTCCAGCAACTTGATCCCGTTGAAGTCCGTGGCGTTGGCAATGCGGTCTATCTCGTCGGCCATGGCCTGAAATTCGCTGTTGATGATCAGACGCTGGGTGGAATTGTACGTTCCGGTCGCGGCCTGTTCGGCCAGTTCCTTCATGCGGATGAGCTTTTCGTCGATGACGGCCAGCGCGCCGTCCGCCGTCTGGATCAGAGATATGGCATCGTTGGCGTTACGGATGCCCTGATTGAGGCTGGCCACGTCCGCCCGCATCAGTTCGCGGATCGCCAGCCCGGCCGCATCGTCCGCCGCGGAATTCACACGCAATCCGGAAGACAACCTCTGTACGGATGTGGAGAGCCGGTCATAATGCGCCCCCAGCGTGCGGGCCGTGTTCCCGGCCATAAGATTTGTGCGGATGGAAATCGACGTCAAGCGCCCTCCCCAAAATAAGATCTGCCCCTGAAAAGCCCGTGAAATCGGGCGAACCGCCTGTTCTCCCTATCGGCATCATCGCGCTGTTCTTTAGAGCATTTTGCGATTGAAAATATACGTTTGTCATCTTTGCGGGACAGTCTTCCTCCTAAACTCATATCCGGCGATCCAGATGTATCTGGATTAACTATGTGGAAGTCATTTCATAATTCCCATGAGATGACTTCCAACGCCGGACGGCAGTCTGGAGCGGCGCGAAAAGCGCCGTGAATGAGCCAAAAACCACGTTTTTTGGCGAATGATCTTCATAATTCAGTCTCAAGGCTGAGTTATGAAATGAGTTTTGGATAAATTTTCTTATAGCAATAATTGTCCTCTCTCCCACAATTCATTGCAGGATATGTCAAGTTCATCATTCCAGCTTACGCCGTATCCTCCCACATCGACACGAACTTGCTTGAATACAGCAGGCACAAGCAATACTTTAAATGAAGAAGATTGCTTCATCAATGGCTTTACATCGTAACACTTACTTGTATTATCAACAAAATGTACAATGATTCTCATATCTTCAACAGGATTTACACTTGTAATACGATGAAACATACCAAACCTTCCTAGAGCAACGGAGGCAGTTGCTGAAAATCCTGACTTTCCCACATATGCTGCAAAGCCTTCTGATGGAGCATTGCCCACTCCTGCACCAAATTAAGTGCTTTTGCTGGCAGATCTCCCTCAAGCATCTGAAAAGTTTTCAAATCAATCACGCCAACATATTCCCCATAAATTGCGTGAAAATGCGGTGGATTATGCTCTCCAGACAGAAAATACATTTTGATAATAATACCGTAAAATCGGGCAATGACTGGCATAGCGACTCCTCGTTCATAGGGTAGCAGATCTGACTTAGCTTGCCAACAAGCGGCTTCCAGTTACACCGCTGAATTATCATTTTCAATCGCGGCGTTCCTTCGCTTCCCCGCGGAGCGGGACAGGAGCGGCAAAGCGCGGCTTGCCCGCTCTGTCGCGGGCGGATGCACGTTGCACTTGCGCGTCCTGTGCGGTATTTGCTCCTCATGATCCCTCCCGCTCTGTCCGAATCGGAAACCGTGCTTGCCCTGGCCAGCGTACCCGAGCATTCTCTCCCCTTCATGGAAGCCATGTCCGGCGGAAAGGCCCGTGTGGAGAACGGCTACCTCTTTTTCACGGGGGAAGACTGGCTCATGGCCGTGGCCTATCCCCTGACGGGCGAGTACGACGATGGCGCCTTTGAAGCGGCACTCCGCGCCGCCCTGCGCCGTGTTCCGGCCCGGCAGGGCGGGCGCGCCGTGGACTGCTGGGCGGTCGGTCCCCGGCTGCCGGAACGCCTGCGGCCGCACCTGACGGATGAGGATCAGTTTTACACCCTCCCGGCAAACGCCTCTCCCCCTGCCCGGCTGAAACGCCCGCTGGAGCGCGCGGCCGCCGCTCTCCGCGTGGAGGAAGGCCGCGCGTTCACCCCGGCCCATCGCCGGCTGTGGGCGGAATTCATGGCCCGCACGCCGCTCAAGCCTGCTGTGCGCGGCCTGTACGCCAGCACGGAGGCCGCGTTGCGCGGCATCGCCGGCGACACATCCGAAGCGCCAACAGCGCCCGGCACGCCCGATCTCCGCCTGCTCAACGCCTGGGACGCCGAAGGCAACCTGGCCGCCTGTCTTCTGCTGGATTACAGCCCCGCCGCCTTCAGCGCCTACATCATCGGCGCGCATTCGCGCGAACATCCCACGCCGTACGCCTCGGATCTGCTGTTCGCGCACATGCTGGCCGGCGCGCGGGCGGCGGGAAAGGCGTATGTGCACCTCGGCCTCGGGGTCAACGCCGGCATCCGGCGCTTCAAGACCAAATGGGGAGCCGTTCCCGCCCTGCCCTATCGCATGGCCGCCTGGACGGAAGCTGCCTCCGCCGGCCGCGAAACGGCAGACGCCTTTTTCCGCCTGCTCCTGGAAGCGCCGCCGGATCTGTCCAAGCGCAAGCTTCTGGCCGCCCTGCCGGAACAACGCCCCTTCGCCATGCTGTGGGAGGTGGAAAAAAACGGCCGGTGTTCGTGGATAGGCGGGAGCGCGCACTTTTTCTGCTATTCCTTTGAACACAGCCTGCGCCGCCTCTTCGAGCGGGTGGACACCGTGCTCTTTGAAGGCGCGCTTGATGCGGACACCCTCAACGAGGTGGACCGCGTCGGCAGGAATCTCACCCCCTGTACGGGCTTCGATCCGGCATCCGGACCGGCCTTCGGGCCGGGAACCAGCCTGGACAGCCTGTTGCGGGAAGAAGAAATCCGCCGCCTTGAGCGCGCGGTGCGCGGCCCGCAGGGGCGGCTGGCGCGGCTGCTCAACTGCGCTCACCCCAACCCGGCCGATGTGCGCTTCTTTTTGCGGGAGACGCGGCACTGGTGCGCGCTGTTCTCGCTGTGGACGGCGTTTCTCGAGCGGCAGGGCTGGCGCGAATCCGTGGATCTGGAGGCATGGCGCATCGCGCACGACATGGGGCGCACTGTGCTCGGCATGGAAAGCCTGGAGGAACAGATCGCCTCGCTGGAGGCCGTGCCCGTGCCGCGCGTGCTGGCCTTTTTCCGGAACTGCGCCGACTGGAAAGCCACTATCCGGCGCAACGTGGCCGCCTACCTTGCCGGCGATCTGGAACGGATGATCGGAACCAGCGCGGAATTCCCCACCCGGACCGAACAGATCATAGACCACAGGGATCAGCGATTCCGCGAACGGATGCGTCCCTTTCTGGAAGAAGGCGGCTGCGCCGTGTTCGTGGGCGCGGCGCACCTGATCAACCTGCGCGGCATGTTGCGGGAGGACGGCTTTACGGTGCGCCGTGTTCTGCCCACCTGGAAACACCGCCTGCGGGCCATGCTGGATCGCACATGACTCCGGAGCGCGCCTGATGCCCGAAGCAACGCTTTCTCCCCGTCTTGCCGCGTACACGGCGGCAGCCCCCACGCCGGAATACCTTGTCCCCTATGTCCTTGCGATGGGCGGCGGCACGCCCTGCCCCTGCGGCGAGGGAATAGGCTACCGGCGCGACGGGCGGCTGGTGCTGGCCGTCTGCCCGTCTGCTGGAACGCCGGGCGGAACCTCGGACGAAACAACCGGCGAAACACATGGGGAAACCGAAAATCCCGCACGCCTCGCGGCCGTCGCCGCCAGCGTGAACGAAAGCGTGGAACGCGCCCTGACTCTCCCCGGCGTGGAGCGGATCACCGTCCTCGCGCCCTGCCGCCCTGCCGCCGCGCCGCACGACGCCGTCTCAAGCACGGATCACTACTGGGGTCTGCCCCTGCCCGTGCGCCCGCCCGCCGGACGCGCCGGCCAGAAGTGGCGCAACACGCTGCTCCGCGCGCAACGGGATGTGACGCTGGAATCTTCCGATCCCGCCGCGCCGGGAACGGACGCTTCCCCTTTTCGGGAACACACGCGGAAAAACAATCGGGAGAACGAACGGATAACCGGCCCGAAAATCCATCTGGGAGCGGAACAGTGGACGCGGGAGCACGGAGAACTTGTGGAAAGCTTTCTGCGTTCGCGCCCGCTCGGGCCGGGTTCGGCCACGCTGTTTCGCCGCATCGGCGCGTACCTGGAAGCTGTGCCGGACGCGCTGCTCTTTTCGGCCCGCTCCGCCTCCGGCCGGCTGGAGGGTCTGTGCGTGGGCGATTGTTCCGCCCTGTCCACCGCCTTTTACCTCTTCGCGTTCCGGCGGCCGGACAGCCCGCCGGGCACGGCGGATCTGCTCCTGTCCGCCCTGGCGGAAACGGCGACGGCGCGCGGCCACAGCCGGCTCAACCTCGGGCTGGGAATCAATCCCGGCATCGCCTTTTTCAAGCGAAAATGGGGGGCGACGCCGATACTGCCCCATGTGGAAACAAGCTGGACGCCCGCGCGGGCTCCCTGGTGGCGCAAATGGTTCTGAACGACGCTCCCGCGCCGAACTCGGGGAACGAAAGCCGGCCCCTTCTCCCCGATTCGGCCCAAAATCCGCCCACAGACCCCCTTGCGAATCCGGCCCTGACCGGACCCGGCGTCTGGGAAAGCCTGCGCGAAGCCCTGCTCGGCCGGCCGCGCGCCCTGGCCTGCGTCCAGATCGGGGTCACCTCGCTCTGCCCGGGGCGCTGCGTCTACTGCCCGCACACCACACGGGCCGCCGCCTGGCCTGGCCGGCACATGCGGGCGGAAACCTTCGCCGCGCTCTGGCCGCTGCTGCGGCAGGCGGGGCGCGCCCATCTGCAAGGCTGGGGAGAACCCTTCCTGCACCCGCGCTTCATGGATTTCGCCCGGCTGGCCCTGCGCGCCGGCTGTCGGGTGTCCACCACGACCTGCGGCCTGCGCATGGACGACGATCTGGCGCGCCAGATCGTGGACAGCGGCATTGACGTGGTGGCGTTTTCCCTTGTCGGCACGGACGAGGCTTCCAACGCGCCGCGCGCGGGCGTGCCGTTCGCGCGCGTGACGGAGGCCATACAGCACTTGCAGACCGTGCGCCGGGCGCGCAACGCCGTGCATCTGGAAGTGCACCTCGCCTACCTGCTGCTCCCGTCACAGCTTGACGCCGTGCGCCGACTGCCCGAACTCATGCGCGATCTCGGCGTGCATGCGGCCGTGATCAGCACGCTGGACTACATTCCCGGCCCGGATCTGGCGGCGGAAGCGTTTCCCCCACCCGTCACGCCCGAAGCGCGGGAACAGATCGAGGCCGCGCGGAGCATTCTGCGCGAAGTCGCGTCCCGGGCCGCACATTTCGGGGCGGACGTGCACTACGCCCTGCCTTCCACGCGCCCGCGCCCCGGCGGCTGCCGGGAAGAAGCCGCGCGCACCCTCTATGTGGGCGTCGACGGTGATCTTGCTCCCTGTGTGTATGCCTGCGTGCCCGGGACAACGGAACCGGAACGCCTCGTGTTCGGCTCCGTGGAACGCGAACAGCCGCTGGCCGTCTGGAACGGCCCGGCTTGGACGGGCTTTCGGGCGGCCCTTGCTTCCGACACGCCGCCCGTCCGCTGCCGAACCTGCCCCAAACGCCTTGAACAGGGCTAGACACAGCCTGCCCGGCGGCCGGCATTGTTGGGGGCGGCCGGCTGACGCGTTGCGCCAGACCGGCAAAGACCCGGGGTCAACCCCCAGGGGGATTTCAGGCGCTCAGTGGACTCAAACCCAGCCGCTTCGCCACGGCCGCGGCCGCGGCTTCGGCAAACGCGCGGGGCGCGTCGTTGTTTGCGCCGGCCATTTTTGCCCTGGCCATGATGCGTTCCTTTTCCGCCGCATCCATGACAAGGCGCGGCGCGTTGGCCAGATCCGGATTCGGCGTCACCCCGTATTCGGACGGGAAGGTCTGCGTCAGGTAGTGGTTCTGGAAATCGGCGAATTTCAGGATATGCGCCGTGGAATCGAGCAGGGCTTCCTCGTCGGCCCGCACAAGACCGTCGGCTCTGGCCTGAAGCAGGCCGGCCAGGCATTCGCCGCCCTGGGTGCAGATGATGTGGCCGTGCCGGTTGGCGGTGATGGTGGCGTCCATGATGGCCTGCTCGCTCACCTGAACCACGCCGAAACTGCCGCCCGCGGCCTCGTAGCGTTCCACCAGCGCGCGCACCCGCGGGAAGGAGACCGGGTTGCCGATCATGGCGGCCTGGGCCACGCTGGGGCGCACGGTCACGGGTTCGTAGCGCCGTTCCGAAGCCGGCCGGCTGTAGTACCGCCACACCGGATCGGCATGTTCGGACTGGACGCCGAACAACCGGGGCAAAGCGGGAATGATATCCAGTTGGCGCAGTTTGAGCAGGCCGGACATGACGGCCGTAATGTTCCCGGCGTTGCCCACGGGCACAAAAAACGTCTTGTCCCCGAGATCCCAGCCGTACCATTGCGCCGCCTCATAGGCGTAGGATTCCTGCCCGAGGATGCGCCAGCTGTTTTTGGAATTGAGCAGAGCCACCCGGTAATGTTCCGCCAGGTGTTCCACCACCTTCATGCAGTCGTCGAACACCCCCGGGATCTCCAGCACCGCGGCCCCGCTCCCCAGCGGCTGGGAAAGCTGCTGGGGCGTGACCCTGCCCTGAGGGAGCAGGACGACGGTCCGGATCGGATCGCCCACATACGCCCCGTACAGAGCCGCCGCCGCGGACGTGTCTCCGGTGGAAGCGCAGATGGTCAGCACTTCGTCCCAGCCGTGCATCCGCACCAGCGCCCGCAAATAGCTGTAGGCGCAGGCCATGCCCCGATCCTTGAACGAGGCGCTCGGGTTCTGCCCGTCGTACTTGAAGGAAAAACGCGCGTTCAGCGCCTTGCGCAGGGCCGGCGCGCCTTCCACAACGGGCGTTCCGCCCTCGCCAAGAAAAAGAATGTCCTCTTCTTCCAGCACTGGCGCCATCAGTTCGTAAAAACGGAAAATGCCGCGCAGCGCCCGCCGCCGCGTCATGGCGCGCGCGTCGAACAGCTTGCGCCATGACGCGCCGTCGCGTTCCTTCAGCCGATCAAAACCGGCGTCTTCCAGCAGAAAAACGCCGCGGCAGGCCGGACAGGCGTACAGCAGGCGATCGATCGGATAGCGTTCGCCGCAGTTCAGGCAGACATATTCCATCTTGCCCCGGTATGCGGGGAAACGATCGTCCATTGGCATCTACCTCTTGTTTTTGACCTTTTTTTTCAAGTACTCGATCCGGACATCCACGGCCAGAGGGTTCGGGTAGGCGTCGCGGATGGATTGGAAAGTCGCCAGAGCTTCAGCAAACTGTTCGCGCTGTTCCTGAATGTCGCCCACAATGAACCCGGCCCGGCTTTTCAGCGCCGGATCAGCCTCTTCGCTTTCCAGCACCTCGCGCGCGTAGCGTTCCGCTTCACCCGGAAGATCCCTTGCGGCGGCGCCGTCCGCCAGTTCGAACAGACATTCGGCCCGCAACGCCCCCGGCAGAGGCAGGGCAAGGCAGGCGCGCCAGTCGGCACGGGCGGCCTCGAAACGGCGCAAGCGGTTGTTCAGGGCGGCCCGTCGTCGCAAGACCGTCGCCTTGCTCTCCGGATCAAGGTCCGCCTGTTCAAGACAGCGCCCCCAATACATCTCGGCGCGTTCAAGGCGGCCGGCCTTTTCACTGGTTTCGGCCAGGCGGAACAGGATTTCCCTGCTCCGGACGGGGTCGCTTTCATACTCCATGAGCATGACTTCGAGGCTGTCCGCAAGCCAGTCCTCCTGCCCGCCGGCGCGCGCCGTCCCGAGCAGTTCGTTCCACGCCTCCCAGCGCCGATCGGGATCGGTCGCGCTGCGCAGGCAACGCTCAAGGTAGCGTTGGGCCGTCGCCGCGTCCCCTTCCCGCATGGCCCGTCGCGCTTCGGACAAGTCGTCGGCCAGGGGCGGCCGCTCGCAACCAGCCGCACAAAGGGCCGCGACAAGACAGACCAGCCCCGGCGCCGCCATGCCTCGCCACATTGAAGCAAGGAGGCCGGAACGCGTGCCGGAATGCATGCCAGGACGTGCGTCAGGATGTGCGCCAGGACGCGCGAGGTTCAATCCGTCTCTCCCTCATGCGCGCCGGTTCCGGATTCCGGAGCGGGGGCCGCCGCGCTCTCTTCCTCCGCCGGGGAAGATGTTTCCACGGAGGCTTTCCCGGCAATGGCTTCCCCGTCTTCCGCCTCGGAATTCACGGTATCGAAGGCCACCACGCGCGCGCCCTCGTCCAGGCGCACCAGGCGCACGCCCATGGTCGCGCGCCCCACCGAACGGATCTCGTCCACGCTCATGCGCATGATCTTGTTGGTGGAGGTGAGCAGGACCAGGGCTTCATCATCGGAGACCGGCCGCGCGCCGATCACCGGCCCGGTTTTGGGCGTGACCTTGAAATTGATGATTCCCTTGCCGCCCCGGCTCTGCACCCGGTAGAGATCGACGCTGGTGCGCTTGCCGTAGCCAAGGGCGGACACGGTCATGATGGCCGGGGCCTCGCCTTCCTTGAGCGCCAGACA
Organism: uncultured Bilophila sp.; assembly: GCA_910585945.1. Taxonomy (GTDB): domain Bacteria; phylum Desulfobacterota; class Desulfovibrionia; order Desulfovibrionales; family Desulfovibrionaceae; genus Bilophila. Next base: position 10,241 of record CAJUHZ010000012.1, read on the forward strand.
GGCGACGACGGTGTCCCCGTGACGCAGGGCGATGCCCTTCACCCCGGTGGCGCTGCGGCCCATGTTGCGGACTTCCCTGCAACTGAAGCGGATGGCGATGCCGTCGGCCGTGGCCAGAACCACAAAGTCCTCGTCCGTGATCTCGCGCACCATGATCAGTTCGTCGTCCTCGCGCAAACCAACGGCCAGAATGCCCGTCTTGCGCGCCCTGGCGTACAGGGAAGCGCTGGAGCGCTTGACCATGCCCCGGCGCGTGGCGAAAAGAAACGAACGATCTTCCGCAAATTCGCGCACGGTCAGGGCCGTGGTCACCCATTCCTCTTTCTCCAGCGGAACCAGATTGGCGATGTGCACGCCGCGCGCCGTCCGGCTTCCTTCGGGAACCTGATGCACCTTGAGCTGGTGCATCCTCCCCTTGTTGGTGAACATGAGCAGGAACTGATGGTTTGTCGTGGTGATGAATTCCTGCACGCTGTCGTCCTCGCCGGTATGGACGCCGGCGATGCCCTTGCCCCCCCGCCGCTGCTGCTGGTAGGCGGCAAGGCTGGTGCGCTTGATGTAGCCGCGCCGGGAGAGGGTGATCACCACGTCGTCGTCCGGGATGAGATCCTCGATATCGATGCCTGTCAGCGCCTCGCGGATCACTTCCGTGCGCCGGGGGGTGGCGTAGGTTTTCCTTATTTCCGTGATTTCGTCGCGGATCACGCCCCAGAGCACGGCGGCGTCGCCAAGAATGGATTGATACCAGGCGATCTTTTGCGTCAATTCGCGCAATTCGTCCTCAAGCCTGTTGCGCTCAAGCCCGGTCAGGCGTTGCAGGCGCATGTCAAGAATGGCCTGCGCCTGCACGTCGCTCAGGGCGAAACGATCCATCAGGCGTTCCTTTGCTTCCGGCGGGGTGGCCGAAGAGCGGATGAGCGCGACGATTTCGTCGATGTGATCCAGCGCCTTGAGCAGACCCTGGAGGATATGGGCGCGCGCCTCGGCTCGTCCCAGTTCGTAGCGGGTGCGCCGCACCACGACTTCGCGCCGGTGATCCAGAAAGCACATCAGCGCGGACTTGAGATCAAGCAGCACCGGCCGATTGTCCAGCACCGCCAGCATGTTGATGCCGAAGGAATTTTCCAGCGGCGTGTACTTGTACAGCGCGTTGATCACGATATCGGGAATGGTCCCGCGCCGCAGTTCGATGACGACGCGGATGCCCCGGCGATCCGACTCGTCGCGAAGATCGGTGATCCCGTCGATCTTGCGGTCATTGACCAGGGCCGCAATTTTTTCCACCAGGCTCGCCTTGTTCAGGCCATAGGGAATTTCCCGGATGATCAGGCTTTGCAGACCCTTCTTGCGTTCTTCAAGCTCCACGCGCCCGCGCACTTTCACCGTGCCGCGCCCTGTCGCGTAGGCGTCGTACAGCCCCTGCCCGGCATACACGGAACCGCCGGTGGGAAAATCCGGCCCCTGCACATGTTCCATCAGATCTTCGACATTGCTTTGCGGCGCGTCGATGAGCAGAAGCAGGGCGTCGCACAGTTCCGCCAGATTGTGCGGGGGGATGTTGGTGGCCATGCCCACGGCGATGCCCGAGGATCCGTTGAGCAGGAGGTTCGGCACGCGCGCCGGAAGCACCACGGGTTCGGCCAGGGTGTTGTCGTAGTTGGGGCGAAAGTCCACGGTCTCCTTGTCGAGATCGCTCAGAAATTCCCCGGCCAGGCGGGACATGCGCACTTCCGTGTAGCGCATGGCCGCCGCCGCGTCGCCGTCGATGGAGCCGAAGTTTCCCTGCCCGTCCTCCAGGGGATCGCGCATGGAAAAATCCTGGGCCATGCGCACCAGGGCTTCGTACACGGCCGTGTCCCCGTGCGGGTGGTATTTGCCGATGACGTCGCCCACGATGCGCGCGCATTTCTTGGGCGGCCGGTTGTAACTGTTGGCAAGCTCGTGCTGGGCGAAAAGGATGCGACGGTGCACGGGCTTGAGACCGTCCCGCGCGTCGGGTATGGCTCGCCCGATGATCACGCTGAGCGAATACTCCAGATAGGATTTTCGCATTTCCTGTTCAATGCTGACCTGCTGCGACTGCGACATGGAATTTCCCCAAAATGTTGTTCACAACTCAGTTCATGAAGCGCCCGGCAGGCGATTCACGGGGATCGCTTCTCCGAAAAAGGCGATGTTTCAGATATCCAGATCCCGGACTGTCAGCGCGTTGCGTTCGATGAATTCGCGGCGCGACTCCACGCGATCGCCCATGAGCTGTTCAAAGGTGTCGCTGGCTTCCTGGGCGTCTTCCACGGTCACGCGGAGGAGCGTCCGGTTTTCCGGGTTCATGGTGGTGACCCAGAGCTGTTCCGGGTTCATTTCGCCAAGGCCCTTGTAACGCTGGATGTTGATCCCCTTGCGCGCTTCCTCCAGAGTCAGCGAACGCAGTTCAAAGATATCCGGGGCTTCAAGCTCGGTCTCCCTGCTGCGCAGGGTGAAGGTCAGCCCGCCGCACTTTCGGCGGATGGAATCAAGCGCCTCCCACGAGTTCAGGTACATGCGCGAGGTGAAAAACTCCGCCGCGATGCGCGTCCGGTGGCCGTTGATGTTCTCTATGATGGCGAAGACGCGATCTCCGTCCTCGTGGGATTCGGTCTCCCGCTTCAGGATGTAGCCTCTTTCCCTGAGGAACTCGGCGCACCAGGTGTCTTCGGCCAGGCAATCGGGCGTGACCCGTTCGTTCACGTTCACCAGTTCCAGAAAGAGATCGCGCTGGATGCCGGCCAGTTCCGCATCGTGCACGCGCTGGGCGAGATGGTCGATCCGGCGCATGAATTCGGAAATTTCCTCTCCCCTGAACACCGTGCCGTTGACCGCGCGCACTTCCATGTCTCCGCTCACCCGCCGCATCAGGAAGTCTTCCAGCGCCGGGTCGTCCTTGATGAATTCTTCCATGCGGCTGTTGTGCGCGCGGTAGAGGGGGGGCTGGGCGATGTACAGGTAACCGTTGTCGATCAGCCCCGGATAGTAGCGGAAGAAAAAGGTCAGGAGCAGGGTGCGGATATGCGCGCCGTCCACGTCGGCGTCGGTCATGATCACGATTTTGTGGTAGCGAAGCTTTGAGTAGTCGGTATCTTCCTCGCTCTCTCCGGTGCTGATGCCGGCGCCCATCGCGGTGATCAGCGCCTTCACTTCCCGGTTGGCCAGCATGCGGTCAAAGCGGGTGCGCTCGGTATTCAGGATCTTGCCGCGCAGGGGCAAAATGGCCTGGGTGGTGGGGTTGCGCCCCTGCTTGGCGGAGCCGCCGGCCGAGTCCCCTTCCACGATGAAGAGTTCCGAATCCGCCGGATCCTTGCTCTGGCAGTCGGCGAGCTTGCCGGGCAGGGCGTTGTCCGACAGCGCGCCCTTGCGGCGCACAAGCTCCTTGGCGCGCCGCGCCGCTTCGCGGGCGCGCGAGGCGTCCACGGCCTTGTCGATGATCAGGCGGGCATCCTTGGGATTTTCCTGAAAGTACACGTCAAGCTTCGTGTAGACGATGCCCGCCACGATCCCCGCGATCTCGCTGTTGCCCAGCTTGGTTTTGGTCTGCCCTTCAAACTGCGGCTGCGGCAGTTTGACGCTGAGCACGGCGGTAAGCCCTTCCCGCACGTCGTCGCCGGAAAGGCTTTGCCCCTTGATCTTCTTGGTCAGATCCGGCTGGTTCTTGATGTAGCCGTTGATCGCACGGGTCAGCGCGGTCTTGAAGCCGGCAAGGTGGGTTCCGCCTTCCTTGGTGCGGATGTTGTTGGCGAAGGTGAGCGTGTTTTCCTTGTACCCGGCGTTGTACTGGATGGCGAAATCCACCGTGACGCCGTCGGACACGCCTTCCCCGTCGATGATCGGGTGCAGGACGGTTTCGCTCTCGTTCAAATCCTTCACGAACTGATGGATGCCCCCTTCCGCATGGAACAGGTGGACCTCGCCCGTGCGTTCGTCCCGGCATTCGATTTCCAGCCCCCGGTTCAGGTAGGCCAGTTCCTCAAAACGCTTTTTCAGCGTTTCGTAGGAGAATTCCGTGGATTCAAAGATGCTTTCATCAGGCAGAAAGCGCACGGTGGTGCCGTGGCTGTCCGATTCGCCCACGGCCTGCAATTCTTCCTGAGGCACGCCCCGGCTGTAGCGCTGTTTCCAGCGCCTGCCGTCCCGCCGCACCGTGACTTCCAGCCACTCCGACAGGGCGTTGACGCACGAAACGCCCACCCCGTGCAACCCGCCGGAAACCTTGTACGCGCTGTTGTCGAACTTGCCCCCGGCATGGAGTTTCGTCATGACCACCTGCACGGCGGGAACGCCTTCCCTGGGGTGGATGTCCACGGGGATGCCGCGCCCGTTGTCGCGCACGGTCACGCTGTTGTCGAGGTGCAGAACCACTTCGACGCGCGTGCAGTACCCGGCCATGGCCTCGTCGATGGAGTTGTCCACCACCTCGTACACGAGATGGTGCAGACCGCGGCTGTCGGTGCTGCCGATGTACATGGCGGGCCGCTTGCGCACGGCCTGCAACCCTTCAAGGACAGTGATGGAATCCGCTGTATATGCTTGAGACGCTTCTGGTGTCATGAGCTGAAAATCCGTTTGACAGGGTTTTGCCCGCGGGGGCGGTTGGCGGACGGCGTTGTCATGCGTTCCGGGCGTGCGGCGCCCGGGGCTTACGCCTCTTCTTCATAGTAGTTCTGCTCCGCAATCTTCATGGGCATGATCAGCACGGTGTAGTCCGGATCCTGCTCGCCGCCGACGCCGCAGGGACCTTCCGCGCCCGTCAGGGTCAGGGTCACATCGGCGGACTGGTAGTGCGTGAGGATTTCCATCATGTTCTTGGTGGGGAAGGCGATCCGGCTGATGGACCCGTCGTAGGACGTTTCAAGGGATTCGTTGGCCGATCCCGTATCCTGACCCTGGGCGGAAAGCATGACCTCGTCCGCGCCAAGATCGAAATAGGCGCACCTGTCGCTGTCCGTATTGAAAATGGAAATGCGGTCCAGCGCGTCGAGACAATCCTTGCGGTTGATCTTGAGTTTGGAGATATCCCCGCCGGAAAGACGGGAGAGAAAGGCCGTATATTCCGGATACGCGTACGTCGCCCGGGGCAGGCTCAGGGTTTCCCGCTTGTCTCCCGAGCGGACAAAGACGCGCTTGTCGGTAAAATTGACCTCTATCTCTTCTTCTTCCAGCCACTTCCGCAATTCGGCCACATACTTGCGCTGCACAAGAATGCCCTCTTCGGGCAGACGGGCGGCCAGATCGTCGTTGGTGAAGCGGGTCAGGGCGAACTGGTGTCCGTTCAGGCCGCAGACGTCGATGGTTCCGGATCGCGCTCCGTCGGTCGCCGGCAGCGGCTTGACGTACAGGCAGGCTATGGCGTCCGAAGCCTCGTCATCACTGATGCAGAAAAACACGCGATCGATGAGTTCCTGAAGAAAGTCCCCGGACCAGACCACGGCGTTTTCGGCCGGGAAGGGCGTCAGCGTCTGAAACCATGTGGGTTCGTTGGAAGGCAGTTTGTAGGTGCGGCGTCCCTGCTCGATGATCAGCGTGCCGCTTCCGCCCTCGCTCTGATCCAGACGCAGTTTGAGTTCGCCGGCCGGCAGACGCCGGACAAGATCCACCAGATTGCGCCCGTTCACGCCAGCCAGTCCCGGTTCGCGCACCTCGGCGGGATAGGAGCCGATGAACTCGATATTCGCATCCGTGGCCATGATGGTCAGGGCGTTTTCTTCCGCCTGTATCCAGAGCGAGCGGAGATAGGCGGCTCCCGCCCTTGTGGGGATGATGCCGGCGGCTTTCTGCAAGCCTTCGATGATGTCTTCTTTCTTTACTGTCAAAAACATAAAAAAATCCTTGTTGTAGATCATTGAGGGTGACGCTTTGTGCAAAAAGACATTAACCTTTTGAAATCAAAAAATATATTCGGAACATTTCTTTTGACGGGATAGGCTCGTCGGGAACATGTTTCCGGCCCGGACGTTCAGCCGCTCCGTTTGCGGCACGCTCTTGTCAATTCTGTCACCATACTGTGAACAAGTCGATCAGTATCTTGTAATTGTTTGATTTTTTTGACGCCGTGCATCACGGTGCTGTGGTCTTTCCCCCCGAAGATTTTTCCGATGACCGGGTAGGAATGGCCGAGCAGTTCCCGGCACAGGTACATGGCCAGTTGCCGGGCCTGAACCAGATCCGGCCGGCGTTTTTCCCCCAGGATTTCCCGGGGCGGGATGCCGCACCGTTCCCCCACGATGCTGATGATGAGCTGGGGGGTGAGCGGAGAGGCGTCCGCCCCCTGTTTGAGGATGGTGAGGATATCCTGTTCCGAAAGTTCCCTGCCGAGCAGCGCCCGGTGGGCCGCCGCACGGCGCAACAGGCCGGAAAGGCGGCGAATGTCCGGGCAGTGCTGGGCAAGCACGAGGAGCGTTTCCCTGTGCAGGGGCGTGCGGCACGCCCTGGCCTGCTGCTGGGCGTAGCGCAGGCGCACGTCCAGATCCGGTTCCGGCAGTTCCGCCCACAGCCCGGTTTCGAGCCTGGAAAAAAGCCCGGCGGCGAGCCGCCAGTCGCGCGGGTGGCCGACTCCGGCGAACATCACGGCCTTTCCCTGCTCCAGAAAGCGGTCGAGGATCAGGCAAAGCTCGTTTTGCAGATCGTCCGCCTGCAACTCGTTCGCAAGATGCGCCGTATGGCCTGTCTGCCCGCCTGCTCCGGCGCTCAGGCGCTGGGCGTCGTCGACGAGCAGGGCGCGGGCGTCGGCAAGCTCCCGGCGCAGGGCCACGCGCGCGGCCGCTCCCGGCGCGGTCACGAAACGCTCTGTCAGATCGTCTGCCGAAAGGAGGCGGAGATCCCGCCCGAGCGTGCGGAAAAGCTCGTTGCCAACGGCATGGATCAGGTGGGTTTTGCCTGTGCCGTGCCCGCCGCACAGCACGAGCAGGCCGGGCGTTTCCCCGTCTTCTTCCCCATCTTTTTTCCCGTTCCCGCCGCCTGTGCCGTGCGCGGCCCGCCGCGCGAGATCGCGGGCGAGCGTCAGCGCCCACTTGTGCTTGCCGTTGGCGATGAACGTGTCGAACGTGCGTTCCTCCCCAAAGGGGAAAGGGTTGATCAGGGCGGGATGCGGCCGCGCCGCCCCCGCCGATCCGGCCAGGCCGCCCCCTCGAAACTCCGCCGGCTCTTTCCTTTCCAGCCAGCGCGCCCCACCGCCCGAAAGGGCGCCCGCATTCGCGACGCTGTAGGCGAACGCCAGGTCTTCCCCAAAGATTCCGCGCGCTGTTTCTTCAAAATCCGCCTGAAAAAGGTCGGCAAAACGCGCGCCGAAAAAACGATGGGGAAAGAACACACGAAGGCGGTTTGCTTCGGCTTCCCACTCGATATCCAGCGGATCGAAGCACATGCGCACGATTTCTTCGGAGGGACGAGGCGGATCGCTCGCGCGGCTTTCCTTGTCGCGCGGCTCGATCCGCTCGAGCAGGCGACGGCGCAGGAGATGCTTGGACACGGGGGGATACTCCGAATCGCCGGAAGGCATTCATAAAACGACTTCTCCTCAATCTACCAGAGATCGCTTTGTGAAACAAGTCCTCGAATACTGTGGAATTTGCTGGAGAAAGCCTTCGGTATTCCTGTCGATCGGAAGAGCCGGAAAGCCCTGTCTTTCCCTGTGGAAAAAGCGCTTGGAAACAGGATGGAAACAAGATAGGAACAAAAGCTCGGGCCGGTCAGGACCGGATGGGAACGAAAAAAACACAGCTTTGGAACACTTCAGGCTCAGGAAAGTGGCTTTCATGTTCAGCGTCGCGGCTTTGCCCCCGGATACTCTCTTGTCGTCCTACCGTTTCCCCCTGCCCGAGGCGCAGATCGCGCAGCATCCGGGCGAGCGGGGGGCATCGCGCCTGCTTGTGGCGGATCGTGTTCCGGCGGGAGACGGGCGGCCCGTCCACGCCCGGTTTGCGGATCTCCCCGACTATCTGCCGCGGGGCGCGCTGCTTGTGGCCAACAATTCCCGTGTGGTTCCGGCCAGACTGATCGGCAGACGCCCGGGCGGCGGCAGGGCGGAATTTCTGCTGCTCTCCCCGCTTCCCCTGATCTGCGGCGAAGTTTCCCCCGTAGGGGAAAGGATGTTTTCCGTCGAAGCCGAGGGGCTGATCAAACCGGCCGGCAGGATCCGCCCCGGCGACGAGCTTGTTTTCGGCCCCGACCCTGATCTGTCCCCGGGTGAAGTTTCTGACGCGTCGGCGGCTGCCGGGACCGCCCCCGTTTCCGCGGCGGATCCCGCCGTTTGTTCGCAGGAGCGGGCGGCCTTGCGTGTCGTGGTGCTGGAAAAGGGGGATTTCGGCCGGTGCAGGGCGCGGCTTGTCTGGTCCGCGGGCGATCCGGAGAAAGCGGCCGGTGCGGAAGAAGCGGCGGAGGCGTTGCGCCAACATTTCGAGACCCTGGGGCATCTGCCCCTGCCCCCGTACATCCGCCGCCCCGATACGCCCGAAGACGCCGGCCGCTACCAGACCGTCTACGCCAGAGCGGACAAGGCCGGTTCCGTGGCCGCGCCCACGGCCGGTTTGCATTTCACCGGGGACATGCGGCAACGACTCCGCGAGCGGGGTTTCGAGTGGGCGGAAGTGACCCTCCACGTCGGTTACGGCACGTTCAGCCCCGTGCGGTGCGCGGATGTGCGGGACCACGTCATGCACGCCGAATATGCGGAAGTGCCCGCCGAAACCGCCCTGGCCGTGAACCGCGCCAGGGCCGAAGGCCGCCCCGTGCTGGCGGTGGGCACCACGGCCGCGCGGACCCTTGAAGGCGCGGCCGCCGCGCAGAACGCGGAAAACGGCGCGCTCGCCCCCTGCTCCGGCTGGGTGAACAGCTTTATCCGGCCGGGGTATGCCTTCCGGGTCATTGACGGGCTGATCACCAACTTTCATCTGCCCGAATCAACGCTGCTCATGCTTGTCTCGGCCTTGACCGGCAGGGAACGGATGCTCACCCTGTATGCTGAAGCCGTGGAACGCGGCTACCGCTTTTTTTCCTACGGCGACGCCATGCTGATCCGTTAGGGTCATCCTCATGAAAACGTCGGCCGCACAAGGCGACTTTTCGCGGCCGGCGGGCGAATGCGGGCTGACCCCGGAGCATCTTTCAATGGGCAAACGCTCTCAAACCGCATAATGTTCAGGAGACGATTATGCTTGAAATCGCGCTTGTGATCCTTGCCGTGGCATGCGCTCTTCTGGCGCTCTATCTGGCCAGGAAAATCGGCTTCACCATTGTGCCGTGCGGCTGAGGACTGCGCGCTGTTCCCCGTGCGGGAAGCAGGACAAAGCCTTCGCCGGAGACGGATTCCGCGCCTCACCCTGTGACGGACAAGGAAGAGGAACAACGCCTGATCATCAAATAGCGCCGCAACCCGTCCCCCGGCGGGCAGGGCGTGTCCGGTTGAAAAGCACGCTGCCATGTGGGGCGCTGCCCCACACCCCGCCGGGGGCATGATGCCCCCGGACCCCTCGGTTGAGAGCACGAAAGGTTCCGGTCAGCCCTCGTGACCCCGCCTGCTGCGACCTGCATGTTCAATACATGCTTCGCCCGATGTGTGACTTATATTTCCTTCATATGATGAGTCAATCACACGCCGAGCGGCATTTTTTCTCGACCTCGGGCCGTGAGTCTGGCATTCTTGCGCTTCTTTCGTCACTCCGCCCCGAAATCCGGGGCCGATCTGTCGCTGTGGAGAACGCCGATGGATATCTGGGAATGTCTGGTCATTGCGCTGGCTGTGGCGGCGACGGTGGGCGTGCTTGTCTTTGTGCGCCGGCACGGCATTGTGTTGCGTCCGGATGCGGAAGGTCTTGAAGCCGTGCCGAGAGAAATTCACGAAGCCGAGCAGCGGCGTCAGCGGGAACAGGAAAGGGGCGGAACAAAAGCGCCCGTGCCGGACGTGGCGTTGCGTTCCGTGTTTCTGGACAGGGACGGCACGCTGATTGAAGATCGGCACTATCTGGCCGATCCGGCAGGCGTGGTTCTGCTCCCCGGCGCGGCTGCGGCTCTGGCCCGCCTTGCCGGGGCCGGCTGCGATCTGTTTCTTGTTTCCAACCAGTCGGGCGTGGGGCGCGGGTATTTTTCCGAGGAGGATGTTCGGGCGTGTCAGAAGCGCCTTGACGATCTGCTGGAGGATGCGGGCGTGCGGCTGACCGAGGCTGTCTGGTGCCCGCATGCGCCGGAGGCCGGGTGCCGGTGCCGCAAGCCGCTTCCCGGCCTGTGGGAACGCCTCGCTGCCGCCCGGGGGCTTGACCCGCGGGCCAGCGTGATGATCGGAGACAAGGCGGCGGATCTCCATTTCGCCTTCAACGCGGGGTTTGCCGCCGCTGTGCTGGTGCTGACCGGCAAGGGCGAGAGCGAACGCGCCGGCTGGCCCCTTCCGCCGGAGGATGGCGGATTTGTCGAAATCCCGCCGCACGGATCATGCCGCATCTTTGTGGCGCGGAATCTGCCGGCGGCCGCCACGGCCCTTCTGTCCGCTTTCCGGGCGGATTCTCGCCCCGACTGATTCGCTCCGCCCGGATGTTTCCGTGTGGAGGAGGCTTACGCCCGCCCCTGACGTCCTTCCTGCCGCCTTCCCCTCCAGCGGGAGAACGCGCGGGCGGCCAGTTCGCGCAAGGTCTGGCGGGAGCAGCCGAACAGCGCGGGACAGATCAGGATCAGCCCGATTGAGAGCGCGGAATAACATGCGCCCGAGGTCAGGAAGCGCCCCACCCCTTCGCCCGATCCGTTGCAAAGCCACGAGGCCAGCAGGCTGCTTGTCTGGGCGAGCGCCAGAAACGCCCCGAGGATCAGCGCCTGAAGCAGCACATTGGTGAAAAAGCGCAAGGGAATCATCCGCGAGGCCAGATACAGCAGCAGATTGACCATCAGCGCCTGGGTGATCACGGTTTTGAGAGCCAGCCCCGTCGCCCCGAGGCCGAGGCCGAAATGACGCGCGGGCGCCATGAACAGCCAGGCCAGGCCAAGGCCGCAGAGGTGCTCGACAAAGGCGAGGTTGCGCAAAATTTTTGTTTTGCCCGTGGCGTGAAAGACCGAGCTTGCAAGCTGGCCATACGCCTGGTGGGCGGGGTACAGCGCCATGATCTGGACCGGCACGAGCGCGGCGGCAAATTCGCTCCCCCCGAACAGGCCGACAAGGGTGCGCGCCTCCACCAGCGTAAAACAGGAAAACCAGGCCGCAATGCCGAAGAGCGGGGGCGCGAAGCGCGTGAGCAGCCGTCCCATGAGCAGCCTGTCGCCCTGACCCCAGGCAATGGCAAGCTCGCGCATGACAAGCGGCGTCATGGCGGATACGAACATGAAACACGCCATGCTCACCCGTTGCGACAGCGCGAAGTACCCCTGCTGCACACTGCCGTCGAACCATTGCAGCATCCAGCGTTCGGCGCACAGGGCAAGGGCGGAGAGCAGCGCCTGCACAAAAAGGGGCGCGCTGTAGTCGGTGAATTCCCGGGTGTAGGCCCTGCGTTGCGCCCGATTCAGGGCAAAATCCGGATGCGGCCACGAGCGGCGCATGATCGCCAGACAGCCGGCGATGGATCCGCCCATGATGAAGTATTGCAGGCCGAACAGCGTGCCGGGATTGAGTCGATCCAGCGCAAACAGCGCAAGCAGCAGCGCCGCCCCGAGCAGATTGACGGCGCTGCGCAAAAGTTCTCCGGGCACGGTCAGGCCGAGCGCGTCGTTCATGGACCGCACGACGCGCGTTCCCCACAGGAGAAAACCGTATACGGCCGCCAGGGGCGCGTACCACGCCGGCACGCCGGGCAGAAGCAGATCGCCCGCCTGCGGCACAAGCAGCAGGCACCCGCCGCACAGCGTGATCAGCAGGACAAGACAACAGATCCGTCCATAAAACGCCACAAGCCGGAATTCCTGCTGACGGCGCGAAAGCGCGTTGTAAAAGCAGGTGGACGTCCCCATGTCCAGAAAGCCCGTGAACTGGGTGAAAACGCTGGTGGCGAAATTGAAGTTGCCATACGCCTGCGGCCCGAGCGCGCGGGGCAGTACGGCCTCCATGATCAGATACATGGGAACCGTCGCGATGTTGGCGGCCAGCTTGCCCATGTAGCGGCGCGCAAGCGAAGGCGGAGCCGGCGGGGAAGGGGAAGAGGCAGGCGGCGTGGTGTCGGACATGGGCGGAAGGGTTGAGGTTGACGACGGCCTGCGGCGCGTTCGTCAGACGGAACGATACATCAAGAAGGCGCGCCCCGCAAACGGCTGTTGCGACGGCAGACGCACAGTCTGAACCCGCCTGCCGCAAAGCCGCCTTTTGGCATCCTGAGGCGTTGCAGGGCCAATATTGACCTTGCGGCATGTCCGGTGCAGCTTCGCCCGCTGACTGCCTTGCTGTATGGAAGACAGCGCCCTCCGTCAGGCGGCGATTGACAAGCGCTGACGGGATAAATAAGGAACAAAACCATATGCTGAATGGTGTCCGCGCTTGCGTCCCCGCTTCCGGGCGTGCCGCGTCTGCAACCTGTTCGCCGGAAAACGTGTTTTCGGGACTCGCTTGCGGCGATTTTCGCGCCGCGCCAGACTCGCGTCTGACGGTGGAAGTCATTTCATGATTCACATGAAATGACTTCCATTCTGTCAAAGTCGAAGCGGCCTTGCCGCTCACTGCAACACGAAGGAGACCCCATGCCGGGATGCGGAACGGAACGCTACGCCGACTGGTTTTTTGATCTGGATGGGACGCTGGTGGATAGCGCGCCCGACATTCTGCGGCTGCTCGGCAACGTACTGCGGGAGGAGGGCCTCGCCGTGCCCGAACTGGACAAGGGGCGCATCGGGCCGCTTCTGGAAGACATCATTCGCGGCATCTGCCCGGATCTGGTTCCAGCCGAGCTGGACCGCATCGTCCGTATCTACCGGGCGCGCTACCGCGTCTGCCCCTTTGAGGAAAGCCCGACGTTTCCCGGCATACCGCCGCTGTTCGAGCGGCTGTCGAGTCGGGGCCGCCGGTTGTTCGTGGCGACTAACAAGCCGGAGGATGTGAGCTTTCGTCTGCTTGAGGCGCGGGGTCTTCTGCCGTTCCTGACCGGGGTTGCGTGCAGCGATTCGGCGCCGGGGCGGCGGCTTTCCAAGGCCGGGATGCTGACCCTGCTCATGGAGCGTCACGGCGCGACGCCGGAGTCGTCGATCATGGTCGGGGATTCGGCGTTCGACATGCTGGGGGGGCGTGAAGCGGGCATGTCCACGGCCGCGGCCCTGTACGGCTACGGGCGGCGCGAGGCGCTGCTCGAAACCGGGCCGGACTTCGCCATTGAGGATGCGGCATGGACGCGCGTGATCCCGCTGTCCGGCGGAACCGCCGGCTTGCTGAAGGAAGGATTGCATGAAGCAGGAAAATCGGCATCAGGCCATTCTCTACGCCGTGATGAGGCAAGGCTATGTCTCCATTGAGTCGCTGGCCGAGGAGCTTGGGGTTTCCTCGCAGACCATCAGGCGGGACATTTCCGAGCTGGACAGGACGGGGATGCTTGAACGCAGGCCGGGCGGGGCGAGCTGCCGCACCACTATCCTGAACAGCGCCTACGACGCGCGGCAGGTCGAGGACTTCAAGGACAAGGAGCGAATCGCACGAACCATCGCGGAGTATATCCCCGACAACAGCTCCATTTTCCTGACGCTGGGGACGACTGTGGAGGTCATCGCCTATGCGCTGCTTGAGCGTTCCGGGCTTATGGTCATCACCAATAACGTGGTGGCGGCGCTTACGCTGAACAAGAAGACCGACTTTGAGGTGGTTCTCGCCTCGGGGTACATGCGCAAGAGCAGCAACGGCCTTGTGGGAGAAAGCACAATCGGGTTTGTCAACGGTTTCCAGTGCGATTACATGATCACGAGCACCGGCGGCATCAGCGAGACGGACGGACATCTGTTCGATTATCACACGGCGGATGTGAGCGTGGCCCAGTCCATGATGCGCAATGCAAACAAGGTGCTGCTCGCGGCAAGCCGTTCCAAGTTCGGGCGGCAGGCCGTGGTGAGGGTGACCCCGCTCAAGTCCGTGGATGTGCTGTTCACCAACAGCCCTGTCCCCCCCCGGCTGGAGGAAGTCGCGCAGGCCGCGGGAGTGGAGTTGATCGCCTGTTGATGGAATAATTTTTACAATTATGTGCTGATCAATATTTTTGAGAAAAAATTTATATCTCTTTAACATACTGAAATAAAATAATTATAAACCACAGCATTCGTTCTCTTTGAACGGATGCTGTATTTTTTTATACATTTTTTGAAAATGTGTTGACACAAAATGGCGGTTCAGAGATGAAATAAAGCAAAATAGAAGTCATTTCATGATTCGCATGAAATGGCTTCCAACGCCGGACGAGAGTCTGGCGCGGCGCGAAAAGCGCCGTGAATGAGCCAAAAACCACGTTTTTTGGCGAATGATCTTCATGATTCAGCCCAAAGGCTGAATCATGAAATGAGTTCTAGACACAGTATTGCTTTGTGGTGTGGTGGCGGGATTCCTCCCGTTTGTCCGCCTGATTGTTCTTTATGGAACATGAAGGCGTCACCCTTGAAAATGGAGAATTTCATATGCGCAAAGGTTTTTTCACCCTTCTGTCCCTCGTCTTCGCGGGCCTGTTATGGGCCGTCCCCGCGAATGCGGCGGACAAGATTGTCATCCGCCTGGCGCACAGCAACACGCCTTCGGACATGGATCCCTATCACGCGCTTGTCACGAAGATGAACGATAAGCTGGTCGGGAAGCTCGGCGCCGACCGCATTGAGATCCAGGAATTCCCGTCCGGGCAGATCGGCAGTGAAGAGCGCAGCTTCCAGGACGTTCAGCAGGGCATCCTTCAGATGACCGTGCTCGCGGTGAACAACGCCTCCATCTTCGCTCCCTCCCTCGGCGCCTTCGACCTGCCCTACATCTTCAAGAGCGTCAGGGAATTCGACGACTGCGTCGACCAGAACTGGGAGCTTGTCAACAGGCGCATGGAAGCCGAAAGCGGCACAATCGCCATTGCGTGGCATTCGCAGGGCTTTCGCTTCATCACCAACAGCAAGCAGCCCATCGTTACGCTGAAGGATCTCGCTCCGGTCAAGATCCGCACCCCCAACAACCCGATCATGATCGGCGTGTACCGCGCGTGGGGTACGGATCCGGTTCCCATGGCCATGGACGAAACCTTCAACGCCTTGCAGCAGAAAGTCGTGGACGGTCAGGACAACCCGCTGGTGTCCATCGCCACCAACCGGTTCTATGAAGTGCAGAAGTACATCACCGAGCCTCACTACAAGCTGTGGACCGGCCCCCTGGTTGTGAACGTGGACTGGCTGCGTTCACTCCCCGCCGATGTGCAGCAAGCCATCATCGAGGCCGGGCGCGAAGCCACCATGGAAATGCGCGCTCTGCTCAATGAGCAGGAAAGAGCCTCCCGGGAGTTCCTGAAGGAAAAGGGCATGGTCTTCTGCGGCGTGCCCACGGACGAGGACGAATGGATGAGCCGGGCCGTCAGCATTTGGCCCCGGTTCTACCCCCAGATCAGGAACCTCGAAATCGTTGAGGCGTTCATGAAGACGCTGGGACGTCAGCTTCCCAGATAAGCCTGCGGTTTGACGGGGCGGCTTCCGGGCCGCTCCTCCTCAGGAGTTTCGCTATGAAAAAACTGCTTGCATGGCTTGATGTTCACTTTGAAGACGCGCTCTGCGGCATCCTGCTCGTCGGGATCATGAGCATGCTCATGGCGCAGGTTGTCGTCCGGTTCGTGTTTGGGCACGGACTCACGTTTTCGGAAGAATTGTGCCGTTTCTCCTTCCTTTATCTCGTGTACTTCGCGGCGAGTCTTGTAGCCGGCAAGGGCGCGCACATCCGGGTGACCGCGCATACCCGGAAGCTCCCCGCGCCCATGCGCGTCGGGCTGCTCATGCTGGCGGACCTGCTTTGGCTCGGGTTCAACGCCACCGTGATTTACCAGGGGTTGCTTCTCATCGACAGCATGTCCACCCGCCCCATGGTTTCGGGCGGCATCCTCCTTGATCTGCGTTATGTGTATTTCGCCGTTCCCGCCGCCTTCATGCTCCAGAGTTTTCGCATCCTCCAGCGGTGGCGTCGGTATTTCCGGGACGGCATTCCCGTCCCTGGCCAGCAGGAGGAGGCGTGATCCATGTCTGCCGATATCGTTCTCTGGGTTGTCATGGTCTTCTGTCTCGTCGTGGGCTGTCCCATCTTCGTGTCGCTCGGCATGGCCTCGACGCTCGCGCTGATTCTTACCAACATTCCCATGCGCATCATCGCCCTCGACATGCTCAAGGTGATGGACATGTTCCCGCTGCTCGCCGTGGTGGGGTTTGTCTTCGCGGGCGCGCTCATGGAAAAGGGCGGCATGGCCCGCCAGATCATCGACGTGGCCTCGCTGTTTGTGGGGCGGATACGCGGCGGCCTTGGCATCACCACCATTTTGGGCAGCCTGTTTTTCGCCGCCATGATCGGATCCGGCCCGGGCACCGTCGCCGCCATGGGCAGCATCATGATCCCGACGATGATTCGGCGCGGCTATTCGCCGGAATACGCGGCGGGCGTGTGCGCCACGGGCGGCACTCTCGGCATCCTCATCCCGCCGAGCAACCCGATGATCATCTATGGCATCATTGCCAACACATCCATTGCGGCGTTGTTTACCGCCGGATTCGTGCCGGGCTTCGTGCTCGGGTTCATGATGATGGTCATGACGTATTTTCTTGCCCGCCGCGCCGGGTTCACGGGAACGGCGGACGAAGACGGGGACGCCCGCTTCTGGCCGATGTTCCGCAAGAATTTCTTCTCCCTGATGGCTCCGGTCATCATCCTCGGCAGCATCTACGCGGGGATATGCACGCCGGTGGAAGCCTCGGTGGCGGCTGTGTTCTACGCCTTGTTCGTCGGGACGTGCATCACCCGCGAGCTGAAGGTCGTCCAGCTTTGGGACGCGATCAGGCTGACCAACATCTCGGCGGGCAGCATCATCATCGTACTCGGGGTGTCCACCCTTTTCGGGCGCATCCTGACCATACAGCGCATCCCGCATCAGCTCGCCAACGCCATGATCACCCTGACGGACAATCCGTACGTCATCCTCGTGCTTGTCGGACTTCTGTTGCTGTTCCTCGGGATGTTCATGGAAACCCTCGCCACCATCGTCATTCTCGCGCCCATCTTCCTGCCTCTGATCATCAGAGTCGGCATAGATCCTGTGTTCTTCGGCATTTTCTGGGTCATCACCAATGAGGTGGCGCTGCTTTCGCCCCCGCTGGGGGTGAACCTGTTTATTGCTCAGAACCTGTCGGGCATCAGCTTCGAGAGGGTGGCCAGGGGAGCCTTCCCCTACATGATGCTGATCATCTGTTTCATCATCATGCTGATCCTGTTCCAGGATCTTCCCTTGTGGCTTCCGCGCCTGACGGGGCAATACTAGTGTCTAATTGCAAAAATTCTGCGCAGAATTCTGCGAAGAATTTTTGCAGGATCGTTCGCGAAAAAACGTGGTTTTTCGCTCACTCACGGCGGCTACGCCGCCGCAAAACCCTTACGGATTTTGTTATGGAGTTCGGATATGTCTGAAAGGGACCTTGACCTGATTTGCATCGGCCGGTCGTGTGTGGATCTGTACAGCGGCGAGTTCGGCGTTCCGCTGGAACGAGCCATGACATTTTCCAAATCCGTGGGCGGAAGTCCCATGAACATCGCTATCGGCACGTCCCGGCTTGGCTTGCGTGTCGGCGCGATCACCGGCGTGGGGCAGGAGGACAACGGCCGCTACCTCAAGTGGCAGCTCGCCTGCGAAGGCGTGGACGTCAGCGCCGTGAAAACCGACCCCGGGCGACTTACCGCGATGGTGCTTCTGAGCATCCGGGGCGACAACGATTTTCCGCTTATCCAGTATCGCGAGAACTGCGCCGACATGGGGCTGGCCGCCGAGGACATTGACCCGGACTATCTGGCCCGGGCCGGGGCTGTGCTGGTGACGGGCACGCACCTCTCCCGCGAGGGCGTGCGTTCAGCAACCATGAAAGTGCTTGAAACCGCGAAGCGGCTCGGCCTCAAATGCATCCTCGACATTGATTTTCGCCCCAACCTCTGGGGATTGCAAGGGCATGACGCCGGATCCAGCCGTTGGGCCGAGGCTTCCGAGCGGGTGACCGCCGAATACAGGAATGTTCTTCCGTACTTCGATCTTGTTGTGGGCACGGAGGAGGAATTCTTCATCGCGGGCGGCAGGACCGAGGCGATGGAAGCCCTGCGCGAAGTGCGCCGCATCTCCAGGGCGCTCCTCGTTTTCAAGCTTGGGGAGAGGGGGTGCGCCGCGCTCCCCGGCGATATCCCTGACAGTTTCGTGGATGAGGTGGTTTATCCGGGCTTCCCGGTGAAGGTATTCAATTCCATCGGCGCGGGCGACGGGTTCATGTCCGGCTTTCTGCGCGGCTGGCTGCGTGGCGAGGATTTGGCGGCCTGCTGCCGCTACGCCAACGCCGCCGGCGCGTTCGCCGTATCCCGCCTCGGCTGCTCCTCCGCCTACCCGAGCTGGACCGAGCTGCAATACTTCCTCACGCACGGCAGCAAACACGAGCGGCTGCGCGAAGACGCCATGCTCGAGCAGATCCACTGGGCCACCAATCGCCGCCACAAGTGGAAGAATCTTGCCGTGTTCGCCTTTGATCACCGGGAACCCTTCGCCGCGCTGGCCGCCGGGACGGGCCGCGCCGCCAGGGATGTGTCCGCCTTCAAGGCGCTGGCTTTCCGGGCCGTTGCCGAAGCCGCTTCGGGGCTTGAGGGGCAAAACGACGTGGGCATCCTTGTGGATGACACATATGGTCAATCCGTCCTGTTCGAGAGCAACAGATATCCGTTCTGGGTGGGCCGTTCCATCGAAAGGACGGGATCCAACCCGCTTGTCTTTGAAGGCAGGGCCGATGTCGGCTCGACGCTTCAGGCGTGGCCCGAAAACCATGTGGTGAAATGCCTCTTCCGCCCCGGCGCAAAGGATGCGCCCGAGGTTGTGGAAGAGAATGAGCGCCAGTTGCGTCGCCTGTTCTCCGGGGCGCGGAGCACCGGCCATGATTTGCTGCTGGAAGTCATTGTCGATCAGCCGCAAAGCCTCGGGGAGCAGGATGAATGCCTGCTGCGCTGGATGCGCCGCTGCTACGATCTGGGGGTGTATCCCGACTATTGGAAGATCCTGCCCGTGGCCGATCCGGATACATGGAAGGCCATTGAAGCGTTGATCGACAAATACGATCCGTACTGCCGGGGCATCCTGTTCCTTGGTCTCAACGTGACGGAAGCCGAGCTGGTAAAGCGTTTCGCCGGGACGCCGGAATCGCCGCGCGCTCTCGGGTTTGCCATCGGGAGGAGCATTTTTCTGGAACCGGCTCTCAAGTGGTTCGCCGGGGAGCTGTCCGATGAGGATGCCGTGGCGACCATGCGGGATTGCTTCCTGCGTCTGGCCCGCGCGTGGAACGGGCGCGGCCGCGGGTAGTTGTGCAGAACGCCCGAGCCAGGGCATTTCGAAAGGAACGACGTCATGAAAGCGTGTGTGCTGTATGGTCCCGGGGATCTCCGCATCGAGGATTTTCCCGTCCTTGATCCTCCGCCGGGTTTTGTCCGTCTGCGGATGGGCGGCGTGGGCATCTGCGGGAGCGATCTTCATTATTATCATATCGGTCGCGTCGGCAACGCGGTGATCCGCGAACCCATGATTCTCGGACACGAACTGAGCGGCGTGGTCGACGCCGTTGGCCCCGGAGCGTCCGGCCTCGAACCAGGCCAGAAAGTCATCATCAACCCCACCGACGAGTGCGGCACATGCGGTTACTGTCGCTCGGGGCGTCAGAACCTGTGCCCGGATCTTCGTTATTGCGGTTCGGCGGCCCGGATTCCGCATGTGCAGGGGGTTATGGTCGAATACCCGCTGGTGCAGGCCCGGCAGTGCGTGACGGTCAGCGACGCCATGGCGCTTGACCAGGCCGCCTGCGTCGAACCTCTGGCCATTGCTCTGCATGCCGTGTCTCGCGCCGGGAACCTGCTCGGCAAGCGGGTGTTCGTCAGCGGGGCGGGTCCTGTCGGCTGCCTCATCGCCGCCGTCGCCCGCCTGAACGGGGCCGCATCCGTGGTCATCAGCGACATGGAGGCGTTTCCGCTGTCCGTGGCCGTGAAGCTCGGCGCTGATGCGGCTTTCAAGGCCGCCGATCCCGCTCTGGACGATCTTGCCAACGGCTGTGAAGCCTGCTTCGAGGCGTCCGGTTCGGCCGGAGGCATGAACGCGTGTCTGCGGAGCGCCGCGCCCGGCGGGACAGTCGTGCATGTTGGGTTCCTCGGTGAGGAGGAAGTCGCCTACCCGGTCAACACAATGGTCATCCGCAAGGAAGTCACGGTCTGCGGCTCGCTGCGCGCCTATCAGGAATTCCCGCTTGCCGCCCGGCTTGTGGAATCGGGCCGCCTCGATCTGTCGCCCCTGATCACCGCCTCCTATCCTTTGGAAAAGGCTGAGGAAGCCATTCTCGCCGCCAGCGACAAAACCCGGTTCATGAAGGTCGTTCTGACCGGACCGGCATGGTGAGGCATGTCATGAACATCAGCATTTCCGTTGCCGCCACGCCGTGCGCCATGCCGCAGATCATGTTCGCGGGAGATCTGGAAGCGCGTTGCGCGTTTCTTGCCGGGATTGGCTATGACGGTATCGACTTGTTTTTCCCCGATCCGAAAGGTACGGACGCGCACGCCGTCAGGTCCGCGCTGGATCGTTGCGGATTGCGGGCCACGATGCTCGCCGCGCAGGGCGATCTCATGGCTGACGGGCTGTATTTGAATGATGCCGGAAGATTGCCCGAGTTGCTTGAGCGGTCGAAGCGCCACCTGGAACAGTGCGCGCTGCTCGGGGCCATGCCGAACATCGGCTTCATCAGGGGCTGGCATCGCAACAGCCCGGACAGTTTGCCCCGCATGGCGGACGGCCTCGCCGCATATTGCGAGCTGGCGACATCGTTCGGCGTGGACGTGCTCCTTGAGCCGATTTGCCGTTATGAAATCGACTCCATCCACACCACGGATCAGGCCATTGATCTCTGTGAGCGGGCGGGAAGGCCCGGCAACCTCGGGCTGCTTCTCGATCTTTTCCACATGAACATTGAAGAGGCTTCAGTGTGCGGGGCGGTCTGCCGCGCCGGGACGCTCGTGCGGCACGTCCATTTCGTGGACAACACCCGCGCCGTGCCCGGCATGGGCTGCATGGCGCTGCAGGATGTCGTGGCGTGCCTCAAGGGCGTGGGCTACGCCGGGTTCCTTGGCATCGAAGCCATTCCCGGTTCCGATCCGGAAGGCGAGGCCCGCCGGGGGCTGGCCTTCACCCGGGCGCTTGGCGTGTGACCCGGCGTCCGCTGGCGAGCGGCGCTTCCTTTTCCCGGAAACGTTCGGCACGACATGTGCCGGAGCATTCTTTCAATCAAATTGCATAAGGATCCAATCAATGTTTTCTTTGAACGGCAAGACGGCTCTCATTACCGGATCCGGGCGCGGCATTGGTCTCGCCATAGCCGAGGCGATGGCTCATCAGGGCGCGAATATTTTCCTCTCCGATATCAACGGCGCGATCGTGGAACGCGCGGCCGGGGATCTGGCGGAGAAATATCCTGATGTGGCCGTGCGCGGCCTGACCTTCGACGTGACCGACAAGGCGCAGATCGAAAGCGCCATGCGAACCATCAGGGAGGCCGGGCACGGCCTGCAGATTCTTGTGAACAATGCGGGCATCAACCTGCGGGAACCAGTGGAAAACATGGATGACTCCCTGTGGCAGAAGATGCTTGACACCAACCTGACCAGCGTATTCAGGGTATCGCGGGCGGCCTTTCCCATGCTCGGGGAAAAGGGCGGCAAGGTGATCAACCTGTGTTCGCTGATGTCCGAAATCGCGCGGCCCACGGTGTCTCCCTATGCCAGCACCAAGGGCGCGGTACGCCAGTTCACGCGGGCGCTGGCGACGGAATGGGCGGAGCACAACATTCAGGTCAACGGCATCGCGCCGGGTTTCATCGCCACGGACATGAACATCCCGCTCATGCAGGACAGGGAACTCAACGACTACATCATGCGCCATACCCCGGCCAGGCGATGGGGCAAGCCGTCCGAAGTGGCTTCGGTGGCGGCCTTTCTTGCCTCGCCGGCTGCGGATTTCGTGAACGGGCAGATTATCTTCATCGACGGCGGATTCATCGTTTCCCTGTAACCTGATCTGACGGTGAAGATTTCCCTTGTACAGGAAAACGCTCCCGTCGTTGCGATTTCCCCGGCCTTGCGGCTCATGCCGTCAGCAGGCCGGGGACTCCTCTCCTGCCCCGGGCGGGGGGCAGCGCCCCGCATTTATAGTATCCGCCTTCTCCCGGACTGGGTAGGGTTGCCGTATCCAATCCATTTCACATCAGGGAGTCGCCATGAGCAAACTTATCATCGTCAGCTATGACAACGAGTACAAGGCTGAGGAAATGCGCCTGAAGTTCCTGCGAATGCAGAAGGAATATGTGGTGAGCATCGAGGACGCCGTCGTCGTGGTCAAAAACAGGGAAGGCAAGGTCAAGCTGCACCAGATGATCAACCTGCCGGTTCTGGGAGCTTCCGGCGGGGGGTTCTGGGGCTTGCTCATTGGCGTTCTCTTTTTGCATCCCCTGCTTGGCCTTGCCGTGGGCGCGGCGGCCGGCGCGGTGTCCGGCGCGCTTTCCGATGTCGGCATTGACGACGCGTTCATGAAGAATCTGGCCGCCGCGTTCACGCCGGGGAGTTCCGCCCTGTGCATTCTCGTGAGCAATCCGACCATGGACAAGATGCTCGACGAGTTGCGCGGCTCCGGCGGAACAGTGCTGCAAACGTCGCTCTCGCACGAGGACGAGGCGCGCCTCCAGACGGCGCTTGACGGATCAAAGGTCAACCCCGATCAGGGTCAGCCCTCATGAACCCGTCTGCCGCAAGGCCGCCTTTGTGCGTCCGGCGGCGGTTCCCGTTCCCCGTTCACCTGTACGCGCCGCAGACCGGGCAATCGGGAGCGGGAGAAAGCGGCAGTTCGTCGAATTCCATGCGCAGAACGTCAAAAAGCAGCAGGCGGGAGAACAGCGGTTTTCCGATGCCGAGCAGCAGCTTGACGCATTCGGCCGCCTGAAGGCAGCCGGCAACGCCTGCCGCGGGGCCGAAGACGGGGGAGCCTGCTTCTCCGCCGCACAGGGGGGGGAACGCGCCGTCGGGGGACGGCGCGGGCTGCACGCATGCCGCGCATGCCGTCCCCCGGCGCACGGAAAGCACAAAGCCGTGGAAGCCCTCGATGCCGGCTTCAACCACATCCCTGCCCGCGGCCAGAGCCGCATGATTGATCAGGGAGCGGGCGGCCAGCGAGTCCACGCAGTCCACAATGACGTCGTATTCCGCAATGATTGCGGCCGCGTTGGCCGTGGTGAGGCGCACAGGGTGCGTCACGATGGTCAGATCCGAATTGAGGCGGCGCAGGCGATCCAGCGCGGCGTCGGTTTTGGCTGTTCCAAGATCGTTTTCCGAATAGAGGATCTGCCGGTTGAGGTTGCTGGCGCTTGCCGTGTCGCTGTCCGCCACGCCGAGCACGCCCACCCCGGCCGCGGCGAGATAAAGCAGGGCGGGCGATCCAAGCCCGCCCGCCCCCACGATGAGCGCCCGGCTTTGCCTGAGTTTCGCCTGTCCTTCCGGGCCGATTTCGGGCAGGGCGATCTGGCGGGCGTAGCGCGCGGCGGTCGCCAGGGGCGGCGTGTTGTGCTTCATGTGGTTCATGTCTGGTTCAGCCGTCGTTCCGGCTTTTCAGGCCGGAACGACGGAGAGACCCGCGCGGCGGCAACACCGCCGGGGCAGGCGGGGAAGATGCCTATGCGGCCACGCCGCACGCCTCTTTGACCCGTTTGCGCAGCTGTGTTTCCCACAGCCAGAAAAGCAGGATGCAGAGCAGAATGGATTCCGAAACAAAGAAGAACAGCCACTGGCCCCGGCGTTCGTCTCCCGCGCTCTTGCCCGGCTCAAGCCATTTCCGCGCGATGATTCCGCGTTCGTTCGGGGTGATTTCGGCAAGCGCCTTGGAAATGACGCTGAAAAAGACAGGCCAGTCGTTGCGCGCGGCCACGGCGTGCCCGTAGGAAGAATCCACCGATCCCGCCGGCTGCACCTGCATGATCCCTCCGGCCTGAATCTGTTCCACCAGGTTGAACTCGTAGTCGATGACCGCGTCGGCCTCGCCTGCCGCGACGTATTGCAGGGCCTCAAGGGTGTTGGCCGCGGGCAGGGCGACGACGGCCGGGTGGTGCTCGCGCAGGAAGTCGTGCCAGGAGTAGTTGTTGACCACGGCCACCTTCTTGCCGTGCAGATCGTTGATGCTCGCCTTGTCCAGCCCGTTCCCGCGCCGGGTCATGATGAGGCCCGGCAGGTTGATGTACGGCTCGGTGAAAAGCATGTACTCGCTCCGGCGGTTGGTTCGGGCGGCGGCCATGAACATGTCCACGCCGCGATCCCTGGCCTGGATTTCGGTGCTGGCCCAGTCCTGAAGCTTCATCACGCGGAAGTCGAGGCCAGTCAGCTTTTTCAGCAGCGAGAGGTAATCGCCGGCAAGGCCGGTGTACCGGCCGCGCTCGTCAAAGGTCTCCACCGGGTAAAAGCTCGGGTCCACGCCGACGGAAATCACGGGGTGCTGTCTGATCCACGCCATTTCCTCGGCGGAAAGCGTCTTCATGGGCTTTTTTTCCAGCACGATCTCGCTGACCGCATCGGTCTTGTCGTCAAAGGCTTCCGGATAAAACGTCATGATGCCCAGGACGACTTGCAGGGCGATGACCGCAAGACCCAGGCAGAGTGTGCACAAAAGACGCATACGCTTCTCCGTAATGTCGGGATCATGCCGCCTGGCGCGCTGTCCGGCTTCGGGGCATGGTCCCCATGTTCGTCGTTGTCGGCCCCGTGAGTACGGGGGCGTTTTGCGCCGCTTCCGGCATTTGCCGTCGAGCGGCGGGGCTTCGCGGCGCAACCTCGGCGGAATACGGGCACGCGAGCATGGGCGCGCCCGTATTCCGCGTTCCCGGAGTGTTACCGCGCGGCGTGGCGATCCGCGGCCGCGTGTTCTTTCGGCACATCAAACAGAACCGGGTAATCACCCTTGCCGAAAAGCAGATATCGCAGACGAGAATGGGGAATGTGAGCCAGTTTTTTGTGATTGCTCGCGTAGAACAGACAGCCGAGGCCCACCCAGGCGTACAGCGTCACCCACGAGGGCACGCTGATGGCCGCCGGCGATTCGGGGAAGATCAGCAGAATGAAGCAGACCAGCGAGGTGGCCGCTCCCACCAGACAAACGGGCCGTCCCCAGCCGCTTTCCGGCGCTTCGCGCGTTCTGCCGAGGTACTTGTAGGCCGTGAGGCAGGTGAAGAGATAGGCCAGGGCCGTGCCGATGGCGGACATGTCCACAATCCAGCTCAACGCCGCCCGGCCGAACCACGGCACGATGAGCGTCAGCACGAGGGTGAACGCCACGCTCTTCCACGCGGTGTTGTATACGGGGTGTACGGTGGCGAAGAAGGAAGGCAGGAACTTGCTCCGCCCCATGCTGAACAGGAGGCGCGTCGTGGCCATGAAAAAGCCGTTCATGCCCGTCAGGATGCCCGCCAGCACCGGCACGGTGAGGGCCACGCCGCCCCAGCGTCCGAAAATCTGGTCCGCCACCCAGCCGGTGGCCCAGGAGTGATTGGCGCGCAAGAGTTCCTGATACGGAATAAGCCCGGCCACGCACAGCGCCACCAGCGCGTACACGATCGAGCCGCAGACGATGGAGAGCAGCATCAGATCGCGCGCCTTGTGCGGGGAAAAGGTGAATTCCTCCGCCGCTTGCGGGATGGTGTCAAAACCCACATAGAGCCAGGGCGTGAGCGCGAGCACCATGAGCACGCTGGCCAGGGGGGATCTCCCTTCCGCGAACAGCGGCTCCAGATTGCTCAGCGAAGATGTTTCGGCGGTGATGGTTCCAAACGTCAGCACCAGCACGCCGATGGTCAGGGCAAAGGCCAGAAAGACCTGAATGGCGCTCGCCGCGTTCACCCCGCGGAAGTTCATCCAGCCGAAAAGCAGCAGCACCACGGAAACAAAGCCGACTTCGCCGGCGTTGATGTCCCAGCCGACGACGGAATACAGGTAGCCCACGTCAAAGACGCCGGGGAGCAGATAGCGCGTCAGCAGGATAAGGGCCATGGCGTTGGCCGCGATGACGCAGATGTAGCTGAGCACAAGCGCCCAGCCGCAGATGAACGCGCCTGTGGACCCGAAGCCCGCATAGGCGTAGGCGAACGCTCCGCCCGCCACGGGATAGGGTTTGATCAGGAAGCTGTAGCTCAAGGCCACAATGCACTGGAACCCGGCGCCCACGAGAAAGGCGATGACCGTTCCCAGCGGGCCGGCGTCCGGCAAAAAGCGGATGGCCGGCAGCACAAAGCAGCCCCATCCTACAATGGCTCCCAGGGCCAGAGCCAGAACTTCCAGCGGCCGGAGCGTTTTTTCCAGCTCCTCCCGAATTTCGCCTTCGTTCAAGGCCGATTCCGGCGCGTTGCTCATGCGTGTCCCCCCTTGGATGTTGCGTCCCCCACGGCGCTCCGTCGTCCGGCATCCGTCGCTCTGACGCGCTGGCGCAAAATGCGCCCGCGTGTTTTCACCGGCGTGAAACGCCTGTGGGAGCGGATTAACTTCAGGATTTTCCAATCCCGAAGTTTGAAAATACGCCCGCTTCGGCATTCAGGCGCATAGATATACTGTGCCTGCGTCTTGCGGCGGCCGACTGCGTGAGCAGGCGGCAGAGCATTTTCACCGTGAAATGCCAGAGTATTTTCTACGACGTATGCCGCCACTCTAAAGGCGGAAGCAAGTTCACGTCAAGGCTTCATCGTCATTATGACAGGGCGTTCGCGCAAGACGCGGCTGTGCGGCATGTTCTGAAGAGCGGCTGGTGGCCCGGAGAGGAAGATCGTCCGGCGGGAAAGGTGGGTCCGGGCCGGCTCACGCCCGTTTCGAGGCGCGCAAACCTTGCGGCGTGAGGGATCCCCCGATTTTCTCCGCGGCCGGGGAGGGGGAGATCTCTTGCGGCTGGCGCGGAGGGAGCGCCCCCGGCGTGGCCGGGGGCCTGATGAGACCTGAACCCTAAAACCGATACTGCCAGGTCACGAAGCCGGTGTGCGCGGTGTAGTCGCGATCCACGGCGTACATGGATTGCTGGATCGGGTCGGAGACGCCCGCATAGGACCAATCCTTGAACGTGTACTTGTCAAGGCGGTAGCCGAGTCCGACATTCTGGTTTTCCGCATAGTTCCAGGTGAGGCGGGCTTCAAGGGTGTTGCGGGTGTAGTCGTCCACGGGGCTGACGCGATCCAGACCCGCAAGGTTCTGCTGCGAGTTGAAGTCCGTGCGGCCGTCGGCGCGTTCACCATCGTAGGTGAGCTTGAAGGTGAGTTCCTTGCTGAGGATTTCCCATTCCGCGTATGCGCCCCACATGTAGGCAACGTCTTTTTGCTTCATCTCCCAGTTGTAGGCCGCGGCGCCGACAACGCCAAGGCTGGGGTCGGCGTTCGCCTTGTTGGAATACTTGCGGTAGTCGGCCGTGTACCGGCTGTACTCCACGCCGCCGTACGCGCCCAGCCGCAGAGGCTTGACCGGCGTCCAGCTCAGATCGGCGATGAGTTCGTTGCGCACGGCCCTGTTCATCCCCAGAGGCAGATCCCTGCTGTAGTCGTCCAGCTTGAACACATAATCGAGCGAGAGGCCGACTGTGTCGGACAGCGAGAAATCGGCCCCGGCCTTGATCTGGTGCTGCTCCTTGCCGGCCGTGTCGATCGGACTCATGTAATCCATGTACCAGGCGGCCTGGGCGGGATCTCGCCAGCCGGGGACGGAGGGGAAGCCCGCATAGCCCATGCCGTGCGATTTCCGTTTCAGGTACTGGTAGCGCAGGCGCAGGCCAAGCCAGTCCGTCACCTCGGAGTTCAACTGGGTCCACAGGCGGTGATCCCTGGTGTCCGGGGCCTTGCCGAAGACGTAGCGCCCGTCTCGCTCCATGCTGGACCATTCGTAACCGGCGGTGAGCTTCCAGTCGTCGAGGAAGCGTTGCGAAAGCTCAAGCCCGAGCGTTTGCCGCGTGAATGAGTACATGCCGTTGCGCAGTTTGGCGATGTCGGTTTCGTCGTGGCTGGCGCTGCCCCATTTCACGGAGCTGTCGTTGTCCCTGTCGTGGTAGTTGTAGTAGATCCGCCCGGTGAAACCCTTGAGCGGGCTGGTGGTCAACGCGGCGTTGACGTAGGTGTTGGTGATCCTGCCGTCGAAATCATCGGTCTCGGTCTGGAAATCGTGCGCGTGGTATTTGCGCCCGCTTTCGTTGTCGCCGGTCAGCCTGGACTGCGACGCGCGCACCATCAGCGAGGTCGCCCACTCCGGAAGACGCCAGGAAAGCGCGCCGCCGAACTTGGTTTGCAGGCTGTCCGAGATGGGTTTCTTGCGGTAGGTGAAGTTTTCCGAACCGCCATTGCCATAGGCCACGGATTCGGCGGTTATCCAGGAATAATCGTTGTCGAGGCTGCTGACGCTTCCGTCCAGCACGAGGGTAAGGCGGCGGTCGCGGTAGCCCGCCTGAGCGCTGGTCAGGTTTGTCTGGTAGCCGAGCGGCATGACCAGAAGGGGTTTGGTGTAGGGAACCATGTTGTAGGCGGGCACAAGCCCTTCCACCTTCTGGTAGTCATGTCTGATGGAGGCGAAGAATGGCGTGTTCCACGAAACTTCGCCTTCAATGCCGAGGTTGGTGCGCCGCTTGTTGTAGGTGAAGTTTGTCGCCGGGCCGGAAGTGGGGAGGTTGCTCAGGTCGACGTGCGAGGAACCCACATGGGCCATGCGGTTTTGGCCGTCCGACAGATTGTGCCCGTACTGGTTGCTGTAGGCTCGCAGTTTGTAGGAGCGGATCTTGCGCACTTCGCCCTTCACGTCCCAGAAATCGCCGCGAAAGCCCTGTGGCTGGTTCCGTTCCGCGTTCAGGCCGCCCTTTGCCTCAAAGCCGCCGCGCACGTCGCCCTTGCCGGCGTCAATAACCGCGCGCAGCATCGGGCCGGTGCTCTGGTAGGTATACTGGTTGGCGAAGGCTTCGCTGCCCGAAATGTTCCCGACATTGAACCGAAGGCCCACGCTGCCGGCGCTCCAGGCCGGGCTTGCGGCGCGAGCCGGGTCTTTGCCCGGGGCGTCTTCTCCTCCGTTCTTTCCGTTCGGGGCCGTTTCGTCCGTCTTTCCTCCGTCCCCTGTTCCGCCTTCCGCCCTGCTGGGCGCGCCGCTCTCGTCCGATCCGGCGACGGGTTTGACGGCGGGTTCGGCGGCGGCGACGGTGGCTGTTTGGGCGACGGGACCGCGCACCTCGGCAGGCGCGGCGTTCCCGCCGGCTTCTCCGGGAGCGGCCCAGGCCAGGCAGGGGGCCGTCAGCGCGCACACGCACAGCAACAGACAATGGGCGCGGCGCGGCGCGCGCCCGGAGGATGAAAGGGCGATGAACATGTGTTGGGTACCTCGCTGACGGCTAGCGGAAGTTGGACGATGTGTTGGAGCCGTGAACGTCGCCGTGGCAGGTCAGGCAGGACGCGCGCCTGGTGAAGGCTCCTCCGCTGGAGTCCGGATCGCCGGTGAGGCTGCCGGGTGAGGAGTGGCTCGCGTAGGAGTGGCAATTCTGGCACAGATTGCGTTCCCGTTCCGTCAGCAGGCGGGCGTGGCGCGAACCGTGGACGGTATGGCAGTTCAGGCAGTTTTCTTCCACTGGCGGATGCGCGAAACGGAACGGCCCGCGCTTGTCCGTATGGCAGACGTAACACAGTTCATTGGTGGAATCCGCCGTCAGCATGCCTTTGGTGAGGCTGCCGTGCACGGCGTGGCAGGACGTGCAGCCCATCTGTTCCTCGTTGACGGGGTGGTGGTAGGGCTTGCCCATGTCGCGCCGGACGCTCTTGTGGCAGTCGTAGCATTTTTTCGGCTGGATGGCGCGGTCCCTGCCGGCCGTATGCACGGTGTGGCAATCCACGCAGGCGACGTCGTTCCGGGCGTGGGCGGATCCCTGCCAGAACATCATGTGCCGGTTGTCCTCGTGGCAGGAAAGACAGACCGCGTTGTACGCGGCGGCCCGATGCTTCGTATCCTTGAATACTTCGATATCCTTGAATTTCTTGGGAGCGCGGACGTGTTTTTTCCCCGCCCCGTGGCATACGGAGCAGTCGGCCGCGGCGGCGTGGACGTTGTTTGTGAAGCGCGGCTCCTTCTTGTGGCAGGAGAAGCAGGTTTCATTGGCGAACGCCGCGGAAACCGCGCCAGGCGCGGCGAAGCAGGCCAGGAGAAGGACAAGGATTCGTGCCGTAACCGTCATGCCGTGAGCCTCTTGCCCCTGACGGGCGGCTCTCGCGGCTGCCCGCATGTCGAGGGGGAAACATGTTCAGGGAGAAACGTCGCTATCTGTTCGCCTGCATGCTCTCGATCACTGCATCAAGCTCGTTCGCCAGCTTGCCCACGGAGGCGACGGTATCCGTGGCTTCCGCCATGATCGAGGCGGTGCTGGCCGAACAGGTGTTGATCGTCTCCACGCTTTCCATCATTTCAGCGGCGGTGGCCGACTGTTCCTGCGCGGCGGTGGCTATGGCGCCCACGTTTTCCGAGGTTTGGGTCACCACGTCCTGAATGCGGCTGAGAGCCTGCCCCGACTGCTGCGCGAACTTCGCGGCTTCCTCCATCATCACGACAGCGTGATCCGTGTTCGCGTTGCTGACGTTGATGCCTTCCACAATGCGGCCGATGCTCTGTTCCACATGGTGCGTGGCTTCCATGGTCTTTTCGGCCAGCTTGCGCACCTCGTCGGCCACCACGGCGAAGCCCTTGCCGTATTCTCCCGCCCGCGCCGCCTCGATGGCGGCGTTCAGGGCCAGCAGGTTGGTCTGATCCGCGATTTCCTCAATGACGGAGAGGATGCGCGTGATGTCCTGCGCCTGGCGGCTGAGCTGCTGCATGTCGGCGCCAAGGGTGCGCACCTGGCTTGCCATTTGCCCGATGCACTCCACGGCCTTGTTCACCACGTCCGCGCCGGAGTCCGCCTCCTGCCGGGCCTCGACGGCCAGATCGGCCGCTCTGGCCGCGTTTTCGGCCACGCGGCGGGAGGCGTCGTTCATGGCTTCCGTCGCCTTGACGGAATGGGCGGCGTGGCTGCGGGTCTGGTTTGCGTCATTGCTTGAGGTGGCGATCTGCGAGGTCAGCGAGGCGCAGGCTCCGGCGAGATTGCCCGAAATCACCTGCGCGGAAGCCGAAGCCCGGGCGATGCGTTCGTTCTGTTTGGCGAGGGTCGCCTGCTGGTTGTGGACCTGCGTCAGATCCGTGCACAGGCAGATCACGCCGATGAGCTTGTTGTCAAGATCCATGAGGGGCGAGGTGTCCACCACCAGGTGGCGGGTTTCGCCCCTGTGGTTGACGATGGCGCGTTCCTCGCCAAGGGTGGGCATGCCCTGTTGCAGGGCCATGCGAAGGCTCTCTTCCGCCTCGCCGGAGAGGAGGAGAAAGTCGCGGATGGGCATCCCGATGCGGGCTTCGGTGTCCGGCTTGTAGCCGAAGCATTCCAGAATGGCCGTGTTGCAGAAGCTGACCTTGCCGTCCTTGTCGCAGACCACGCACGGCGTTGTCAGCGCGCGCATGATGCCCTGCGAGAAGCCGAGATCCACCTTGAGGTGGGCCACCATTTCCGAAAGGTTGGCGGCCACGTTCGTCATTTCGTCGTTGCCGCCGACGGCGAAGCTGGTGTTCAGATCGCCGTTGACGACAGAGGAACTGGCGCGCGCCAACTCCGCGAGGCGTCTGGAAATATGCTTTCGCACATAGTACCAGACCATGCCGAGCAGCGCGATCAGGCCCACCAGCGACACTGTCGCCAGCTTGTACAGGTTGGCCTTCAGGTGCGCCATGAGCTGGGAGACGTCGGAGCTGATGACAAGTTCGCCAAGGATTTTCTGCGTATCGCCGTGGCAATGGTAGCAGCGCGGTTCGTTGGGAATGGTGGCGACATGCACGAACAGGCTCTTTTCTCCCTCGATCAGCATGGAATCCTGAAGGGGGTTCTCCAGCCCGCGCCGGATCAGTTCCTTCATGTCGGGGGGAAAGTTCGCCTGCTCGAGTTGCTTCCGCTTCAGATCCGGCTCGGTGCTGTAACTGATTTCTTCAAGGAAGCTGAGCAGATATACCTGAAAATCGTGATAATCACGATCCAGCGCGACAAACTCTTCCTCTGTGGCCCGATCGTCCCCCCGGTTCATGGGGCGGTCGATGATTGTCTTGACCAGTTGGGCCTCTCGCAGGCTCAGATCCGTGAGCGACTTGAGCGCGTCGCGCCGATCCTGCATGGCGCGGTCGACAAACATGGCGACGAAAATCAGCAGGGAAATGCACGAGATAAGCAGGATGATTTTGCGGCCCAGAACGGAGGAGGCTTTCGGGCTGTGTGAGTGACCTGACATGGCGAAACCCGCGGTTGCTGGGGTGAGGTTCGGGCGTACGGATCATGCGCGTTCGCCCGGGCTCTGGCTCAATGGGCGCCGCTGCAAAGCACGCCCTGGTAGCGCACGGGCGTGACCTTGCTGGCGTCATGACACGTTTCACAGGTTTTGAGGTCCGGCTGGCGGCGGATCAGTTTCTTGCTGTATTTGACGATGTGCAGCCTGCCCGGCCCGTGGCAGCTTTCGCACCCCACGTTCGCCAGTTCCGGCGTGGCTTCCAGACTCCTGAAACCGCCCGGCTGCCCGTACCCCGTGGAGTGGCAGACAAGGCAGCCTTCGATCTGCCCCTGCGTCAGCTTGCGGGCCATCAGTTCGACGGAACGGTACGATCGCGCCTTGCTCGACTTTTCGACAAAGCGTTTGTACTTCTTGGCGTGACATTCCGCGCAACGGCTGGAGCCGACATAGGCGTTGCCCTCCGGCTCGCCGGGGGCGGCCGGAACCTGTGCCGGAAGCGTCAGGCAGACGAGGCAGACGAGCGCGGCGAAGACCGGGACAGGGGCGGAAGCCCTTCCCCCGCCGCCTGGGGCGGCTCTCTGGGGGACAAGTGCGTGAAAAAGGCGTTCCACAAGGCGGACAGCGCGCATGATGACTCCCTGGCGTCCGATTGCAGGCCCCTTGCGGCTGTCCCGCACGGGATTCCTGCGATCGAACCTCATAAGCATTGCTGGCATTTTGTTTGCCGTTATCCAAACTCCAAAGGCGGCCCCGATCCCCTTTTTCATGAAACGGGGCCGGGGCTTTCCCCCGAATGTTTTCCCGGTCTGCTCGCGGGTGGCGTTTTGATGAGGGCTGACCCTAGGGGTGGCACTTCGATTCGGAACAGCCGGTAAGCGCGTCTTCCTTCGCGGGGTTCTTCTCCGCCACTTCCATGTGACAGCCGGAGCAGGTCGGACGGCTGGTCTCAATGGAGTGGAGATGGTAAAAGTACCCTCTGGCGGAGCTGTCCTCCCTGTCGCCGACGAGATCGTGACACCCGGCGGTGGAGCAGGACGCAAAGTTTTCCTTGCCGTCGACAGGATGATGGCACTGGGCGCACGCAATTCCGTTGCCGGAAACGTGCACGCTGTGCTTGAAGACGACGGGGCGCTTGGTTTTGCCGAGTTTCAGATCGTCGGCCGGCGCCTGCGGCGCGGCGGCGGCGCAGACCGCATACGCCAGCATCGCGACGGAACAGATGAAAAGAGGGATTTTTTTGCACGACATGGAAACCACCTCCGGCCTTGAACAATGCCATGCCTCGAACGATTGGGATCGAATGGTCATCTGACGCGGGGCGCGACAGCGCCTTCCCTTACAAATTTTTCGTCTTGAAGTCCATATCCTGCGGGCGGGAAAACAGGGCAATCGCATGAAGGCTATAACTATCTTGAATTACAGGATAAAATTTTGAGTATAAAAATTGGAACTTCAAATAATATCAAATAGTTACTGTTCTTCGTCCGATTGCCCTGGGCGGGAAAAGGATCTGACGCGTTTTGCGGCCCCTCCCCCCGGAAAAGATCCCTATCGCAGATCGTACTGATATTTTACATGCAGGGAAACATGGATGGGGTCGGAGCCGAGGATTTCGGGGCGGCGCGCCACCCCGCTGGCCGCGCGCACGGCGCGCAGGGCCGAGGCGTCGAGCTGTGGCCTGCCGGAGGATGCGACAAGCCGCACGTCGCTGAAAGAGCCGTCGCGATTGATGGTGAAGGCGCACAGGGCCACGCCGATGAGATCCTTTTCGCCGGAAGCGAGCCGGCGGGCGTGCACGGCCTCGTCCACGTCCTCAATATAGCGAAGGTAGGCGCGGCGTTTGCGATCAAGCTTTTCCGCTTCTTCCCTATCGTGCGGCGAGGCGGCGTGCAGGCCGGTTCCCTGGCGCGTTCCCTTCGGCGTCAGGGAGGAGCTTTCGTCCACGGCCAGAACGACGCGAAGCGCCGGCGTCTCTTCCGGCGGGGCTTCATGGAACAGGGTCAGCGAGAAGTGCATGAAGAGCGAGAGAACCACCCCGGTCCAGAGTCTTTCGCTGTCCGTCATGCCGGAACCCTCATTGTTCTTCGGGGCGCGCCGTGGCGACCATGAGTTTTTCCCCGCCGAGCATCCGCACTTCGTCCACCACGAAGATCAGCGCCTCCACCGGCGCTTCGGGGTTGGCCTTGAGCACGAGTTGCCCCGGCCTCTTCCTGAAACCGCGCACGATATCCTGGAGCTTGTAGCGGAGGAAGTCGCGCTCCACGGGCACGCCGTCGCACAGGAAGGAGCCGTCTTTTTCCAGACGCACTTCCACCACCCTGCCCGAAAGCGCCTGGCTTGAATGTGCGGAAGGCAGATCGATATCCAGCCCGCGCACGGCAAAGGCCGAGGCGATGATGAAGAAAATGAGCAGGATGAATATCACGTCCATCAGCGGGGCGAGATCCGGCTCGGAGTCGGGGCGGCGGCGCGGGCGAAGGGCAAGCATCTCAATGCTCCGCGGCGGAAGCCGACATAGCGTTGGCCGCTTCCGACAGGGCCGTGGCCACGCGGTCCGCACGATTCCGGAACCGGTGCAGGAAGAACAGGGCCGGAATGGCGATGCACAGCCCTGTCGCGGTGGTGATGAGCGCCTGCCAGATCCCGCCGGCAAGCTGGTTCATGTTCACCCCGGACTGCGCGTCCGCGATTTCGGAAAAGGTGGAGATCATGCCGAGCACCGTGCCGAGCAACCCCATGAGCGGGGCAAGGCGGGCCAGAATGGACAGGAGGGAAAGATGCTTTTCCAGCTTTTGCAGCACGGCTTCGCCTTCAATACGCAGGGCGGCTTCCCTGTGCGGGGAGGATGACGTCATGAGCAGGGCGAAACGCCGCAGCAGGGCCACCCTGTTCAGATCTTCCAGCAGGGGGGCGGCATCGCCCTCCAGCGCGCGCTCAAGACGTTCGGCAAAGCCTTTTGCCGGAAACGGGCAGGAAGCGAACAGCAACAGGCGCTCGATCACAATCGCCGTCGCCGTTATGGAAACAAGAGCCAGCGGCCACATCATCCAGCC
This sequence comes from uncultured Bilophila sp., assembly GCA_910585945.1. Classification (GTDB taxonomy): domain Bacteria; phylum Desulfobacterota; class Desulfovibrionia; order Desulfovibrionales; family Desulfovibrionaceae; genus Bilophila. The sequence goes on from CAJUHZ010000012.1 coordinate 45,859, forward strand.
GCCCATCGTGAATATGGTCATCGGCGTTCTCCCTGCATTTTGCTATATCCTGTCTTCAACAAGGCTCAGCGGCGATTCGGCCGCAAGCCGCAGATTGCGCCCGGATCTGACGATCGTGCCGGACAATTCCACAAGCTGTCTGCTCTTGTGGGCAAGAATGGCTTTCCGGTAATCTTCTCCGGCAAGTTCCACTGTCAACAGACGGGGACGTGGCGTCGTGACATCCCTGATTTTGATTTTTCCCGCTTCATCAGGATCATTCGATGCCAGCTCGACGACGATGCCTCGCACATATTGCTCCGTTTCCGACTCTATCGCCTTGATGGTGGACGAGGCTTCCTTGATAAGGGGGATATAGCCGGCGTCCACACTGATGCGGGCAAGGGAGCGCCGCTGTCGACGATTGGCGGAATAGGTGATGCCGATTTCAATATATTGGGGCTTCAGGCTCTCATACAGGCCCGTAACGGCATCACACAGATTGGTTGTAAGTCCCCGCGCCGCCGCCTGTTGGAAATGTTCAAGACGGCTGTCGTTGCTGGCGAGCTGCGCCGCGGCGTTCAGTGACTCCAGACCGCTTTGCAGTGTGGGGATCACGGTTTTTTCGTAGGGGACGTCCTCCGGAAGTTCCACGAGTGTTCCCTGGATATGGAGTTCCGGAGCGACGGGGGCGAGCAATTGGAGAACAAAACTTCCCTGTTCCGTCTGCCCGAAACGCACGCTTTCCATGAAGCGTTCCGCATCTTGCGGCTTTCTGCCGGGATAGCTGATCTTGTGCGTCGCGGCGGAGCAGGCCGCCGCCAGAACCAGATCGCGCGTCTGCGCGACAAATTCCACGCTGCGCATGAAATTGAGCGAGCCTTGCCGGGTATCTTCCGAAATATTTCTGACGCGGATCACATCGAATCCGCTGTTGCGAAGATCGTTCATGATCTGCAACTGCGAGCGATCTTCCACTTTTTCCAGCAGGGAGAGCATATCCGCCATGCGTGCGGCATAATCGGCAAAGCGTGTTGCAAGAGGAACAAGCAGTTCCTCGCCGCCATAGCTCCAGATCGTCGCTTTGCCGGGGAACTCGTCCGTCTTTTCCGCCCCCCGGCTGCGCAAGTAGGCCATGATCTGCGCCGGAGAAACAGCCTGCAAGGCTTTTTTGTCTGAAATATGCGCTCTCATAGCGTTTTTCCATTGGCGCTGCGGCGCATGGCTTCCCGAAGAAAGTCCACGGAAAAAATATTTGTCCGCGGGATCTGCACAGTAACGCTTGCGCTGTTGTCTGTTTCCGGCATTCCGGCCAGAGACAGCCAATAGGCGCAACGGCGGAGACAAAGCTGTTCTTCCGTCTGTTGTGTCCAGTCCTCAATCTCATGAGGAACGCAGACGACGACCAGCAGCCGAGGCGTCACGACATCAGCACGCAAGTCGTCATAATTCTTGACAGGCAGAGCGTAGGAAAAGGTTTCTTGCGAAAGATCCGCGTTGCCCGTGCATTTGATCTGTATTTCTAGATTCGCCCGTGTCCTTTTGCAACCGGTTATTCCCTTCATGGCAAGGGCAAGATCCACGCTGTCTTCATCGACTTCGGGCCTGCTGGGATTACAACCGGCCTGTGCGGCTATAGCCGCCACATACGCCCGGCTGAACTGCTCCATTTGCATGGTCTTCTGCACGGCGGCTATCCCTTTTCCTACCGCGCCGGCTGTTTTCGTGACGCCGGCAAGGGCTTTTCCACAAGCGTTCATTTTTCCTGAAGCGGAACGCTTCTCTCAAGGAGCATATATACCATACAGAGAGATGTTCCGCGCCGCAAGAGAAGAAAGGCCTTTGCAGGCGGCCTCGGTCCCGAAGCATTCATGGTCCGGTCCGGAAGGTTTACCGGCATTCCTTCACAAATCGGCTTCCGCTTTCGGGATGCCGATCAGCACGAGATCTGTCGTGGTTTCGTCCGGGGCCGGCGTCAGTTCAAGCCGCCCGGCGGCGTATTGTACAATGCAGACGCCCTCGCCTTCAATGGCGAGGATGCCCTTGGCGCGGCGCAGGCCGGGGCCGGCGTCGCGCAGAAGCGCCGCAAGGGCGTTTCGGGAGATCGGGCCGTCAGGATGGAGGCTTCTGGCCTGGTAGCCCTCTTCGACATGGGTGACGCCCTGTTCCCCCATGCGCATGATTTGCGGCGCGTGCGAAGGCAGGCGGCCTTCTCTGAAGGCGTCTGTCCAGGCGTCGAGTTCCGCAAAGGGAATGTTCCCGTAGCGGGCCGGGAGCAGCAACGCCTTGTCGTTCAGGGCGTGCAGCCGCCGGGTCAGGTCCTGCAGGGCATCGGCGGAGACCATGTCGCTCTTGTTCAGGATAATGACGTCGGCCTTGCGCAACTGTGCGCGGCGGATGCCGGCGTTTTCGGGCGGGGAGGAATTTTCCGCATCGGGCGCGCCGCAGAGATCCAGCGCGTCGGCCACGGTGACGACAAGGCCGGGGGTGACGATATCGCGCAGATCTTTCAGGGCGTCCATGATGTTGGAAGGGTTGGCCAGCCCTGTTGTTTCCAGCACGAATTGCTCGGCGGGCATGGCGGCGATGATGCGTTCAAGTCCCGGGCGCAGGCTGTCGGCCAGGGAACAGCACACGCAGCCTTCGTCCAGGGCTTCCACCAGCGTGTCGCCCTTCATGAGCGTGGCGTCAAGCTCCACGTTGCCGAATTCGTTCTGGATGACGCCGGTATAGCGTTCGCGGCCGTGCAGAAAGTCCAGCCAGCGGCGCAGAAAGGTGGTCTTGCCCGCGCCGAGAAAGCCCGTGAGCACATGAAGCACGGGGAGGGAACGATTGTCCGGATTTTCCGGCCGGTGCCGCGCCGGCACGGCGCGCAACGGGTGCAGGGCTTCGCCGTCCAGGGCCTGCGACGGCCCGAAGGCGGCCGTGATGTTGAGAATGGTCTCCCGTTTTCCAGGGCATTCCCCAAGCGTGCCGTCACTGTGAAAGCACAGTCGGGGCGCGGACGTCGCGCCGCGGGAAACGGCGGCGTTTTCCCCGAGTTCCTGTTCCGCCGTGCCCACCAGCACGGCGAAGAGGCGAAGAAAAAGGCTGAAGGCGGGGATATCGCATTCCGGCGCGCCGGGCGCGACCAGCCAGCCGTCCCCGGCGGCGATGCCGTCGGCCGCCACGACACGACGCCGCGCCGGGGCTTCCAGAGTGAAGGCCAGCGCGTCGCCGGCAAAGGAGGCGTCCAGACGCAGCGCGCCAAGACAAAAAGGCTCAAGCTCCGGCTGATTGCCGGAAAAGTCGCGCACCGCTTCGTCATACGCCGGGGAGAGGGCGAAACGCAGGGCCGCCAGGGGAAACATATCCAGCAGGGGCGATTCCGTCTGGGGGAAAACAAACAGGCTGAAGGAGCCGCGGAGGCGGAGCGGCGAGCCGGCGGGGCTTTGCTCCTCGCCGTCAAAGCGGATGCCGAAAACATGGTCGCAGCCGGCCACGCGGCATGTCCAGGAAGGGTGCGGGGAAGCGGAAGGACGCACTCCGCGCCAGCCGAGAGATCTGGCGCGGGAGCGTTCAAGATGTGCGGCCATGATCAGTGACGTGAAAAGGCTGGCGCAGTCGGAACCGCTGCCGCCGAGGGGCCGGGGGAGAAGCTTTTTCAGTTGCATGGCCGTTCTGTTCCGAGAGTATGTTGTGAGCGGAGCCGTCTTCGCCCGGTGCGCCCTTGTTTTTCCGCGAAGCGGAGCAGGACAGGGGTGGAAAAACGCAATTCGCCCCGCCGTCCGGTTTCGCTCCGCCCCGTTCGCTCTATCCGGACGGGCGCGCCTTGCGCCGTCTCCGGGCGCTTTTTTGGAACGGGCGGCCGCAAAAG
>CAJUHZ010000012.1:49703-77766 GCA_910585945.1 uncultured Bilophila sp.
CCCCCCCCCCCCCCCGGAGCATTTGCCCGCTTTGGCAGGCAACGCTCAGGAGGGGCGCAGGGGAGGAGACCCGCGCCCCGGGGGGGGTTACGCCGGGAAGGTGATGATATCGCCGTTCCCGAGATAGTTGGTGGTCTTGGAGCGGAAACGCGCCGTGCCCTTGACCACGGGGTAGCCCGCATCCACGAACTTTTGCGCCGTAATGAGACCGGTGCAATGGTTGCAGCCCACACGTTGCAGGTTCCACTTCTTCAGACCGATGACAAGGTCGTCGTATTTGGGATCCCAGTCATCAAAGGGAGAGATGTGCAGGCCGCCGTACAGGCCGTAGAAGGCGTCCTTTTCGTAGGCAAGTTCCTTGTAGGCCGTGTCAGCGAAAAGGATAATGCCCTGGTGGCAGCAGCCCGTGATGCTCACGAGTCCCACATCCTTCACGTTGCAGTAGAGGGACATTTCCCCGTACACCTTGAAGATGATCGGGCACTCGAACTGATACAGGGCGACGCCGGGCTGAAGCGGGTGGAGGCCCTTGCTCACTTCCGTCACCTTGCCCACATGGCCGGAATCCTTGAGGTACTGCTTTCCGGGGGGGTAGAAGGTGCTGGGGATGTAGACGGGCACGTTGGGGCCGTACTTGGCCACCACGGGGAAGGCCCAGTAATGGTCCATGTGCTCGTGGGTCTGGAGGAAGCCGTCGATCTCGCCGTTGGCAAGCATGTTGTCGATGCCTTCGCGCTTGAAGCTTTCTTCCATCCAGTCGTAGTTCCAGCCGCAGTCGAAAAGATATTTGGAGATCTTTCCGTCCATGGATTCGACTTCGACAAGGCAGGAGAAGCCGCCCGCGTTGTCGGCGTCCACGGAGTTTTCCCTGGCAATGGCCCATGCCTCGTGCAGATCGCCCTTCTGGATGTGGGATTTGATCCTGGCCATGCCTTCGTCGTAGCTTCCCTTGCCGATGCCCTTGCCATTGCCGAAGGGCGCCCAGTTGTAGGTGTACTGGTCCACGAGCAGGCCGCCCGCGCCGGTCACGTTCTTCATGAAGATGCCGTTGTCGAACCAGCTTGTTTCCGAGATGTTGGTGACCTTTACGGACTTGCACACGCCGAAGTCGGCCATTTTGCGGTCCACCTCGGGCAGAAAGGCCCGCCGCATCGGGGTGTAGGAATACGCGCCCATAGCGCCGAGCGCGCCGGCGCCCACGCCAAGAGCCGCCCCTTTCAGAAATTCGCGTCTGTTCATGACAGAACTCCTATTCCACCAGAGTGAATGTTGCGCTGCAAATGGGCAGCAGCCACACGATGAGGAAGTACAGGATCACGCCGCCGACGATGCCCGCGAGGAGACCCGTCTTCATGCCGGGGTTCCAGGCGTGATTGACTTCGATATGTCGTCTTTCCGCCGCGATTTCTTCCGCTGTCTTGAATTCGCGCCGCCAGCCCGGCCAGCCGTCCATGAACCACCAGTTGATCAGCCAGATATCGATCAGCCAGATGGTGGGGATCATGGGGAACTGTTGCGGATGCGAGAAGCCCTTCTGGGTGCCGAGCAGGAAGTGCGCGTACTGGTAATACAGGCAGTACAGGACGATGCCGCCGACGATCACGATGCCGGTACGGGCGATCACATTGACGGGCGTGCTGAACTTGTTGGGCCAGTTGCCGCAGTAGAATTGCAGGAAGAGCGCCGGAACGAGGAAGAATATGGCGGTTTCGCCCACATGCAGCCAGCGCCAGTCGGGAGCGGCGTCGCGCCGGTGACCGCGGATCGCGTCGCCCCACACGAGTTCCTGCATGTACCAGAAGAAGAGGCACAGCGCCCAGGCGATCACGATGATGCCGATGAACAGGGCGATGCGGCGGGGCCAGTCGCGCTTGATCATGGTGAAGGGGTAGCGCTCCCAGATGCCTTCCACAAACCAGACCACAACGGTGCAGCACATGATCCACGCCACATGGAAGTTGGCCGACACGGTTTCGGCAAACTGTTCCCAGTACGGCGGGCATATGGCGGTAAAGTACTGCCAGGGGTAGTACAGAATGCCCATGTGGTTGTGCATGGTCATGAAGTAGATGATCAGGCTGAGACAGAAGGTTCCAAGCCAGATGCTGAAGCCGCGCACCGGTTGCGGAGATGTGGCCCAGGGCTGGCCCTCCAGCGCCACCACCCATGCGGGACTGATCCACGATGCGATGACGGCGAACATCATGCACGCCTGCGCCGCGTATTCCGTGGAGTAAAACTCCGTAAGGCCGAGCTTTTCAAGCTGGGCGGGGTTGAAGTAGGCGAAGGCGAAGTTGCCGAGCACGTTCTCGAAGAAGCCGTGGATGAAAAAGATCATCGTGGCTATGGAGATGAGCGAGAGCACAATCCCCTTCTGCAGGGGATGGGCCGTGCGGATCCAGTTTTTCTTGAACGGCCAGAAGTCAAAGGTGTACGCCATCCAGATCAGGATGATGAGCCACCACCGGCAGTAGTTGTAGCCCACATACGGCGTGTAGAAGCGCATGATGCCGCGCGGGTCCTGAAAGATCCACCATGTCACCGCAAAGATGACCAGGGTGAACGCAAGGTTCACAAGAGCGGGGATCGGTCCGCTCCATCTTTTGACGAGCTTGCGCTCTTCAAGATACGGAAGCTGTTCCTGAGACATAAACTCCTCCTTCCTGGAGCCGTTTCACCGCCGGATGAAGCCGCTCCTGTTCAGTCGGCAGACGCCCGCTGTTCCTCCGGCACGGGGTCATGCGACTCTTGGGTGTGCGCGGTCGCCGGGGCCGCGCCGTACATTGCCCGTACGACCAGGGCCGCCATATCGCTTTGCGTCATGGCGTCCGGGTCCGCTCCAAGCCGGAGGGCTTCCATCTTCAGCGCCTCGGCGGAAAATTCCGGAGGCAGGAGGGAAAGACAGTCCGGCCCGGCCGAATATGTGCAGGCGTCTCCGGGCGACGTGTCCGAAGCCTCGCCACTGCCGGAGAAGGGGTGCAGGATGCCGTGCAGGAAATCCCTTCTGCTCATTTCCCTGCGGGATCGCATTTGTCCTCCGCAAGTTTTTGCAGAAAGGTGAAATAGGCCCGCGCCGCGCTTGAAGCCTCGCCCGCGTCGGCATGGCGCATGGCGCTGAGGATTCTGGCCAGATGCGCGAACAGGCTTTCGTTCTCCTGGAGTCCGCACGAGGCGAGCAGCCGGACGACTGGCCGTGTGGCGGGCAGGAAGGCGGCGAGCGCGGCGTTGATGCTCTCGTTGTTGATGAAGCGCGCGGCCTCCACAAAAAAACTCGCCTGCGCCTGCGCAAAACCCTTGATATCGTTGTTGCGCAGGGCTGCTCCGGCTACCGGCAGCAGGCGCTCGAGCCGCAGGATCTGCGACGGCCTGATGACCAGGGAAGACGCATGAATGATTGCAGGCGCCAGAAGCAGGCTGGCGCTTACCCGTTCGAGCAGAGTGAAGGAGTCCGTATGTTCGGCCGGCAGGGCGCGCACGCTGGTGCCGCTCCCGTGCACGGTTTCAAGCAGGCCGCGTCCGGCCAGAGCGCAGATCGCCGACCGCACCGTATTGCGGTTGACCTTGAATATTTCGGCAAGCTTGCGTTCGGCGGGCAGGCGTTCGTGCAACTTCCAGCGGCCTTCAATGAGATCCTGCTCCAGTTGTCGTTCGATCCGTTTCTGCTTGCTTATAGTGGGCATGGCGGTAAAGCGTTCCTTTGGGGTTGCCTTGTTCGTTATATTTTTTGGTCTGTTCCGCACCAAGTTGCAAGTTTTTTGAAAAATTGGGAAAATATGGATATAACAAGCTTGTTTAATTGGTAAAAATGCAAAACAATGGTTCATCCAGAACAATGCCGGAGCAGAGTGGCGGAAAATGTGGCCGATCCGATTTACAAGCATTCCCTTTTTCCGTAGGTTTTAAACCCCTTTGACGTCGCATGAAGATTGCCGCACAGAAAAGCATGTCCTGCTGCATGGTTATGACGGCAGAGTCATAGCATTCGGCTCCCGCCAGGTTTTTCCGGAGCCGGCCCGCCACAACGTCGCCCCCGAAAAAATGCCTGTTTTTTTGCCTGGCAGGGGAAAACAGGGCAGGCGCGCCTTGCGGCAACCGCCCGGACGCCAGTTTTGGTCCCGTCAGTTCGTGGGGAGGATCTATGGATTTCTCGCTATGGATAGCAACTTTTCCCGGTTTGTTATGGGAAATCGAGCACCGTCGCTCCCGGCTCAAGTTGTTGAACCAATGGGTGACGCCATCCCTGGGGGAAGATACCGCGCGGATGCTGAAAGACGCGCGCTTTCGCCGGCGCGTGGTGGTGAAGTCGGATCACACGCTGCTTGACGAGTTCTGGGAAATGGTCTCCAGCCGCCAGGCCGCCCTTGTCTCCTTCAGGCTCAACGGCGAACCGGACGTCGCCTATTGCCTCCAGGGCTGGCCGCATCCGCATGATCCGGAAAAATATTTCGGCATGCTCAAGGAAAGCGTGCTCCCCGCCGCCTTTGTGGCCGACGGCGAGGCCGGGTTCTGCCAGCTTTCGCTCGGGCGTGCCCAATACCCTGTGCTGATACTCAACGTCAGACAGAAGGAAATCGCGACCTGCAACGAAACGGCCCGAAACCTCTTCGCCGGCGCGGCCCGGGGCGGGAACGAATTCATGCTTGACGACATCGCTCCCGGAGACATGGGGAAAACCCTTCTGCGGGCCGCCCGTCACGCCCTGGAGGAAGAAGTCTGGGCCGGAGCGATCAGGTTGCGCAACGGCGCCGGGAGCATCCCCAAGTTCAAGGTGCGGATATCTCCCTGTTCGGCCGGGCCGGATATCGTGCGCATCGCCCTGCTGAATATTCCGGAGAGACAGGAATCGGGCGTCGACATGCCGGATATGTCTTTTGCCGGAGAGCCTTTTTCCCTTCGGACGGGGCTGGAGAAACTGCTCGCCCTGTGCCCCGGTGTGAGCGGGCTGATGTTTTCGGATATCCAGTCCTGGCACGGGCGGGTGGAAGTCTACGGGGTGGGGCGGCTGTTCTCTTCTCTGGCATGGGGCGCGCCTCATGCCTATGAAGGCACGATAGCCCAGGATATCGAACGCTTCGGCCTTGAATCTCTTGTGGTGGAAGACACTCTCGACAGCATCAAGTCCATTGACTGGGCCGTGTTTATCCCCTGCGGGGTGCGGTCCTACTTCGCCAAGCCGTTTTATTCCGCCCAGGGCTTGCACGCCGTGCTGATCTTCGCGTTCGACGCGCCCGCGCCCGGCGCGTTCAGCGACGTGCGGTTCCGGCCCCTGTACGAACCTTTCGCGCGGCTTGTGGCCCGCTGGAGAACAATGAATCAGGGTCAGCCCTCATGAAAATGCCGGCCGCGAAAAGCCGTTTTTCCGGCCGGCAAGGGGCAAACATTGGGCGAAGCTGTATTGAACCCGCCGCAAGGTCAATGTTGGCCCTGTAACGCCGCCGGACGCACAAAGACGGCTTTGCAGCAGGCGTTTTCATGAGGGCTGACCCTGGACTCTCACGCCGCGGGCGGTTGCGGTTCGAGCTTTTCCGCCGGGCAGGAGAGGCTTTCCCGGCCGGCCTGTATCCCCACCGCCACCAGCACCGGCCCGGCAAAGACGCCCACCGGCCCGAAAGCGGCCAGACCGCACAGAATGGAAAGCAGCAGCGTCACCAGCGACGCGTCGATGCCGGTTTTGAGAAAGAAGGGGCGCAGGATGTTGTCCGCGCCGGCCACCACCAGGGCGCACCATAGCGCAAGCCCGATGGAGGCGAAGGTGGAACCGGTCAGCCAGAGCCACAGGCACGCGGGGAGCCAGACCAGAGCAGTGCCCACGAACGGTATGGGCGCGACAAAGGCGGCGATGAGACCCCAGAACGCCGCCTGCGGCACGTCGGCCGCGGCGAAGGCCACGCCGCACAACGCGCCCTGGATGACGGCCACAAAGACCACGCCCATGAGCACGGCGGAAATGGCCCCCCGGATCGTCACGATGAAGCGGTCGAGCATGGGTTCCGGAAAGGCGGTGAGCCGCCGCGCCGCCGCGCGGATGACCTGGGCGTTGCCCACGCAGAGCGTGGCGATCATCACAAAGACGACAAGTTCCAGGATGAACTGGAACGCGCCGCCGGCAAGGCCCATGCCGCCGGCAAGCACGGTGCGCGCGGCCGAACCGGCAAGGCTTGCCGCCGAGCTGGCCAGTTGCTCAAGCCCGCCCTCAAGGCCGGGCAGTTCCCGGAGCCAGCCGTCGAGCGAGTCGAACCACGCCAGCGTTTCCGGGCTGTTCCACCAGCCGCTCTCCCGAAAGCGATCCAGCGTGCGCACGCCTGCCACGGCCTGCGGCGTGATCAGCGAAATGACCGCCACAATGGGCAGAAGCACGGCCACCGAAAGCGCGGCGGCGTACAGCGAGAGAGACAACTTTTCCGATATCCCGCCGGACCAGCGCGCGTACAGCGGGTAGGAAACGCAGGCTACGCCCATGCCGAGAACCGTGGTCACGGGGAAAGGCCACAGGAGCAGGATCCACGCCCCAACGCCGAGACAGGCCAGAATACGCGCCATAGGTTTTTCCTGTATTCGTGAAGAATCCGCGCGCGCCGCGCGCCGGATCGTCATATCGTGAAACCGGGGGCGGGGGAATGATTCCCCCGTCCCCGGACAGGCGATGCGGGAACATCCGCCGTGAAACAGCCGTGGAAAGCTACTTCTTGCAGTGATCCTTGATCCAGCCGGCGATTTTGGGCGTGACTTCCTTCTGCGAGAGCGAGCTGGCGACAATGCCGGCGTGACCCACCGCGAAGGAGGCTTCTTCCTTGTCCTTGCTGCCCACGGCGTTGGTCAGCGGGATGGAGGCCGACGGCGGGATGAGGTTGTCCTTGGTCCCGTAGACGTTCAGCAGCGGCATGGTGATGTTTTTGAGGTTTATCTTTTTGTCGCCGAGGCGGAATTCGCCCTTGATGAGTTTGTTTTCCTGCCAGAGATCCTTCATCCAGGTGCGGTAGTTTTCGCCGGCCTGGGCCGGGCAGTCGAACAGCCATTTTTCCATGCGGAGAAATTCGCCGAGCGCCTTCGGATCGTCAAAGCTGTTCACGATGTTGATGTATTTGCCGATAGCCAGATTGTACGGGCTGAGCATGATGAACGTGTTGTTGAGGAAGTCCCCGGGGAGCACACCGTAGGCGTCCACAAGCAAATCCACATCCATGAATTTTGACCACTTGAAGAGCAGGCCGTCCTGAATGTCGAAGTCGAAGGGCGCGGCCACCGTCACCAGATTTTTGACCTTTTCCGGGTGCAGCGAGGCGTAGATCGCGGAGAAGGTTCCGCCCTGGCATTTGCCGAGCAGGTTGATCTGCGGCACATTCCGATCCTGACGGATGAAGTCGACGGCCGCCCCCATGTAGTCTTCAATATATTCTTCCATGGTCACGTACATGTCTTCGGCCGTGGGGTACCCCCAGTCGACGATGTACAGATCCAGCCCGAGTTCCAGAAGCCTTTTGACAAAGCTTTTGTCCTGCTGGATATCCATGATGTACTGCTTGTTCATCAGGGCGTAGGTGATCATCACCGGAACGGCAAGAGGATTCTTGACCAGGGGCCGGTAGTGGTACAGCTTCATCTTGTCGATCTGGAAGACAAGATCTTTCGGGGTCTTGTTGATATCGTCGTAATCGAGGTTGGCAAAGACTTCCACGCCCTTGGAAAGTTTTTCCTGATACCTGAAGGCGCTTTCAAAGGCGCTCTTGTACATTTCAAACGATTGCTTGGCCGTATCTTTCATCGTTGCGGCGTTCATGATGGCGCATCTCCACGTTTGCAAAATTCATTTCATGAAGCGCCGTTCAGGCGATTCATGGGGCTGCTTCGTCGCCGGGATTGCGTCCGCGGCGGATATCTCATGGATGAGGTCTATTCGGCGGGCTTGGCGGTCGCCATTTGCCTTTTCAGGGCGCGAAGTTCCTTTTTCATCTCGTGCACGGTCTTGTAGAGGGCGTCCATATCGGATTTTTTGGGAATGGGCATGCTGGCAAGCCACATTTCGCACGCTTTGTCGTATTCCATCTTGAACTTGGCCATTTCATTGACCATGTTCCCGGCGAGCACGCTGATCTCTTCGGAGAAGAGCACCTTGTCATAGGCTTTGGAGACGGTCTTGTTCCAGGATTTGTAAAACTCGTCGAAGGTTTTGGGCTGCGTGCCTTCCTTGCGCATGGCGACGTAATCGTCAAGGGTCTTGCGTGTCGCCTCACGGGCGATTTCCACAAGGCTCATGTAAAATTTCGTGGAAGCGATATTGTATTTGATGTAGCTGTTGAAGCTCGATTTCTGGCTTTGCCAGAACGCCATGTCCTTGCCGAACGTCGGCGCGCTGATCAGCTTTCCGAACGTGTTCTCGTAGCTTTTTTCCCACTGTTCCAGGTATTCGATATAACCTTTGGGGCCTTTGTTCAGGGAGTTGTAAAACGCCTCCTGCAGCGCGGCGTCATTGGCGGCCCAGTTCTTGAGGCAGTCGTTCGTGACATGGGCGGAGGCTTCCAGGCTTTCGACGTAGCGGCCGGCGATGTCCTTCATGAAGTCGGGGAGCTGGGGCACAAGGTTGTCCCGGAGCAGGCCGAAATGCTGCCTGCACCAGGCGTCGTAGATTTCGAGGGCGGCCTTGCTGTCCAGTGTTTCGTTCTTTTCGGCCAGGCTTTTCCACAGTTCAAAAATCGCCTGATACGACCTGGAACTTTTGCCGACCTTGTCCCAGAATTCCTCCGCATTGGCGCGGGCCTTGTCAAACCATTCGGAGGAAGAAGCCGCGGCGTTCTCCGCATCTCCAGCCGGGGACTGGAACTGTTGGAATGAGGACTTCATATAGTCTTGCCATTCATCAAACATGTTTTTCTGCATTTCAAAGGAACGCTGAAAGAAATTGGTCATCATCCGAATCACTCCATGCCTTGTGGCGCTTGTGAGAAGAGGTTGGAAAAGGTACGCGAACGCGCCTGCAAGCAAAAATGGTGCGAAAGGGGGGATTTGAACCCCCACGGATAAACCGCCAGATCCTAAGTCTGGTGCGTCTGCCAGTTCCGCCACTTTCGCACGGGAAGAAAACGCCCGCGCCGGCTCAAGGCCGGGCAACACGACAGGGCGCGCCGTCTGAACCGGCTCCGGGCCGGCCGCGCGGGGCGCTGTCGTGAACGGGCGAAACATCGCGCTTTTCGCGAACGCTCCTGCAAAACAATCCACGCATACGCATGTGTGAAATGTTTTGCAATCAGAATACTAGCGATCAGCGCGCGGGGCGTCCAGAAAAAAATGATCCTGTAACCATGCCAGTTCGTTCTCGGTCGCGTAACCGTGCGCGGCCACGTCGGGCCAGGCGCTCGCGTCTCTTTCATCGACAGGGAACGCGACAAGCTGGAACGCGTAGATCAGTGCAAGGCGCGGCGTCCCGCCCCAGCCCGGTCGGGAAAACGCGCGGTCGTAATAGCCGCCCCCGTACCCCAGCCGCGCCCCGTCGGGGCGAAGCCCGACAGCCGGGAGAACGGCCAGATCCGGAAGCGCGATTGCGTCCGGCGTTTCGGCCCCGGCAACACGGCGACACGCCGGCCCGGGTTCCAGCAGGCCATAACGGCCGGGAACAAGATCCTCGCGGCTCGAACAGGCGACAAACTCCATCCTGCCGCCGGCCTCCGGCGGATCGGCGGGATCGCGCGGGAGACAGCGCGGCAGCAGAACGGTCTTGCCCGCGGCCCAGGCCGAATCCAGAAGCAGCCCCGTTTCGACTTCGCCGTTGGCGGCCACGTACAGGGCCACGACGCGCGCCGCGCGCCAGCGGGCGTCGGACAGCACAAGGGACTGGATTCGCCCGGACAGGCGGCGGCGTTCCTCTGCCGGAAGGTTGCGCCGCCGGGCGATCAGGCGCGTTCGCTCCGCCGTCCGCATCGCCCGCGCCTCCTCCGCTCCCCTCGTGCCGCCGGGGCGGGGAAGGGAACGGCGCTCGGCGCCGACGTTTTCGGAGGGAACATTCGGGAAGAACGTCATCACATCCGCCTCGCTCCGCGCGCCGACGGCGCGCACAGGGCCTTTGTCAAACCGGAATCAATAGGATAGGGTACGCCGTCCGGCCCGAAAACGGGCTTTCTTCCGCGTTCGCGCGGCGGGGAAGCGTTTTCGGAGCAGCATAACAAGGAACCCACCGTGATGCCAAGCACATCCGCCCCGCGCAATCATCCCGACGCGGCCTGCTCCGTTGCCCCCTACTGGATCGTCATGGGCGATCTGCACGACTCCACGGCGCGTTTCGACGCCATTCCCGGCCTGGCCGAGGCCGAAGGCGTCATTGTCACCGGAGATCTGACCGTGACCGGCGGCGTGGCCGCGGCGCGCCGGGTTCTTGATGCCCTGAGCGCGCGCAATCCGCGCATCCTCGCGCAGATCGGCAATATGGATCGCGGCGAAATCACGGACTGGCTGGAAAGCGAAGACCGCAACATTCATGCCCGCGTGCGTTTGCTCGCTCCGGATACGGCGATCATGGGCGTCGGCGGTTCGCCGTTCACGCCCTTCGGCACGCCGAGCGAATTTCCCGAAGCGCGCTTTGCCGACTGGCTGGATCATATGTGGCGCACGGCCCGCCGCAGCCGCCGGGTGGTGCTTGTCTCCCACACGCCGCCGCGAGACACGCGGTGCGACCGGCTGACCGACGGTTCGCACGTCGGGTCCACGGCGGTGCGGGATTTTTTGCTGGAATGCCAGCCTGACGTCTGCCTCTGCGGCCATATTCACGAGGCGAGATCCCTGGATCGGCTGGGGCGCACGGTTCTTGTCAACCCCGGCCCCCTTGCGGCCGGCGGTTACGCCGTGCTGAGCGTGGAAGAACGCGGGCTGTCCGTCAGCCTGCACACGCTGGCCGACGAATGCGCCATGTGAAGATTTTTTCGGCGGATGTGGCCGTCCGCCGTATGAGAAGCGCTCAGCGCCGTTTTTTTGCATCTTTTTTGAGGAACGCATGATCAGTACCGAAACCACGCCTGGCGAAACGTCAGGCTCCATCGAATTTTCCCCTGCCGGGGACGCCCCTGAAACCCTTTCTCCCGCCGTTCTTTCCGAAACGCCGGATCCCGCCGCGCAAGGTTCTGAAGCGGATGCTCCCGCTTCCGCCGCGCCGCGGGAAACGGCCCGTCGATCCCGGCGTCCCGCAAGCCGCACGCGCAAGAAGATCGCCCCGACGGCCGCCGGGCAGACGCCTGAAAACACGTTGTCGCCCGCGGCGAATGACGAAGACGCTCACCCCGATCCGGAGGCCGGGGGCGTCCCTGCCCGGCCGAAGCCCCGTCGCCGCGCGGCGCGGCGATCCGCGCCGGCCACTGCCGGCGACACCCCGGCCGACGCGGTCATGCCGCTCCCGGACACGGAACAACCCGCCGCCCGTCCCGATCCTGCCGATGCGGAAGCGCCTGCCCCGCACGCGGCTGAACCGGCCGCCGGGGTCGATCCTTCCCTGACGGAAGGGCCGTTCACATTTTCCGACGAACTGGATGAAGAAGCGCCCGCGGCGGGCAAACGCCGGCGATCCAGACGCGGCGGACGCGGGCGCAAGCGCCCGGCCGAACAGCATGACGCCAGCGCCCCGGCGGCCCTGCCCGATGGGAATGCGGCCGGCGGGGAGGCGTCCGGAGACGCGTCGCCGGATGCTTGTGAGGACGGATCCAACATTGCGTCCGGCCCCGAAGCCTTGCCGGGCGCGCCCGAAGTTTTGTCCGAAATGTTGCCCGAAATCTTGTCGGAAGACGCGCTTGCCGCCCGTGCTCCGGAAGAAACGCCGCCCTCGCCCGAGCGGGATGAAGACCCCGCCTCGCCGCCCCCCGGCACTGCCGAAAGCGGAGAAGCCGGGCCGGAAACGCCCGCCGAGGAAGCTGTTCGGGAAAACGCCGAGGACGCCGAAGAAGAAGCCGTGGCCGCGCGCAAAAAGGGGCGGGTTCGGGAAAAGGCCGAAGCCGAGTCAAGGGCCAAGCTCCCCCCGCGCGGGCTGATGAAAATGCTTATCAGCGTGCTCCCCGGCGACGAGGTGGAAGTGGTACTCACCGAAGACGGCAAGGTGCGCGAATACTATGTGGAAATGATGCACCACGCCAAAATCCGGGGCAACATCTACAA
This sequence comes from uncultured Bilophila sp., assembly GCA_910585945.1. Classification (GTDB taxonomy): domain Bacteria; phylum Desulfobacterota; class Desulfovibrionia; order Desulfovibrionales; family Desulfovibrionaceae; genus Bilophila. The sequence goes on from CAJUHZ010000012.1 coordinate 61,830, forward strand.
GGGCGTCATCAGCAATGTGGATGCCAATCTCCAGGCCGCGTTCGTCAATTACGGCGCGGTCAAAAACGGTTTTCTCCAGATCGATGAAGTGCACCCCGACTATTACCTTCAGCCGCACGAGGCGGGCAAGGGTCACAGGTACCCGCCCATCCAGAAGGCGCTGAAGGCCGGGCAGGAAGTGCTGGTGCAGGTGGTCAAGGAACCCAACGGAAGCAAGGGGGCCTTTCTCACCACCTGGATTTCCCTGGCGGGGCGCTTTCTTGTGCTGACGCCCGGTCAGGAGGAAATCGGCATTTCCCGCAAGGTGGAAGACACGGCGGAGCGCAACCGTCTCCGCGAACTCATCAAGGGGCTGAACCCGGGTCAGGGCCTCGGGGCCATTGTGCGCACCGTGAGCGCCGGCACCAGCAAGACCACCCTGCAAAAGGATCTGAGCTACCTGAAACGCCTGTGGAAGGATATCCGCAAGCGCGGCGCGACGGAAAAGGCCCCCGCCCTCATCCACCAGGAACCGGGGCTGGCCAGCCGCGCCGTGCGCGACTACCTGGCCGAGGATATAACGGAAGTGTGGGTGGATGACGAGGAAACGGCCGTTTCCATTCGTGAAACCGCCGCCATGCTCTTCCCCCGCAAGACGGATCTGGTCCATCTGTATGAGGACCACCGGGAAACCCTGTGGGAGCGCTTCGGCATCGTGAAGCAGCTTGAGCAGGTGCACGCCCGGGAAGTGTACATGCCCTCCGGCGGGCGTCTGGTCTTTGATCAGACGGAAGCGCTCATGGCCATTGACATCAACTCGGGCCGGATTTCGGGCAAGAACAATTTTGAAGCCATGGCCTTTCGCACCAATATGGAAGCGGCGACCACCATTGCCGAGCAGTTGCGCCTGCGCGACATCGGCGGGCAGATCGTCATCGACTTCATTGAAATGCGCGATCCCGAGCACTGCCGCGAGGTGGAAAAAACCCTGCGCAACGCCATGCGCTGGGATCGCGCCCGGCACGACATCGGCAAGATGAGTTCCTTCGGTCTCCTCCAGATCGTGCGCCAGCGCACCGGATCTTCGGCCATATCCATCACGCTTGAACCGTGCCCTCACTGCGGCGGCACCGGTCAGCGGCGCAATCTCGAATGGCGGGCCGTGCAGACCCTGCGCGACCTGCAACGCGCCGCCCGCGCCGCGGCCGGCAGTGGGCAGGGCGTTTGCGTCCACGCCGTGGAGCCTGAACTCGGCCTCTACCTGCTCAACCACAAGCGCGAACGCCTGACGCAGCTCGAACAACGGTTCGGCATCGCCGTTGAAGTGCGCATCGCCGGCTTTGCCGAAGCACCCGGCCAGAAGGGCCAGCCAGCCCCCGGCGGCCAGAACGGCGGCCGTCCCGGCCAGAATCAGGGGCAGCAGAACCGCCCGGACAAGGCTCCCGGAGGGGAAAAGGAAGGCAGACAGAACAGGAAGGCCGGCAGGAGGGGCAAGACGGAAACGTCCGGCACGGAAGCTCCCGCCTCTGAAATGCCCGCGTCTCCGCCTGCCTCAGCGCTAGCCTCCGCGCCTGCATCGGACACGCGCTCTCCTTCCCCCCGGCAGGAAGTGACGGCCGGGGCCAGCCCTGAAACAGGATCCGAAACGGGTCCGGAAGCGGGGCACAGCGGGCAGGACGCGAAGGAGCCGACAGCGCCGGACACGGCGGAACGGCCTGAAACCGCGGAAAGCGGCAAGCCGCGCGCCAGCCGGAGGCGCTCTTCCGGCGGACGGGCGCGCAAGCCCCGCCGATCCGCTGCGGGATCTGCTTCCGGGCCTGCCGTTTCGGACGGCGGGCAGGATATCGGATCCGGATCCGGGGCCGAGCCGGACGTGAGGCCGGCAGTCGCCCCCGCGGGAACGGCCGGAGATCGGAATCAGGACGGCGGAGCCGGCGCGCCCGCCGTGATGGAGGCGGCGTCATGAAACTGCTTTTGCACGTCTGCTGCGGGCCGTGCAGTCTGATGCCCGTGCGCGCGCTCCGGGCCGAAGGTGTTGAGGTGACAGGCTATTTCGCCAACCCCAACATCCACCCGGTCACCGAATACCTCCGCCGGCGCGCCGCTATGGAAGAGGCGGCGGCCCGGCTGGATCTCCCCATGATTTGGGACGATGAGGTCTACAATCTGTCAGGCTGGCTTGAGGTGACGCATTCCCTCGGCATTGCGGACAACCGGGACGGCGCGCGTTGCCGTTACTGCTATGAAAGCCGGCTGGGGATCACCCTGGCCACGGCCGCGGCGCGCGGTTTTGACGCCTTTTCCACCAGTCTGCTGTATTCGCGGCATCAGCGGCATGACGATATCCGCCGCATCGGTGAAGCCGTGGCCGCCGCGCCGGAGAGCTACGGGGCGACGCAGGGCGCGCCGGCGTTCGTGTACCGGGATTTCCGCCCCCTGTGGCAGGAGGGCATTGATCTTTCGAAAGAATGGGGCTTGTACCGGCAGAACTATTGCGCGTGCATTTTTAGCGAAGCCGAGCGCTTTGCCGGCAAACTGAACAAGCTTCGCGAAGCGCGGAGGGCCTGAGCGCGAGGCCGCCCCGTCATCATTCGCCTGAAAGCATGTCTCCGGAAAAACTGTCGGAAATCTCCTGAAGACGGGGCGGCGCGGAAACAAGCGTCATGTGATCCACATGGGCGGAGCCTTTCTTGCGCCTGCCGGCTGTGTCCCGCGTGGCGAGGAGGCGCGCGTTTTCGCGTTCGAGACTCACGACGCGATCCCGCAAGGCGCGGATTTCTTCTTCCAGACGCATGTTGCGCAGACGGATTGTTTCGTTGGCCAGGTCCATGCGGATAACCTGTTCGTTGGCTCTGCGAAACGCTTCCATCTCTTTCTTCAATTCAACCCACATGTCGCACCGGACGCATGTGCCCGTCCGTTCCGGAACGGGAAGATCAGCATTTGCTTCCGGAAGCGTCTGGCCGCTTTCCGCCACGGCTTCCGGCCCGGTCGGTTCATCGCGAACCAGCATGGGACCACGCCCGAACAGCAGCCAATCGGTGCTCACGCCGCATGTTTCACAAATTTTCGTGAGGACGTCGGCGTTGGGAAGAGCCGCTCCGGCCTCATAATTGCGCAGACTGCCCGAAGTGATGCCGATACGTTTGCCGAAGGCGGCGCGAGACTGCGAGCCTCGTACCGTGCGGATTCTTTCTCCAAGATCCGAGTTTTTCATGCTCTTGTCCAAAGGTCCGGTTTGTGGCCCGGAGCATGGTCGCGGATCTGCTCCGGGTGTAAGCCCTTGAAATCGGATTCGAGCGGGTTCACCGGGAACAGGCATTGCTGCAAGGGCGGCAGAGTCCCTGAGCAACTGTGGCGGCATCCTCCGGGGCGGCGGGAGCGGGTGTGCGTGGCCCCGTTGCGTTGCGGCCTGTTCCGCCTGCCCGGAGGCATGGGCCTTTCGCCCTTCCGGCCGGGCGCTTGCGTTCGCTCAAACACTTTCAAGCACTCTGCCATACCGTTTTGCCAACTGTTTTTCCCGGCGCCAGTCCAGGGAGCGCCCAACGAACATGGCCACAGAAGCGACAACAATGCTTTTTGCCTGAAAACGAAACATAAGAAGGAATTTTTGCATATTTTTACTTGACATGTGAACAGTTTCCCCGCATAAGGAACTGGAAATTGCCAATAAATGCACGATAGCGTTAAAAAGAAATGTCTTGTGACGTCGATTATGTAAAAAATCCGGATCCTTCCGGCTTGAAAAGCGGCAATTTGTGTTGTAATTTGCGCCAGGGCGCGGTAATGCGGGGGAAGTAAACACTTCTTTTGACAGAAAACATGTCTGACGAGTATGAATTTGCTTGTTTTTGCTTGACATGATCTGTTTCGCCCACATAAGATAGCATCTTGACTTCCCTTCGCAGGTAAAGTGCAAGGAGGCTTTTTCTGATTTTCCCGATAGAAACCGGATTTGCCAATTTTTTTCTGTCACAAAAGATATTTCCCACATAGCGGCGTGACCACTATGTGTCATGTTTTGCGTGCAGCAAAGCAGCGGAAAAAAGTTACCTGCGCTCGCCGCGAAGATCAACCGCGGAAGAGGCGGATTCTTTCCTTTTCATCCGACATTTCTTTTTTTCTCTCTCGTGTGACGAATTTTCCGGAGGGCGTCCGGGGCCGTTCGCTGTTCCTGTCCCGCTCACGGCGTGCGGGCATGGTGGCTGTGGAGCGCCGTTGTTTCGGGAAACAGCCTTGCGGCCGTCCGAGTTTTCCGCACTGTTTGCGGCGTCGCCATGCGGGCGGCGTTTACGAATATGTTGCCTTCCCTGTCTGAGCCAGGCTGTCCCCGCTGCCTGGGGGGGACCCTTCATTAAAATAGCCGTCTGCCGCAAGGCCGTTTTGCATCCGGCGGCGTTGCAGGGCCGCCATTGATTTTGCGGATGCTCAATGCTGCTTCCCGATGGTTGTCCCTTGCCGGTCGGCCTCCTCGGTTTTTCACAGGCGGCGTCTTGATGAGGACTGCCCCTGATTCAAACTCGCCCGCCGCCCGCCCCAGGGCAATCGCATGATCCATGCTAATCAATTGAAATAAAAAGATATTTTTTTCATGAAAGATTTTTTATCAATTATTTCATTATATTATTCATGCTTATCCGGTTGCCCTGCCGCCCGCCCGCGTGATGCTTGACGAGCCGTGGATGAGACCGTATAGAAACAAGATCCGCCGCGCGCGTGCCCGCACGCCGGGGCCGACTGACATGGAAATCGTACAACCACAAAGGAAATTCCGATGAAAAGGACGTATCAACCGAGCAAGATCAAGCGTGTCCGGACGCACGGCTTTCGCGAACGCATGAGCACGGCCAGCGGCCGCGCCGTTATCCGCCGCCGCCGCGCCAAGGGACGCAAGAGATTGTCTGTCTAGAGCATTCCGCATGAACCGGGGAATTGCTCTCGTGGTCGCGCACGCGGACACCCGCCGGCCGCCGGAGCGGTTTCATGTCGCATCGTGAAACCGCTCTGACCAGCCTGACCAGACCGCGTCAGCATCGACTGCTCCGGCGGCCCGAATTCACGGCGTGCTACGAGGCAGGGCATCGTCTTTTTTCCAGGCACTTTATTGTGTTTGCCTTTTCTCACGCATCCGCCGGGACGAATTGGCGCGTCGGTTTTGCTGTTTCCAAAAAAGTCGGCACGGCGGTACGGCGGAATCGGGTCAAACGGGTGCTCAGGGAATTTTTTCGACTTCACCAGGGACTTGTGCCGCCGGGCATGGATATTGTTGTCGTGCCCAAACGGCAACTCCGGCCGGAACGCGTCACCCTTGCTTTCGTGCGCCGTGATCTGCTCCCCGTGGTGGAAAGTCTGCGCGGCGCTGCTTCTGCCGGCTTGCCCGGAGCGCGGGCGTGAGCGCCCCTCTTGCGCGCCGGCTGGCCGTGCTGCCCGCGCGTTTGTACCAATGGGCGATTTCTCCCCTTCTGCCGCCGTCCTGCCGGTTTACGCCCACATGTTCCGAGTACGCCATTGAGGCCATTCTCACGCACGGTCTGATTCGCGGCGGCTGGCTGGCCGTATGGCGCCTGCTCCGCTGCAATCCGTGGACGGCCGGGGGGCACGATCCCGTCCCGCCGTCCCGCATTTCGCCCGCTTCTTCTTGCCAGGCCCGGGGCGCTTCCCCGCGCCGGCCGCAGGGTTGAGCCATTCCATCGTCACAGGAGCCACCGGATCATCATGGAAGACAAACGAACCATCATTGCCATAGTTTTATCCATCGTCGTCCTTATCGGCTGGACGCATCTGGCCGAATACATGGGCTGGGTTCAGCCGCGCACGCAGGAAGCGCGGCAGGAGGCCGCGCCCTCCCCCGCGCCCACGCCCGAGGCGGTTGTTTCCACCGCTCCGGCGACGCCCGCGCCCGTGTTCACTCCGGCTCCGGGCCGGGAAGTGAAGGTGGAAACGCCGTTGTACTCCGCCGTGATCTATACGGGGGGCGGCGTTTTGCGCTCCTTCACGCTCAAGAACTACAAAAGCGATCTTCAGTCCGACTCGCCCCTGGTCAACCTGGTTTCCCCCGATGCGGCGCTGACCTCGCCGATGGGGGTGACGGTCAACGGCCAGGCCTCCTGGAGCGTCGGATCCTGGTCCTTTGACGGGGGCGATCTCGCCCTTGCGCCGGGGGAAGCAAAGAGCCTGACGTTCATCGGCATGGTGGACGGCGTGCGCGTGACGCGCACGCTCACCTTTCATGCCGACACCTACCTCATCAGCGAGAACCTGCTTGTCGCTTCGGCGGACGCCACGCCGCGGTCCGCGCGGCTCGGTTTTGTCGTGGCCGCCTCGCCTTTTGGAGAAGGCGCGTACGACCCGACGCGGCTGGCGTGGGACAGCAACGGCAGTTTTGAGGAAGAAACAAGCGCCGACACCCTCATGAAAACCGGCATCATCGAAACCGGAACTTTCAACTGGGCCGGCGTCATGAGCAATTATTTCATGAATGTGGTCTCCCCGGCCGATCCGCTCCAACTGACCCTCAGGGGGCGGGTGCAGGGCGAGGTGTGGAGGGCCGGCCTGGAACGGCCCGAATTCGTCACGCCCGTGCAGGGGGAAACGCCTGTGGCCGTCAACTGGTGGTTTGGTCCCAAGGTGCGAACCCTGCTGGAGGAAGCGCCGGGCAACCTGTCCAACGCCGTGCATTTCGGCATATTTTCGTTCATAGCCCGCCCCCTGCTGGCGATGTTGAACTTTTTCCATACCTATGTGGGGAACTGGGGCATCGCCATCATCATTCTGACGTGCTGCATCCGCTTCTTCTTCTGGCCGCTCTCGCAGAAGAGCTACAAATCGATGGAACAGATGAAGAAGCTTCAGCCCATGATGAAAAAACTGCGGGAAAAATACGGCAACGACAAGCAGGCGCTCAATCGCGAGGTCATGCAGTTGTACAGAACGTACAAGGTCAACCCCGCGGGCGGCTGTCTCCCCATCCTTGTGCAGATTCCCGTGTTCATCGGCCTGTACCAGGCGCTGCTCAACTCCATCGAGTTGCGCCACGCAGCGTTTATCCGCTACCTGCCGTTTACCGACATTGTCTGGCTGGCTGACCTTTCCGCGGCGGATCCCTTCTACATCACGCCGATCCTCATGGGGGCGACGATGTTTCTGCAGCAGTGGATCACCCCGGCGGCGGGCGACCCCACCCAGCAAAAGATCATGATGTTCATGCCGCTCGTCTTTTTCTTCATGTTCCTGAACTTTCCGGCGGGGCTTGTCCTGTACTGGCTGTGCAACAATATTCTTTCCGTCGGGCAGCAGTGGTGGATGCTGCGCAAGTCCTAGAGCGTTTTTCCAATGAAACGGGGCAAGCGCTCGGCGGCCGCGAGAGCGGCCGCCCGTGCCGAACAGGCGGGTAAACCGCGTTTTGCCGCGCCTGTCCCGCTCCGCGGGGAAGCGACGGCAACGCCGCGATTGAAAATGAATAGAAGTCATTTCATAATTCGCATGGAATGGCTTCCAACGCCAGACGAGAGTCTGGCGCGGCGCGAAAAGCGCCGTGAATGAGCCAAAAACCACGTTTTTTGGCGAATTATGAAATGAGTTGTAGTTTCATCGCAAAATGCTCTGGGGGCAGCCTTCATGAACCCGCCGTCCGCGAAATGGCGGCCGTGCCGTGATTGAAAACGGATATTTGGAATCACAAACCATTCCAGACGTCATTTCACGGCGTCGGAGTGGATGACTTCTCCCGTCAGGCGGGCAGCCCGGCGCGGCAACCTTGCCGCCGCGCCGGGCTGAAAACCATGAAAAAAGAATAGTTATGGACGACTTCAAGGAATTTCAGGGAAAAAGTCTTGACGAGGCCATCCGCGGAGCGTGCGTTTTTTATGATCTGCCCCGCGAAAAGCTGGAAATCGAACTTGTGCAGGACGCCAAAAGCGGCATTTTCGGGCTGGTGGGCGCGCGCAAGGCCATCATCCGGGCGCGACGCGCCCCGACGCGCCCCGGAGTGGGATCGCTTTTCGGCCGGGCCGGCGCTCCCGATTCCGGCCCGGGGCGGTCGGGAGGGCGCTTTGCCCCGCGCGGCGGCGACCGCGAGAACGCGTCGTCCCGCCCGGGACGTGACGCTCCCCGCGGGGAACGCTGGGACAAGACGCGCCCCGAACCGGCCGACAGGCAGGAGCGGCCCAGGTATCCCGCGCGCCGGAATGAAGGCGGCGAAATCGCGGAGACCTGCCCCGCGCGGTCAGCGCCCCGTCCCGAGCGGACGCGGACGGATCGTTTTGCCGCGCCCGGGCGTTTCGCGTCGTTCGAGGCCGGGCCGGAAGACGGTGACGACGGGCTGTGGGACAGCCCCGGCGGGCGTGACGCCTTTTTCCCCGGTTCGCACCTCGCCCCGCCCCTGAGCGATCTGGATCAGGCGGCGCTGGAAGACAGCGTTCGCGACGTGGCCGGCCGCATGGTCACGGCCATTCTTGGCGAGATTCCGATCCGCATTTCCATTCTGGAGCACAGGGTGGACGTGCGCGTCGACTGCGGCGAAGATTCGGGCCTGCTTATCGGGCGGGAAGGGCAGACGCTTTCCGCCCTGCAATACCTTGCTTCCCGTCTGGTCAGCCGGGCCATGAGCGCCCCGGTGCGCGTGCGCTTTGACGTGGGCGACTATCGCGAGCGGCAGGACGAGCGCCTGCGCGATCTGGCCCTCACCCTGGCCGAGCGCGTGCGCCTGACCGGCCGCCCCTGCTCCACCCGGCCCATGAGCTCGTATCATCGCCGTCTTGTGCACATGGCGCTTCAGGATGCGCCCGACATCATCACCCGCAGTTCGGGCGAAGGCGCGCTCAAGCGCATCGTCATCCAGCGGCGACGGAGCGATCGCGCTGATCGTGCGGAAGGGCTGGACGACGCCGAGAGATTCCCGCGCGCCGATCGCGGCCGCCCGGAGAGGTTCCGCTAGGCGGCCCCATGCAGGACACCATCGCCGCCATCGCCACTCCTCCGGGGAGCGGAGGCATCGGAGTCATCCGGGTGAGCGGGCCGCTCGCGCGCTCCATTCTTGGCGCGCGCTTCGCGCCCGCTTCTCCGGTGTTTCGGGATTTTCGCCCCTGGACGCTGCACAGGGGGGCCGCGCTTGATCAGGAAGGCGGGCGGATCGACGATGTTCTGGCAGTTTTCATGCCCGGCCCGCGCACGTTCACGGGCGAGGATGTGGCCGAGTGGCATTGTCACGGCGGCCCGGCGCTGCTTGAGGCGCTGCTGGAATCCATTCTGGCGGCCGGGGCGCGCCCGGCGGAACGCGGGGAGTTCACCCGCCGCGCCTTTCTCAACGGCCGCATGGATTTGACGCAGGCCGAAGCCGTGGCCGAAGTGATCGCCGCTCCGTCCCGGGAAGGGGCGCGGCTGGCGGCGGCCCGGCTGCACGGTCTGCTCGGGGCGCGCATGACCGCCCTGCGCGACACGCTGGAAAACCTGCGCGCCCGCATGTGTCTTGCCGTGGATTTTCCCGAGGAAGAGGCGGAGTGCCTCTCGCCGGCGGATCTGCTGGCCGGCGTGGCGGCCGTGGATGAAGCGGCCGCCGGGCTGCTCGCCGCTTTCGACCGCGCGCGCTGCTGGCGCGAGGGGGTCACGGCGGCTCTGGCCGGGCCGGTCAACGCGGGCAAGTCGAGTCTCATGAACGCCCTTCTCGGGCGGGAGCGGGCCATTGTCACCGATCATCCGGGGACCACGCGCGATTTTCTGGAAGAATCCGTCCGCCTGGACGGCCTGCCGGCGCGCCTGATCGACACGGCCGGTCTGCGCGGCGCGGACGCGGCCCTTGATCCGGCGGAAAGGCAGGGCATCCGCCTCGGGCAGGAGAAAACAGCCGAAGCGGACGTCATTTTTCTGGTTTTCGACGGATCGCGGAACGAGGGGGGCGTCCCGCCGGAACTCCCCGGCCTCGCGGCCGATCTTGCCGGCAAGGGACGCGACGACAGGATCATCCTTGTGTGGAACAAGCGCGATCTCGCGCCGCCGCCCGAAGGATGGGCCGCCGTCTGGCGCAATGCCTGGCGCAACGCCGTGCGCGCGGCCGGGATCCCGCCGTCCGCCCCGGCGGAACAGGGGGTGGGACAAAGCGCGGGACAGGGCGCGGATCGGGGGAAAGATCATCCGGGAGAGGGAAACGAGCCGTGGACAGCGGCGGTCTCCGCCCGGAGCGGAGAAGGGCTGGACGATCTGGCGCGGCTGGCCCGTCGCGTTGCGCTGGCCGGGCGTTTGACCCCGGCCGGGTCTGTGGACGGGGAAGAAACGCTTGCCCCCAATCTGCGGCAGGCCGTGGTCCTGCGGCGTTTGCGGCAGGATCTGACATCGCTTGCGGCTGACGTGCGGGACGGCGTTCCCTATGACCTGTGCGCCGTGCGCCTGGAGGTCGCCGTGGCGGCCCTGGCCGAAATCACCGGGCTGGATACGCCGGACGAGGTGCTCAACCGCATTTTTGCCTCGTTCTGTATCGGGAAATGACATGGAATGCTCTGCCGATTCGATCCGATCCCTGTCCAAGGAAGAAATCAACGGGCTTCCCCTGCTGGCCTATGGTGGGGATGTGCGCCTTGTCAGCAACGCGGGCGCGCTTGACGACGCTCTGGATCTGCTCAGGGAGGATTCCGTTCTGGGGTTCGACACCGAAACCCGGCCTTCCTTCCGCAAGGGCAAATCGTACCCCACCACGCTGATGCAGATCGCCGGTTCGCGGAGCGTCGTGCTGATTCAACTGGGGCGCACGCCTTTCAGCGAGCGCCTGGCGCGGCTGCTGAGCGATCCCGGAGTGGTCAAGGCCGGGGTGGCCATTCGGGAAGACATGCGCCGCCTGCGCGCCCTGCATGACTTCGAGCCGGCGGCGCTTGTGGATCTGGCCGAAATGGCGCACGATCTTCGCCTGCGAGCGCAGGGCTTGCGCACCCTGGCCGCCGATCTCATGGGCGGACGCATCAGCAAGGCCGCCCAATGCTCCAACTGGGGGAAGAAGGAACTGACCCCCCAGCAAATCAGATACGCCGCTACCGACGCCTGGATCGGCCGCGAGATCTACCTCCGGCTCACCGCCCTGAGTCACTGCGGATCGAAGGACGCTCCCATGAAAGCGCTGCCGGCAAAAAGCCGCAACTGAAACGCCATGTCTCCATCCTCGCGCGGTCGTCCCTTTCGTCTTGTTCCCTGGGATGCCGATTTTCTCCGCGCCCTCAAGGGCGAACTGCTCGCCGGCAGGGAAACGCGCCCCGGCGTCGCGGCCGTCATCTTTCCTCACGACAGGCCGCGCCGTTATCTGACCTACCTGTTCCGGCACGATCCGGATGTGCCCCGGCCCTGTCCGCTCCCGGTGATGCTTACCGTGGGCGAAGTCATGCGCGCCTTTCGGGAAGCGGCAGACCCCGCGATCCGTCGCGAGGCGCGGCGGCTTGACCGCATCGCGCTGATCGAGGCCGCCGTGCGCCGGCTGGCAGAAACGGATGAAGCGCTCTGCCGCCGACTTGCGGAAACGGATCAGGCCCGTTTTTTTTCCTGGGGGGGGCTGCTGGCCGATGTGCTGGAAGAATGCCTCATTCAGGGCCTCGAGCCGGACGATCTCCGCTACGCCGAGGGGGAAGTCGCCCCGCTCGGCGCGGCCCTGCTCGGCTCCCTCGGGCGCATTTTTCAAGAATACCGGCGGGATCTCGACAGGTTGGGTCTGTACACGCCCGGTCTTGACGCCTTTGTCGCGGCCGAGGCCGCCGGGCGGCCGCAGATCCTCCTTCCCCCGCAATTGCAGGGAAGAAGCGTTTTTCTGGCCGGCTTCAGCGCGCTGACCGGCACGGAAGATCGCCTGTTCCGTCGCCTGTGGGAAGAAGGCGCGCGGATCTGCCTGCACGCCGACCCCGCCCTGGCGGAAACAGCCCGGGAGCCGGGCGATCCGGAACCGCGGGATCAGGCCGCGCCGGGTGAAAAGCGGGCGGCCCACTGGGCGTGCGCCGATATCGCCCGCTGGATCGCCGCGTGGAACGCGCCGGTCGATCTGGCGATCCCGCCTGTGGGGAACAAACCGCGCCTGCATTTTTTCGCCGGCTATGACCTGCATTCCCAGCTCCAGGCCGCGGCCGCGGATCTTCAAACCCTCCCCCTGCCTGACGCCGATGTCGAATCCGCCGGCGAGACGGCCGTGGTGCTGACGCACAGCGGCGCTCTGCTGCCCGCCCTGCACGAACTGCCGCGCAAGGAGTGCAATATTTCCCTGGGGTATCCGCTGGATCACTCCCTGCTTTTCCGCCTGCTGGCAAGCGTGCTGGCCGTGCGCGCCCGCCGTCGGCCGGATGGAACGACACACTGGCGCGCCCTGCTTGATCTGGTGCGCCACCCGTACCTGCGTTTGCTTGCCCCGCCCGGTATGCCGCCCGGCGCGGCACGCGATCTGTTGCGCCGGATGGAGCGTCGCCTCGGCCAGGGCACGCCCTGGGTTCACCCGCGCGCCGTGGCTGAGGGCGCTGTGCTGGATCTTCTGGAGCAGAGCGAAGCCGACGCCCCGCCGGCGCTCCGAACGCCTGTGTCCGTCTCCATCCCCGAAGGATTGACGGCTCTGGCCGACGCTCTGATCTCGGCCACCGTGGAAGCCTGGGCACGGGCCAACACCCCGGCGCGTCTGGCGGATGCCCTGTCCGCTCTCTGTGATCTGCTCCTGACCCGGAGCGGGGAAGACGCCGCGCCGTCACCCTCGACGGCTTCCGGGCTATCGGGCGGTCTGACTGGCGGGTTGTCGCCCGAAACGGAAAACGCCGCGCTGTCGTTGCAGGCGGACGAACTGTGGCGGCGCTTTCCCCTGGATGCCGAATGCCTGTACCGGCTGGTCTGGCGGGTGATCCCCGAGTTGAAGGACAACCGCATGGCCCGCTCCGTCCTTCCCTGGTCTCTGCTGGAGGCCATGCTGCTTGAGCTTGTCCGGGCCGAGCGCGTGCCCTTTGAGGCCGATCCGCTGACGGGTCTCCAGGTGCTGGGTATGCTGGAAACGCGGCTCCTGCATTTCTCCACGGTGCATCTGATCGACGTGACGGAGGATCGTCTGCCCGGAGCGCCGATCCGCAATCCACTCCTGCCCGACAGCCTGCGCGCCGTGCTTGGCCTGCCGGACACCCGCCGCCGCGATCAGCTTGCGGCCTACACCTTCCACCGACTCATTGCGGGCGCGCGCGACGTCTTTCTCTACTGGCAGGAAGGCGTGCAGCCCTCGGGCCTGTTCGACGGCAAAAAGGAACGCAGCCGGCTGGTGGAGGAGATGATCTGGGAAGAAGAACAGCGCGCCGGCCGCCGCTTCAAACCGGGCGAAGGCCCCCTGCGCGCGGCCTGCCCGACGATTCGTCCTCCGGCCCGGCGGCGGCGTTGCGTGGTCAAGGGGCCGGAAAGCCGCGCGGCTCTCGAAGCCGTGCTGACCAGGCCCTGGTCCCCCACGCGGATCGACGCCTACCTGACCTGCCCCCTGCGCTTTTATTACGAAACCATTTGCGGGATCACGCCGCCGGAAGAAATCAATGAAGGCGACGATCCCGCGGGAGTGGGCGATCTTGTGCACACGACGCTGCGCGACTGGTACGCTCCCTGGAAGGGCGGCACGCTTGATTTGAGCGCCCCGGCCGAACGGGCCGCGGCGGAACGCTCCCTGTCCGACTGTTTTCTGAAGGCGCTGTCCGCCTCGGATCTGCCGGACCGCCTGCCCCCCGAAAGCGCCGCCATGCTGCGCGTGGCCGGCCCGGCGCGGCTTGTCGCCTTTCTCCGCGCCCAGCCCGATAAAACGACGATCCTCCGACTTGAGGAACGGTTCACCTGCACTCTTGACGTGACCGGCCGCGAGCGGATTCTTGGCGGCACGCTGGATCGCGTGGACTTCCGGCGGGTTCTTCCCGCAGGCGGCGGGGAAGCGTGTGAAGGCGCGGTGATTCTCGACTACAAGACCGGCCGGATCAAAAAGATCCCCCCTGCCGTCTGGATGGACGATTCGTTCTGGGACACGATTTTTTCCGGGCGGATTTCGCCGGATCGGGAGCACCCGGGCGGGGCCTGGCCTGACGACGCTGACGCGTGGCGTCCGGACGCGGCAGACACGGATGATCCGGACTCCCCGGACATGGCGGGCGAAGAGCGTGCGTCCTTCCCGCATCGGGAAGCGGACGGCCCGGACTGGTCCGCCCTGCGCGAGCGTCTGCGCGACCCGGACCCGGAAAACGACGTGCTCCCGCTGATTGCCGCGCGGCTTCCTTCGGTGCAGCTTCCGTATTATATGTATCTGTACGCCCGGGCCACTGGCGAGGATGTGCTGGACGCGGCCTTTGCGGCGCTTGGCGAAGATGGGAAGGAAGCCTTTCTGTTCGGCCCCGCAATGCCCGAAGCGGTTCGGGAAGAAGCCCTGAACCGTCGCATTCCGGATCTTGTCCGCCTCATTTTGCTGCACCTCGAATGTTGCCCCGAATTTCGACCGCGCGAGGGCCGACATTGTGACTGGTGTTCGTGGAATAATCTTTGTATAATGACTGATCCGCAGCCTTGATTTCAGCGGCGGCGGGCGGCTTTCGGCCCGGCGTTCCGCCGTTCCCTTCACTTTCAGGAGTTCAAACATGTCTTTCCCTGTTTTGCAGATAGGTGATCTTGTCGCTCCGAAGCCCATTGTTCAGGGCGGGATGGGCGTCGGCATTTCTCTTTCCGGCCTTGCCTCGGCAGTGGCGAGAGAGGGCGGCATCGGCGTCATCGCCGCCGCCATGATTGGGATGCGCGAACCGGATGTGGCCAAAAATCCGATAGAGGCCAACCTGCGCGCCCTTCGCCACGAAATCCGCAAGGCCCGCGAGGCGGCCGGGGCCGGCATCATCGGCGTGAACGTCATGGTGGCCCTGACACTTTTTGCCGAGCAGGTTCGCACGGCCATTGAAGAAAAGGTGGACGTTGTTTTTTCCGGCGCCGGTCTGCCCTTTGATCTCCCCAGAATCTTCAACGAAACCTGCGAGCGCAAAAAGGAAGAACTCAAGACGAAGCTTGTGCCCATTGTCTCCTCGGGGCGCGCCGCGATTGTCATCGCCAAGAAATGGCTTGCCCGGCACGGCCGCCTGCCCGACGCCTTTGTGGTGGAAGGCCCCAGGGCCGGGGGGCATCTTGGCTTTGCGCCGGAGCACATCGACGATCCCGAGTACGCTCTCGACAAGCTGGTTCCCCAGTTGACGGAAGCCGTCAAACCCTTTGAAGACAAGGCGGGGCGGCCCATTCCCGTGATTGCCGGCGGCGGGGTGTACAGCGGCGAGGACATTGCCCGCTGCCTTGACCTCGGCGCGGCCGGCGTGCAGATGGGAACCCGTTTTGTGGCCACGCACGAATGTGACGCCGACGAACGCTTCAAGCAGACATACATCAACGCTCGCGCCGAAGATGTGACCATCATCAAAAGCCCGGTGGGAATGCCGGGCCGGGCGCTGACCAACGGCTTTATCGAATCCATGCGCGAAGGCGGCAAAAAGCCGTTCAAATGCGTGTTCAAGTGCCTGAGCACCTGCGATCAGCACAATGTCCCCTACTGCATCGCTTCCGCCCTTATCAACGCGATGAAGGGCAACCTTGAACGCGGTTTCGCCTTCTGCGGCGCCAATGTGGGACGCGTTGACCGCATTGTGTCCGTCCACGAACTCATGACGCAGTTGCAGGACGAATTCAACGCGTTCCGCGCCAGACAGGCTGTCGCGGAATCAATGTAGAAGTCATTTCATAATTCGTATGAAACGAGTTCCAGATTCCATGATTCCCAAGCTGGATTGAACATGCGGCAAGGGCGTTTTTTGCCCTGCCGCATGTTCTACAGAGAGCCTCGCCCGGGTTTCCTGCGTCTGCCGTCTGGTGCAGGAGGGCTGTCCCTTGCCTTGCGGATTCCGGGGCTGTCCCCCCCCGATTGACCATCCCGTTTTTTCCCGGCACAGTGCGAGACAGGATGCCGCTATGG
>CAJUHZ010000013.1 GCA_910585945.1 uncultured Bilophila sp.
AATGATGGCGGCGAACAGATTGAAAATTTATATTTTCAATCGAGAAATGCTATAGGGGCAGGATTCGGCACGTCGGGGTCCGGGGGGCGAGAAGTCCTGTCAGTTCAAACCGGACCGTTGCTCGCTGAGGAAAAAACTTGCCTAAAGCCTGAAAAGAGCATATAAGGATATTTTCGTTCAAAAGCTCTGTGAGCGAATGTCCTTCCTGTCCGGGCGGGATTGCCCGAAGGGCGGCGGCAACGCCGCGTATACCTTGTTCAAACGTGAGGAGTCGGCATGAAAGATAAAATCCATCCCAAAGTGTACAAAGCCAAAATCACCTGCGCGTGCGGCTTTCAGGTGGAAGCGCTCTCGACCAAGGGTGAAAATGTCCATGTGGAAATCTGCTCGGCCTGCCATCCCTTTTTCACCGGCAAGCAGCGTTTTCTGGACACTGCCGGACGCATCGACCGCTTCCGCAAAAAATACGCGAACCTCAACAAGTAGCTGCCGCTGTTTGCGCGTGCGGCCTTTCGTCGCCTCCCCGAGGACTTCGGCAAGTCCGTGGGGAGGCGTTTTCAACCGGGGACGGCGTCTGCAACTTTTCATGAAGCCCTGCTGGCGATGTATGGGGATCATTCCGCCGGAAAACCATGTTTTCTTGCGAACGATCCCGTGAAACAAATCGTGCAGGAAGCGTTTTGCACTCAGGCGGCAGGCGCACGGCTTTCAATGAGTTCTGGATATGGCAAAACAAGCTGATCGACACGCCGCCCGAACGGATCGCGGCCGGTCCGGCCGCCGGGCGAACGGGCGTCAGGCCCTCCTGCCCCTTCTCCTTTCCGCCACGCCGCTGGTCGGGGGCCAGGCCGTCATGGAAGGCGTGATGATGCGCAACGGCGGCGTCTACGCGATTGCCCTGCGCCAGCCGGACGGCGACATTGCCGTGGAGCGCCGCCCGTGGTTCAGCCTTACGAACAATCCGGTGCTGCGTCAGCCTTTCCTGCGCGGTTTTCCCATTCTGATCGAGACGCTGGTCAACGGCATCCGGGCGCTGAACCGTTCGGCCGCGGTTGCGGCGAAAACGGATGACGAAGAGCTTTCGGGCTGGAGCCTTTTTCTGACGTTGTGCGTGTCGCTGGCCCTGGCTGTCGGTCTTTTCGTGGTGGCGCCGCATCTTCTGTCCCTGCTCATGAAGGAACTTGGGATGGGGGGCGACGTGGAGGGGCTTTCGTTCCATCTGTGGGACGGGCTTTTCAAATTCATCATTTTTATAAGTTATATTGTGTTCATCACCCTGGTGCCGGACATTCGGCGCGTCTTCCGCTATCATGGCGCCGAGCACAAGATCATCCATGCGTTCGAATCGGACGGGGAAATAAGCGCGGAAGCCGCCGCCCGCTTCAGCCGCCTGCACCCGCGATGCGGCACGACTTTTCTGCTGTTCGTCCTTTCCATCGCCATCATCCTGCATACCGTTCTGGTGCCGGCGTTTCTGATGTTCTGGACGCCCGAGGGCGCTCCGGCCAAACACGCCGCCACGCTCTGTTTCAAGCTGGCGCTCATGATCCCCATCAGCGCGCTGGCGTATGAGCTTATCCGCTATGCCGCGCGGCTTGAAGGCTCCGTGTTGGGGCCGATCCTCAGAGCGCCGGGCATGTTTCTGCAATTGCTCACGACGTGGGAACCCGACAGGGAACAGCTTGAAGTCGCCGTGGCGGCGCTTGCCGGAGCGCTTGGCCCCGAAACGCCCCCCCGTCTGAAGATGCCGCCCCGGGTCTTTTTTTCCTGACGGCGTGCCGCGCCGGGCGCGTTCCTTCGCGCATGGCCCCATCAATCCCAGTCACTCCGGAGAAATTATGTTTGCCAAGCTCGAAACGCTGGAAGGGAAGTTCATGGAACTTGAGCATGAACTTGCGGAACCCGATGTTTTCAACGACCAGGAGCGCTATCGCAAGCTGACAAAGGCCCATGCGGATCTCAAGCCCGTTGTGAACATCTTTCGTCAGTACAAGGCGCTGCGGCAAAACCTCGCGGACAACAGGGAACTCGCCAGCGATCCCGATCCCGATATCCGGGAAATGGCCGCCGAAGACATCAAGACGCTGGAAGAAAAACTCCCCCAGCTTGAGCATGAACTGAAGGTGCTGCTTCTGCCCACCGACCCGCTGGATGAAAAGAACATCCTTCTCGAAATCCGCGCCGGCACCGGAGGGGAAGAAGCCGCGCTGTTCGCGGCGGATCTCTTCCGCATGTACTGCCGCTACGCGGAAAAAATGCGCTGGAAAGTGGAAATCATGAGCCAGAGCGATTCCGATACCGGCGGATACAAGGAAATCATCGCGCTCATCACGGGCGAGAAGGTGTACAGCCGGCTCAAGTTTGAATCCGGAACGCACCGCGTGCAGCGCGTGCCGGCCACGGAATCGCAGGGAAGGATTCATACCTCGGCGGCGACTGTCGCCGTCATGCCCGAAGCGGCCGAAGTGGACATCGACATCAAACCGGAAGACCTGCGCTTTGACGTGTTCCGTTCTTCCGGCCCCGGCGGGCAGAGCGTAAACACCACGGACTCGGCCGTGCGCGTGACGCATATTCCCACCGGCATTGTGGTCACCTGCCAGGATGAAAAATCCCAGCACAAGAACAAGGCCAAGGCGCTCAAGGTCCTGTATTCCCGGCTGCTCCAGGCCGAGCAGGATCGCCAGAACGCCGCCCAGGCCGACGTGCGCCGCTCAATGGTGGGAAGCGGCGACCGCTCCGAACGCATCCGCACCTACAACTTTCCCCAGGGACGCATCACGGATCACCGCGTCAACCTGACCCTGTACAATCTCGGCAGAGCCATGGAAGGCGAAATCGAAGAACTCGTGGATGCTCTGGTCACCCACGCGCAGACCGAAGCCCTGAAAAACCAGGCGGAGGCATAGGCGATCCGGGAACATTTCCGGATACACCCGCAACCGGGGCAATCGCATGAATATGGATAACATTCTGAAATAATTGATAAAAACTTTCCAGATTCAAGACAAAATATCTTTTTATTTCAAGTGGTTATCATGGATCATCCGATTGCCCCGCACCCGCAACAAATCGCTTGCCAAAAATCACGAACAGGGATATATCCACTCTGTTTGGAGAGGTGTCCGAGCTGGTCTAAGGAGCACGATTGGAAATCGTGTGTACGTTAACAGCGTACCGGGAGTTCGAATCTCCCCCTCTCCGCCAGATTTCAAGGGGTTACTGTAAAAAGTAACCCCTTTTTTCATTGGTGGAATTTGCGCCATTGGTGATTTCATTGGTGATTCCATTGGTGGAATTTATAACGTGGTCGTTTTCAGGGGCATTTTTGCCCTTGTGAACAACGACTTCCGGGGACAAATTTTTCTCATTGGTGATGCGATTGGTGATGTCCTCAAAAACGGCGGCCGCCTCACGGTCGACGCCCAAATCATGAAGGTAAATTTCCGTGGTTTTCAGGTTCTGATGCCCCAGGACTTTTTGAGCCTTGTAGGGGTCGTGAAAGCCCGTGGCAAGAAAGTGCCGCAGGCTATGCGCGCCGAAGTGGGTTACACCAGCCCGCAAGCACAAATCGCGCATGAGGTATTTGATGCGGTTACTGGTGCGAGTGTAGGCAGTGCCCGTATTCGGGTCGTTGAAGACGTAACGCTCATCCCTGAAGCGGGCCGCCCACAGACGGCTCAAGACCTCGTGAAGCGTTGTGGACATGGCGATTTTCCTCGCCTCCATGTTCCCGCCGCGCCTTTTTGAAGTCCAAAGCGTGACGATGCGCCGGCCAAGGTCAACGTCTTCCCAGGCCAGAACCCGGATTTCAGAAATCCGGGCCGCGGTATGCAGCAGACAGGTCAGAAAATCGTGCTCAAAGCCTGGCTTTGCAACGGTAAGCAGACTCTTTATATCTGCGGCCGGCGGGACGTACTTCACGGCCTTTTTGACAGCATAGGCATCAATCTGACGTGGGGGATTGCCCGTGACATAGCCTTCTTTCCCCGCCCAAGCCCAGAGCGAGGAAAGCTCCGTCTTGTATTTGTTCGCTGTCTTCTTGCTTATCATCTTTGCCGCCGCTTCCACAAAGCCGTCTATCGTGGCCTTGTCTATTTTTCTGAATGGAGTCATTGCACCTGCATATTCAATGAATCTTCTGTATGCAGTCTTTTTGTAAGAAATTGTGTTTGGCTTTAACCTGCTTTCACAGTAGAGCAGATGTGCAGTACATACGTCACGCAAGCCCAAATCTTCGGGCTGCGTCCGCAAGCTCTTCTGTTCTTCTTCCCAAGCCAGGGCTTCGCGACGACTTCGGAATCCTGCCTTCCTTCCGATTCGTACCCCGTCCTGGTACACGTCCGCTATCCAGCGCGGGCCGTTCTTTGTCTGGTACTTCGATACCGCCATCGTTTGCCTCCGCCCTGACAGGCCCGGATTGCCAGTAAAAGCGCATAGAGCGGAGCGTATTGCCCATCCCCACGCGCTCGTGTTTCCAGCGCTTCCAGGTTCTGCGAAATGTGTCAAAATTGGTCTTGAGCCTTTCGCACATTTCATCTGCCGTCAGAAGTTCGGTTTCCATCATAAATTCCAAGAGCTATTATTGGTGATTATTTGCTTGGCTTCGTATTGCAAATTTCTTCAAATTTACTGCCATGCACAGGGCAGTCCTTCCTGATGATCCAACCGTATTTCACCCAGTCGCCTCCATAGCCTCGGCCATGGTAGTTATCCATGACCGCGCATGTACAGCCCTTGGCAATGGCCTCTTTACTGCCGGGAGCGGGAAAGATTATTTCTTGCATTGCTCTGCCTCCGTCCGCTTGAACTTCACGACCCAGATCCAGGGATTCACGTCCCAGCCTAGGCCGCGCTTGGCGTAGAGCGAATCCCAGAGGTGAGCATAAATGCAGCGTGAATCTTCAACGCACAAATCGTAGCGCTTGGCCGTGGCACAAAGAGCGGCCTCGTTGAAACTCCCATCGAGAGCTTCCATTCCTTCGGCCCATGCGTCTTTCTCGGTAATGTCCTGCACCTGCTCTGGGTAGGCATCAGTTATCTCCAGAGTGATACGGGAGAGCGCGCGGGGCATGTGGATGGAGGGACGCCATTTAGGAGGCCATCTGAAACAGTTATCATCCGTAAATTTTTCAAAATCCGCTCTGTAGGCTATTTCGATGTACCCCGGCAGTTGTGCAAACGTCTCCTTGACCCACAGCCGGTCGCCGGGCGTCCCAAAAGGGCAAGTCCATGATCTCCAACGAGCGTCGTCGAACCTCTTTCCCGGACGAATAATGTCAGGCTGCGGCTTCACCGGCCGCCGCGTTTGCGTCTTCTGCCCGCGCAGGATGGCCAGTACCATGTCGTCGTTGAAAAGAATGGGGCGTTCAGTCATGATTCCTCCACAGTCTTACGGGCCTGCTCCCGCATAAACTCGCGCGATACCCGGACACCGTGCCATCCGCCATTGGCAGCGTATTGCGCCAGCCAGTCCGCTTCTTTTTTTAGACGAGCATACATCCGCTCAAAAACCTGGCGTAAATCTCGCGCCTCCTGCTGCCAGTAGTTTACCTCAGCCCGTAGCCGCAGGATTTCGTCTATATCCGCTATAACCGTGGACGGGGCGTTGGCCGCGATGTGGGCCGCGTTTTCATCCCACCGTTCATCCTCGTGGCAGGCGACGCGCTTTGCCTGATAGAGTGTCAGGGCCACGATATGCCGGTATGCTTCCTCCGGCGACGCATCCTCATCTTTTGTGGCAACGTAAGAGGCGTTCGTACACATTTCGTCGTCAGCATGTATGGCGAACCACGGCCCCGGCGTCGCCTTTTCAGCGAGCGCACGGCGGGCAAGCAAGGATTCGGTACTGCGGTCAAAATTATCGGTCATGATGCCTCCCTTGCACGTGGGCAGACTTCCGGCATTTTTTCGTGTTGATGGAGCCAGCATACAGCCCCCCACTTCTTTGTCTGCTGCGCGTGTTGGCACTCATTGCAAATTTCCGCTCCGAAAGCCTTTTTACGCATGTACTTGTCGTATTCCTTGCAGGTGTGGATGCGCTTCCCGGCACCACAAGCATAGGGGTATCGGGCATTGTTATGCTGGCAATGATCGCGGTTACAGGCGTTTCCGTTTTCAAGCACTTTGATTATTGTCCAAATAGCGTCGATCACCGTTCCTTTATCTTTACGTCACACCAGCTTTTCACCGACATACGTCAAGAAATCATTCGCTCCATCAGAAAGCCTCACGGCAATCGCTTCATCCTGTTCTTTCCAGCTTTCAGCCTCTTCTTTGCTGCGGTGCAGTTTTCTCCGCGCCCGAAGCTGAGATTCTTTGAGCGTCCGCACCAAGCGGGGGAGATAAATTTCAAAATATGGGTCCATGCTATGCTCCAGGGATTTCGTTCCATTCCCGCCCGTCAAGCAGACGGCCACCCTTCTTTTTGCCGCCGAAGTTTTTGAAAAAGAAGGGGACTTGTGCCTCTAGGCACTGATCCCGGAGGCTCAGCGCCCACTCCGGGTGCATGGGGCGCGCGCCGGGGCCGGTCTCGCCGCCGCAGATGACCCAATGCAGGCCACCATCTTCCGGCTTGGCACAACGCATTTGGCGCTTGCCTTTGTGAGTTCGGAACTCACCGTCTGGCTCGCTGAAGATATGGGGCATCAAATTTACCGGCCCCAACATCGGTTCGATGGATACGAACCGCTTGGCCGCCGGTGTCTGAAGCAGTATCGGGATTTTTTCGTCTGCTTCCTGCTGGTTGCAGACCGTGACACCGAGCCAGAGGTTTGGCAAAGGAGCATCATGCAACAACCACGGCCCAAGTCGTTCTTTCATCACATGGGGACGTTTGGTAAGAAACATAAAAGTATGTTGAGGGTGTTTATGAATGCTGAGCATGATATGCGACAAATCCTTTTTATCCGCGTTTTCATGAAAAATATCCGTCATACTGCCAATAAAAACACGCTTATGCTTCTTGCCAAGACTCCAAAACAATTCATATGTCACTTTCCCCTCATAGTTCGGGCTGCCGTCATCCATCGTAAAGGTGCTGCGGATGCGCCCCGTCCACTTTCCGTTTTCATCCACCACGCCCGCGTATTTCTTGGCCGTGGCCGGATTATTCGCCAGCCGGGCGGCAAATCGCTCGGCATAGCAGTTATCGCATCCGGGGCTGCAATGGGAGCAGCCAACAACGGGATTGATTGTGTCGTCACACCAGCCGATGGGATTGCTCATTTCATCGTCTCCTTACCAGTTTTCCGGGGCGGCACAGTCTGCTTCCCCAAAGCAGCACGAGCCGCAAAGCTCGGTATGGTCAATCCTGCCGGAAGCATCCACGATGTCCACCGTTGGCTTTTGACCGCAAACAACGCAGGCAATGTCATAATTGGGATTGGTGGTACAAAGATCTTCGCTCATAACGTACCTCTTCGATACTCCTTTGCGTTTGTGGGAGCGGAGGCGCGGGCCGGAGTCGAACCGGGGCAACCAACTGTTTTTATAGCGCGCAACCTGCCACAGGCGCGCCCCCGCTCAATCCTCCCCGCGTCCAGAGACGCGGGAAGTCAGAGGGGAGGTGTGCCGGGCTACAACGCCGCCCGGCGGGGGCTACCTAATGTGTTGAACACCGTACAGCCACAGCCAGGGCATTTTTTCTTTTTGCTGATCAGCCCGCACTTGGCGCATTCGCGGTTGGGTTTGCCGTCACTCAGGCGCTCGCCCTTGCAACTGGCGTAGATGTGCGCGAAATTTTTGGCCTTGCGCCTGCCTGTGAACTCCGGGCGGTTCGGGTCGTCATACGGAGGCATGAGCTGCCTGCTCCGTGCCGCCCCGCGCGTTGTCGGCGTCTCCGGCCTCGGAATCGGCTTCGTCGGCGGGCGCGACGGAGCTTTCCCTGGGCGCATCCGCCCATTCCCAACGCTCTTCGTCGCCGCGATGTTCCGGCATCACGTTGAGTGCGCATCCCTTGCAGGGAGGCATGTCGATAACATCGTGACTGTGCGCGCAGGTGCGGCATTCCCGGCGGGGCGTCCAGTTGTCCGCTTCGCCGCTGCCGGATTGGCTGCACGATGCGCACTCTTCGGCCTGTTTGCCGTTCTCGCCGTCGAGCATGTGGCCGCAGTCAAGGCAGGTATGCTTGTCGGTGACGGGGGCCGGGGCGGATTGTTCATCGGCAGGTTCGGCGGGCGGCGTGGATGCGACGTCTCCGGGCCGGGGGATGGGCAGGCGATACTGGCGCTCTTCCGCAGTCATAGGACGGCGTTTCATTTCGGCGCCGTTGTCATGATCAAGCCAGATAATCGCTTCCTGGCCATAGTCGGCCATGACATCGCAGTAAACCTCCTGCTCCGTCTTGCCTTCCTGCCATTCCTTGCGCGCGGCCTCGGCGTCCTTTTGGAGATATTTGATCTGGGCATTGATACTCTTGCGATAACTGTCGAGGTCGTCTTCCAGTTCCGCAATTTGTTCCAAGGCGGAGGCCATGCGGTCACCGACAGATTCCCTCTCTTCAGGGTCGAGCGGAACGGAAACAGTGATGCTCTCCGTCTTCAGGAAGCAGGCTTCCGCAGGCCGGGGCGAAGCATGTGGCTCGTTTTCTTCCTCGTTGGCCAGCTGCGCCAGCCCAAGCTCTACAGCGTAGGAGCGAGGAACTATGATTTTGTCCACATCGTCATCATTGAGTTCGCGAGACAGGACTTTCTCAAGAGGAATGGTGTATTCCGTTTCGTCATAGTTTCCGTATTCGTCCGTATGACCTATGGCGAAAATAAGTTCCTTGGCCGATCCGTCTTTGACTTCACGGTAGTTCATGACGGAGCCGGTCAGCGTCACCGTTTCCAGCTGCTCCTGTTCCGCAGAGGGGTCCGGAGCGGCTTCTTCCCAGTGATCCTCTGTCGCCTCTCCGTTGCCCTGAGAGCATCCTTGGCAGATATCAGGCATGTAGTTTTCGTTGTCGCTGTAGTGGACGCATTTCTGGCAGGCATGGTAGGAAGTGCCAGGGGCAGGATAGAGAGCCGTCACCGTGGCGCGGGTCATGCCGTCGCCGTCAGACAGACCTTTTTCGGCGGCCAGCCATTCGGGGAGTGAGATGGGCACATTCGTATCGCCCTTCTCACCGGCAACGTCGATTTGCGAGAGGGGCAACCAGATTTCCCGGTCATCGCAATTCACCAGCACAGCGGCGTCAGTGACTTGCAGAATGTTGGCGTGGATGGTGATCATATCGTCGTGGGTCATAATAAAACTCCTCAAATATGAAGTGACATTTCCGCCAGAAACCGGGAGGGAGCCTCGCCGCCGTCTTCTTTGCGCGGTCTGACGGCGAGAATCAGGCTATCTCTGGCGCGGGTGACGG
This sequence comes from uncultured Bilophila sp., assembly GCA_910585945.1. Taxonomy (GTDB): domain Bacteria; phylum Desulfobacterota; class Desulfovibrionia; order Desulfovibrionales; family Desulfovibrionaceae; genus Bilophila. Next base: position 9,347 of record CAJUHZ010000013.1, read on the forward strand.
CCACATACATGAGGCGGCGCTCGTCCTCGATGGCCACAGCGTCTCCTTTCTTTTCGGCGGAGAGGGACTGCTTGCCCGGCAGAACGCCTTCATTGCAGCCCGCGATAATGACAGTGGGGAACTCCAAGCCTTTGGAAGCGTGACAGGTCATGAGCAGGATGCCCGGTTCCTCATCCCTGGCGGGCATTTCGTCTTGCACGTCCACCAGCGCCAGCCAGTCAAGATAGTCCGCAATGGTGTCCAGAGGATGTTCCAAAGTGTAGGCGCTCAGCCAGTCAATACACTCCTGACTGTCCCCGTCTGCCGGGGTGAAGCGGTAGCAGCCGGAGGCGAACCAGGCGAGCGCTTTTGCCGTGGTGTCGCCTTCTGTCGGCATCTCGCTCAGGGTTTCCACGGGCAGACTTTCCCGAAAAACCTCAAAGCTGGATTTGCCCTGCTCCGCAGCGGCCACACGGATTTTTGCGTATCCTGTCGCATCCACGCCCAACCCTTCGCGGGCCAGAAGGAAGGCGGTTTCATCAAAAGGATTCACGATGCACTTGAGGGCCGCATGAGCCTTGACAAACAGCGGGCTGTGCAGGGCTGTCGTGCGCTTGCCGATTCGCTTGTGGGGCACGTTGCGGGCGGCCAGTTCATCGCTCAGCTTGTCCAGCATCCGGTTGTTGCGGCAGAGAACAACGGGCTGGGTCGGGCCGCGCCATTCCGCGATTGTCTTCGCCAGCGCGGCGCTGTCCGCCCCGCCCAGCTTTGCAACGCAATGCAGGATGTCCGCTGTCTCCCGCGTGTCCAGCATTTCCAGCACGCGGTGGCTGGTGTTATGGCTGATCAGGCTGTTTGCGGCCTCCACAATGGCCGGGATGCTGCGATAGTTGGAGCGCAGTTCGTATATGGTCAATTTATCCGCATCGATGAGGGCTTGCAGATGTTGCGGCACGGCCCCGCGAAAACCGTAAATGGACTGCGAAATATCGCCCACGGCGTACAGTTCGGAGCCTTCTGTGTGTTCAAGCATGGCGTCCAGGGCGCGCCACTGCATCCGGTCCAAATCCTGCACTTCATCGACAAGGAAATACGTCCAGTTTGTAAACTCGCGCACCTTTCCTTCCGCCGCCAGCTCCGCCAGTCCGTGGATCAGTCCGTAATACGGCAGAGCGTTGTTCCGGTGGCAGGCCGATTCAAAGGCTCGCATGAGGGGGGCATAAGGATGCTCCGGTTCCGGCTTGCGGCCTTCCCGCTCCATGGCCGCGAACGTTTCATCAAGCGGCTTTTTCCCGTGTTTCCATTTCCCCTTGACGTACAGGCCGAGCAGTTCTCCGCAGTGTTGCAGAAGAACTTCCATTTCCAGCGGCGTATAGACTGTCAGGTTGCCGTAGCGCAGGCCGATATGCTGGCCGTAGCGTTTCAGCAGGCCAAGCCCCAGACCGTGGAAGGTGGATACCGTGACCTTGCGGGCCTCCCTGCCGATACGGGCCTCAAGCCGCGCCCGCATTTCCCCGGCGGCCGCGCGGGTGAAGGTGGTGCAGACGATTTCGTAGCCGCTGACGCCGTGTTCCATGAGGTACGCCACTCGCTCCACCAGCGTGCGGGTTTTGCCGCTTCCGGCTCCGGCCAACACCAGCACACGCTTTTCCTCCGCCAGTACGGCGGCGTGCTGTTCGGGATTCAGTGTATCAATCATGCTTTTTCCTTTCCGTATCCCTGTTCCATCAGAAGGATGCACAGCCGCAGGCGGGCCAACGTATGTGCCCGTTCAATGGGACGCAGGGCTTTCCTCATCTGTTTGCGGACAGAGCGCGGGATGGTGAGGTTCAGTTGTCTGGCAACGGCCATGGTCTGGCGATACTCCGCCAGAATATCCCCACATTCCGCAATCCGCCCGGACAATGCCGCGAGCCTGTCCGAGAGAACACCCACGCCGCCGGGCAGGGCGGGCAATGTTTGGGGGCAAGTCATTGCGCCGCCTCCCGGACACGCACCGCCGTCCATCCATCGCTGACGGCGGCCAGTTCGTGACAGGTGCAGGCGATGATCTGTGTGTCCAGATTGTTCGCGGCAACGCTTTCCAGCAGCAGACCGATTTCCTGACCGAGTTCCGCGCCTTCAATCAGAATGACCGCATTTTGACGATCCTGCCGCGCCAGCGCGTAGGCCAGCGCGGATTCAAAAAGCACACGCTGTCCGCCGGACAGGCCGCCGTAGGGCACGATGCCGTGCTGCGGGATCTCCCAGCCCAGGAAAACAGCGCCGTCATCGTCCACGCTGAACCACGCTGCCCCGTATGGGAGCATCCGCCCCATTTTTTCGGCAATGGCCGTTGCCGTGCCCTGCATGGCGGCGGACTTTTTGTCTCGCAGTTCAGCCAGATTTTTTTTGGCCGCTTCGAGTTCCGCCGCCAGTTCCATCCGGGCTGCGTGGTCCTTTTCCCGCTGTGCTTCAAGCCCGGCCGCCCGTTGGAACAGGCGCTCTTCGGCGCGTAGCGTGTCCAGCCGAGAGCGAAGGCCGGAAACATGTTGCTCCAGAATGCCCGCGTTATCCATTGACCGCCTCCGTCCGAAGTTGTTTCAGTTCGCGTCGCAGCACCATTTGCGCCGCGCAACTCTCGCAGCCTGCCCGGCGAAGCGCGGACAGCACCCGTTCCAGAGCGGCAACGGCAACGCCGGAGCCGTGGGGGAAAGCGGGTTGATTGGCCTGTTCGGGCTGGGCCGGGGTCTGAAGCGTGCCTTGCGGCTGTGAAAACAGCGTGCTTTGCTGTGCCGTATCCTGCTTTTCCCTCTCCGCCCGCGCCTGTGTCTGTTTCAGCCGTTCCCGCGTCAGTTCGTCGCGGGCCGCTTGATACTCGCGTTCAGTCTGCACAATGGTTGCCTGCACTTCCGGCAGGGAACCGGCGGGCAGATTCAAACCCGCAAGCGATTCCGAGAGGCTCCGGCAGGATTGCTCCTTGCCTTTGATCGCGCTTTCGAGTTCTGAAATGCGTTCTTTGGCGCGGGTGATTGCCGCGCCAAGCCCGCGCACGTCCCCCGCCGGGGGGAACAGGCGAAACAGTTCATCCACCTTTTTCGCGTCGGACAGCGCCAGAAAAGCGGCCACATCGGCGATGCTCACGCCCCGGCGGTCCAGTTCCATCTCAAAGAGATGTTTGGGGCACCTTTCTCCGGCGATGCGGAACTCGCACCCCACAACGCCGTTTTTCCGGCTTTTGTAGGCGCGTTCCAGGGTCACGCCGTCATCAAACTCCATCCCGACAGTCAGGCTGTCGCCGTTGCCCACGGCGTTGAGGATGTCGCTGTTGGATTTGGCGACGCCTGTTCCCGGCAGGCTTCCCGTCACCAGCAGGGCCAGCGCCAGAGCGCGGGAGCTTTTGCCGCTACCGACTTTCCCCATGATCACGGTTCGGAGCGCGAGGGGCTGGTCAAAGTCCAACCCCTTGAAGTCGCGCGCGTAGATGCGGGTAATCATGCTTCGCCCCCGTCCAGAATCCGGTTGAGTGCGCTGGACACTTCAGCGGCGTTGCCGGGATTCACTTCCGACTCGATCAGGCCGCACTCTGCAAGAGCGTCAGCGTATTCGGTGGGAAATTCCTCACGCGCCACATTGAGATTGTTCCACGCCTTCCATTCCCGATCCGTCCAGACTTCCGGGGGCGTTTCATCAACCGTCGGAGCCGGGGCAGGCTTCGCTTCCACTGTCATGGGTGCGGGTTGTTCTTCGGGCATGGCCGCGGCCGTCTGCGGCATTTCGTAGCGGTCGGGATTCTCAAGCGGGTCGACTTCCTCATCCATATCCGCGCCGCGCACTTCGTCAGAGCCGCGAGAAATAACAATGGGCTGTTGCGCTTCAGGCAGGGCAACGGGTTTGCCTTCGGTCAGCGCCGAGATAATCTTAGAGGATGCCGCGTAGCGCGCCGTGTCGAAACGAATGAAACCGCCGTCGCTCGGAGACCAGCATACTACCGGAACATCCCATACGCTGCCGGGACGGTTTTTATCTTGCCCCGGCACCACGGACAGGCCGAACAGATGCTTCAGGGCGTTGCGTTGGGCGAATGTCTGCGCGAACTCCAAAGCCTTTTTCTTCCGGTTGAGCACCTGTCCGAGGAAGTTGATGACTTCATCATGACTGATGCGCATCCAGAGATTCACGGCTTCATCCACGCGATAGCACGCCCATTCTTCCGCAGGCTTCGGGGCGGGCATGGATGACGGCAGAAGTTTGAAAGCGTCCTTCGTTTTTTTGGCTTTGCCCACCATATCACTCAAGGCGTAGGTGGCCGTGTCGAAAATTGTCGTTCGGTCGCTGACCATCGGTTGGCCGTTTTCGTTGTAGCGGAAGGCCATGGCCCGGCAGTGGACTTCGATGATGCTTCCATCCGGGCCGCGTCGGACGTAGGGGTTTTGCTGCGGCACGCCGTCCACGGTGACAGTCGGCGCGTTCATGACCACCGCCCCGGCGGCGTGGGCGAGCATACCGTAACCCGGCGCGCTGATGACAAAGGGACCGTTCCAGACCGGCTGCGTGAGACCGCCGTTTTCCGCGCTCAGGCGCACGATGCGTTTGGTGGCCTTGATGCTCCGGCCTTCGGCGTCTGTCAGGACAAACGCCTCGCCTTCGCCCAAGGCCATGACGTTTTTCTTGTGGAGCGCCGCCAGGTAGGTTCCGATGACTTTTGCATCTTCCGGGCACGCGCTCTGTACACGCCCAAAGGCTTCCCTCGCTGTATCAGCAAGATTATTCAGAGCATTGTTATTATTGTTCATAGTATCCTCCCTGCATTTGTTCTTTCGCGTATTCCGCATCGTTCAATGCAGCGTCGTATTCTTCTTCCGAGCAGTAGTCCTGCGGGCATGGCATCCCACGTTCCTTGACGCATCGTTCGCCTCTCCAAAACTCACAATAGTCGTAGCACATGGTCAAAAAGTCCCGTCAATTTTTGCGACTATGGTTTGGAGCAGGCTAAAGCACGCCATAACGGCAAAGACGACGAGCGTATTTTTGAGCCATCCGGGGAGCCTCATTGCACAGTCCCCTTGACGGCTCCGAACAGAGTCGCGATTGCGATGTTATGGGCAAGATCAAGCGCATCCTTTGGGTCAGTGATGCCTTTTTCCAAAAGACTCTTCTGAAAAATTTCGTTTTTGGAAAGCTGCAAAGCTCTCTCTTGCACCAAAGCCACAGCTTCATCGAAAGTCATGGTGTATTTCCTCAAAAAAGCTTTTGCTTTAGTTGGCAGTCCGGAACCTTTGCATCAGATTCCGGGCTGCTATTCCTATTCCACCAGCACAAACATGCTGGACGCCACGATGTAGCCGGGCTCACCTTCGGGGTCATTGCTGGGTTCTGACGTGCAGAGATTCAACCAGATTCCTCCCTTTTCTTCCGGGGAGGCGTTCGGGTACCCCCCTTCTGGGTCAAGTTCCGTGGACTTGTAGTAGTTTCCCTCTTCATCCTTGAAGACAGGGCGCCCCCACGAATCAGGTCCGATGTAGCGCACGCGTGTCTGGCCCTTGGTAGGCGACAGGTTTGTCATGGTCATGGAAGGTACTCACTTTTTTTGAGGGTTCCTGTTCCCTTTCGAGAGTGTGTTGTTCCGTGTTCGTGAAAACTATTTTCGGCAGTTGTCAAAAATTGTCAAGATAATTTTTGACTATTGCCGAAAAAAATTTTTATCTGTAACAAGAGTCATCCCATGCGGCTCAAAAAGGAGGCACAACATGCGCGTCATGATTTCTCAGCCCATGAATGGGCTATCGGCGGAGGAGATTCGGGAACGGCGGGCGGCGGTTGTCGCCAGACTGGAAGCTGAAGGGCATGAGGTGGTGGATACCGTCTTCACGGAAACGTCCCCGGAAGGGGATAATCAGGCACTGTGGTATCTCGGCAAGTCGCTCCAGGCGATTGCCGGTGTGGATGCCGTTTATTTCATGGACGGGTGGGATAAGGCGCGGGGGTGCAGGATCGAATACGAGGCGTGTGTACTCTACGGAATAAGAACACTAAATACCGATATTCTTCTCCAGAAACCGTTACTGGATTTTATGCTAGGGAGTTCAGATAATCTTGGCGATTGGTCTTATGGATGCGAGGTGTGTGGACGAAAGGAAGATGTCGTCATGACTCGCGACAGATATTCTGTACAATTATCTAGTGGAAAACCCCTTATAATTTTGGGGGAAACCCATGTTCTTTGTAAAGAACATATCGGAAAATGTAAAAGCATAACGCAGAAATTTATAACGCTGTATCAGCTTTATCTATATTTGAGAGGTGAACGAGAAGGTCACAAAATTTCACCCAACTATGCGGCATACATACGAGAAGTTATGTGTAACTGCATTGAAGGTTTAGATGAAATTATTCAATCCACTCAATAAGTAGCTCCGCGATACTATGATTGAAAAAATAAACATTGGATATTGTACATCCCTCTATTCGATACTGTTCATTCCCAAACTTTATATTTCCATTGAATTTTGTTTTTGCATTAAAAATGTGTTTAGCAATCTTGATAGAATTTTGATCCATCCCCCATATCGAATAGGAACTGCTCCCCGTGCAGCTCCTATTCGGTTCTGGGGCGATATGTTCAAAGCTAATCACCGGGTTATCATCATAACCTTCAATAAAAATCTTGTTCATGAATACTCCACATGAATGATTGTACAGCCGCCCTTCAACTTTTCCGTGTGAACTACGCACAGTTTTTATTTTGCCGGGGTTCGTCCGGCTTATTCATCCCTAATTGCTTATTCATCATTTCTTCTAATTTTTCTCCGATGGCTTCTGCTGCAATCAACTTTTTTTCAAGTTCGGCAGTCCTCTTCCTTTCGTTCTCCAGTTCCTGACGCAGCCGCTGATATTCCGCCTCGGAGCATGGAGCGGTATTTTTGACTTCCGGGAATTTGATTTCCAGAACGCCAATTTTTTCAGGCAGGGCATGATTCCAAAGAATCTTGTCCATTACAGGACCAATTTTTGACAAACTTGGGTCTCGCTCTCCTTTGATCCAGCGATTGAGCGTGTCATTCGGAATACCCAACGCTTTAGAGGCATGAAGGGTAACCCCGCCATGCTGCTTTTCAACAAAATCTCGCAAGATTTTCAGTGTTTCTTCGGCAAACATGCTTTCTTTTGCCTCACATAATCTACATGCGTCAAAAATTTTTTTGCCGAACAGTCTTGACTTTTCTTCGGCAACTGCCGAAAATTCATCCTATGAAAACACCACACTCCCTCCTACGACAGGCATTGGATGCTCGCGGCATTTCCATAAACGAGGCCTGCAAGATGTCGGGCATCCGTTACGACACAATTTGGAAGCACTGCGAAGGAATGCGATCCATATCCGCTGAAATGGCCCTCCGATACGAGACGACGCTCAAAATCCCAAGGTCGGAACTCCGTCCTGATCTCTGGTCGGATGAAGACGGCTGTGACAAGCGCCAGACTTCCCATATCGCTGAGTCCAAGATTGTCCGCCCTTCGGCTGAAAAGGAATCATAATATGGAGAGTGCTTCGCAGACCGTTACACGGCTGTTGAATCAAGCTTGCGCCCAGTATCCCGGAGGACTGCGAGCCGTATTCACAGCAATCCGCGAGAAAGAGGGGGGCTCGGCGCGTTCCGAGTCAACATTTTATGCGGACTTGAATCCGAATCCTACGAGCCAAGGGAAGCTCAAGGTGAAGGATTTTGTAGCCTGCATGGAAATCACGGGCAACGTAGATGCACTCCGGTACATGGTCTCCCTGTTTGGCTACAGCCTCACAAGTATTTCCTGTGTGGAGCCGGATGCGCCCACCGTTGAAGCCGAAATGCTTCAGGACTATCCGGCAGTTGTGGCCTTCCATGAGTCCGTACAAGCCTTCAAGCGTGGCGAGGCCGAATACGAGACTGTGCTTGCCCGCCTTGAGGGCGCCCTGCTTGACCTCCGGCAGACCGCAGCAATAGCCCGCCGCTCTGAAAAGAAAGAGTGAGCCAAGGGGGCACAATCATGGGTGAAGCACATTGCCAGAAAGCCGTTTCTCTCCGCACGTCGCGAGTCGTTTACTACCGGCAGGTCGGCAACGCCAAGTCCGACTATGAAGTGTTCGACAGCGAGACCGGCGAAATGACACAACTGACTCCACGTCAGTTTGAAAATCAGTATGTGCCGGAATGGAAACTTCCGCCGCACATGCGCGCTCGCGCGGCGAGCGCTCTGTCGTGGTGGGACTGGAAAGCGCGGAGGGGCGCATGAGCGTGCGCTATCTTTCTCTCTGCTCCGGCATCGAAGCTGCAAGCGTGGCGTGGCAACCTCTCGGCTGGAAGCCAGTGGCCTTCGCAGAAATCGAACCTTTCCCCTGTGCCGTCCTCGCCTACCATTACCCTGACGTGCCCAATCTTGGGGGCATGACGCAGATAGATTGTTCTCAATTCAAGGGGCAAGTGGATCTCCTTGTTGCAGGTACTCCATGCCAAGCCTTCTCCGTGGCCGGAGCGCGGCGTGGACTTGAGGATGAGCGCGGAAATTTAACCCTCAAACTCGTGGAAATTGCCAATGCAATCAGCCCAGCTTTCCTTGTTTGGGAAAATGTACCCGGTGTCCTCTCCATGCACGACAACGCCTTCGGGTGTTTCCTCGGCGCACTCGCGGGAAGCGATTTCCCCGCCGAACCCGGCACAAAGCCTCTTGTGGGAAAAAGTAACAAATACTGGCGATGGGATAAGCGGGGTGAGCGACACATTCCAACGTGGCCCGCTGCGGGTGTCACTCTTGGACCCGAAAGAGCAATCGCGTGGCGGACGCTTGATGCCCAATATTTCGGTCTGGCCCAACGCCGCCGCCGTGTCTTTGTTGTCGCATGTCCTCAAGGAGGGATCCGTCCAGAGCAGATACTTTTTGAGTGGGAAGGCCTGCGCCGGGATACTCCGCCGAGCCGACAAACGCCGGAGGACATTGCCGGAACCCTTGAAGCGAGCCTTGGAAGAAGTCGTGGCGCGGGAACTGACCCCGGAGCCTGCTGTGTCGATGTCTGCCAATCCCTGACAGGCAGCTTTGGGGGCGGTGGACCAGACGACAACAAGACCCAGGCTGGTTTTTACGCAGTCGTCTCGCCCCAAGTGGCCGGGACAATGAAAAGCAACGGGGGCAAGGCCGTTAGCTGGAAAAACAATGTGGAGATGGCGGCCGCCGGGTGCATGCTCCCATGCTCACAGTACGGCACTGTGGCGGCGTCGCTGACGGCAGAGGGCGCTGATGCTTCACCGTGTGCCGATAGAGGGCCAACCGTCCTGGCGGTGCGAACCGCGCAAACCTCATCCAACGGCAACGGCATTGCCCAAGAGGTTTCCCATACCCTCGACCGCACGAACGGGCAGGCGGTCATTGCCTTTCATGGCTCTCAAGACCCTGATGTATCCGGTGAAATCGCTCACCCGTGCGGGCGGAATCACGGCGCGGAAACCTGTATCTGCTACGCCCCGGAAATCGTCAGGCAGGCAATGTCCTCGAAGTGGGAGAAAGGCACGAGCGGCCCGGCGGGAGATGAACATCATAATTTGGTGGGCTGCATGGCCTTCGCCCAAAATTCCCGTGATGAAGTGCGGCTGCAAGGCGGCGACGGGCAGATAAGCGGCGCGCTCGCCACAGATGATGGTATGAAACAGAGAACCTATGTTGCCATCGCCCAGAACTCCCAGTCCGTTTTCAGCACTTCCGGGAATGGAGTTTGGCGAGAGGGCATCGGCCCGCTACGAGCGCGAGAGCAGGATAGCCATGAGAATCTATGCCTCGCCTTCGCTGAAAGGGGACGCGCGGAAGGCCGAACGCTCGAATATCTCGAAGAACAGGCCTACTGCCTGATGAATCCCGGCAGCGGCGGCCGCACTCATTCGCGTCAGATAATGACGCCGCAACTTCAGGTACGCCGCCTCACCCCGCGCGAGTGCGAACGCCTTCAGGGCTTCCCCGACGACTACACGGCAGTCCCTTACCGAATCCACAAATTGCCCAAACGAATCGTACTGCGTTCCTATCGGCGCTACCTCCGCAGAATGGCGCGGCAATGCAAAGAACCGCTCTCTTTCGCAGATACCCTCAAGTGCGCCGATGGCCCAAGGTACAAGGCTATCGGAAACAGCATGGCGGTCAATGTCATGCGCTGGATAGGCCAGAGGATAGCGCAGGCCATGGCCGCGCAAAAACAAAATGCAAAGAATGGGAGGAACCATGCCTGAACAACAATACGGAAAGCGGACCTGCCTTCAGTGCGGGCACGAATTTGAGGCCAGCTACCCGGCGCAACTCACCTGCTCCGAAAAATGCGCTCTGGAGCGCCGCCGCGAACAGGGACGCCAGTCTGACGCCCTCTCCAGAGCCAGGAACAAAAACCTGCTGACCTCGCTGGATGAAGCGTGGGCCGAACTGGAGTGGCTCAACTGCCGGTATGAAGCCCGGCGCGGAGAGACGGGGGCGCTGATGATGGCCATGTGCGCCGCCCATGCCCTAGAAATGAAGAAACTGAAGGCGGAACTGGACGCGCTCCGTCCGGCGTCCGCCGAACCCGCCCCGGCGGAAGAAAAGGCTCCCGCCTCTGCCGCCGTGATCGACACGAGCGATTGGGATTTCTGCAAGCGGATGAATCTGCGGGCGCGGCATCTCCCCTGCGGCGAGCGCGAAGAATGCCAAGGCTGTGAAAGGATACGCCCTCTGGTTCTTGAGCCCGGCGACAAGGTGTGTGCGAAGTGCAAACAGGTATTCACGCCGAAAGCTCCCGCGCAGAAATACTGCTCGAAAAGCTGTCAGGTAGAGGCGGCCAGGGTGAAGTGTAAGAAATAGAAAAGCCCGGCTGCAACCGGGCTTGATCGGCGTGAAGCCGAACAAAAACAGAACGAGGCAATTATGAATCAGAGTAGAAACAAAGTCAAATGCTACCCCCGACTTTTGACGGGAGAAATGGTTCGCGCCGTTCTTTCCGGCCACAAAACCGCGACACGCTGGCCGTTACGCAGGCAGCCTGTGGAGGACGTGGCCAAAAGAAAAGGGGAATGGGTGTGGGAGGATGTGGACGGCAACATCTTTCCCGCCCCGGTGCGGCCGGGCGATGTGATATGGGTGCGGGAAACGTGGTCACAGGACGATCCGAGTATCCCCCCGGCTTATCGGGCGGACGGATGCGATTGGTGTGGATACCCTTGGACCGACGAAGCTCTGACGGGGATCAAATGGCGACCCGCTATTCACATGCCCCAGAGGATCGCCCGCGTTTTCCTGTTCGTGGATAAATTGCGGCTCGTGCAGGTTGGGGACATTACGGAAGAAGAGGCAAAGTCCGAAGGCTTCGCCCCCGTAGGCAAGCCCCTGGTGAAAAACGGGCGAGGCATGAAAATCATCTCCGCACGCGAGCAGTTCATCGAACTGTGGGACACGCTCTACAGCGCACGAAAGAAAGGGTTTCCCGACAACCCCTATGTCTGGGCGGCAGATTTCCACCTGATTTCCAGGGACGAAGCAAGGGAGGTGTGCCGTGGCTGACGATATACGCTTTTCGGTCAATTTCTGGCAGCACCCGAAAACGATCAAGCTCACACGCAAAGGCGGCCTTGAGGCCGTGCGCAGCCTGCAAATTCTGTGGTGTTTCTGCGCCCAGGAACGCACAGACGGCATTTTGTCCGGCATGGACGTTGACGACATCGAGATCGCCGCCGACTGGCGGGGCGAGCCGGGCAGGCTGATTGAACTGCTGTTGAATGGCAACTGGCTTGAACATCTCCAAGACGGCACATACGCTCTGCATGGCTGGGAAGAGCGGCAGGCATATGTCAGCAAGAGGAAACTCCGCCAGGAGCAGGCAAAGGCCGCTGCTGAAAAACGTTGGCAGGAGAAGCGCGGCGTACAACCGGCAATGCCTGACGATGCGATGAGCAATGCTGATGGTATGCGGTCAGCATCGGAACCCCATGCCGACAGCAATGCTGATTCATGCGAACAGCATTGCGGTCAGCATGAAACGGCAATGCTCACCCATGCTCACCGCAATGCCCCTCTTCCTGATCCTCTTCCTGATCCTGAAGAAAATACAAAGAACAGCATAGAGAGATCTAAGAACCTAGATCGCGCGCGTGCGCGTAGGGTGTCGCAGGCTGTTGTTTCCGGGACGGATTTTCCCGTTTTGCCGGATTCTCCCCTGTCGCCACCCCCGGAACCCTGCACAGGAACCGGCAACGAGCCGTCGCTTGAGTTTCTCGAACTCCGGGCCGCGTACTCCGAGCGCGTGCGCTCCGAAGGCGAAATGACCGGATTCATCGAGTACAAGCAGGCAAAGGCCGCTCGCGACTGGCCCGGCCTCAACGCCATTCTGGACGACATCGACAAGCGGCTGACGGCAGGACTGTTTCACACGAACTACGGCCCGTCGCTGAGAAAATACCTCACCGAACGCTACTGGAAAGCGCCCATTCGGCCTCTTACATCGCCCCGCGCGCCGCAAGGGCGAGCGCGTGACGCCCCCGGCCAAACCCTGACGGAACGCAATGCGGCAACGGCACGGCAGGTACTCGCGGAACTGGAGGCGGAACATGGCGACTGAACTTGAACGCAAGACAACGGCTGTCGGGGCAATCGCTGAAAACTTCGGCAAGGAAATCTCGCCGGGATTGCTGAAAATCTGGCTGCGTCTGCTGGCCGGATATACGCCGGAGCAGGTGGAAATCGGGGCCGTGCGCGTGATTGAAACCTACGCCTACAAGACCATGCCGCCGTATGCCGTTTTGCGGGAGGCCATTGAGGAAGCCGCGGGAGCGGGTCCGCAAGCGGCGGAACTGAAAGCGGCGGCGGAATGGACATGTCTGCAAGAATCCGTGGCGCGTTGTGGCCGCTATGCCCCGCCTGAGCACATGCACCCGACAACCGCCCATGTGGTGGGCGTCATGGGCGGGTGGCAGGCCGTGTGCGCATGGGAAACCCGGTATCTGGACCTGAAGCGCCGGGAGTTTGTGGATTTGTGGACGCAGGCGGACGGCAAGGCGGATGTGCTGGCCCTGGGAGCAGCCGGGGTTCAGAGAGCCATCGCACAAACCCGCGGCGGCTTTGTGCGCGTGGGCATGGCCCTACCCGGCGGCCTCAAGGCGTTGAGCGAAACCGGAAAACAAGGAGTTCTTGAGTCATGATTGCGTTTATTCTCCCCGTCATCCCCACAGCCCAGGCGCGCGCCCGGCACGGCGTGGTCAACGGCCACAGCATGACGTTCAAATCCGGCGAGCAACGCGCCAACGAGCAAACCCTGGACGCCCTGCTTGCGCCTCACGCCCCCGCCGCGCCTCTGGACGGCGGCGTGGTATTGGAGTTCAGGGCAGTGTTCCCGCCGCCGAAAAGCGCGAGCAAAAAGGCGCGGGAGGCCATGCTGCGCGGCGTCGAACCGCACACGAAAAAGCCCGATTTGGACAATCTGACAAAGCAGCTCAAGGACGCCATGACCCGGCTGCAATTCTGGCGTGACGACAGGCAGGTGGTGCGGATTGTCTGCGAAAAGCGGTATGGCGAACGGGGACGATGGGAAGTCCGTCTTTGGGAAGAGCCGAAAGTCGAGCTATCGTAACTCACAAAAAACAGAAAAGGAGCATGTCATGAAAAAGCAGGACTTGATTGCAAAAGCTGCGGCGGAAACAAAAGAACACGGGCGACCGCTGACTCAGGCAGATATGGAAGTGGCCCTGGACGCGCTGTGCAAAGTGGCCTCCGCCGAACTGCTGGATGGTGGGGAGGTTGCGCTGCCGGGCCTCGGCAAGCTGAAAGTCAAAGAGGTTGCCGCCCGGCAAGGGCGCAACCCTCGAACCGGCGAGAGCATTGCGCTTCCCGCATCACGGAAAGTGGTGTTCAGCATGGGCAAGGAACTGAAAGAAGCTCTAAACCCGTAATTCGTGCGTCCCGCGCGGTTCCTCTCAAGCAAGGACCCCGCGAGAGCCATACAAAACCATACGTTTTTTCTGTGTACGGCGTCAGTCTGGCGAAGCAAAAAAATGCCTCGAACTCTATATCTGGCAGATATGGGCAGAAATTTCTTGCCGCAAAAATAGCCCATGTGGATTCTGGGCAAAAAAGGAGAGTGTTTTCATGTCCAGACTGACGCATGAAACGGCATTTGATCTTGCTCATGCGCACGTCGCCAAGTGGGAAGGGGGATTTTTCGATCACCCCTCCGATCCGGGCGGTGTGACCATGTACGGCGTCTCCCTCATGTTCCTGAAGTCGCTGAACCTCATCGAGGGCGACATCGACGGGGACGGAGACATCGACCGCGATGATGTGCTGAAAATCACCAAAGGCAAGGCGCGCGCCATTTTCAAGCGGCATTTTTGGGAGAAGCCACGCGCGGCAGAACTGCCGCCGCTGGTGGCCGTGGCCTTTTACGATTTCGCCGTGAACGCGGGCACAGGCCGGGCCGCCATTGTGCTGCAAGAGGGCATCAACACGCTGTACCCGAACGCTATTGCGAAACTGGCGCCCAATGTCGGCCCGCTTACCCGCGCATGGTGCGGGCGGGCCGTGCCCGAAGGGCGGCAGCTTGATCTGTGCCTCGCCTACCTCGACCGACGCGAAGACTGGTATCGCAGACTGGCAAAGGCCAAGCCCACATCCGCGGCCTTTTTGCGCGGCTGGCTGAACCGTACCGCCGACTGCCGCGCGCTTGTCACCAGAACGGCGCACGAATGGGGGGTGGAGTAATGGACTGGAAAGACGTTGGCAAAACGATCTCCAAAGCCGCCCCCATCCTCGGCGCTGTACTTGGCGGCCCGGTTGGCGCCGCCGCTGGCGGGGCCGCCTCGCTCATTGCTTCGCTCTTCGGCTGTGAAGATGCCCCCGCGGCTGTCATGCAGGCTATCCAGCATGACCCACAGGCTATGGTGCGCCTCAAGGAGCTGGAGGTACAGCATAGGACAGACATTCTGAAATGGAAAACGGCTCAGATTGAGGCCGAAGTTGCGGACCGCGTGAGCGCCCGACAGGCATCCGTGGACGGAGGAGACAGAACCCGCCTTTACTGGCTCACGATATTCCTCGTGGCCGTGATTTTCGCATTTCATTATGTGGTTTTTTTCTGGGGTGTTGGAGACAACATTGACTCTGGGATGGTTGACCGCCTTCTTGGCTCGATGGGCACGCTTTTGGGCGTCATTATCGCTTTTTGGTTTGGGGCATCCCGTTCGAGCCAGAACAGCGAGACATTGCTCTACCATTCCACCCCCCTCCAGAACCTCACCAAGCAGGAAGGAGGCAAGCAATGAGCAATGAAGAACCCCGGAAAAATGGGATTCAGACTGTTGCCGCACAGGTTGTGACCGGGGTTGTTATCGCGGTCCTGGTAGGCATCGGCAGCGCCGCGCTCACCGGCTGGGCGATGATGATCCGCATTGAAGGACGGCTTGCAGTGCTGGAGCGGGATGTGGCCCGGCATGAAACCACTATCAAGGAAGATCTGAAACGCATGGAAGGAGCAAGCGTCCAGAATGCACAACGCACAGACGACCAAGAACGGCGATTGACGCATCTGGAAACCGTTTTGAGCGGTCTGCGTGACGATTTTTCCGAAGTCAGGGCGGACATCAAGTCACTCCTCAAAGCGACAGCACAGCAGTAAGGAGGGCCTGTGAAAGAGATAGAGGCCGGGAACTACTGGTGTCCGATGGGACGCATCTCCATCCAGCAGGGTTCCGACAAGCCGCACATTGAAGTCGTGAAGTGCGGCGCCTTCAACCGGGCCATTATCTACGCCCCTGGTTCGCAAGACCAGGGGCAGGCCTCATATCCTTCTCGCTGTCTCGGAGTAGGCTGCGCCTGCTGGAAATGGGGCTTTTTCAGCGATCTCGGTCTCGTCCCCTCCAAACTCCGCAGGGGCAGATGCGGTTTGTGCGCCCGTAGCCAAGCCATTGTGCCGCTCTGGGCGCTGTCCATCGGGGCGGCTCTTTCGGTGTATTTTCTGCATTGGGCCATGTGAGCAGAAGGAGAAACGATGCCGAGAACTATGGGGGTAATGGCAAGATGCAAGTCCTGTCGGAGGATGCGGCTCGTCGATATTGAAAATGGACTCTGTATCCTGTGTGAAAACTCCGCCTTGAAGGAACAAGTGGCGCTCCTGGAGTTCCAACTCAACGAGTGTTCAAAGCAGAAGGCGGAGCTTTTGCGGCAATCAAAAAGGGGAAGCAGATGATAGAAAAAGAGTACGGCAGCTATCAGTGCCCACGTTGTGGACAGCCTACCACATGCGTCCGTAACACAATGTCATTTGAAAAACATATCACACGCAGGCGGGTATGCCTTACCTGTGGACAAACCCACGAAACAATCGAAATGCGCGTAGATTCCATGAGTGTATTGAATTTTGCCAACAGAATTACATGCGAGGCAGAGGCTGATGCCGCCAAGGCTGCCGGGGTATGCGCGTGAAGAAAACGCCAAAGTCCCGCAGGCCCATGCCTACGGGACGGCAAAAGCTGTTCGTGGAGAATTATCTCATCACCATGAACGGCGCTGAAGCTGTGCGCGCCGCCGGATACCAGACCAAAAATCCGCGTTGTACCGCGAGTGAGCTTCTTTCAAAGCCGCACATCCAGGAAGCCATAGACAAGGGCATTGCGGATCGTGTGGCGCGTCTGCATATCACACAGGATTTTGTCCTTCTCAAGCTCGCAGAAATCGCCCAGTCGAGCATTGGGGACTACCTGCGTTTCGACCGCAACGGCGTGGAGCTGCGTGATATGAACGAAATCCCGCCGGAAAAGATTGCTTTGATAAAGGAACTCAATGAGGGCGAGCAAAAGAACATCAAGCTCGTCATGCACGACAAGATTTCCGCGCTGGACAAGCTCGCCCGGCATCTTGGAATGTTTGAGCGTCATCGGCAGCGCCAGACGCGCCAGAGCGATTTCACGCGGCAAATCCTTACCGATGTGCGGGACAGGAAGATAGACCCGACAGAAGCCGCGCTCACGCTTGAGGCCGAGGGTTATCCTCTCCCTGAATCATTACGCCTGCTGCTCGCCAAGGCGGAGCCGGAAACACCATCCGATGACACCGGCGCATACGCGACCATCAGCCCCGAAGAAATGGCTGAAAGAGCCAAGGCTCGGATGGAAGCCGCAGAGGCGCAACGAACAGGATTCGTCCCGGCGCGGGCAGAGGAAGTCCGGCAGATGAAAGAAGAAATGGGCGGCGGTTCCTTCCAGCCGGAGCGTGTCAGCAATGACGAAAAAGATTCGTGAAATTCTCCGTGACCCCAGGTATGTCGAGTTTCAAAACCGCTACTACGACAACCTGGTTGCGTATGTGCTGGACAATTCCCGCCACCAGCCGACATGGCAGCAGATGGAATTTCTTGAAGCCGTGAGCAAACCCGGTTGCCGCGTGGCCGTTTCATCAGGGCATGGCACAGGCAAAAGCGAAATGCTCGCATGGATTCTGGACTGGCACCTGCGTGTCTTCCATTTCTCCAATGCCATGCTCACCGCCACGAACATTGAACAGGCCCGAAGTGTGGTCTGGAAGTACCTTGATGACGTGATTGCGGACGTTGAGTCCATGTATCCTTGGCAGGCCGGGTATTTCGTGAAGGAAACACGCCGCTATTTCTCGGTGCTTCACAAGGATTCGTGGTACGTCATGCCGAAAACGGCGAGCAAGGCCAAGCCGGAAAACCTCGCGGGCCAGCACAACATCAACTACCTTGTTGTGGTGGACGAAGCTTCCGG
Organism: uncultured Bilophila sp.; assembly: GCA_910585945.1. GTDB lineage: Bacteria > Desulfobacterota > Desulfovibrionia > Desulfovibrionales > Desulfovibrionaceae > Bilophila. The sequence goes on from CAJUHZ010000013.1 coordinate 27,064, forward strand.
CGTGGACGATGTGATTCACGATGTTCTGAAAGGCGCCCTCACCAACGAACGCAACCGATACGTCATGACCTCCCAGCCCACCAGGGCAACAGGGCATTTTGCAGAGGCCATGACCAAACTCGCCGTCAGGGAAGGCAGCGAGAATGGTATCTATACGGCCATCACCATGAACTCGGAATTGAGCCCGCTCGTCTCGAAGCGGTTCATCCGGGACAAGCTCATAGAGTACGGCGGCCACCACTCGCCGGAGTACCAGATTCGGGTTTTGGGCAATCTTCCCGACAACCTCTCCGGCTACCTCATCCCCCGGAGTTGGTGTGTTCAGTGTGTATCGAACAAAATCATCCATGAGGAGGCGTGGGGCTGGGTTCTTCTCGCGGACGTGGCCGAAGGCGTTCACCGCGACTCGTCTGTGATGACCATATGTCGCGTTTCCGGCAGCGGCCCGCGGCGCATGGTGGAAACAGTTTCATGCGATGAATATCTCGACCTGGATGAAAAGCGGTTCGCGCGGCGAATCGCGGCGAAATACCATGAGCTCCCGGCGCTCACGATAGCAGTTGACGCGGACGGGGCCGGGAGAACCGTTGTCCTTGAACTCGAAGAAATGGGCATACCCGTATCCCGTATACACTGGGGCTTGCCCTGCCATGCGGCGGCGGACCAGCGGCGATATGTCAACCTGCGGGCATATGCCCACTGCAAGCTGCGGGAAGCTATTTTTGAAGAGCGATTCAGAGGGCCGGACCTCAAGAAGTTTGTCGAGCAGGCCTCCCGTCTCCCCTACAAGATTGATGAGCGCGGGCGCTATCAGATGCTCCCCAAAGACCAGATGAAAGCGCAGGGCATAAAAAGTCCGGACATATCCGACACCTGCTGTTTCGCGTTCATCGTTGACTACATCCCCGCCGACCGGGACGCCGCTATGGTTGGCGAAGAGGCCGAACTCTTGCGGATTGCGCGGGAACTTTCTCTGCTGCGGGACGGTGAAGAAACCAAAAGCCCCCGCGCTGGGCGGGAGCCGGAGGTGAGGGGATGAATGGGAAAAGGCTACCTTTTCTTGCCCGGCAGGAAGTCCAGCATACTGGGCAGCTTCCGTTCAAGCTCCCTGACGATGAGGATCGGAGCGTAGGGAGTCAGACAGGGATCAGAAACGCTGACGGGAGACAGAGCCGTCTTGTCCAGCCAGTCGGAGATGACGCTGAACAAGGCGCGGGAAAGCGCTCCCCCGGTCTTGTAAACATCCACCAGGTCAAGTGCCGTGTGGAAAAGTCGCTCCCGTTCCTGCTGCGTCCTCATCCGGAACGCCTCGACTTCCTCAAGGTAGGCTTCAAACTTGTCCTTGGCCGGAGTGGGCAAGGCAAGCTGCTCCGGCGCTGGCAACGCCCTGCGGGGACGCCTCTGCCGGGCGGAGGGCTTCTTTCTCTCCAGTTGTTCCCGCATGGAATTGAAAGCGGCGATGTAGGCCAGCTTCATGCCGAGAGCCTTCTTGCCCGTGTAACCCATAACAAGGAGCATGAAACCGTCAAAAAAGACGGTGAACATGGGCCGCGGCTTACCCTGTTCATCCGTATATTCCGCCCCGTCAAAATTGACGGCGCTAAACGATTCCGGGCAGTTACCGCACAAATTACGGATGTCTTTGAGTACGCGGTCATGCGGTTTGCCAAAATGCTCGGCGATTTTCTGCGATGTGGTCGCAGGCCTGCCATTGACCAAAGAAACAGATGGGGCAATACTCTGTTCAGTCATAATCTGACCTCTCCCGTAGGCCGATTGTGGTTAGGCCGTGCTGGGTGCTACCAACATCCAGTACGGTCGTTTTTAATACGACTCCCGGAGGGTCTTCAGCTTCATACGCCCATTCGGCGTTTCAAAGTCTCCGTCAAGGATATCGTACTCCAAATCTCCCAAGCAGGGCTCAATCCGCAGGTTGCGCAAATCTTTGACAGTGCGACCTCCGTCGAGAGCTCTTTCGTACTCGTAGGGGGTGTCGATGTCCGTGTCGCGCGGAGCCCTAACAGCGATACGGACCCCATCCCTTTCCCAAACAGCATCTTCAAATTCTTCAACATTCACAATGAGTTTCCTCCTAGATATGAGGTGCAAAGCCATTGTTTGCACCGTTGTTTTTTTCTTGTGTATATGTTTGCATTATCGTTGTCAATTATGTTGCGTTGTGTCTTGTTTGGAGGCTGTAACCTTTAGGAGGTTGGAGGTGACGCATGGATGCTGAAAAAAAGAAGATTTTCACACTGTCCCTGGACAGCGAAAACAGGCACATGGCTTCGGCCATTCTCTTCGATGGGAATCGTCTCGCCATCACCCATTGCGTGCCCGTTGCCGGTCCTCCCTCGCAGTGGCGGGAAAAAATGCTTGCCGACATGGAAACGAAAGCCGCCACGGGGTTTGCCATTGCCGTGGAAGACCGCTCCGGGGCCTTTTCTCCACACGCGACATCTGTTTGCTTCGACGATGCTGAGGACGGGCGCACACTTCTCCAGCAGTCCTTTGACTGGTGGTTCTCCCTGAAGAACTCTGGCAACCTGCTCCTGGACGCATCAGTGACGCGGTACGACATGAAAGCCGGGGAAGAAGGCTCCCTCATCGACATCAGGCACGATGAAAAGGGCCGCATCGTGTATCACCCGAACTGGATGCAGTTCCACGGCGGCCACAAGGCCATGCTGTTGTGCGTGGCCGCCGCTATGCTGGAAGAACCGCTCTCCGGGCGTTGGATTGATACCATGCTTGCCGCCGTGTCAAAACAGCATCCCATTTCGCCATCGCCCTTCGCGTCCTGGCAGGCCATCACCATGCAGCGAGATGCCGACAGGGCCAAAGAATTGCGGGGTAGCCATGAATGACCGCCTCTCTCCTCTCAATATCGAAGATCCCCTTGTGCGGGTCGAGTTGTACCGCGAAATCCGGCAGGCGCAATCAGAAAGACTTGGCACGGACTGGACAGAGTATGAAATCCAGCCCGCGGATGCACTCATGCCGGAACTCATAGCCTACAGGGTGTACAAACTGGACACGCTGAAATGGGTCGTCATGGTGGCCGCAGCGCTCGACAATCCAAGAGAAAGACTCGCCGCAGGGAGCAGGATTTTCTTGCCGTCAACGGCATGGATTCGGGAACGCATCAAACACTACCAAGAGTTTGAGCATATCGGCAGGTAGACGCTATGGCCGAAAACAAACAGGACATCCTTCGCCAGCTCAAGGAATTTGAGAAAGAGGCCGCTGCCGAACGGCGGGAGGCCCTCGAATTGCGTGAAGACGCGGTAGGCCTGCTCACCCCGGCCTTGCTCCGCAGGCATATCAGGGCCGGAACCGGCCTCGTGCTTGCCTATGGGCGCAAAGGGCACACGGTTGAGTTCACCATCGACGACCTCAAGCGATTTGTTGCCGCCAATGAGCGCGCGCAAAAGAATTTTCGGCGCGAAGTCCGGGGCGTCCCTCTCATCCAGCTTGAGAAGTCATCCGACCCAGCAGACATTCAGCGGAGCCGCAATGTTCGTTCCGCCATGCTCTACAAGGTCAACAAAAATCTTCTGCATTTCAGCGTGTCAGGGAACATCAAGGCGCATTATCAGGTGCGGGTGCGGCTCGAAGACTGGGACATGGCCCTCCATTCAACAGCAATGCCTCTTGTGTCGGCGCGTGCCGCCGCCACGGGGCGCATCTCTTTCGACTGCTCATGCGGGCGGCATCAATTCTGGTATCGCTACCTTGCCTCAATCGGCGGCTTTGACGTGAACCCGCCCAAAGAGCAGGACTTCCCCAAGATACGGAACCCCGGCCTCAAAGGCTGCTGCTGCAAGCACGTCCTCAAAGTGCTTCGGGTCCTCAAAAGCAACACCGTCCATGCGGTGCTGGCGAGAGAAATTGAGCGTCAATCGGCCACTATCGGCTTTGCGGACACCGTGCGCTCGCGTTTCCTCAAGGATGATGAACTCCGGCGCGTTGCCCTTGCGCGCGGCGTGGCCCGAAATCCCGCAGAGGCGAGACAAGCGCAGCGCAAGTTTCTCCGCGAAGCACAAGAGTTCATTGAGGACGCAAAGAAGAAAAAAGGCGTCCACGAGTTGCAAAAGAAGCTCAAGCTGCGGAAAGGGCAGAAGGTGCCGAAAGCCCGGCTGACAGACGCGCAACGGCAAGAGATCATCCAGAGCCTTCACAACCTCACCGTGGCCGTCAAATTCAACCTGCCGGGCTTTGACATGCAGACGGGGCTTGAGAACCTGGCGAAGAAGTATGCCCTGCCGGTATCCGAACTCAAGGGCATGATGGAGAAGGAAGGCATCGCATGATTGACCAGCTCAAACCCAGAGACTTTCGCACTCCGGCCAAAATCCTTGCCCAGGACCTCAAGACCATGCTCGCGCATGATCCCAAGGCCTTTGACTGCCTCATCTTCCCGGCAATCCCCGGCCAAGAGGAAACTGTGGCCGTCTCTGAAGACCCGGTAGGAAGCATTGATGCCGCAGAGCGGGCGCAGAAGTATGGGGAGCCGGTACTTGGCCGGGCGATGATTGTTCCGGAAGAAGGGCTTGGTTTCGAGGTATTGGCGGGCGAAGTTGCCAACAGCTTCCTCGGCGTCACGGCCCCGATGAATATTCTGCTTTCCATTCCCGTGAATGACTATTCCCTCATCCAGTGGCGCGAGTACGCCACACCGGATGCAGAAGAGCCGGAACTCCGCACGGTATATGTTTTGAGCGCCAAAGCCGTTGGCCGGGTGGCCGGGGCTGGTACGGTTTACGTTTGCGCGCCGCTGCCCGCGCTGGGAGAGGCGCCGCCGGTACTCTCCGATGAAGAGGAACCCGAAGCGGGCAAGTCTGGGGCCGGCGAAGAATCCCCGAATGCGCCGCAAGCTGATACCGTGGGGGTGCTGTGATGATAAGCATGAAAAAGCCCCACCGAAGCGGGGCCGGAGAATGTTCTACGGGCAGTGTATTTTTATCTGCGCAGACGATTGGGCAGGATTTTCTCCATCTCTCTGACAATGTAGAGCGGGGAATATTCGATTGCCCTGTCCATGCTCCAGTAGGAGGCCACAAGGGGGCTGGGCGAGACGGCTACGTCATGGAGCCAATTCAGGAAGATACTGGAAAAGCCTGTGATGCCCTCCGGCCCGAATTTGTAAATATCCACCAGCCCCAGCCCATCTTTCAGCAGGCGGCGGATTTCAGAGTCCGTTCTTGCGCGAAACGCCTCGACTTCCTCAAGGTAGGCTTCAAACTTGTCCTTGGCCGGAGTGGGCAAGGCAAGCTGCTCCGGCGCTGGCAACGCCCTGCGGGGACGCCTCTGCCGGGCGGAGGGCTTCTTTCTCTCCAGTTGTTCCCGCATGGAATTGAAAGCGGCGATGTAGGCCAGCTTCATGCCGAGAGCCTTCTTGCCCGTGTAACCCATAACAAGGAGCATGAAACCGTCAAAAAAGACGGTGAACATGGGCCGCGGCTTACCCTGTTCATCCGTATATTCCGCCCCGTCAAAATTGACGGCGCTAAACGATTCCGGGCAGTTACCGCACAAATTACGGATGTCTTTGAGTACGCGGTCATGCGGTTTGCCAAAATGCTCGGCGATTTTCTGCGATGTGGTCGCAGGCCTGCCATTGACCAAAGAAACAGATGGGGCAATACTCTGTTCAGTCATAATCTGACCTCTCCCGTAGGCCGATTGTGGTTAGGCCGTGTCAGGTGTTCGCTGCACATGACGCGGCCGTTTTCTTTCCCCTATTCCTCAGAAAGTTTTTTAGCTCGTTGTGTAATTGCCGAAGTTGTGACCCCGATGATTTTGGCCGTATCGCCGTTAGGAATGCCGTGTTTCAGGCAAGTATGCACAAGGTCTTGCCCAAATGCCGTCAATTTGCCCCCCTCGGAAACTGCTCTCTCTCGAATGCTGACGAGAAGGTCACGTTCTGCCTCAAGCTCCTGAATTTGTTTCTGGAAAGTGGAGACCATAAACCTAAACTCCTTTTGTCTATTTTTTTGAAGTTTCTAAACAAGAAAACTTCTATTGTCAACAAAAAATTATTAAGAAAAATCTAGGGGAGGGGTGCTATCCATGGCCGAACCAAACGCAATCAGTGACCTCCAGGCGGTGGATTTCGCCGTGGGCGGCGTCATCGTGGGCGCGTATGACGGTCTCCGGGACGACAAGCCAGAGGCGTTCAGGCGTTTCCTCGAACGCCCGGCAAAGGAAAAGATTTTCAGAGCCGAAAACGAAGACCCGCCTTCTCTCATACGCCGGATTGCCCAGCATAACCCCGGAAAAAAGAGGGTGCCTGACCTCCCTGTGGTGGCGTATTACCGCTCCCCCGGCATCGTGGGCAATCAGAACGAGAAGCCTGTCGCCCTGGATGTGGAAAGGCATATTGACGATACCCCACGGGCCATGCGCCTGAGTTCAATCCCTGTCACGCTGTCGTATTCGTTGCTCTGGTGCGCGTGGGACAAGCCGACGCTGGATAAAATCGCCCTGGCCTGGTTTGCCTATGTGGCGCATCGTGGACGCAAATACAGCCGATTCCACGTCCCCTACAGGCTCGGAAGCGAGCCAATAGAGATTCCGGCGTCCATTTCTGTTCCGCGTGAAATCCAGGCGGACAATGCGAGCGGAGAGCAGGCCGAAGGCCGTTTGTGGGCCGCGCGGGCACTCGTGGAAGTGAACACGCAAGTTCTTTACGGGCGCGAAGTTCAGCCCGTGGATGAAATCACCGCCCTCGGCCAAGTCCGGCTGATTTGAAGGAATAAAACCCATGGCCGATGACAATCTGTTCAAGAAATTCGTCCACATCCGTTCCGGCAAGGAGTTCGACATAGGATTTTTGCGAGAGTCGAACTATATTGAAACTCTCGGTCTGGACGGCCCAAAGCTCATGATGAGTTGGGACGACCCCAACCGCTACCTCAAGGATGAGCTTCAAATCCGTGAGCAGGACGAAATCGAGGCGCACCTCTCGGATGACTGGGCTTTGGACGGAATGAATGTGAAACAGAAGTTCACGGTCATGGTTGACCCGTCCGCAGGCAGATTCCTCAAGTTCAACCTCATGGCCTCTCCGGTGTTCAAGCTCAAAATGCTGTCTGACAAGACGCGCATTTTCAGGCAAAGAGGAGTGGCGGAGATTATCGGGGCGATTTCCGCAGGCTTCAAGGTTGACGCGGGCAAGTTCCCCGTGGTGGAGGACTACCACTGCATCGCGGGCGAACGCCCAAGCGCCATGCTGCGCCAGATTGCAGGCGAACAGGGCGGGCATCTTTGGTTCGGACGCGAGGGGTGGCACATCAAAACACTTTCTGCCCTCTTTGCCGAAGAACCAGCGTTCGAGTACCACTACGGGAAGCCCGGCGCTGATTTTCAAATTATCAGTTTTACAAGGCCAAGCCAGCAGTCGAAGATTCAGGAGCAGGCTGTGCGAGGTTTTTCCGGCTGGAATGACGTTCTGGGGCGCGTCAAGGCTCCCTCCGCAGGGCCGGTGCTTTCCAGGGCTTCCAAGTATGCCCCAAGTCTGAACGCATCGCAAAATGTGCAAACTTTGGGGAACCGCCCTACGTCATCCCGTATTGCCATTGATTTTCAGACGCATGGCAATGGCTTTCTCACGCCGGGAATGGTGCTCAAGTTGTGGTGGCACAGGGCAACCCCGGACAGGCCATTGGATGAATCCCTGCCGGACAAGGTGGTGATAAGCTCCGTGGCGCATTTTTATTCGGCCCAAAAGTATTATTGCCGCGTGAAGGGGGCGGTTCCCTTTGAGCCAACAGCCTAAAATATACAGCGGCGAGTATGTGTCCGAAGTCGTGAGCGTTGACGACCCGAAGCACATGATGCGCGTCCAGGTGCGCGTTTTTGATATTTTTGACGATGTGCCGGTGGCCGATCTGCCTTGGGCAACCTACCGACTCCCTCTTGGAGTGCGCCCTTCTGACGGCGGCTTGGTACCTGTCAAAGTCGGTGACTATGTGTGGGTTGACTTCCCGTTCAATGGGGATACTCGGCGGCCACGAATAACGGGGGGAGTACACTTTGCCCCCGAAGGAAAACCGAACATGCCCCCGGAAGCATGGGCCGGGCCGGGACAGTTTGACCACAAGCGCACCCCGGATGAACCCACGCCAGACGCGCCCGTGTACCATGAAGACATCGTGTTTCAGCAGAACGGGGTACTGGTTCAGATTACAAAACCCGGCGCAGCCCGGATAACCAACCTTGCCAGCGGGACAGCGGCGGAAATTACCCCGGACGGCGTTGTGGTCATCCATTGCGAGAAGGACTGCTTCCACAGCGTTCAGGGTAATTACCTCGTGGATGTGAAGGGGAATTACACATTGCGCGTTGGCGGTGGCATGGATATGCAATCCCAGGGGCCGGGTACAGTCCAGTCCCAAGGAAATATGACGCTCGGAAGCGCCGCCGAAAGTCTGAACCTTTCAGCAGCCAAGGAAGGTACGATGACCGGCCCCGGCGGCCTTGCCTTCTCCGGGCCTGCCAGCTTTGACAAGGGTGTGAATATCGGCGGCGATGCCAATGTCGCTGGCTGCGTGAATGACGCGGGCGGAAATACGAACCACCACTCGCATTGATGACGCGCAAGGCTTTTTTCTTGACTTTTGTATCCGATTGATTACAGTTTTTTCATGTTTACAATCGTTCGATCCGAAAAATTTGATAGCTGGCTGGCAGGGATAAGAGACCTGTCCACTCGCTCCCGTATCCTCAATCGGATGGATAATATTCAAAAAGGCTCGCTTGGGGACTATAAGTCTTTAGGAAAGGGCTTATTTGAACTGCGAATCCATTATGGACCAGGATATAGGGTCTATTTTACACGCAAAGATGATACTATCATCTTTCTCTTAATTGGCGGTGATAAATCATCTCAAACAAGAGATATTTCCGTTGCGCGCTCTATGATGGAGGAATAGCATGGACATGAGCAAATTCAAGCCGTTTGAAACGGCTGATTATCTGGACAGTGAAGAAATGATTGCTGAATACCTCACTGTGGCGGCTGAAGATCCGGATCCCGATATTCTCCTGATTGCCATTGCCAATGTGGCGAAAGCTCGCGGCATGGCAAAACTGGCTCAGGATTCCGGCCTTGGGCGTGAAAGTCTGTACAAGGCTCTCCGCCCCGGCTCAAAGCCCCGATACGAAACAATCTCCAAAATTCTTGCGGCCCTGAATGTGAAGATGCAACTGCTTCCGGCAAGGGCGGAAACAGCTTAGGCTCAAGCCGCTGCTTGTCATGCTTCCACTACGCCCCGCCCCTTTTGGAGCGGGGTTTTTCTTTCTTATCGTCAAATGCGCCACATCTGCATGAAAAGTTGTGTACTCTGCCGCATCTCTGTTGCCAGACTTGGGAAGCCTCCGCTGCGAGGCGAGCAAACCAACCTGACAACGGAGTGCAGCAATGAGCAAAAACCTTGACGGGTACAAGCAGCAAGTTACCAACATCGTGACGCGCGCGCACCAGATGCGCTCCGCCCTGCTTGATCCCATCCTTGACGACAGCGGCAAGTTCATCTCGGACAGCAAAGCCAGGGCCGAACGCCTGAAAGGGGCGGTGTCCAATTCGGTGTACGAAAGCACCGGCGAAAGCGCGCCCATGATTCTCGGCGCGCACAGCAGGGCGCTTCAGGCGTTCTGTCAGCGGTATGGACGCCTCCCCAACGATGAGATACTGGCAAGCGCCCATCAGGCCATTGAAAACGCCATGATTGTCGGCAAGACGGGCAACGGCCTGCCCGGCGTCTTTGAATCCGCCGACATGAGCACGACCGAGGGCGTCATGATGCGCGACCGCATGGTGTCCCTCATCCTGCCGGTTCTCTTGCAGTCCGTCACCGCCCAGATGACGACCCTGATTCCGGGCCAGTTCAACCGTTCCGAGATGTTCCGCGTCCATCGCGTGGCAGGGAGCACCTTTGGCGACCTTCAGGCCGGAGACCGCATCGACTTCCGCTACAATGGCCGCTATGCCGTTATGGATCAGATGTCCGCTCCGTACCTTGGCGATGCGAGCAAAAAGCAGTTCGTCTTCGACAGCGCCACGGACCGCGGCAAACTGATGCCCATCAAGCCCGGCTCGGTGAAAATCCTCCACGACCGCAACATCGTGGCTCATGATGACAATAACGGCCACATCCTCGGCGTGTTCGCCCTTGCCGGGGCGACCATCAACATCAGCGGAACGGTGGATTACTCGACCGGCAAGGTCACGGTTGACTTCAGCGCCGCTCCGGCGGCAGGCATCGAAATCCACATTGGCTATGATGTGGACATCGAGAAGGACTACAAGCTCATCCCCAAAATCGACCATCAGATGGAATCCCGTGTGCTCGTTCCGCACGAATCGGCCATCACGGGCAGCGTCACCCTGCAAGCCCTCTGGGGCCTGCGCCGCGAGTTCGGCCTTGACGCGGACAATCTCGCCATGTCGGGGATGCGGAACCTTCTCGCCGCCGACAAGGACCGCAAGATTCTGCGGGACATGTACTTCTTTGCGCGCGATGTGGTGGAGTGGAACCGCACCCCGAACGAAAACCTCACCCTGCGCGAACACTATGAAAGCCTGAACTCGGCGCTGCTTGAACTCGATTCCGCCCTGATGAAGCGCAACGGCATCAGCGGCCTTGTAGGCCTTGTGGGCGACAACTTTGCCGTCAATGTCTTCCGCTATCTCCCGGCCCCGTTCTTCCAGGCCGCGCCGGGTTATCGCAGTGTGCCGCAGCCTCACTATGTGGGCCGCGTCTTCGGCCAGTTTGACCTCTACTGCGACCCCAATCAGGAAGACTACACCTGCCTTGCCTTCGCCCGCGGCTCGGAGCACGGCCAGACCGGCTACGTCTGCGGCGATGCCGTGCCCGCTCTCACGTTCCGCCATGCCATTCTGGGTGACCTCATCACCAGTTCCACGATGTGGGACCTGGCCTACCGCGACCTCCAGCCCTTCGATGGGCGCGACTACATGATGAAGCTCAAGATGGTGTCCGGCGACAACACGGGTGAATAGGAGGAAACACCGATGAAAGTGACCATTGAAAACAAGGGTTCCGCCAGTCTTTCCATCAAGGGCCGCCATGGCTTCCATATCGACGCGCACTCCTCCGTTGTCGTGGAACTGCCCGACACGCCCGGCAGCGCGAACATGCTCCAGCGCCTGCGCCGCGAATATCCCGCGATGCGCGTTCTCGTGGAGAAGGGTAACGCCGCCAGTTCCCCCGGCGTCAATGATGCCCCCCATGCCCCGTCCGCTCCCGCCTCTCCCTCCGGTTCCCCCGCCGGAGGGGCGGACGGCGGCGCCGATGTGATGAGTGCGGAAAATTTCGCGTCCCGCGCCAAAGTGACGAAGGGTGAGGCTGGCTGGTGGACAGTGACCGTCGAAGGTATCCGGGACATCAAGGTGCGCTCCGCCAAGAGCGAGGAAACCGCCATCGAAATGGCCTACGCCGAGTACATTCAAGGCCGGGACGCGGGTGAATAGCCATGAAAAGCGTCATCACCAATGCGGCGGAACTCACCGTCCTTGAACCAATCGACAACACCTACAAGACGGGCGGCGGCCCGGTCAGCGTCGGAGGGTGCGTCATCCTTGCCGCCAAGGGCCGTCCCTTTACTGTGCATGAAATCTTCGGCGTGGGCACAAGTCAGGAAGATACCTTCGGTTCTCCGCTTCCGAAAAAAGCCTACGGCATGGAAGGCCTGCGGCATCTCTCCGAAGCCGTCAAGGAATGCAACTGGGTTCAGGCCGTGCGGGTGGTGAACCAGCAGGAATACCGCTACCCGTCCCTCGGCTTTCTCATGTTCAGGAACTGCGGCGAATGGGATACCCAAACGGACTATGCGCCCGGAGATGTCGTTTCCTGCGATGGCAAGGAATACATTGCCGCGGCTGATGTGCCCGCTTCGGCCACGCCTCCCGTGACCGGAACCGGCGAATGGCTGGAATACAGCGGCCCAGTTGAGAAGGACGCGCACCGCCACAACGAAAGCGTCATTGTCGGAGATGATGGCTTTTGGCTCGTGGTGTACCCCATCGACGGCGACGCCAGCACCCAGCGTACTGTACGCTTCGAGGATGTGGACAAGGAACGCCGCCGCTTCAAACTGGCGTTCTACGATGTGGACGACACCGGATATGAGTACGCCCTTGAATCGCACCTTGTCGGCATTGGCGAAGACGACAAGGACGATATGGGGAGACCGGCCTACATCGAAACCGTCCTTGAAACACAGTCCAAACGCTTCCGGTGCGATTTTCTTGAAGGAACCACATGGGAAGCGCTTGAACCTGCCCTTCTCGCCCTGGAAGACAAAAAGGCCACCCCGCGGAGCTTCGGTTTTGAGGGCGGCGCCTCCGGCGGCCAGCCCGAAAATGACGACTGGTTCAAGGCTGTTGAACTGCTCCGGCGCGAGTCCATGCCGCTGAACATGATCTTCGCTGCTGGCATCACGGAACAGGACATCATTGCCCGTCTGGCTGAAATCGCGGACTTCCGCCATATCGGCTTCTTCTTCGATGTGCCCTCGTATCTCCCGCAGGAAAGCGCCCTTGAATGGCTCAGGGAACTGGGCCTCAACTCCCGTCATGCACGGGCCTATTATGCTCCGTATGAGGCCTCTGACCCGTGGCGCGGCGGCAAGACGGTTTGGGGCGTTTCCGGGGCCATGGCCGCGGCAAAGGCGCGCGGGAACGCCATCTTCACGAAGAACGTGCCGGGCATACACTATTCCCCGGCCGGGGAGAAACGCGGCTACCTTTCGCGCACGGGCATCGCCCCGCTCTTCCCGGAGCAGAACCTCAACCGGGATACCTTTTACACCGCGCGGCTCAACCCGGTCATTGACATGGCATCGGGCGGGGCCTGCGCCGACGATGACCTGACGCAGTTTTTCCGCGAATCGTATCTTCGCTTCGGCTGGATAAACGATGTTCTGGACTACATTGATCAGCGCTTTCTTGAAGCGGCCCGCATTGCCAAGTTCGAGCCGGACGGCCTGACGCGCGAAATCCTCTACGATCTGCTCAAGACCATCATGGATGAACTGGTCACTTCCGGCGCGCTGGTTCCGCCGCGAGAACCGGACAAGGACGGCACGAAACCGTACATCATCACCATCACACAGGTCGAAATCGACCTCTGGCACTGCGAATGGGCCGTCTGCATCACCGGCGCGGCACGGCGCATTGCCGGACAACCCCGCCTCATGCGGTAGGAGCGGAAATGGACAGACAGCAAGCCACCTCCTTTGCCCTTGACGATGATTTCACCTTTCCGGCCACACGGCGCGGGCAGGCTCTCTCCGGCGTTCTGGAATCCGCTGCCGACAAATCGAGAACAAGCGCCGATGCGGTGCAGGCCTTTGCCCGGCAGCAGGCGCGCACGCAGGCCATGTCCGCCGTCCTTGCGTGGATCGAGGATGGCGAGTTCACCTATACGGCCCTGGATGAGTACGTCATCGGCATGACTGACCTCGACGGCGATTTTGAAATCAGCGACGAGGAAGAGGCCATGTACAACGCCGTCTGGAACGAAGTTCCTGATGCTCTTCTGAGTATCGGCGCCACCGAAACCGATACCAATGACTTCGTGAACGGCGAAGGCAAGACCAGCGCCGACGCCGCGGCCCGTATCGGCAAGACGCTGAAAGAGCGTCTCAACGAACTGGAAGCGGATGACGACGAAATCATCGCCGGATTCGCGCTCGGTGAGGACGCCGTTTTTGAAAACGCATCCGACGATCCCGAAGGCCGCCACATGATTCTGGAGGCCACCTATCGCAAGCAAAAAGTCGTCCGGGACGGCAAGGTGGTGAAAATCAACAAGCGCATTTCCGGCAAGGTGCGCCTTTCCGCCGCGCAGAAGGCCGGGCTTCGCAAGGCCCGGCGCAAGGCCAATACGGCGGTGGCCCGGCTCCAGCGCAAAAAATCCATGCGTATCCGCGCACGGCGCGGCATGTAGGTCTGTGACATGGAAGGCATTGGCAACCGTGATACCCGCATCTCCCAGTTCCGCAAATGCTGGATACAGGGGAGCGAGGCCACGGTTGTCGGCGTCTGGGGCGCAGGCACCTCAAAGGAATTGACGGCGAATTGGAGTTCTCCGTTTGAGGGAGAGAGCATCGGCAACAAGATTCCCCTTGCGGGCGGGATGGCGCAGGCCGCCACAGACATGACGACCGTGACGACCCTGAACTCCCGCCAGACGTGGGAGGGGAACAGGCCCACGACTTTCAACATCGAATTGAAGCTCTATGCCCTTGAGGACCCGGAAAGCGAGGTCATGCAACCTATCCGGGCGCTTGAGTTCATGGCCGCGCCTGACGTGAATGACATGCAGCCAGCGGGAGGGCGAATCCCTGACCGGGTATGCGTGAACATTGGCACACGCCATATCTTCACGGACATGGTGATCGACTCCATTTCGCAACCATTCGACAAGGAAATTGACTCCCAGGGCAGATTTGTCCGGGCGACTCTGAATATCCAGCTTTCCACGCTTACCATGATAAGCAAGGACATGCTGCGAAAAGGCTACGGCCAGCAAGCCTAAAGAGGAAATGACATGGCAAACATATCGGATGTGGCGGGAAACATCCCCAAGATTCGCGCCGGATACCGCAAGCTGCTCGCTTTGGGCGAAGGTGTGGCCTCCGATGAGTTCATCCTGACCATCGAAGGATACCCGAACCTTCGTTACCTCTGCCAGTCCACGCAGCTTCCGGCCCTCATGCGTGAGAACATCGAAAGCTACGGCCCGCAGGGAGTGCAGTTCAACCAGCAGGGCCGCTACAAAAACGCGCAGGACGTTCCCATCACCTTCAAGGAAGTGATTTCAGGGGAATCCTACAAGGCGGTTCGGGACTGGGTGAAAAACAAGAAGTACCTGACCGTCAAAATCGGTCTGGCCGGAGAATCCTTCCCCACGTCCAACAAAAATACCACTGTCGTTCTGGAAGATTGCTGGCTGGAACTTGAAGGCGCGGATCTCTCTGTTGAAGACGGCGCAAGTCTGGTGCGCCCGGCGGGCACATTGCACGCCAACTGGATAAGCTGGCTTGATGATGACCAGGACGGAACCCTTTCCCTCTGAGTGAGGGACGCCCATGACTCCTCTGGAACTACTCGAAGAAGTGAAAGGACGTTTCGTGGTGCTGTATCACAACAATGATGCGGCACTGCAACGCCTTTTGCGACAGGCCCTCGGCAAATATCAGGACAAGGCGGGTGTTCTTCTCCAGACCAGATACCCCGCGGGAACGACAGAGGCGAAACTCCCGGAACTCTACCTCACGATTGCCGGATGCCAGGACGAAATGCTTCGGCATGTTCCGGTTTTCGTGGACGATGCAGAGGGGAGAATTGTTTTTTCCCCGGAGGCATCCGGTTCTCTGACGCTTTACTGGCTTGCCCGGCTCCGCGACTGGCCGGATGAACGTCCCCTTCCTTACGGTTGTGTCGGGCTGGTGGGCGACTACCTCGAAGCGCTCATCGACATTCCGAACACCTTGCGTACCCGTGACGCCTATCATGGCATGGACGGCCCGATTCCAGACCTGCCCTCGATGCAGGAAATGCGTGCGCGGCTGACCGAGCTTGAACAGCAGATGGAAGAGTGCCGCGCTATTCTGCCGGTGAGTCTGGTCATTTGCTGATGGAGGGACCGTGGCGGAAGATTTCAATAAATTGCGGATGCTGGCCCGAAAGCTGGTAGCCACTGATTTTCAAAAGGACTGGCTTTTTCGGCTCGAAGTTGAGGGGGAGCCTGCCGACCTTGATTTGTACGTCAAGGACATCGCGTACAATCCTCTCGAAATCACCACGGATGAGGAAAACTATGGCGGCGTCACCATGTCGTGGCCAACGGGGCGCGTGCCGGTAAAAATCACAGCCACCATGCGGGACAATACTGACCGCAGGATCAGCGCGTTCATCTGCGGATGGTGTGAGAAAGCCGTACATGCTGATGGAACCGTGGGCTTGCCCTATGGGGCTGATGGGTATGTCCGCAAAGTCCGCGTCTATGAACAGCGCGAGGATGGCTCGGAAACTCTGGCCGGGGAGTGGGAAATGTACGCCACCACACCGGGAGAAACGAGCCGATCCCGCGAGAACGGCGCTTATAAAGAATTTCCCGTAGCCTTTGTCCAGTTCAGTACGGCAACAAGCCCAATCCAATTCTTGTGAGGTAGTTATGCCCTCGTATCTTCCTGACTTTTGCCTTCCTTCTGACCCTGCAAAGAGCGTCCGCCTAGCCGAAGCGACAGTGGCTGACGCTATTGATTTCTCCGAGGTTGACCCGCTCTGTGAAGAAGAGGCCACCTCGCTTTTCCTGGAGAGGCTTCAGGCAAAGGAAAAATACACTGACCCCAAAAACTGGACTGTCGAGGACAGGCGCTATGCGCTCTTCATGTACCACCTTCACACAACGCAGTTCGCTGATCTTCCCCTTACCTATGCCTGCCAGCCGTGTTCGGAGGCGGCGGGACATGAAGTGACACATACCGTGTCCGTCAAGCTGGCGGCCATGGCCGAAGAATACACCCCCATTGTCGGCAAGCCTCTGCGGGATGTGGTGCATGAGGGGCACGCCGTCATCGTTCATCCCCTGCTGGGCGTGGATGCGGAAATCATCGAGAAAACCCGCATGGGCATCATAGCTTTGGAGCGGGAAAAGAACACCATCGCCAGAAAGGAACGCAGCCAGCTTGCACTGCTCCGCATCCTTTCCTGCATCGACATCCCGGCCTTGGAAGGCGAAACAGAGCAGGAACGCCGAAAGCCGGTCGAGAAATTCATTCTTGGCATGTCAACCACCGAGTTCCAAGGTTTCACTACCAAGGTGATGAACGCCCTTGCCGAAATGCGGCATGGACTGCGTTCACTCTTCAAAGAGGGACGAATCCTGCTCGAAACACCGCCGGTGCGCTGCCCGGAGGGCAGGGACAAGGAGGGGCCGGGTATCCGGCTTCAGTTTCCCTTTCGGGCTTTCGACTACATTCCGCGGGTATAGTCCCAGGGCATGGGATATTATTTTGAGTAATCTATGCCTTGCGGACGGGCAAAATCTCGGCAGTTTGCTCGAATGTCCGGCTCGCAGGGTGATTGCTCTTCATGAAAGCGCGATAAAACGCCACAAAGCCATCAAAAACGCTTCGAGAAACCGTAGCGCAGGCCGGAGAGGGTGATGAACGAAGACAAAAAGTTGCCCTTCCAGGACGCGCCGGAATTGAATCAGGAACAGGATGACGCCCAAGGGGAACAGTTTTGGGCGCATATTGCGGAACTTCTTGAGCAAATCGAGGAGAATACCCGTGGCGGCGCTGGCCGGGGGAAGCCGACAGCGGCGGCCACGCCCGCACGTCTGAAGGAAGAAGCGGGGTCAGGAAAGAAGCACGCTGGCGGTTCGGACACAGCACAAAGCAATGCGGCAATCCGAACGGCTGCCCGCACGGCTTCCGCTGAACGCCGCCCATCCCGCAGCATTATTCCTCCTCCGCCTGCTCCTCAAGCAAAGCCTGCTTCCGGCGGCGCTGGTGAACACTCCCCAGCCAAGGCTCCAATCCCTGCCGGAAAACGGACAGGGAAAAGCCAAGGCGACGGACTTGGGGATGAATCTGGCCCGCACTCTGCGTCGAAGCAAAAAGGACCCGGCGCCAACCTCCATACCCCTACCAAAAGTCAGGAAGCCTTCGCGCAAAGACGCGAAGAAGCGATTGCCCAGAAGCAATCCAAGAGCATCCTGGGGGCATTGAAAGAAAATCTCGCGTCATGGGATGGTTCCGTTGCTTCCCCCGACAAGTCTGACATGCAGGATGCGGCAGGGCTGGCCGCAGGCGGCCCGCTCTGGTCTGCATTCAAGGAACTCAAAGAGGCTATCCCGGAAAAGGATGGGGCGGATGACAGTCTTGCGGGCATCCTGAAAAAGACCATCGCGCAAAAAACAGGCGTCACTGCCGCAAGGGAGCGGATAGACCAGGCCGCACAGACCGCACGGGCCAAGGTGGTGACGTGGGCCGGAGGCAGAATTGACGCGCCGAAACGGGGAAACCGCGACAAGCAGGGCCGCTTCATCAAGGGCGCAGGCAAGGAAGCCAAGATTGCGGAAAAAACTCTGGCCCTGGCCTCGCAGGAAGCGCGGGAAGGTAAAAAGCGCCATGATGAACTGGTAGAGGCCGTCAAGGCTGGGGCTCAACATGATGACCGCGGTATCTTTGGGGGGGAAGGCCTTGTTGATCGAATGGGCCACCGGCGTGGCGAGAGGAAGACAGGACTATCAAAGCCAGGAAGAGGAAAACCAAGACGGAGAGGAAAGTTCGGTTTTCTTGCCGGAGCTGGGGCACTTTTGGGAGGCGCATCGGCCTTCGGCGGCGATCCAGTGGGGAGCGCCGTTGATATTGGCAGTGCGGCATTGTCTGCACCTGGCGCTGGTAAAGCCGCAGGCGCAGCAGGCAAGGCTTTGGGGCTTGGTGCAAAAGGAGCCTTGGGAGCCGCAAAAGCAATCCCCATTGCGGGACAAGTCCTTGCCGCAGGTATGGCGCTTTATGACGGCGTATCCGGGTGGAATGACGCCGACATGCACCGGGAGGCGTTCGGCCTTGAAGATGGACAAGAGGCATCCACCGGGCAGAAGGCGAGCGCGGCGGCGGCCAATATCCTCGACATGGGAGGCCTGCTCACCGGGGCGGCCGGGCTGCTCGGTTTCGAGGTTTCCACGTCTGATATTGCCAAGGGCATTTTTGACTTTGGCGATTCCATCGGTTCCGCCGTGTCCCATGCGTGGGGCGGCGTGACCTCGCTCTTCTCTTCGGACGGGCAGGAAGGTGACTCGGAAGGGCTTTTTGGCAAGCTCACCGAGGCTATTTCCGAACTCACGGACACGATTGATGATGACATTAGGGAGCAAGAAAAGCCGGGCATCATTGCCGCAACGAGCGGGTTCTTCTCCCGCTTCTTCGGTGGTGATGACAGCCGGAGCCGCAGTAGCGGGGGCGGCCGGAGCACGCGCTTGGACACAGGGGCAACCAGACGGGCGCAAGCCATCATGGGCAAGGAGCTTGGCGCGCTGTCCGCGCAGTACGAAAGCGGCGTTCACGGCAGTGATGCTGTAGGATATGACCGCACCGGCGGCACGTCATACGGGAAATATCAAATCGCATCCAATACCGGCACGATGGACGCCTTTCTCCGCTGGGCCGACCGGAACGGAGGAGAAAACGGAAAAGAAGTCGCAGCCAGAATGCGCTCCGCCGGTCCATTGAACACGGGGAGCAAATCAGGCGCGGCTGTGGACGCATGGCGCAGCCTTGAGCGGGAAGGAAAACTCGGAACCCTGGAACACGACTTCATCAAGGCGACCCACTTCGATCCCGCCTTTGCCGGTATTCAGAGCGAAGAACTGCGGAAACGTGTCGAAGGGTCCAAGGCATTGCAGGACGTTCTGTGGTCCACGTCCGTCCAGCATGGGGCGGGCGGCGCAGCAAAATTGCTCAATCGAAACTTCAGGCAGGGCATGAGTGATGAAGATTTTATCAATGCCCTGTACGCGGATCGGGCGACGCAATTCAGCTCTTCAACCGCCCAAATTCAGAACTCGGCTCGCAACCGTTTTGCTGATGAACGCCAGGTTGCTCTGGCAATGTTACAAAAGGAACGGCGTGGCGTTGCTCAAACGCCCCAATCAGCCGTAGAGGCTACATCACAGGCCTTGCAGCTTGGAACGCAAGAGGCCGTCGACCGCGGTGTGCGTTACAGTTTCGGAAGTAAAAATTCTGCGTCTGGCGGAATTGATTGCTCTGGATGGGTGGCAGAAAATACCCGAAACATGATGGAGGCGGTGAACGCCGAAAGCGGCAAGCCAATCTACGGAAAAGAAGCGCAGGCTGTTTTGCGAAAAGGGGCCAATGGCGGTGCAGCGGGCCTGATTCAGACAGTCAGCCAGGCGACAGGCGAACTTTTGTCCAATGATGCCCTTGCGCCGGACAAAGTGCGCGAAGGCATGATGATTGGCATGGATACAGGCGACAAGGGATGGGATCGGGGCCGTTTCGGCGGCATAGACCATATCGTCCAGACTTACAGAGATGCCGAGACTGGGCGAATGATGGTTTCGGAATCCAGCAGTGGACAAGGTGTCAAAATCACGGATTATGAGGAATGGTACGCAAAATGGAACAAACGCGGGGCAAAACTTTACGGCGCTGACGTTACAAGGTTGGCCGATGCCAGCCAATTCCAGCCCTCGACAGAAACAGTCGTCGCGGATGCGAACCGAACAGGCGCAGAAACACGGGAAGCGGTTCCAGTGGAAAAGGAACAGACGCTTGTGGCCTCTGCCTCCCCTGCCGTCACCGCGCCGCCGGAGGTGCAGACCGTAACGGTGCAGGAAGTGCAGCCGCAGGCACCGCAACGGTATCCGGAGCCGGAACCCATTCGACCCGAACCTTCCGCCGCGCCGCAACAAATTGATTTTTCGCAGGTTGTAGCGCTGCTCACGCAACTTGTGGACGTAACCAGGCAAAACGCAACAGGCAAGGAACGGGATACAGAAGGCGCGAACTCTCCAAATATCCCGATGGACTACGATGACCCGTTCTGTCTGGCGCTCGCCCACGATAGGGCATGACCATGATTGAAGCACAGCGAATGCTCAAATCCTCACCAGGGGACGATGTTGAGCGATTTTCCGATGGTGATGCCATGGGCGAACGCATCAGGGAATGGCTTGATACCCCTGAAGGGACAATGGCGCACCATCCTGCATGGGGGCATAACCTCACCCCATTCAAGCATGACCCGCTCAGCAAGGGCGGCGACCTTGACGTGCTGATGGAAATGGCAATCGCGCGGAAACTGCCCATAGATGTGGAAAACATCATACTGAAGGGCGTGAATGTCGTTGTGATGGACATTGACTTGTGTCGTATTGAAATTCTGCACCAATTCGGGTTCCAGGCAGAGGAAATCCGCCTGTAGGGGAAAATGCCATGATTTTGAGCGAACAGGTTGCAAACAAACTGAAGGTCCTCCTGTCTTCCCTGCCCTCGTGGAAGAATCTGACAAATTCACAATTCGTGCAGCACCTTGCCATTTTCATGGGATGGACAGTCGAAGACGCAAACTTCAAAATTGAACGCGCACGTCAAGAGGCTTTCATCGGAACAGCCCTGAACCGTTCAAGCCTTGTCGCCCACGCCGAAGACCGAGAATACCTCCCCCGCAAGCCCAAGCCCAGCGAAGGGACGATTCTTTTCACCAATGCAGGGCCGCGCCCCATTCTGCTCAAGAGGGGGCGGGAGTTCGTGTCCGACGCACAGCTTCCCTATACGCTCGGCCTCAAACTGCTTATCCCGGCGCAGAGCAAAGTGACCGCCCCCGTAACGCAGTATGGAAAAACCTCAATCCTTCATACCGTAAGCGAAGAAAAACCGTTCTATGAGATTCTCATCAACAAGGAACTGACCCCGAAAGTGATGGCGCTCGAAGTGTGGGTTGATAGCGGAGATGGGTTCCGGAAATGGGAGTACAGCCGCCTCTTGACGAACGCATATCGGGATTCTCTTGTCTGGGACGAGTTCTATCATGTGAGTGATCAGATAGGCATCAGGTTCGGCAATGGCACCTTTGGTAAAATTCCGTCACAAGGCGCACAGGTACGAATAGACATCCAATACACGGACGGAGATACGCTTCTGCTGGAACGTCAATACCTTTACCCTCTTGAAGAGGTTGTTGACATTGCGGGGGTTCCCGCATCGCTCAATATAGAGGTGGCGACAACGATTCAAAACGGACAGGCGCAGGAATCTACTGAGGAAATGCGCCGTAATCTGCATTATTGGTCCGTGTATAATGAACGGCTTGTCTGGGACAACGACTACGCATATTTCATCCGGCGTCGGTTCCCGGAAGTCGTCTTTGTGCGGGCCTGGGGTGAAGAGGAGGCCGAGCGCCTTTGGGGACCGAAACTCGAACATATCAACAAGATTTGGATATGCGCCTATGCGCCACGCGAAGGCATTGTTCAGGACGTGATGAACGCCATTGAAGAAGTCCCGATGCTGTGCCGCAACTTTCAGTGGTACAACCCGGAGCATGTATCCTTCACACTGAAGCTCACAGCGCGAGTCTTGTCGGACAAGGTGCTTTCGGAGGTTGATGAAGACGTTCGCGCGGCCCTCATGCGGGCATATGGCCGTGATTCCCTGTATCGGCGCGACAAGGTGCTTATCTCCGAAATCTACGAGTGCATCCAGTCCACAGGGCATTTTGAGAAGGAAACCGGAGCATGGTTTGAGGCTGTCCCGGAAGGGAATTTTGAGGCGAACCTGATTTACCAGATGGTGAGTCTCGACCTTGAGAACTCGCAAATCCAAATCGCGCATCTTACCTAAATCCGGGACAGCCGGGCACAAAATGCAGATATGGCATATGTGCGCTGATTTTCGTTGATGAGGCCAACAAGCGCCCCTATCCTTGGCGAAAATGTACTCACCGTGCATTGAGGCTGGGAATCAGGCGCGAAATGAAAGATTGGCTCGTCAAAAGGCTCACGCCACGCAAACAAAAAGAAGACCGCTGGTTGGGGCTGGCCGAAAGCGCCCAGACAATCTGGGAGCAGGATTTTGACCCACGCCTTGCACGGCTTGAAGCCCTCCGGTCATATTTCAGTGCCGATGACGCCGACTTGGCGCTCAAGCTGCGTGAAATGGGCGACTATTTTGCGGCAGACATGCCGCAAGAGAAAGACCGCCCCATCGCTGTCGCCTGGAGGCGTCTTGAGCTTGAATACAAAGACCTCGAACTGATTATCACTTCCGTCTTCCGCAGGCATTACAGCGATCTTCCCGTCACCTGGTTCCCTCTCTTCGCCCCCCTCGATGTATCCTACGGTACACGCTTTATCCCTGCCGATGGCCCATGGCCAGAAAAGAAAAACGTCCCGCCAGAAGGAATGTTCCTCACCTCACGGGGCCTTCTGGGAACCGACCACGCGCACCTTCTCTCCCTTGGCCTGACAAAGCAGACCTTTCTCGACAAGGCTCTTCCTCTTCTTCTGCGCGCCAAGCCGCTGCATATCGTCTTTGATGGTGCCCTCTGGTATGCGCGCTTCGACTTTCCTTTTGAGGGCAGGCTGATTGCCTCTTGGGAACGCGACTGCGGTGTTTTTGAAATAAATTTTGCCGTCCAAGGGGCATATTTCGACTCAACGGCTGCTGATGCCTGCCCGCTTGACGCGCAAAAGATGTCTTGTCGATGGGAACGTGAGCAGCCTTGCATTGCCATTCCCTTTATCAAACCGGAAGAACGCTTCTGGCACATGGACTGGCACGCTCCAGAGGGTTTTCCTCCCGACTGGTTGCCCTTTGATTGGATCATGGCCGGACGCGAAGGAGAGTCATGTACTCCTCTTGGTCTGTATTTGGTTGAGAAAAGGCGCTCTATCATTTTCCGTCAAAGTCTGGGCGAACTGGAAGTCTATGTGGAGAAGACGCCGCTTCCCTCCTGCCCCACGCCCTTCGTGTCGACGATAGAGACGGCAGGCGAAAAGAGCGTGCCCATGCCATTGGAATTTCAGGGCTTGGATCACTTGGATCGTTACCCTCATTTCGATGATATCCCCGCTGATAAATTCCCTCTGGATATGCCCATAGGAGGTGTATATGCCTGAAACTCCGAAAGTATGGCAACGAGCAAAGCTGCTCAATCGGTACTATGACAAAGTGGGCATGGCCGCCGCAGGTATTGGGCGTTGTCCCCGTTTCGTGGAGTTTCGCGCCGGTTTTGGGCTGGTGGACGAATACAGTCCGTCCGAGCCAGAATTGCAGGACATTCCCCCTGATATGCAGGAAATCCCCGGCGAATTTTACCGGGGATTTGTGGACGTGTCCTACAGCGCCGGGGTGGCTCTCTGCAAGTGCGAGATCCCGCAAGGCGCTGTCGGCGCTCCGGTACGTCACAACCTTATCGGCATTTTCGATGATGAGGGCGACCTGATTGCCGTCTGTTCCACGCTTCCCGACTGGGTGACGCCAACTGAAGTCTATCGGGCTTTCCCGGCCATAACCTTCCCACGCGAGGAGGAAAGCACAGATGGCGACGAATGACGCCCCCTTGTTGCGCCAGAGTGTCCGCTGGGGAGAAGAATATGTTTCCCGCGCTCTGAACGTGAAGATGGCCGGAATCGTCAAGCCGGGCGTCTACCACGGCTTTGTGCTCAAGCCCGGCGGCACAATGGCCGTCCTCATCGACCATGAGTCGGACTATCCGCGTAGCGTGGCCGTTGTTGAGCGGGACGGTTACTCCCTCACTGTGGTCATGGATGATCCCGGCATTGTGCGTATCCCGGCCACGGGAACATGGTTCGTCTGCATTGAGGCGTTCTACGCCCCCACGCAGCAGGGGTATCAACGCATTGTGGTTCGGGAACAGCCGGAACCGCACCATGTTGTGCTGGGCAAGGTCAGGGCCGGTGTGCCGCTGACGGAACCCGGAGAAGATGAAGGCGGCGATGGGGAAACATCGGTGCCTGGCGAGGCGGTCGTCATCACTGATGACATGATTTCGTCGGAGGAGATTGACAAGGCCAATGCCGACATTGCCACAGTCATGCAGATGGAAGCCCTCTCCGAGCGCATTGAAGCCGATGCCCGGAGGGCCGTCATCATGCACGCGGATGCCACTACCCGGATGATACATCTCTCACGGCGAATCACCACCCTCGCCATGACAGGCGGCGCGTCCGTGGCAGATGATGACACCTTTAGCCCGGCAGGCCCGGCCATCACCAGAGGATAAAAATGCCCGAAAACGAAACCCCCGATATGCAGCCCACGATGCAGGATGTTGCCAGCAAGTTGGACAAGGGCGCCGATGCGCTTGCAACCGCCCAGGAACAGCTTGGCGGCGATGTAGCCAAGGCGCTCGCCCGGCTTGCGGCTCATGAAACCGACTCCAATGCTCATGGGGGAGCTATTGGCGGCGGTGCATCCGCCTCCCAAATAGCCGAGGCCGTCGGGACTCATAACGCTGACCCCTTGGCGCATGGCCTGGATAATCCCGACAGCCCTATGTATCAGATGATTGCCGCCGCAGCGGCCAATGCCGTCAACGAAAAAATCGGTGATGCGGAGGGGCAAATCAATCTGGTGGCGCACGCCAAGACACATGCCGCAGGCGGCTCCGATGCCCTCACCCCTGCGGATATCGGAGCCGTGGCAACAACTGATGACCGGCTTTCGGACGCGCGCGAGCCGAAGCCTCACCAGCATACGATGGATGATATCACCGGCTTTTCTCTTCCGGGTGAAGGGGGTGAGACCGAAGATGGCGGTACAGCTTCCATTTCGGAATTTGTGGAGAAAAAAGCGGAAGCCGCCGTTTCCGAACATGACTCCAGCGAATCCGCCCATGCGGCCCTGTTTGAGAATATTCTTGTCGGCAATACCAGTCCCATTATCGGCATATGCCGTGTGGCAACGGGTGGCGGTGCGGGCCTCTGGTTCAACATCGACGAGGAAGGGAATCCGGTGTCGCCCAACACCGCCTACTTCGACAATAATCCGGTTTTTGGGGGCATCCAGCGCATGATTGTGGACAATCAAATCATGGGCAAGATTCCCCAGTTTTGGGTGAAGGACTTTACCCCCACAGAAGGAATGTTCGCGGGCAAGCCGTGCAAGCTCATCTCTCCGGGCCAGAAAGACGGCTTCCGCATCCATCCGGCGTTTATGCACAACAACGCCCAGATTCCCTACTACCTGCTTGGCTGCTACGAGGCCACGGATGAAGGCGGGAATCCGAAGAAGCTCGGTTCCCGGCCCGGCAAACTCCCCTTCGTCAATGTGAACTTCGACACGATGAAGACCTACTGCGCCAACAGGAACGTCAACGGTGTGTCGGGGTTCATGCTCTGGGATGTCTATCAGTGGTCAGCCTTGACCCTGCTCATGCTTATTGAGCTTGCGACGACTGATGCCCAGTCCAAGTTGGGCCGGGGCAACGTGGACAGGTCATGGGACGGCACGACCAACAACGCCGTCAATACCGACAGCCAGGTCAACCATGTCCCGTATCGTGGCTTCCATGCCCTTTATGGGAACGTCTGGAAGATGCTTGATGGCATTCGGGCGGATTCCAACAAGAAGACCGAAATTTTCAAAAATGACGGCACACGCGCGTGGATTTCCACAGGATTCGCCATGCCGCCATATACCAGTGGCCTTACCGGCTGGCCGGTCTCCATGCGTTCCGGCAAAGGAGACGGTTACAATTTCGATGATGTTTTCTTGCCGGAAGTCGTTACCGGGGCGGAAGGCAGCGGAACATATGCGGATGGCTTTTGGGGACCAGTCGCTAATGGTGTTTGTTATCAGGGCGGCGCTTGGTTTAATGGGGCGTACTGTGGCCCCTTTTGCCTGAATTTCAGTTATCCATCGAGTCATGCGTACCTCGACATCGGAGGCCGCCTCGCAAAGATTTAGGCCACTGTTGTCTGTTCACTGCCTTTCTGAAAAGGCCGCCGAGAGGCGGCCGTGCTTTACCGCCGAAGGCGGTCGAAAATATTTTTGAAGGAGAGGGTCTATGCCCGAAATCAAGTTTTCCTACAGTGGGCAGGAGTTCACCACGTCTACCCCACTTTCCGGCCATGTGAAGCTGTATGCAGTACCTGAAGACTACAGCGATGACGGTCTGTATCTCGCAACGTGGGCAAATGGGGAGATCGAACCCGTCCCGGCCTGCACCATTGGTGATACAGTCCTACTTGCCCACTTGGAAATTGCGCAGGATGGCAAATCCTGCAAGAGAATCTATCTCGCGGAGGGGGTAAAGTATGCCCAGAAGTAACCAGGGAGTGAACCCTGAAACCTTGCTGTCCGGCGTGGAGCACGCCAAGACCCAAAAACTGGCAGAAATCAACAACCAATGTGATGCAATGCTGGGCGTACTGACCAAGAGCTACCCCGGCTCCGAACTCCTCACCTTCGACCAGCAGAAGAGCGAGGCGGAGGCATATCTCGCCGACCAGAGCAAACCGTGCCCGCTTCTGGCCCCACTTGCCCAAGCGCGCGGCATAGCTCTGCAAGACCTTTGCAATCGCGTCATCGCCAAGGCTACGGCCTTCTCCGCCGCATCGGGCGCAATCATTGGTCAGCGGCAGAAATTTGAGGATATGCTGGACGCCTGCACCACTCCTGAGCAGGTGGCGGCCATCGAAGTCTCCTATGCGCTTCCGGGAGTCGGGGCATGAAACCGTGGGACTGGCGATTTGGCCCCAGAAAGGCCGCTTTTCGCCATAATGTGAAGCAATGCCTCATTGCTATAGACCAACTCGGAAACGCCGCCCTGGGGCTGTTTCTGGGCCTTCTCGGCCTGCTGTACCTGCTCCCGCGCGCTGCGGGTTACTGGTGGGCTGATGAAACCATAAGCGCCCATTGCTGGCGTTGGGAAATAAGCGGCATCAGGCGTTGGCCGCGTATTGTTGTGGATTTCCTGGCCGCCTGTATGGGCGACATCAACCACTGCCAGGAATCATACATTTCAGAAAGGGAGGGACGACACCTGCCCCCTGATATTCGTGCCGGTCCCGAATAGGACTTGTCTGGAATGACATCCGATGCTACTTTGCCCCCTGTCAAAGGGGGCTTTTTTGTGGCATTGGACAGTTTGCAAATTCTGACAAAGCTGGAAGAACTGAATCAGTACTCCCATCAGACTGTCATGCTCTTCCCAAAGTCGGAACGCCATGTTCTCGCACAGGATATACGCAATACCCTTGCCACTCTGATTCACCTCACAATCACTTCCGCCAAACGCTATTACAAAAAGACAACATTGCAGGATATGGACATAGAGCTTGAATACCTTCGTGTCCTGATTCGCATGTCCAGAAATCTCGGTTACATCAATGACCATAAATATGAAGTATGGTCGAATCATGTTGCTGAGGTTGGGAGAATGCTTGGTGGATGGCTCAAACGTGTTCGTGACCCCAAGCCAGGGGCACAAGATAGCAGGGCTACAACCTAAAAGGGCGGCAATTGGAATAATGGGGCGTACTGTGGCCCCTTTTGCCTGAATTTCAATAATCCATCGAGTAATGCAAACATCAACATCGGAGGCCGCCTCGCAAATCAGCACCCGCCAGAGGCCGCGCCCCTACCGGGGGCGTGGACAGCGCGAGTGATTTGGGGTTGTAGTCCCCCTCGGCCAACAGCGCCGGGGAAACAACAATGAGGTCGGAACGGCAAGTAAGACAATCTGAAAGCGGTTCCGGCCTTTTTGGAAAGCTATGCCAAAGCCCGCAAAGAATTTATGGCCGCAAGTAGTGGACTTCGGCAACCTCTACGCCGCATGGCATGGAGCGCGCTGTGGAAAAAGATACTATGATGAGGTGCTTCAGTTTTACGGACGCCTCGAAGACAATCTCCTCGGAATTCAACGCGCCCTGATAGGCGGGACATGGTTCCCCTCTCCCTGCCGAGAGTTTGTGATTCGAGAACCCAAGCTCCGGCTCGTCCAAGCGCCCACATTCGCAGACCGCATTGTACACCGCTCCCTTGTAAAGGTCATCGAACCATTCTTTGAGCGACGGTTTATCCCGGACAGCTTTGCCTGTCGGAAAAACAAGGGGCCGCACGAGGCCAGCAAACGACTCCGCAGCTTCATTGTAACCGCAAGCGCAAACTGGCATCGCCCGTATGCCCTCAAGGCCGACATCAAGAGCTACTTCCCAAACATCCGGCATGGGATTCTGTTGCGGCAGATTGCAAGGACGTTGGGCGATACCAATGTACTTGACCTCTGCGCAAAGATAGTCCTGAAAAACGGATTTACCGATTCAGGACTTCCTATCGGCGCATTGACATCACAACTATTTGCAAATGTCTATCTGGATAAATTTGACCATTTTGTAAAGGATGAATTGGGAATCAGATTTTACGTCAGATATATGGATGATTTTATCATAGTTGGGGAAAATAAAAAATTTCTGCAATCAACTCTTGCCCTCCTTGAAAATTTTCTGAATACCGAACTCGAATTGAAGTTGAATCCGAAAACTTCTATCTTCCCCATATCGCATGGTGTTGACTTTTCAGGGTATAGGCACTGGACAACGCATACCCTGCCACGAAAACGGAACACACGCCGCGCACGGCGAGATTTCCGAAGAATTGCACAGGAATACGCCAAAGGCAAAATTGACTTCGAGTACATCCGCCCGCGAGTAGCTTCTTTTTGCGGACAGATGAAACATTGCGACGCCTACAAAACCACGGAAAGCGTTCTCTCTGAGCTTGTCCTGGTACGCCCCCCACGCAGGCGCACGGATTGAAACGGTCCGATGTCTGCATATCTGCTGTATATCCATAAAATTTTCTTGCCGGGTCTTGATAGCTCTACCACCATAGACGGAACCATATTCCAGCGAGGTTCCGCGCATGGCAGCACCATCGAAACAGGTTCGGCTCCCATTTGAAAAGCTGACGGAGCAAAATCTTCGCCCCATTATCAAAAAAATGGAAAAATGGGGCTTGAAGGTGGCATCCGTGGACGCGCCGAATCGCGCGCGCCGTGAAAGTGGCTTCCTGCTCAAAGATGTCACATTCATTTTTGAAGACGGCCAAAAAATGCTTGTCCGCGTGAAGTCTGACGGCACCGTTTTTCAAGTCAAATTGAACAAGAAGGTTGTCCCCATCCGGCATGTGGACGACATGGACAAGGCCATCATTGAGATGGTGGATTACGTTCAGGAGAACGCAAAGGCCTATGAGCGCGCGAAGCTCCAGCGGGAACGCCGACGCAAGCTCCATATTGACCCGCCGCCGGTAGTCACAAATCGTCGAGAGAAGATTGAGCGCGCCAAGGGGCAACTGGCAGAACTGACCACATCCAACGAAGGCCTTCAAGCTCAAATTTCTGAAACCGAGGGCACAATCCAAACAAAACAAAGCGAATTGGACAAGGCCGAGGCGGCCCTCAAGGCGGAACGGAGCAAAACCGCCGAACTGGAGCGCATACTGGCAGAACTGGAGGGAGTATAGCCATGATGAACGGAGCTTCCGATTTTTTTGAAGACGCCCTCGTGCCTGAAAGTGATGCCGCTCCAGTGGCCGTCCCCAACCCATACTGGCAAGGGTGCCGTATTGTGGACAGGGATGACCTCTTCCCAAAAGGATTCTCTCAAGTCGAACTTGATGCAACATATGCAGGCCTCGCGAATGACGCCCACGATCTTGGCCTCTTACTCGAATCGCCATCTCTGGACGAACTGGACTACTACAATCCCGGCCAGGATGAGGTCGAGGAAGATTACGTTCTTGAAGCGATAACCGTTGAGCATTTTTCGCGCACGGAGCGCCGCATGGCTGCTGTGGTGAGGATACTCAACCGGCATCTTTCCGATTCGGAAATCACGGCCTTGTCTCCGGTTGTCGGGAAGCCGAAAAAATCCGGCTCGTTTGCGTATGTCGTCGTACAGCTTCCCTTCTCCGATGGTCAGACGGTGAATGTCGTTTTCCATTCGCCGGAGGGGGACAAAAAGCGCATAGGTCCAAGTGACGCCATTATCGCCTTCCGCTGGCTCCTCAACAAACGGGACATCACGCACGTTGTAGCTCCTGAAGACGGTGAAGAGGTGTCCCTTGAAACCGTTGCGAAACGCATCACGCAGCTTGTGGTTAAAAACTCCGCGCGGTTCGAGCGCCAACAGAAAGCAGCCCAGGCTGAACGGAAAGAACTCAATGATGCCCGTGAGGCGGTTAAAAGCGCGGAAGAGCGCCAGTCCGATTTGATGGACAAGATTTCTTCCAGGGTCAAAGAAGCAGAAAGTATTGAAGCGCGGCTTTCCAACACGCTTTCACTTCTGGAAAAACAGAAGACCATCAACGCGGAATTGCAGGCCAAGATTGATGCGTTGCGTAAGGCCAGAGGCGGTGGTAAGCCCACTCTTGGAACAAATGGCGCAGGCCAGACCTCCGGCCAAACTGGACAGGGCGGCCAAGGAGGGAAGTGGGCGCAACGCGAAAGTACCGCGAAAGATATAGACGTATTCTCTGATGGCTATCAGAGCGGCAAATATGAGCAGAATCCGTATTTGCTTACCTCGGAACGTTCCGATGCCTTTGTGCTTGGCGTGTGGGCGAAACAGAATGGCAAGCTGCCGCCGAAAAAAATTAAAAAGAGTCGTGGACTTACCTGGAAGGTGGACGATTCCGTTTACATCGTTGACGAGAAAGATGTCACGCTGAAGAGCGGACCCGGTATGGCGAGTGGTTCCCTCACAGGGATAGACGGCCAGGCAGAAACCGGAGGCAATCAGACCGTCGATGAAGTCGTTGCCAAGGTCAACGATCCAGAACTGGGCCATAAGCTGAATCGCGGGATCGCGGCTGAACTGAAGGAAGTCGGGAACGAAAACGCACGCGAAACGCGCAAGGAACTTCTGCGGCACGTTGATGATGAAGAAATCGAACCTGCCAAGCTCGAAACGCTCTGGGAAACCCGCATTGCCATCCCTGGTCGGTCGCAGGCCGAAGATGCGCGATATGAACTGGTGGAAGCTAACGATGTACAAGCTTCGCACCTGCCCGAAGCTGGATTCCAGAAAAACCCCGCCTACGGGCTTGAAAACGAACGCCGCTATCACGATGAACCCGCCAGTCAAGCCAAGGTGCTTCGTAACGCGGCTGACCTCAATCCTGATTTCCTGCTCCGGGATTCCGTGGACGCGAACAACGGAGCTCCGGTTATTGACCAGGACAACAACGTTCTTGGCGGTAATGGGCGTGCCATGTCTGTTCGTATGGCGTACCAGGCCGGAGGGAAGAAAAGTGAAGAGTACCGTGCGGCACTGAAAAAACGGGCGCGCGAACTGGGCATCAATCCAGAAAAAGTGGATTCCATGAAGCGCCCGATGCTGGTTCGGCGGATCGCCTCGGCATACTCCAAGCAGGAACGGCAAGAACTCATTTCGTCGCTGAATGACACATTTACGGACACAAAAAACACGCGCATGGCCGGTAAGTCGCGAGGCGACAGACTCGGCAAACGCTCACTTTCCATGCTGGCCGAAGGACTTCAGGAGGCGGACAGCCTGCGTGAGTTTTTTGATAGGGCTGATTCCGCCGCCGTGGTGGAACAGCTCATTGCCGAGGGTGTTCTCCAGCAGACGGAGCGCAATGCCTATGTCGGCCCGGACGGATTGCTCAACCCTGACGGCAAGCGCGTTGTGGAAGAAGCCCTGCGTGGACGCATAGCCAGTAACTACGAGGCTCTTGCGCGTATTCCTGGGGATATTGTTGCCAAATTGGATGCGATTGCTCCGTCCATTCTGATTGCGGAGATGGTTGGTGGCGATTGGAATCTCACACGGCACATACGGGATGCGATTGATTTGCTTGCAGAGTACAAGAGCAGCCCCTTTTCTAAAAAGGACGACTTCCATCTTTTCCTCAAGAATGTGGGAATGCTGGATTCCAAGGCGCCCTTGGATCGCTATTCCAAAACAGCCGTACAGCTTTTCATCTTGATGCTGGAAAGCAAAAAGAAGGCGTTGGTTACGCGCTTCCGCAAGTATGCCGCGGATGCGCAACACCTTTCCGCTGAATCAAATGCGTTCCCCGGCATGACGAAGACCGCCGGACAGTCAGCGAAGGAAAACCTCGGCATTGATCTGGATGCGACACATTCCGGCCCTGGCGGTTCGCAGCCCCACACACAAGGCGCACAAAAGGAATGGCGCGACTCACAAGGGAAAGCCGCAGAAGAAGGAAGCCCGACCGTGCCATCCTTTGTCAATGACCTTCAGGACATCATCGTCGGAAGATACGATACGGACACTGAAAAAGTCCTCACGCTGCTCGAAGCGGCCATTGCAGCAGCGGAAAGGGACGGTTCCCTCGAAAAATATGAAGCGATGCTGGAAGAAGCCTCAGACCACCTCACTGACCTTCTTGCCAAGGAGGCCGCATGATGCTGGGTATCAAGGAAAAACTGGCCCTGCAACGGACAGTCAAGGATGGCATTGACAGCCTCAAGGAGGGCATCAAAGACATCCGGCAGCG
The DNA here is from genome assembly GCA_910585945.1 of uncultured Bilophila sp. GTDB lineage: Bacteria > Desulfobacterota > Desulfovibrionia > Desulfovibrionales > Desulfovibrionaceae > Bilophila. The sequence goes on from CAJUHZ010000013.1 coordinate 60,142, forward strand.
GCTTGCCACACAACGGCAGGTGAAGGAGGCGCTCGACAAGTTGAAAGGCAAGTCCGCCTCTGGAGGTTCCCCCTCGCTCTTTGAGCAACTTGTCGCCGGAAAATTCATCAAGGAGGCTCCGGCCCGCTTCCTTGCGATTTTGAAGAAGGCTCTAGACGAGGTGAACGGCAATGTTCGGATGATTCAAGACCCGGTTATCGCCTACCTCGCGGAGCATCATAGTGAAGAAGGCGTATTCGAGAGCGCTGAGGGGGCTTCTTTTGCGTCCCCCCTTGATGCAAAGCGCCAGGCAAATGGCGCCGTTCGCTCTTTGCCCAAAGGGCTTGAATACGGCGCTCCGCAGAACATCATCATCGACATCGACACCGACTTTGAATCCCCTGAAACTTTTCGGGGCATCATCCGCGCCATTGAACAGGCGCGCGAAGTGGATACCGTTATTCTCAAAATCAACTCCCACGGTGGCCGCACCGATTCGGCCCAGGCCGTTTATGCCGCCCTTATGGAGTGCAAGGCCAAGACCATCGCGCGCGTCATCACAGCCTATTCCTCCGGCTCCATTGTAGCCATGTCCTGCGATGAGGTGCAGACGACCCCTCACTGCACGATGATGATTCACAACGCTTCGGCGTTCTCCTGGGGAAAAATCGGGGACATGAAGGCACAGAGTACCTTCATGGAAAAGCATTTTCGGAAATGGTTCAATGAACTGTATTCCGGCTTTTTGACCGCAGAGGAAATTGCTGACGTTCTTAAAGGCCAGGATATTTGGCTGCGCGAAGAAGATATCAAGGAACGCCTCCCGAAATGGAAGCCTATTCGTGCGCGCCGGGGAGCAGAAGCTCAAGCCAACAACCTGGGATAGTCCTGTGGATTTTCATAGCACATTGGAATCAGCAACGCAGGCTGTGCGGGATGCGAAGAGTTTTGGCGACATAGTTGCCGTCTTCAGTGTTTTCTCGCGTTACGGAAAGGTAATCTCTTCCGAAACTCCTGAACTGGTTGCTTCTCTAGAACAATACATAGAACGGATTCAGTCATCGCCCAGACCTGCCGCCGATGTTCTCTACGAGTTCGCCGCAATGGCGAGAATCGCGCGAAATGATGCCGCCCTGACAACCGTCAGAGATGCCTCGCCCCAAAACGCTCATATCTTGGAAATGGCCGAATCCGTGATACCGGACGAAGTGAGAAAGATAATCGTCGAATCTGGCGCATCAATCATCCAAAATAATTTTTCTGGAATCGTATCCAAAACGCAAGAATTAAAGAATCTTAAAGAAGAATTGAAGGGGCTGCATAAAGGTATTTATTCAGGAAAATTTGCAGAAATTACCAAAAAAATAAATGGAAAAATTGTCGCATCGTTACGCAGAGATGGAGTGTTCCACGTTCCGGGATATATTATTTCCGGTATAGCTGAAGGTCGTATGGAGTTCGCCAAATCAGAAATATTTGGCGAACATATGGATGAACTCATAAAGCGTATTGCTGAAATGAAAACATCCTTAATGGCGCAAGAAAAAGCGGATAATCCTGAATATTCTGCATTGTATAGCCGCATGAAGAGCCTTGCAAAAGAAATAGAAGTCCGAGAAGAAGAGACATTTGAAAGTGTAAAAAAAGCGCTCGAATCTGTATCGCCTGTATCGAAAGAAGAGGCGCAGACATGGGCAACAGAAAATGTTTACATTGCTCCCAATGTTGCCAGAAAGCTCAAAAAAATAAACTACCCCAAAGAGCAGTTTATTAACGATATGGCCGAAGTGTATCGGTATCTTGGGGGCAAACTCGGCCCTGTAGAATTTATCCTCCAAAAAGGCACAAGAAGGGCATTTGCACGGGGACGTTCGCAAATTTGCCTTGATTCTGACTTCAACAAAACGACGCTCTTCCACGAATGCGGCCACCTCGTTGAGCACTGGGACCGGGCCGCGCTTGCGGCCAGCCTCTCCTTCATCAAGAACAGGGCGCAAGGCGCACCGAAGTCGCTGAAAGTGATGACAGGCGGCTGCTATCAGCCTGGGGAAAAAGCTTTCCCCGATTCCTTTATCGACCCCTATGTCGGGAAGGACTATCAGGGCGAGGCCTCGGAAGTATTTTCCATGGCCCTGCAACAGATGGCTTCCCCGGCGCATCTCGCAAATTTTATTGAAAAAGACCCGGAGCATTTCAAATTGTTCCTGGGGGTATGCGCACGGCAAAGTCCAGAGCTTTCTCAAAAAATGCGGGATGTCGAACGCAAGGCCAAAGAGACATATGCCGACAGGGAGAAGGCGAAGAGTGACCGGGCCGAATTGCGTGGACCATGGGAAAAAGCATTACGCAATGCCATACCGGATGGATTTTCCGAACTCCTGAAAGCACAGCAAGGATTTGCTGGATACGCGGTCTTGCAGGACGCTCGCAAGAAAAGCCAGTGGACATTGTACCAAATCAGCGATGACGGATGGTGGAGAGTGCTTTACAAATCCACCCTTCCTTCAGTCACACGCCTTGCCTATCTGCATATAATGAACGACCGGCGCGAGCTTCCGGTTCATTACGAAACTGCAAGCGATGCCACGACCGATTTTTTCTCCTTTATCTGCTCCGATGCGGTTCCTGCATGGTTTGATGTCGAAAAAGGACTTCCAGGACTTGAGATATGAGCAAATTCATTTTCAGCGGCAATGTCTCTCCCGCAGAGGCAAGTGAAAGTTATGTATCCGTATTGCTTGAAGCGGACACATGGGACGAAATTGTCAGCGCCCCGCCAGAATATATTGGCGATGAAATATCAATACTTATGCTCAAGCACACCTTGAGTACAGCGTATGCCATGTACGGCTATGCCTTTGATATGCAGAGATTCAGCCCACGGCATCTCTATGAGGCCTTATCCTCCAAGGGAATGAATTTTGCCGTGAATGGCGATGTGCCAAGCAACCTCATCGACTAAAGCGCAGGTGATACGATGCAAAACGCCATTTTTGAACGCGCCCCACTGGATGGCATTGTGGAAAAAGAGGTTCGCTCGGCAACGTCCTTCAAGGATATTGAAAGCCTCTTTTCTCGCCTGTTCTCCATTGTTCCCGTCGCTGACCCTGACGACTATAAGGATGAGAGATCGGACTATGGCCTCAAGGTGCGCGGCGTCAAAGCCCGCGAGAAAATCAATGCACAATGCCGAGAAATCATTTCGCGCGTGACAGATCCGGCTCAACTCACCGATGAAGAGCGTGCAGTCCTCGTTCAGTACAGCGGACGCGGTGGCCTCACCGAAAACAGCCAGTACGAATACTACACACCTACCCATGTGGCAGAGGGTATCTGGGATGCCTTGCGCGAAAATGGGTTTCAGAATGGAAATGTCCTCGATCCCTGTTGCGGCGCAGGCGTTTTCGAGGGGACAAAGCCAAGTGGTGTCATTATCACGGCGAATGACATTGACCCCGTTGGTTCGAGCGTTGCGCGGCTTCTCAATCCACAGGATAGCGTTTCGACCTCTCCGTTCGAGAATGTTGCGGTCAATACTCCGGATGAAACCTTTGATTCTTGCGTCGGGAATGTCCCCTTCGGCAACGCCCGTGGGGCATCCATTTACCAAGACCCGGAGTACAAGAACGAAAAGCTCATAGAACGCTATTTCCTCCTCCGCATTCTGGACAAAATCAAGCCTGGCGGTTTGGCCTGCCTTGCCGTACCGACCAATATCATTGGCGCAAAGGGGCGCCGGTGGGAGGAGTTTCGCATCAAGCTCTCCCGCAAGGCGGAGTTTCTTGGGGCCCACAAGCTCCCCTCCAAGACTTTTGCGGCCCAGGGTACGGACACGGTTGTTGACATCATCGTTCTTCGCAAACATTCACGCGCACTCCGGGAAAAAATCGGGGAATCCACGATTGATGCTCTGCGCGCCTCCAATGTCGTCTGGGATGAGTTCGTTGAAGGCCGGTACTGGCTTGGCGAAGGGCGGCGGTTCATCATGGGAAAATACATCCCGAAGGTGGACAGTGACCGTTGGAGCCGAGAGATGGTGGATGGCGATGTCGATGACGCCGGCCTGAAACAGAACCTTGCGAAAAAATTCCACAGTCGCATCGACTGGGAAACATTGTCGCTGGCGGAACCAGTGCTCCACGCCTACAGCAACGGCGACCGGCGGCTGATAAACGGTACGATGCACGAGTTTCTTGACGGCATATGGCAAAAAATCATTGAGCGGCAAAATGTTACCGTCATCGACCGGGAAAAATTCGGTGCAGAGAGTATTGAGGCCCTGCGCTCGCTTCTGTCGTCTCCGAAAGGAGGTTTGGCGCTCACGGCGGAGCAGGCGTTCGCTGCCTTCAAGTCATTTCCTGACACCCTGTCTCCGGCGCAAAGCGAAGCAATCCAATTCGCCATGTCCCAGCCGCGAACAGAACTTTGCGAACAACTTTATCGCGGTACGCTGATAGGCGGCATGATTGCGAGAATGGGGACAAAAGCAGATGCCGGAGAGGACATCTCACACGAACGGGCCGAACTCCAGGAACTGGTCACAGCGGAAATTCAGCGTTTCGGGCATCCCAAGCACAACAAGGGGCTGATTCTGGTTGGCGAAGGCTCACGCATGTTCGGCATGTTCAAGAATGCCGTGGACGAAAAGGGCAATTTCTCTGACCTGCTGGCGGGAACGCTGGACAAGTCGGCTTTGACGTTTCCCTACAATCCCACAGATGTCAGTGACATCGTGTCCCACCTGTTTGTTCGTGAGGGACAGGAAGAAATCTGGCTTGAGGATATTCAGACTCTGTATAAAGGGGAGGGCGGAATTTCGAGTCTGGGAGAACTTGCTTCTCACGAAAACATTGCCATCACGCCGGACGGGCGCATCATGCCCATAAATCACTACTGCGCCGGGAACGTCCTTGAAAAAATGGCGGAGTGCGCCCAGGCAATCGCCGCCACCGATGACGCTCGGCTCAAGGCCAAATTCCAGGAGCAGATTGCCCTGATGAACAAACGCCGTACAGTCACGGCGCAGGAAGATATTGTCTTCGGCTTCCGCCACAAATGGTTTTCGCGGAAGTATGTCGTCCAGTTCCTTCGGGAAGTTGGCTATTCTCACGTTGAATATGGCTCCGTCCGTAAAGTCGAAGAGGAAGGATATGACGGGAACGTGGAGGTCGTTAAAAGATTTGCGCCCGACTACGACAACCCGGACGGTGAATTTCGCGGCTTGCTGGATGTGGGCTTTGAGAAACAATTCCAAAACTATCTGAATGGAGGAAAGGTTACATCCAACAAGGCAGAAAAGAAGGCCGCTTATGTTGAGCAGGTGAACTCGCTTGAGGCACAGTTCAACGTCTGGATGCAACAACATCCCGACATTCAAGACCTCACCGAACAGTTCAACCGGCAATTCAATGCCTATGTTCCGGTTGAATACGAAGGAGCGCCACTCGGTATTGAAGACTGCCTTTCAGGCGAAATCACTCCGCACGGCTACCAGAACGCCGAAGTCCGCCGCCTCGCGGAACAGGGAGCAGGCATATGCGGTTTCGGAGTGGGCTTGGGCAAGAGCTTCACGGCGCTGGCCATGGCCGCCTACAATCACAAGAAGGGAAAGGCGAAGCGGACGTGTATCGTAGTACCCTCCGCCGTCCTTGAGAACTGGTATCACGAATCACGCCAGTTCTACAAAGAAGACTATCTCCGCGCGAACGCTCTTTTTGTGGGCCTTGAACCGAAGCGAACCAAAGACGGCGCCGTGCAGCGGAAAGCAGTGCTTGACGAAAATGGGAATCCGCGCGTTGGCAAAGACGGCAATGCCATCATGCAGGACATTGTGGTCTTCAAAAATTCCAAGGAAGATGTCCACGAGGCCATGTGGAAAATCCCGCAGTCGAATTATTCCCTCGTGGTAATGACAAAGGAAAAATTCTCCTCCATCCCTCTGCGCCCCTCTACCAAGTCTAAGTATACGGACAAGATGGTCGAGCGAAGCCTTATGTCAACGAAGTTGGCTGATAAAATCAATTCTGGAAAGAAGTCATACGCTGACGACAAGGAGCTTTCCAACATTGAGAAGAAATTCGCCAATGAAGGAACAAAGAAGGCACAAGAGCTTCCCTACCTCGAAGACATGGGCTTTGACAGCATCATCGTGGATGAGGCCCATTATTTCAAAAACAGCTTTGAATCCGGGAAGGAAAGCCAGGGTATTGCGTACCTGCCCACTGCTCCATCGGCGCAAATCGCCATCGACATGGCAATCAAGTCTGATTACATCCGCGGACGCAACAATGGTCGCGGGGTGTACGGTCTGACTGCAACCCCTGTGACCAATTCTCCCTTTGAAATCTTCAATATGCTTTCGCTCGTTGCGCCCATTGAGGAATTTGAGAGATTCGGCGTCCGTACCGTTGATGATTTCGTGCGCGTATTCGGCAAAATCGAGCCGGTGGAAAAGGTCATGGTTTCCGGGGAAATCAAAACCGTGGACGGGCTTACAGGTTTTCAGAATCTTGACGGTTTGAGGAACCTTTTCCATAAGTATGTCAACGTCAAGACTGTGAAGGATGTGGACAACGAAATCCATGTGCCTGATGGTGTTGAACATGAAGAATCGGTCAGTATCAGCGATGAACAGGCCGTGTTGTACGAAGTTCTCAGGAAGCGTGCCAAAGAATCCGCAGGCCCTGGGCCTAAGTCATCCAAGGAGAGCATTTTTTCTGTCATCAGGGATATGGACCGGCTGACGACAGACATAGATATGTTCAAACATACCATGACTTTTGTATTTCCCAGAAAATACAGGGAGGCGGTGAAGACTCTCCAAGGAAAGCTGCCGAAGGAAGTTGAGCGCACCAGAACTGATGAAGATACCGGCCAAAAGATTACATACATGGTCGAAGTGAAAACCGAATTGGAAGATTCGGGGGGTGACAGCCTAACCCTCATTGTCCCTGAAGAGCTTGAAGATATTGTGCTTATGCACTTCCCAGAGTGCGGCATCATTGAATCCGAAGTTGCCCATCCTGTGACTCCAAAGTACGCAAAACTGCTCGAAAATCTTCGTACACACTTTGAAGCGAAAGGAAAGCAGCTTATTTTCACGGAAGAAAAAAGCCAGCATCAGAAAATCAGACGGATTATCGTCCACCATCTGCCCATAACCACAGAACAAATCGGTATCATCAATGCCGAAGATGCCGCTGGCGACAAGCTGGATAAAATCGCCAAGGCCTATAACTCCGGGGCCATCAAAATCGTCATCGCCAACAAGAAGGCGGAAGTGGGCGTGAATCTCCAAAAAGGAACCACGGCCATCCACCATCTCACCCTGCCGTGGACACCTGCCAGCATCAACCAGAGAAACGGGCGTGGTGTCCGTCAGGGCAACAAGGTAGAATCAGTTGCGATTTACTACTATTGCGGCAGGGGGACGTTCGACAGCTACCGGAAAGACCTGCTGCAATCGAAAAGCGGCTGGATCAATGACCTGCTCATGGGCGATGCCGCAGCCATGAAAAATGGCGACGTGACCGGCATGGATGAATTGCTGGACATGCTGGCCGATGACCCGGAACAGGCAAAGCGGCAACGTGCGGAGCGTTTGGCCGCTGCCCAGGCAAAGCGAGAGGAAAACTACCGCCTGACTATGGTCAATAAACTCCAAGTCCTCTCCTCGATTTTGAAGAGCCTTTCCACGCTTGACGCCAGGAAAGCCGAAAAGAGGGCAGACCTTGAAAAACAGCTTGCCGCAGCGGAGCGTTCAATCAGCCGCTATGAGCGGTTTTTGGCCGATGCGTCTGGCGAATCGGAAAAAGCCGAATATGCCGATAAGCTGGGCTATGCCAAACGGCGTCTGTCTTCGCTGAAAGCCGGGCTTGACGGCCTTGACGCAAAATTCGAGGCCGAAAAAGGCAAGCTGGAAAATAATAAAAGGATGACAACGGGAATGCTGCGTCAGGCTGCGAGAGAGGGGCGCCTGCCATTCTCCGAAGAGCTCATTGATTGCCCCGGCAATGCTGTGGTCTCGATGAAGGGTGAACTCTTCTGCGTCGGTGACTGCCTGGAATTTGAAAAGCACGGAATCTGGAAGATTATCGGCGTTGAACACGATTCGCGGAAAATAGAGGTGACGCCGCTCACAGCAAGGGATCGGCCACGGAAGCTCGATACTGCCAAACTCCCGAAGTATATCAAGGTTACGTTTTCGGAATCTGAACTTGCCTTGAAGAAGTTGCTCTCCGAAACCGTCCCCTATTATGAACTCCACAAAAGCGGTATCGACAAAGATACATTCTTTGCCCATCGCAATGAAATTAAGGTGGAAACACTTTATTATGGGGCTGTTTATCTCAAGGATGGGAAGTATGCCACGGTGTTTGGCGGCTCCAGGAGCCTCGATAATGCGGAAATAGCTTGGCCTGAGCCAGAAAATGAGGATTTCAAAAAAGCCGTTTGTACCGCATATCTTGAATTTATCCGGCAAGGAGGCCGTAGCGGAAATGCGTACCCCTTGATGACGGGCCTCTTCGGCCAAGACCTTGAAGCCATTGCCCTGGAATACGGGAAAATCGGAACGGAAACTGAACTCAGGGCCGCAGTGGCACAACAGTGGGAAGCGCTCCTTCAGCGAGAAGGAGCCAACACGACACGAGAAAAAATGCGGCTCGTCACCGGAAGCACTGTCTATGCCATTGCACAACAAGTTTCTTCGGAATACGACAACAGAAAAGATATCGAAAGAATAGCCACGGAATACATATCCGGTGTGCGCTCCTTGCTGTCTGTAGTTTTGGAAGAAGAAAAATCGGCTGCGGAGCGAGCAGCACAGGAAGCCCTCAAGGCTGACCCCAATTACAAAGAAGTGTCTGCCGAAATCGCTGCACGGTTCCAGTCCCTCGGCATGACCGTCCGCCCCAATGCGAAAGAGTTCTACGATGCTGGTTTCAGAGGGCGTTCCGGCAGGACATATGCGCCGTTCTCCCGCTGGTTCATTCAGGATGAAAACGGCATTGGCGGCCCGTTGTACAAGACGAAAGACATTCTCAAGGCACGATATGCCGCGAAATTCACAAAAGGATGGACGGAATTTTCGGGAGCATGGTGGCATATCGCATCTGACATTGACCTCGAAGACATTTATAGGCTCTTGGCATAAGGAGAAACGCCGTGAAAATCAGCAAACCATCAGCGGAAGAACTCAGACCGTTGCTGTCCCAAGCAACACAGGAAGGCGATATTCCAGAAGATGAGTGGCACAAAACCCTCATTACCGGCTTTGCAAAAATGCTACGGAAATCCCCGCTGCAATACCGCTGCTTCGGACCGTACTGGTGGATTTTCAAATCCCTGCTTCTGGATGCGGGCGAAACGGACTTTGGGACAGGAATGGATGCCGAGTGGCGGGAAGATATGGACTATGGTTCCCCGTCCCTGAACTTGCTGGCGGCGTATGCCTACTATGATGGAGCCTTCGAGCGCGGTCTCATCTACTCCAATACCCATACGGTGGCATCTGCCGACGGCGATGAGACCGTAGAATATGTTCTCATTGATGAGGATATGGAAACCTTGGGCATTGCGAGGGGGGCATAATGCCGCCGTTGCCCAAAAGAGACCGGCGAGATTCCGCAGAAGGAGCCTTCCACGGCCTCTATCCGGGCTATGCTGCGGTAGATGCCCGTGAAGCCGGGATGGTTGACCTCCCCGGAGGGGCTGTGGCCTACTTCCCGGCAGCCCAGCCAGACGCGGGCACAACCTCTGGTGGAGCAAATTCTCTTGGCGTGTACGCGAGCGAGGAATCAAAGCTCGTGCGCCGACTGCCGCAAGAGCGCATGGCGAGGTATGCCGCGCTGGAGATCATGGCCGAAGACCCGACCATTGATAGCGCTATCAAGCTCCACATGGCCCATGCACTGAGCGCGCGCTCCGATACCAACCAAGTCATCAGCATCGAATCCATCACTGACGACAAAGACCCCATCGTGAATAACCTCCGGAATAGTTTGCAGACGCGCATCAACCGGGAACTGAACGAATGGGCTTATAACGCCGCGGTCTATGGCGCCAGTTATGTGCGTGTGTATGGAGCCAGGGGAAAGGGCATCACAAACATTCGGAGCGACTACTACACGCATCCCCGCTTTATCAAAAAATTTGAAAAAGCGGGACAGCTTGCCGGGTACACCACCACATATCAAGGCACATCCGGGATACAGAATGCCCTTCGGCTCATGCCTCCGTGGGCGTTCGTGGGCTTTGAAATCCCGCACTGGAAGAGCGTCAGCAACATTGAACCCACAAACGTAGGCATCACGCCGGTTGACCTCTCGCTGGATGATTACGAGGCCGAGGCCCTGGTGGAATCGCAGGAATACGGGTCCAGCCTCATCGAAACAGGGTATCAGCCCTGGCTTGACCTTTTGGACGCCATTTGTTCGCTGAACGCGAGCAGGCGGAATGCCGCCCGCTTGGAACGCCTCATCGGCGTCAGCACGGGAAGGCTCGACCCGGAGAAAGCGGCCAAATACATCAACCTGATTTCCTCCCAGATTCTCCAGACCGACAAGGCTGTCAGTACACGTTCCTTGCGGAACGGCTTCGTCCAGACCGTGATAAATCGCATCTTTCCCATGTTCGGGGAAAAAGGACGGATGGATGTCAACACCGTCCAGGGAACGCCGGACATCAACGGCCTTGAAGACGTGCTTTTCCACATCAAACGGCTTGGCGGCGCGCTGGGCGTGGACCCGTCCATGCTTGGCTTCGGCGACTTCCTTTCTGGCGGCCTTGGAGACGGCGGATTTTTCCGGGTGAGCATCATGGCCGCCATGAAAGCAAGCCTGCTCCGGCTGGCTATCCAGAATGGCATCCAAAGACTCTGCGAAATCCATGTGGCCTACAGGTACAACAAGGTCTTTCTTGACGGGCAGCAGCCGTGGCGCATCGTATTCAATTCCGTTTCCACAGCCCTCGAACGCGAAGAACAGGAAAATCTTGAAGCCAGAACGAACATCGCCAGCGCCCTTTCCGGCATCATCGCAACCCTCGACCAAGAGTTCAGCACCACTGACAGGCGCGCTCTGCTCAATTTCCTCTGGACCCACATCCTGAAAAAGGACGAGGAGAGCTTCAAGCTCGTTTTTCCGGAAGGGAAGCAAGAGGAGCAGTCGCAGAAGGTGGAAGAAGATGAAGGCGATTAAACGGAAAGCCCCGCCGAAGCAGGGCTGGAGGTGAGGCGATGAATGGGAAAAGGCTACCTTTTCTTGCCCGGCAGGAAGTCCAGCATACTGGGCAGCTTCCGTTCAAGCTCCCTGGCGATGAGGATCGGAGCGTAGGGAGTCAGACAGGAATCAAAAATGCTGGTGGGAGACAAGGCCGTCTTGTCCAGCCAGTCGGAGATGACGCTGAACAAGGCGCGGGAAAGCTCTCCCCCGGTCTTGTAAACATCCACCAGGTCAACTGCCGTATGGAAAAGGCGCTCCCGTTCCTGCTGCGTCCTCACCCGAAACGCCTCGACTTCCTCAAGGTAGGCTTCAAACTTGTCCTTGGCCGGAGTGGGCAAGGCAAGCAGCTCCGGCGCTGGCAACGCCTTGCGGGGACGCCTCTGCCGGGGGGAGGGCTTGGCCTTCTTGAGCAGTTCCGCCTCCATCGCGTTGAACGCTTCGATGTATTTCACCTTCCACGCGAGGGCTTGTTTGCCGGTGAAACCCATCACGACAAGCGAGAAAGCATCGCGGGTGAGGGAATAGGCGGGGGATTGGCGGACGGCTCCATTCGGGCCGGGGACATTGGTGAACGTGGGCGAAAAATTTCGCTCACGAAAATTCGGCTCAAGTTCGGCAACGATACGCCGGATGACGTTGAGAACATCCTTGTGGGGCTTGCCGAACTTTTCAGCAATATCAAGGGAAGAAACGCGGGGCTGGCCGTCAACGAGTGTGACGGAGGGAATAAGACTGGTCATGGTGAACTCCACTGGTTTGATGATGAACGCCTGATGAAGGGCGCAAAAAATTCCGGGTGTTCATCACAGCCAGTGGACTGCTGCCCGCCTTTAGCTCACGCTTGGACATATCGGGCACACCCGGAAAACAATAGCAGAATTACCCCAATTTCCCACCTGCCAAAGGGAAAAGGACAAAAAGAAAGCCAATGCTTTCGGGTTGGCGTAGCCGCCACTGGAGGTGTGATGAGCACCGTGCGGGTACGGCACCATAAAAGCAACGTGATGTCAAGGGGAAGGTTGACATTTTTAGCATGTATGCTAAATAGCTAAGCCTGTCAGAGTAAAGCAATTCTGCAAAGTTTCAAACAATAAGGAGACTGACATGGAAGGCTTCGGAGCAAGAATCCGAAAATTAAGGGAACAGGCCAAAAAATCCATGAAGGATCTCGCAGATGCCATTGGGGTTTCTGTCGTATATATCTCCGATATAGAGCGGGGTCGACGCAATCCCCCACAAGGCGACAAGCTTTGGGGCATTGCCGATTTTTTGCGGCTTGACCGCAAGGAGGTGGAAGAATGGGCACTTAGGGATAGAAAACGTGTTGAATTGGATTTAAAGGGCGACGGCCCAATTTCGGATGCTGCGTTGACACTGGCAAGACGGTGGGACGGTATTACCGAAGACGAGGCCAAGGAAATCATGAAGATTCTAAAAAGGAATAGATATTATGACTGATGAAATGGTACCTAAAGTACCGGCAAGGCGCACTAAGGATATAGATCACCTTGCCTATTGCACTCTGGTTAAGGCGTTTATTCATCCCCAAAACGCATTTCAGCCTCATGCACTGGCAAACTTTTTTGATCGAGGAGGTTTGACTGCTTTAGGATTCGAATATGATGTTAGACCTCTTCTTGGTGAAGAAGGTAAGTATGACCCCGCGGATAACTGCATTATCCTCTCGGAGGAGACTTACGAAGGACTCTGCATGGACAAACCACGTGCCAAATTCACGCTCGCGCACGAGTTGGGCCATGGTGTTCTGCACGGTTCTTTCCTACGCTTGCCCCCCGAGGGACGCAAACGGCATCAGACTTTCAAGCGGACAACATTACCCGCCTATCTTGACCCGGAATGGCAGGCAAATGCGTTTGCCGGAAGCTTTCTGATGCCAACGCCTCTTATGCTCCAGATGATTCGAGAGGGGGCCAGCGACCGAAAGATTGCGGACTACTTCGGCGTGAGTGTGCAAGCTGCACAGGTCAGACGAAAAAAACTTTAACCTCTAAACAGCTGAACATAGCGGCGGGTACTGCGAATACCCGCCGCTTTTTTTAGACCAAGGCTTCGAGTGAATGTCAAGGGAAAACTGACGAAAAATGCAGATCAAGTTGACCCCATACCCCGTTGTTCCCTCGGCAGATGAGTCCATCTGGTGAGTTCACTTCTCTTTTTTTCGGCCAACCTACACCCGTGGATGCGCCTCAAACGCGCTGGCGGCGGTCAGAAAGCCGGAACGGGTCATGCCTGCCAGCTTGGCCTTACGATCAATCATGTCCAGCTTGTACTGACTGAGGGAGATGGCTACTTGCCTTGTACGCATGTCCAGATTGGGCGACGGCACCGGATGCAGTTCCGTGCCTTCGGGCAACGCACCGAAGCCAAGCTCCGCATATTGCTCCCGCAGTTTTTTCAGTGCCTCATCCTTGGAACTGGGGGCGGGGATGGCGTCCCCATCGTCAGCCATTGCCTCCATATGTCCGCTCACGGCCTCCATGGCCATGGCAAACGCGCCTTCCATTGTGCCCCCTTCGGTGTTGCAGCCCGGAAGATCGGGGAAAAGCACGGCATAAACGTCGCCTGTCGGAATAAAACCCGCGTAATACACTGCCATAATGTTCTCCTTCCTGATAACCGAAGTTAATGAGCCGGGGCCCCTAGCTCATGCTCACGCCTGATTGTTCCGCGATGTTCTTGAGGGTAACCGGTTATCTGGAGGAATATTTACCTTTTTCAGGCCATAAATGAAGTCCTTGACTTGGTGGCTATTTTTGGTATCATCAACAAATGAATAATAAGGCAAAAAAGACATTACAAGCGATCTTTGCCGTTCCCACGACAAAGACTCTTCAATGGGCTGATATCGAAGCTCTTTTTATTGCCTTGGGCGCAAATATTACGGAAGGGAATGGTTCGCGTGTCAAATTCGATTTGAACGGAAAAACGGCTGCTTTTCATCGTCCACATAACCCCAAAACAGCACGCGCCTATCAAGTCGAACTCGCCAGAGACTTTCTCAAAACACTAGGAGTACATCCATGAAAAATGTTATGACTTACAATGGATATACTGGGACAGTAGAATATAGTGAAGATGATGGAATCCTTTTTGGCCGTTTGGTCGGCATAAATGACATAGTAAGCTACGAAGGCGAAAGCGTAAAAGAATTGCGTGAGGCATTTCAAGCCTCGGTTGATGACTATCTTGAGCACTGCAAAAATATTGGGAAAAAACCTGATCGGCCCTATTCTGGCAAGTTTACCCTCCGACTTGACCCCGTGATCCATGCCCGACTGGCGGCACAGGCGCAAGCCATGGGCAAGAGTCTGAATCAATATGCTGTAGATGTTTTGGCGCACATATAGCTCAAAATTGGTAGAAAAATATATAAGGAGAGTATTATGCAGCGTCAGACTTTTTATTTAATTTGTGATGAATCAGGTGCAAAAGGTTATAGCAATAAGTCAGAAGAAGGCATTGACTCATTAGGTCTTGTAGTTGGATTAATCGCTTTACCAGCTCAGATAGATAAATTGCGTAGATATTGTCATATGATTTATGTGAAATATTTGCAAGATGGTACTAATAAGTTTCATATAACTGATTTGCCACCAGAAAACCAAAATAATTTGAGAAACGATGTGTGTAATTTTATTATACATAACAATTTTCGATTAGTATATTCATCAGTATTAAAACAAGGAATGCATCAACAGTATAAAAATGTAAAATCTTTACATGAAAAAATCATAATGAGAGAAAAGGAAAATGGATATGGAATAAATATGTCTGACCCTAAAGAAAACATGCTTCAGTACTTGTATTGTGACGCTATATTTAGATTTTTTGCTGCCATAATAGATAATTTTCAGAAAGATGGAAATTTTAATGCGATTATCTATAGTGATATGTTAGATGATAAATTATTAGATGACATAAAAAATGGCATCAAAGAAGTATTAGAATATGATTCTTATTCAAAAAATACAGTAGAAGTACGCAGATATAACTATCAATCAAAATGTGTAGAGAAAGCAAAAGGGTCAATAGAATTTAATGTCGATATTCCTGAATCTCTTAATGCTAAGGAATTTAATAATATCACATTTGGCTTTCAGATAGATGAAAGTCTTGCTATACTTCCTGATGTTATAGCTAATTCTTTACTATATTTTGCAAAAAGAAAATTAAAAATAGATCTAAATCTTCCCATGAACAGTAGAGAATTGATTTCTGACTATCCATTAGAAGAATATTTTGTTTCTCTTTCCAGTCAGGATGATTTTGATTTTTTGGGAAATTTATACCACTTACAATAACCGGCCTAGTGGGAGTTTGCAATTTTCGCACACTTTACGTGACCAACTGTAATTTTGAACACTCTGCCGCGTTTAGCCTACCGACTGCTTATTTGTGTTGCATATAAACATTTTTTCCTTGAATTGTCTTCTCCGACTTCTTACCAAGAATGAGGGAGGGCTTCCAGATGGCCGAACCTCAAAAAATTTCCTGTTCTTTCTCACTTTTTGATGATGGACGCCAGTACACCGGCAACCACCGTAAATATTTAGTCGCCAATGCGCGCGAAGTCTGCTACAGCGCCGCCACCAGGGAGAGACTTGCCCTCCGGGAAGCATATGGATACTACGGCCATGGACGCCGTATCCTCGCAGGACGCATGAGAATTGGTGAGGTTGAG
>CAJUHZ010000014.1 GCA_910585945.1 uncultured Bilophila sp.
GGGGGCTTCTCGCCCCCAAACCCCCGGCAGGGGCATGATGCCCCTGCACCCCCAGCGGCGGTTTTGCCTTTCGGCAAAACCGCGCACGTCCCGCCTGTGCGCGACATTGCTATCAGCACCGCACGCGGCGCGCCTGCCGGCGGCCATAAGGTTTGTCGCGTCCTCCAACCGAGGGGGCCGGGGGGAATCATTCCCGACCTTTACCCGCTCTGTCGCGCACGGATGCAAGCGGAACGAGCTTCCGCTTGCGCGCGACATCGCTATCAGCGCCGCACGCGGCGCGCCTGCCGGCGGCCATAAGGTTTGTCGCGTCCCCCAACCGAGGGGGGCCGGGGGGAATCATTCCCCCCGGGGGAAATGGGCAAAAAAGTGTGAGCTTGCCAAGCGCCCGACAAAGTGGCATCTCCGGGAAAAACACGGTGTTTTCCCGGAGGTGCATGATGCGCGCAGGCTATCTGTTCATCGCGCTGGCCACGCTGTTTTTCAGCACGATGGAAGTTGCGCTCAAGGATATCGCGGGGCAGTTCAATCCGGTGCAGATCACCATGACGCGCTTCCTTGTTGGCGGGGTGGCGCTGCTGCCCTTTGCGCTCCGCGCGTTGCGCCGGCGTGGGGTGAGTCTTTCCGGTCAGGATGCGGCGCACTTCGCCCTGCTCGGTTTTCTCGGCATTTTCATCAGCATGACACTCTACCAGCTTGCCGTGGAGAACGCCAACGCCTCTGTGGTGGCCGTGCTTTTCAGTTGCAATCCGGTGTTTGTGCTGATCTTTGCGCGGCTGCTTCTGGGTGCGCGCATTCAGCGTCACCAGGTCATTTCGCTTCTTTTTCAGGGAGCGGGCATTCTTTTTCTGATCAATCCCCTGGCCACGCGCATCAGCACGCCCGGGCTTGTCTTTTCCCTGCTCTCCCCGCTGGCCTTCGCCCTGTATGTGGTGGCGGGCACACGCCCGTGCGCGCGCTGTTCGGGTGTTGTCGTGACCTGCGGGAGCTTTCTTTTCGGCGGTCTGGAAATGCTGCTTCTGGCGGGTCTCAGCCATATCGGGCCGACGGCGGACTTTTTGACGGCGCACGGGCTTGAGCTGTTTGCCGAGATTCCCCTGTTCGCCGGCTACACGCCGGAAAACCTCCTGCACATGATCTACATCTGCCTGGGAGTGACAGGCGGGGGCTACGCCTTCTATTTCATGGCGGTGGAGGCGACGTCACCCGTGACGGCCTCGCTGGTCTTTTTCTTCAAGCCGGTCCTGGCCCCGATCCTCGCCTTTCTGTTGCTGCACGAGCCGATCCCCTTCAACATGATTGTCGGCATCGGGCTGATTCTGATCGGTTCCCTGTGTTCCTTCAGGGTTGAGGCGATCGGAAATCGGATCAAAAAATCCCTGTCGGGCGATTGAGGCTGACCCGAGGGCCTGTTGACGCTACGAGAAATGTGCCAAGGAAAAAAGCTTTTTGTGGAGGGAGCGTACTCTTGCCACCGAAGGCAGTCCGAAGGGCCATGTGTCAGACGAATCTTCGAGACTTACGGGCATGGACAGCAGAGCTACGCTACTCATCCGGAATAAAAAGCTTTTTTGACTCGGGTGAAGGGCAAAAGCCGTAAGATCAACAGACCTTCAGCCCAACTATGCCGGCCACGATCAGCCCAATGCACGCGATCCGGCCGGGCGAGGCAGGTTCGCCAAAAAGCGCCATGCCAAGAATCGCGGTCCCCACCGCGCCAATGCCCGTCCACACCACATAGGCCGTGCCAAGGGGCAGACGCTTCATGGCCAGGGCCAGCAGAAAAAAGCTCGCGCCCATGCACGCAAACGTCGCCACCGCAGGCCAGAACCGGGTCAATCCATTGGAATACTTGAGCGCCACCGCCCACACGACTTCCAGCAAACCAGCCGCAACAAGCCAGATCCAGGCCATGAAACCTCCCCGTCCGAATCTGTTCGACGGGGGCGTCCCCGGTTGTGGACAAGGCGGGGGGTCGTCCTCACGCCGGGCTACGGCGGCAATGCCGGAGCCTTTTCACCGTGCACACGCTCTGCCGCCTGTGCGACAAGGTCTCTGGCGCTCCCATGTCAAAGCGGGAGCGCCTTCTATTGCGCCGTGGTCACTTCCGGCTCGGGATGGCAGCGCAGGCTTTCCGCCAGGGGCGGGCCGTCGGCCGTGCCGCGGAAGATATCTTCCGCAGGGGCCTCAAGAGCCAGGGGCAACACCTCGTCCACCTGTTCCACAAAAACGATGCTCAGCGTTTTGAGGATTTCTTCCGGCACTTCCTTGAGGTCTTTTTCATTGTCGCGGGGCAGGAGCACCAGGCGCATTTCGGCCCGGCTGGCCGCCAGCAGTTTTTCGCGCAGGCCGCCGATGGGCAGAACCCGGCCGCGCAGGGTCACTTCTCCGGTCATGGCCACGTCGTGCCGGGCGGGAATGCCGAGCAGGGCGGAAACCAGCGCCGTTGTTATGGCGATGCCCGCCGAAGGCCCGTCCTTCGGGGTGGCGCCTTCCGGAAAATGGACATGAATGTCTATTTCGCCGTGAAAGTCCGGCTTGAGGCCCAGGGAAGCGGATCGGGAGCGCACGCAGGAGAGCGCGGCCCTGGCCGATTCGGACATGACCTCACCGATTTTGCCCGTGGCGGACACATTGCCCTTGCCGGGCATGATCGCCGCCTCCACGGTGAGCAGCACGCCGCCCACGCCGGTGTAGGCCAGGCCGTTGACCACGCCCACCTTGGAAGTCTTTTCGCTTTCGCTGAGGCGGTACTTTTTCACGCCAAGCAGGCTTTCCAGATTCTGCCGGGTGACGGTGAACGGCTTTTGCGGAGCGCCCTCTTCCGTCGCTTCCGCCCCTTCCGACTCTTCCACCAGGCGAATGGCCGCCTTGCGGCAGAGCGTGGCCAGTTCACGCTCCAGGTTGCGCACGCCCGCTTCCCGCGTGTACGAACGGATGATCTCCAGAAGCGCGTTGTCCGAAAGCCGCAGGTGCTCCGGCCTCAGGCCGTGCTTTTCAAGCTGGCGCGGCAAAAGAAAGCCGCACGCGATACGCCGCTTTTCCACTTCAAGATAGCTGGAGAGTTCAATAATCTCCATGCGATCCCTGAGCGGCGCGGGAATGCCGGAAAGAGAGTTGGCCGTGGTGATGAAAAAGATCTGCGAGAGATCGTAGTCAAGATCCAGATAATGATCGTTGAAGGCGCAATTCTGCTCGGGGTCCAGCACCTCCAGCAGGGCCGAGGCCGGATCGCCGTGAAAATCCGCGCTCATCTTGTCAATTTCATCAAGGCAGAACAGGGGGTTGTTGGATCGCGCGCGCTTGAGGGCGGCGATGATCTTGCCGGGCATGGCCCCCACATAGGTACGACGGTGGCCGCGTATTTCGGCCTCGTCCCGCACCCCGCCAAGCGAGATCCGCACATACTCGCGCCCCGTGGCCTTGGCCACGGATCGCGCCAGCGAGGTCTTGCCCACGCCGGGCGGCCCCACCAGACAGAGGATCGGCCCCTTGAGCGCGCCGGTCAGCTTTTGCACGGCCAGGTATTCCAGAATCCGCTGTTTCGGCTTTTCCAGGCCGAAATGCTCGGCGTCGAGCAGTTCCCGCGCCCGGGCGATGTCAATGGCTGTTTCCTTGACGTCATTCCAGGGCAGGTCAAGCAGCCAGTCGAGATAGGTGCGCACCACCGTGTACTCGGCCGAGGCCGGCTGCATCTGCCGCAATTTTTTCAGCTCGTGGAGGCCCTTTTCCCGCGCGTCGTCGGGCATGTTTTTTTCATTGAGCCGGGTCTCCAGTTCGTTGGCCTCGGTCTGGGGATCTTCCTCGCGCCCCATTTCCTTGTTGATGGCCTTGATCTGTTCGGTCAGATAGTACTCGCGCTGGTTGCGCTCCATCTGGGTTCTGACCCGACTTTTGATCTTGCGCTCCATGGAGACCACGGCGATCTCGCTGTTGAGCAGCTCGTACACCTTTTCCAGCCGTTCGACAGGGTCAAGCTGCTCAAGAATCGCCTGCTTTTCGCGGCAGTCAACCTTGAGATGCGGGGTCAGCGCGTCGGCGAGCCGGCCAGGATCGCGCAAGCCGGAAAGGGCGGCAAGCGCCTCGGGAGTGATCTTCTTGTTGTTGTGGGCGTATTCTTCCAGAGCTTCGCGCGTGGCCCGCACCAGCGCCTCGCTTTCGGGCAGGGACGGGCTTTGCTCGGGCACGGGGCGGATCAGAATCCTGGGGAAAGGGCCGGACCCGAACGGTTCGTCCCCTTCCGGGCGCACGGGCGTCCATTTCACCCGGTACAGCCCTTCAAACAGAACCTTGATGGTTCCGTCGGGCAGGCGCAGCAACTGAAGAATGCGGCTGGCCACCCCGAGGGGGTACAGATCGTCCGGGACGGGTTTTTCCTTTTCCGCTTCGCGCTGGGCCACAAGGCAGATGCGCTTCCCGTAGTCGCTCACCGAGCTTTCGATAGCCTTGATGGACGCCCCGCGCCCCACAAAGAGCGGCATGATCGAATGGGGAAAGATGACCACTTCGCGCAGGGGCATGAGCGGCAGTTCAAACGCCCGCGCCTCGGCGCCGCGGGAGATGTCGTCAGGCAGCGTCATACGCCGATCCTCGCACCGATTTCATCAGGAAGCCACTTTTTCCGCCGTATCGTACATGTACAGCGGCTCCGCCCGGCCTTCGATAACCGCGTCGTTGATGACGCATTCGCGAACTTCTTTCATCGAAGGCAGGTGGTACATGATATCCAGCATCACGCTTTCCATGACGTTGCGCAGGCCGCGCGCTCCGGTTTTGCGTTCAATGGCCTTGTGGGCGATGCACTTGAGCGCGTCGGAGGTAAAGCGCAGGGAGACGTTGTCCAGTTCAAACAGCTTCTGGTACTGACGGGTGAGCGCATTTTTGGGTTCGGTAAGAATGCGCACCAGATCGTCCTCATCCAGATCATCCACATGCGTGAGCACGGGGATGCGGCCCACAAATTCCGGAATAAGCCCGAACTGCACCAGATCGTTCGGATGAACCTGCTCCAGGAGTTCCCCGAGCGAGAGGCCCTTCTTGCTGCTGACCTTCGCGCCGAAGCCCATGGAACCGCCCCGGATGCGCTGCTCCACGATCTTGTCGAGGCCGATGAACGCCCCGCCCACGATGAACAGGATATTCGAGGTGTTCATGCGAATGAATTCCTGCTGCGGGTGCTTGCGTCCGCCCTTGGGGGGGATGTTCGCCTCGGTGCCTTCAATGATCTTGAGCAGGGCCTGCTGCACGCCTTCGCCGGAGACGTCCCGCGTGATGGACGGGCCGTCGCCCTTGCGCGAAATCTTGTCGATTTCGTCAATGTAAATGATGCCCTTGCTGGCGGCCTCAATGTCGTAATCGGCGTTTTGGAGGAGCTGGACAAGGATGTTCTCCACGTCTTCGCCCACATAGCCGGCTTCGGTCAGGGTGGTGGCGTCGGCAATGGCGAAGGGCACGCGCAGGACGCGCGCAAGCGTTTTCGCCAGGAGCGTCTTGCCGCTGCCCGAGGGCCCGACAAGCAGGATGTTGCTCTTTTCAAGCTCCACGCCGTCGTCGGCGTTCAAAGCGTCGGCGTAGAAAACGCGCTTGTAGTGGTTGTGCACGGCCACGGCGAGGATTTTTTTCGCCTCGTCCTGCCCGATGACGTATTCGTCGAGCTTGGCCTTGATTTCCTGCGGAGTCAGGAGGCGATCGTCCGTCCGTGCCTGCTCCACGGCCTCGTGTGCGATGATGTTGTTGCACGAGGCCACGCATTCGTCGCAGATGTGCACGCCGTCCCCGGCAATGAGCTGTCTGACCTCAAGCTCGCTTTTGCCGCAAAACGAACAGCGCAGTCGGGATTGTTCGGGAGTATTGGTGCTATTGAAGGGTGCCATTGAGCAGGGTCCTTTCGGGGAAGTGTCAGGCTTCGGCGTTTTCCGCCAGATCCTTGCGGGAGCGCAGAACCCGATCCACCAGGCCGTAGGCTTTGGCCTCTTCGGCGGTCATGAAGTTGTCGCGCTCGGTATCCTGAGTGATTTTTTCCAGGGGCTGGCCGGTGTGCTCGGCCAGAAGCTCGTTCAGGCGGGCTTTCATGCGCAAGACTTCGCGGGCGTGGATGTCAATATCCGTCGCCTGGCCCTGGTAGCCGCCAAGGGGCTGATGGATCATCACCCGGCTGTTGGGCAGGGCATAGCGCATGCCCGGCTTGCCCGCGGACAGCAGGAAGGCCCCCATGCTGGCGGCCTGGCCCATGCAGACCGTCGCCACCGGAGAATTGATGTAGCGCATGGTGTCGTAAATGGCCATGCCCGCCGTCACCACCCCGCCGGGGCTGTTGATGTACATGTAGATTTCCTTTTCGGGATCCTGCGATTCCAGAAAGAGCAGTTGGGCGCAGATGAGCGAAGCCACCTGATCGTCCACCTGCGTCCCGAGCAGGACGATGCGATCCTTGAGCAGGCGGGAATAAATATCATAGGCGCGTTCGGAACGCCCGTTGTTTTCCACCACAATGGGAACAGTCATATTGTACAGATCGTGCATGGCGCAAACCCGTGCGCCGACCGCCGCGCAAACGAGGCCGGCTGGTTGGTGTCTCCTCCCCGCAAGGGGAAATCAGGGTAAATCCGTCGGTTTGGGGCGCCCCGTGCGCTTCAGAACACGAATCGGGCGTCCGTTCAACCGGGGCGAACAGACTATAAGCACGAATCGTGCCGGTGGGAAGACGTGCGCGCCGTTCCCGCGCCGTCGCGCATCACCGATCACGCTGCCCGAACAGATCGCCCTGTCTGTTCGATCGGCCTGTCCCGCCGCTCCCGGCTTCGTGCCGACTTGTAAAAAAATGAGAAAGGGAACCCTTTCTCATGTATCGGGAGGTTTCCCGGCGGACGCGCATCCGCCGGGAAAACGCGTTCACTCGGCTTTTTCGGCGCTTTCAGCGGTCGCGGCGTCAGGCGCGATATCGGGCGCGCCGGTCTGTTTGACATTGGCCTTGGCGTAGATGAATTCCATCGCCTTGTCAGCCAGGAGGCGATCGCGCAATTCGTGCACCAGCCCGCTCCGGTAGTAGGCGTCGCGCACCTGCTTGTACTCCTGCCCGGCGCGCATGGACATGGTGTAGATGGCGATTTCCACTTCCTGCTCGGTGACGGAAAGTTTTTCCCTTTGCGCCAGGGCCATCAGGAAGATCTGCGGGCGGAGGCTCTCCAGGGCTTCGGCCCTGGCTTCCTCGCGGAGTTCCTCTTCGGATTTGCCGAGTTCGTCCAGAGATTTGCCCATGCGTTCAAGCCGGATCCGCCTGTCGCCAAGCACCCGCTCGATGCGGCTTTGCAGCATGGATTCGGGGATATCGAACGTCACCCTGGACAGGAGGCTGTCGAGCAGCGCGCGCATGGATGTGGAACGGGCCGCCTGCTTTTTCTCGTTGCGCACATGCTCCACAATGGCGGCGCGCAGTTTTTCAAGATCGTCATGCCCGGTTTTCTTGGCGAAGGCTTCGTCCACCTCGGGCAGGATCCGCTCGCGGATCGCGTTGAGCCTGATCCGGAACAGAACCTTTTTACCGGCCAGAGAGGCATGGCCGTAGGCTTCGGGGAAGGAGACGACGCCTTCCTTTTCTTCCCCGACAAGGGCGGTTTTGACCAGCGCCTCAAAATCGTCCAGGGCCTGCTTTTCCCCCAGAACGATGGAGAAATGTTCGCCCTTGACGTCGTCCACGGGTTTGGACGGATCGTCAGGCTCGAAGCCGGCGTAGTCAACATCGACCACGTCGCCGTCACGGGGCGTCCGGCTTTCGGTCATATCCTTCTGCTCGGCCATGCTGCCGCGCAGGCGTTCGATGATTTCGTCAACTTCGTCGTCCGCCACTTCGCAGCCGTCTTCTTCCGCGTCCAGCCCTTCGTACGGGGGGAAATCAATGGCCGGAAGCACGTCGAACTGAAGCGAGCAGGAGAAGGGGGCGTTTTTCTCGAAAAGGGCCGTATTGTCCGCTTCCGGGCGGGAAAGAGGGCTGAGGGCTTCCGCCTCAAGCGCCTGGCGCAGGGAGTCGTTCACCGCTTCCGAGGTGGCGCGGCTGCGGATTTCGTCACCGAAGCGGCGTTCCACCACCGAGGCGGGCACTTTGCCCTTGCGAAAGCCGGGCAGGGTCAAATCCTTGCGGTATTCGGCCACAATCCTGGCAATCGCGGCATTGACATCCTCGGCCGTCAACGAAAGGGCCACTTTTTTCCTGGTAGGGGAAATGGCTTCAACGGCAAATTCCATGAATTTCTCCTTGGAGGTCGGGATAGCGTCGTGAATTGCGGAAGGGATCGCGCTGTGAGCGTCGCCCCTTGCAGTACGGGCGCGCATTCGGCCCGGTAAAACAAACCATTTTTTCTATCACCCGGCCGGGGTCCTGTCCAGCAAAGACTTGCCGCGGCGGCGGGCGGGAAATGGCCGTCCGCTCCGGCAGCTTCTTGACGCGGCCGCGGGGAAGGGTAGAATCGACCGCCAAGGCAAAAGCCATGCAATGGCTCCCGACAACCCGCTACCCCCGTCCGCGCATGACCACAGACCCGCTCGCCTGTCCCGACGACTCTCTCTGCATTTCCCTGATCGGCATGCCCGGCGCGGGCAAAAGCGCCGTGGGCGCTCGCGTGGCCGAAGCCCTCGGCTGGGCGCATGTGGATACGGATTATCTTATTGAAGCCACCTACGGCGTCCGTCTTCAGGTTATTGCCGACGCTCTGGACAAGGAACATTTTCTGGATGTGGAGGCCGCCGTCATCGGGGCCATGCGCATGCAGCGGACGGTGATTTCCACCGGCGGGAGCGTGGTGTACCGGGCGGAAGCCATGCGCTGGCTCGCCTCGCTCGGACCGGTGATCCACCTGGATGCGCCCCTGCCGCTTCTTCTGGAGCGGATCGCGCGCAATCCGGATCGCGGCATCGCCATTGCGCCGGGGCAGACCATTGACGACCTGTTCCGCGAGCGTGAGGCGCTCTATCGGCAGTGGGCCACGCACAGCGTCCCCGTGGCCGGATTCTCCATCGTCCAGTGCGCCGACGCCGTGCTGGCGGCTGTCGGCCGGCTCGCCTGACTTCCTCTGAAGCATTTTGCCATTGAAATCTCCTTTTTCAATTGCGGGATGCGACACTCATGCGTGCAGAAGTCATTTCATAATTCGCATGAAATGGCTTCCAACGCCAGACAAGAGTCTGGCGCGGCGCGAAAAACGCCGTGAATGAGCCAAAAACAACGTTTTTTGGCGAATGATCTTCATCATTCAGCCCAAAGGCTGAATCATGAAATGAGTTCTAGAGAAGCAGGCAGACGCTGCAACGCGGGTTCAGGCAGGAGGCGGGGTGGTCTCGCAAATCGCCCGCGGGGTGCTGGATGAAATACGTCGTCAGGAAGCAATAAACCGTCTGACGGCGCTTTCCAGACGTTCCATGTTCACGCAGGTGTCAAGGCAGGGGCCGTTGGGGCGTTCGTTGATGACCGCGAAGACCGGCAGGGGGTAGGTGTCCTGAATGCCGGAAGCGAGATCGCGCTCGCAGGCCACGGCCACGATGAGCCGGGGCCGAGCCTGTACGACAATGCGGCGGGCGATGGTGCCGCCGGTGGCAATGGCCGTCTGCACGCCGAGTTCGTCACGCAGGGCAAGGATGCCACGCAGGGGGCACATGCCGCAGCGGGCGCAGTTGTCGATCCGGTAACTCAGACGATGACCGCAACGGCTTGCCTGGATGCAGTGCGGGAGAAGCACCAGAATATCGCCGGGCGCGCAGGTCAGCCCGCTCCCGAGGACCAGTTCGTTGTTCACCTTGATGAAGGAACGGCGCACGGCCTCTACCGGAATGCCCACCATCCGGCCCACCAGTTCCATAAACGGCAGAAGCAGCCGGACAGTGACCCCGCGCAGGCGCGCCGTGCCGAAAAGGGCGCGCCCGGTATACGCCTGAAGCGCCAGCCCGAGCGACATCCAGATCACCCCGAGCATCGCCCCGCCGAAGACCAGCCCCGCCGCCGAAGGCAGCATGGGGTGAATGGCCGCAAAGCCGAATGTCGGCACCAGCCAGATCAGCAGCAGGAGGAGACAGAGGAGAACCGCCGTTCCCGTGACAAGCCCGATGAACAGCCGCTTGCCCGTGCCGCCGTAGTCGGATCGGGGCAGGCTGTGCGGCGTGGGCGAAAAAAAGCGGACAAGCCGGGACCGGATCGGGCGCGAAACATCACGGGAAGAAACAGCCGGGCGGGAAGAGGCGGAAGGGCGGGAAGGCCGCCCGGACTCGGGGGGCGAAGCTTTGATCTCGTCGTGCATGGCTTCAGGTTCTTGCCGCGCGGACGGCGAAGAAGACGCCGCCCGGCGCGGGAGCAAGGTTTCAGCGGGAGACCGCCCCGTCCGGCGCGGACGGTTCCGCAAAACGGAGCCTGTCCGCATGATTGCGGCAATAGCCGTTCCAGAAGGCGGCCGCGTCCATCGGGCGTCCGCCCGCGGGCTTCAGCGTGGCGATGCGGTAGCTTGCGTCGGAACAGGCCACGACAAGACGCCCCTCCGCAAGCCCGAGGATCGTGCCGGGTTCGGGCCGTTCCCCAGGCCGGGCGTCGTACCGGGCATCGGGCGAGCCGGCAGGGTTGGCTCCGGCCGGAGGGATCGCGTCAGCTTCGCCCGGCGACACCAGCACGGGCAAGGGCGCGCGCCCCGGCGCAAGAAAGGTGGTCTGTCCGCCCGGCCAGGGGGTGACGCCGCGCAGATGCGCATGAACGACACGGGCCGGGGCGTTCCAGCGGATGCGGCCATCCGCCTTGCTCAGCTTGGGGGCGTAGGTGGCGCGCGCCGCGTCCTGGGGAATGGCCGGCGAGGGCTGCCCCGCGGCCAGGCGCTCCAGTTCCTCGACCATGAGCCGCCCGCCAAGATCGGCCAGTTCCCGGCTCAGGCTGTCCGCCGTGTCGTCCAGCCCGATGCCGAGCGCGCGTTGCGCCAGCATGGGGCCGGCGTCCAGCCCGGCTTCCATGCGCATGATGGTGATGCCGGTCACACTGTCGCCCTGCATGATCGCCCGCTGGATGGGCGCGGCCCCCCGAAGTCGGGGCAGAAGGGAGGCGTGGACGTTGAACGGACCAAGGCGGGGGATATCCAGAACCGACTGGGGGAGGATAAGCCCGTACGCGGCCACCACCAGCACGTCCGGGCACAGGGCGGCCAGTTCCCGGCGGGCGACATCTTCCCTGAAATTGAGCGGCTGAAAGACCGGAATGCCGAGCGAAAGGGCAAGGCTTTTCACCGCCGGCGGCTGAAGGGCGCGGCCGCGGCCGGCCGGTCTGTCGGGCTGGCAGTAGGCGGCGATCGCCTGCCCGCCGGGCCAGTCCGCAACCCGGCGCAGAACAGCCGCCGCAAAGTCCGGCGTGCCCATGAAGACGATGCGCAGGGGATCGCGCGCCTCGCGCGCGGGGGCGGGAATCATGCGTTGTTCCTCAGACGCTTGCGCAGGCGGGCTTCGTACATCGAACGCTTGAGTCGGCTCAGATGATCGATGAACAGCTTGCCTTCCAGATGATCGACCTCGTGCTGGAGGCAGACGGCGAGCAGTCCCTCGGCTTCCAGCCGGACAGGCGCGCCGTTGGCGTCCAGGGCGGAAAGCGCGACGCTGGCGTAACGCCTGACCTTGGCCCGGTAGTCTTCCACGGAGAGGCAACCTTCCTCGCCTTCCACATAGCCGGCTTCGGGCAGGGGCGTCAGTTCGGGGTTGATCAGCGTCAGGAGGCCCTCCCGCCGTTCCGGGCCGGTCACGTCCACAGTGATGAGGCGGATGGATCGGCCGATCTGGGGCGCGGCCAGGCCGATGCCTTCGGCCCGGTACATGGTTTCCGCCATGGCGGCCGCAAGTTCGCGTATTTCGTCAGTGACTTCGGGAATCGGCGCGGCGATCTTCCGCAGGACGGGATCGGGGTGACGCAGGATGGTCAGAGACATGAAAAAACTCGTTCGTTTGCTGGGTGAATAAACGCCTCGACTCTACCCCGGCCCGGCGGGAAAGTATAGCGTCTCCCGGGAGAGAAATCCGGCCCTTGAAAGAGAAATCCGGGAGGCTCCGCCCTGATGACAACCGCGCTCCTGACCGCCCTTGCCAGTTCCGCCTCCTCCCCCCGCTTGCGGACCCTCGCCGGGAAGATTATACAGAAAGACAGCTTCGGATCATAAAGGAAACTCCTGATGAAGACAGCACATTCCATCCGCGAGATGATGCGCGCGGGGCAGGCGACAGTCGGCTCCTGGCTGCAATTTCCCTCGGCGGACGTGGCGGAAGCCCTGAGCGCGTGCGGCTACGACTGGGTGGCCGTGGACATGGAGCACGGGGCGTTCACCCGCGCCCTGCTTCCGGACGTGTTCCGGGCAATCGAGCGCGGCGGGGCGCTCCCCTTCGCCCGGGTGGCGGAAGCGGACATGCGCTCGCTCAAGGCGGCGCTCGATTCGGGAGCGCAAGGGATCATCTTCCCCATGATCGAATCGCGGGAGCAACTGGATCGCGCCATTTCCTTCTGCCTCTACCCGGACGGCGGAGGGGCGCGCGGCGTCGGCTACAGCCGCGCCAATCTTTATGGCCGCGACTTTGACGTCTACCGGGAAGGGGCCGCCCGGGATGTTCTCCTTGTGGCGCAGATCGAGCATGTGCGCGCCGTGCGGGCGCTGGACGAAATCCTGACGCACCCGCGGCTCGACGCCATCATGGTCGGGCCGTACGATCTCTCCGGCTCCCTGGGTCTGACCGGACAGTTCGATCACCCCGAATTCACGGCGACAATGGATCGGATCAACGCGGCCTGCCGCCAACACAATATGATCATGGGCGCGCATGTGGTCCAGCCCGATCCGGCGCAACTGGCCCGCTGCGTGGCGGACGGCTACCGCTTCATCGCCTACGGGATCGATGCGGTCTTTCTCATGCGCGGGGCGGAACGGCCCGCCCTGCCCGGCGTGCGGGCCGGCTCGACTGCCTCGGGACGCCGGACAGAAGGAAACAAGTGATGAATATCGTGCTGTTCGGCGGTTCGGGCTTTCTTGGTTCGCATGTCTGCGACGCGCTGTCCGACGCCGGTCACGCCGTGACCCTTGTGGACTTGCGCCCCTCGCCGTGGCTGCGGCCGGATCAGCGCATGGCGACGGGTGACCTGCTTGACGAAAAACTGGTGGACGAGGTGGTTTCCGGCGCGGACGCGGTGTTCAACTTCGCCGGCATCGCGGATATCGGTGAGGCCAACAGCCGGCCGGTGGACACCGCGCGGGTCAACGTGCTCGGCAACGTCATCGCGCTCGAAGCCTGCCGCAAGGCCGGGGTGAAACGCTATGTCTTCGCCAGCTCGCTCTACGTCTACGGCAAGTCCGGCGGCTTTTACCGGTGCAGCAAGCAGTCCTGCGAGCTGTACATCGAGAACTACCACGCCATGCACGGGCTTGAATACACGATCCTCCGCTACGGTTCGCTGTACGGCCCGCGCGCGGATCGGCGCAACGCCATCCACCGCTTTGTGGCCGAAGCCCTGGAAACCGGAACCATCACCTATTACGGAAGCCCCGAAGCCCTCCGCGAATATATCCATGTGGAGGACGCGGCCCTGAGCACGGTGGAGATCCTCCGGCCCGAATACGCCAACCAGAATATAGTGCTCACGGGCAACGAGCCGATGCGGGTGGGCGATCTCTTCAGGATGATTGGCGAAATGCTCGGCAGGGATCTGGAGATCAAGTTCCAGAACGATCCCGGGAGCGGCCACTACCAGATCACGCCCTACGCCTTCATGCCCAAAGTCGGCCGCAAAATGACCCCGCACCTGTCCATCGATCTCGGGCAGGGGGTGCTCAGGGTCATGGAAGAGGTCCATCGCGCGCTGCATCCCGATCTGCCGGAAGCCGGCGGCTTTTATCTTGATGAGAAGTCATTTCATGACGGAAAGTGATTTCCGCCCAAACGCGCGGCTCGCCGCGCTCCGGAGCAAACCATGAACTGCATTGCGATCATCCCTGCCCGCATGGGGTCCAGCCGTTTTCCCGGCAAGCCTCTGGCCGATATCCACGGCGTGCCCATGGTCGGGCATGTGGCGTTCCGCACCGCCATGTGCGAAACGCTCTCCTCCACCTGGATCGCCACCTGCGATCAGGTCGTCATGGACTATGCCGCGGCCGCGGGACTCGGGGCGGTGATGACGGCGGACACCCACGTCCGCTGCACCACCCGCACGGCCGAGGCCATGCTGACCATTGAGAAGCTCACCGGCCGGCGCGCCGACGTGGTGGTCATGGTGCAGGGCGACGAACCCATGGTCACCCCGGCCATGATCGACGCGGCCCTCGCGCCCATGCTGGCCGATCCGTCGGTCAACGTGGTCAACCTCATGGCCGATCTGGCGACGGAAGAGGAATTCGAGGATCCGAACGAGGTCAAGGTTGTCGTCGATCGCAACGGGGACGCCCTCTATTTCTCGCGCGAGCCGATCCCCTCGCGGCGCAAGGGCACGCCCCATGTGCCCATGAAAAAACAGGTCTGCATCATTCCCTTCCGGCGCGACTACCTGTTGCGCTTCAACGAGATGGAGGAATCCCCGCTCGAGATCATCGAATCCGTGGACATGATGCGCATCCTCGAACACGGCGAGAAGGTGCGGATGGTTCCCGTGAGCGAACGCACTCTCAGCGTGGACACCGAGGGCGATCTGGCGCGGGTGCGGATCATGATGCGGGACGACGCCCTGCGCGGCCGCTACACGAAATGACGCCGTGCGCGCGCTGATCGAGGAACTTCTTGTTGCCTGCCTGGGCTGGATTCCCACCCGGCTCGGCATGGCGGCCCGACTGATCCTGTGGAAGCCGCTGTTTGCGGCCTGCGGCACGGTACGCTTCGGCACGGGGCTGACGCTTCAGGGCTGCTCGTCCATGCGCCTTGGCGACAGGGTTCGCCTCGGCCGGGGCTGTCACCTGTACGCGGCGGGCGGAACCCTGGAGCTTGGCGAGGAAAGCGCCCTGAGCCACGGCGTCACCGTGGACGCTTCGGGCGGGCTGGTGCGTTTCGGCCGGCAGGTGGCCGTAGGGCCGGGAACAGTCGTCCGCGCCGCCAATCATTGTTTTGATCGTCCGGATGTGCCTATAATGCGGCAGGGGCACCGCTACGGCGAGGTCATTGTCGAGGACGACGTCTGGATCGCGGCCAACTGCACGCTGACGCCCGGCTCGCACATCGGCCGGGGAGCCGTGGTGGGCGCGGGCGCGGTAGTGACCGGAAGCGTGGAACCCTACGCCATTGTCGGCGGGGTTCCGGCCAGGGTCATCGGCCGCCGGAATCGGGATCTGTGACGTTCCCCGCCCTGCCCGCTTCAAAAGGCGTCCGGCTTCCCGTCCTGGCGGAGCGCCCTTTTTTGCAGCGTCACCGGCCCGGATCGGAACATCTCGGAACAATGCATGAAATGAATTTCACAGCACTTCGGGGGATCTTGTGCGCATAGCCATCACTCCTTCCTCTTTCGCAAGGTACAGCGAAGCTCCGCTCGATCTCTTGCGGGAAAGGGGCATCGACTACGTCATGAACGATACGGGGCGGACGCTCACGGAAGACGAAGCCATCCGTATCCTGCAAGGCTGCGTCGGCGTGGCGGCCGGAACGGAACCGCTCGGCCGGCATGTGCTGGAAGCCTGCCCGGAGCTCCGGGCGATTTCCCGTTGCGGCACCGGCATGGACAACGTGGACCACGACTGCGCGCGGGAGAGGGGCGTCGCCGTCCGCAACACGCCAGACGGCCCCACCCTGGCCGTGGCCGAACTGACCGTGGGGCTTGTCCTCACCCTCCTGCGTCAGGCGCCGCATCAGGACAGGGAGATCCGGGCCGGCGTCTGGAAAAAGCGCATGGGCAACCTGCTGCACGGCAAGCGGGTGGGCATCGTGGGCTTTGGCCGCATCGGGCACGCCGTGGCCCGCCTTCTCGCGCCCTTCGGCGTGGAGATCGCCTACGCCGATCCCCACTGCGAGGATGACGCCTACTCCCGGCTCGGCCTTGACGCGCTCATGGACTGGGCCGACATCGTGACCCTGCACTGCGCCAAGCCGAAAGGCGGCGTGCTGCTGGACAAGGGCCGGCTCTCGCTCATGCGCCCCGGCAGTTATGTGATCAACACGGCGCGCGGCGGGCTGGTGGACGAGAACGCCCTGTACGGCCTGCTTGTGGCCGGGCATCTGGGCGGCGCGGCCCTTGACGTCTTCGCCCACGAACCCTACGACGGCCCCCTGCGGGAGATGAACAACGTCATCCTCACCCCGCACATCGGTTCCTACGCGCGCGAGGCGCGCATCCTCATGGAAATGGACACCATCCGCAACCTGCTGGCGGCGCTTGACCAGTCGCCTGACGCGGCGGAGGGGGCGGCGGGCGAAACAACGGATGGAGCGACAAACGGGACGACAGCCTGAAACGGCTTCGGCAAAAGGCGGACGATCCATGACGACAGCCCTGCTGGTCTTTGACTGCGACGGCGTGATTCTTGAATCGGTGGACGCGAAAACGCAGGCGTTCGCCCGGACGGCGGAGCGTTACGGCCCCGAGGCGCGGGACAGACTGACCCTGTTCCACCACCTGCACGGCGGGGTCAGCCGGCAGGAAAAATTCGCCTGGCTGTTCCGGGAAGTTCTCGGACGCGAAATCACGCCGGCGGAAATGACGGAACTGTGCGCGGAGTTTGCCCGACACGCGGTGGACAACGTGCTGAACGCGCCCCTCGTGCCCGGCGCGCTGGACGTGCTGGAACGCTGGAACGGCCGCGTTCCCATGTACGTCTGTTCCGGCACGCCCACGGAAGAACTGCGATCCATCCTGGAAAAGCGGGGGCTGGCGCGGTATTTTGCGGGCATATACGGCACGCCGCCGGCCAAGGCGGAGCGCCTCGCCATGATCGTGCGCGAAGCAGGGGCGGACCCGGCCGAAACCGTGATGGTGGGCGATTCCGGCACGGACATGCTGGCGGCCGAACAGGTGGGAACCCTGTTTTACGGGCGCGGCAGGGACTTTGCCGGGTCCGGCCACGCCTGGGGAGAGGATCTGACCGGCCTGAATCAATGGCTGGGGCAGGAAGGGCAGGCAGAGGAATGAACACGGCGCGCCCGTATTCGGCAGGAGGCTCCCGTGCTTGATCTCTCGGCCCTGAACCCCGCGCAGCGCGAAGCCGTGACCGCTCCGGACGGGCCGGTGCTTGTCGTCGCCGGCGCGGGCAGCGGCAAAACGCGCACCATCGTGCACCGTCTGGCCTGGCTGGCGGAACAGGGGGTGGACCCCGCCTCCATGCTCCTGCTCACCTTCACGCGCAAGGCCAGCCGGGAAATGCTCTCCCGCGCCGCGGATCTGCTTGGCTACAGCCTTGGCGGGGTGCAGGGGGGGACGTTCCACGCCTTCGCCTTTTCCGTGCTGCGTCGCCGCCGCCCGGCCTGGGCGCCGGGGCCGGTCACGGTCATGGACGGCAGCGACAGCGCCGCGGCTCTGCAACAGTGCCGGGACGAACTCAAAATAGGCAAGCGGGATCGTTCCTTTCCCAAAACGCAGGCCGTGCTCGCCCTGCTCAGCAAGGCCCGCAACAAGGAAACGCCCGTCGAGGAGATCCTCCGGCGCGAATCCCCGCACCTCCTGCCCTACGCCGACGATCTGATCCGGCTCGGGGAGGCGTACCGCGAGTACCGGCGCGCGCACAGCCTGCTGGATTACGACGATCTCCTGTTTGAACTGGAAGCCCTGCTCCGCGGCGAGGCGGACGATCCCGGCCTTGCCGAATACATGCGGGACTGCCACAGTCATATCATGGTGGACGAATACCAGGACACCAACCGCGTGCAGGCCCGCATCGTGCGCCTCCTGGCCGGGGAGCGCGGCAACGTCATGGCCGTGGGGGACGACGCCCAATCCATTTACGCCTTCCGCGGGGCGGACGTGCGCAATATCCTTGAGTTTCCCACCCTGTTTCCGGAAACCCGGCTGATCCGGCTGGAAGAAAACTACCGCTCGCGCCGCCCCGTGCTGGATGTGGCCAATGCCGTGCTGGCGGGCGCGCGCGAGGGCTTTTGCAAGACCCTGTTCACCCGCCGCGAGGAGAGCGCCCCGCCCCGCCCTGTCCGGCTGGTGCGGCCGCTCAGCGATCTCACGCAGGCCGTGGTGGTGGCCGGACGGATCGAGGCGCTGCTTGCCGAATACAAGCCCTGTGAAATCGCGGTGCTGTTCCGGGCGGGCTATCAATCCTACCATCTTGAGGTGGCGCTGGCCAAACGCGGGATACGCTTCCGCAAATACGGGGGGCTGCGCTATACCGAAGCGATCCATGTGCGGGACGTGATCGCCTTTATCCGCCTGGCGATCAATCCGCTCGACATGCCTTCCTTCCAGCGCATCGCGGCCCTGTGCAAGGGCGTCGGCCCCAAAACCGCCGCCCGCATGTACGAGATCGCCTGCCGGGGCGACGCCGACGCCTTGCGCGCGGCGTGCGCGCGCTACCCCGAAATGCTGGCGGACATGACCTTCCTCGATCGCGTCCGCGTGCAGGATCTGACCCCGGCCGGGCTGCTTGAACTCACGCTGGATCATTACCAGCCGCGGCTGGAAAGCCGCTTCCCCGAAGACTGGCCCCGGCGGCGGCAGGGGTTGGAAGAGCTTGCGCACATCGCTTCATCCTATGCCGATCTGGAACAGTTCGTCGCTGATCTTTCCCTGGACGCCCCCGGCGCGGAGGAAAACGCCGCCGAGGAGGAAAGCGTTGTGCTCTCCACCATCCATTCCGCCAAGGGGCTGGAGTGGGACGCGGTGATCCTGCTCGATCTGGTGGAAGATCGCTTTCCCTCGCGCCACGCGCTGATCCGGCCGGAGGACTTCGAGGAAGAGCGCCGGCTCATGTATGTGGCCTGCACGCGGGCGCGCGAGCTTCTGGAACTGTGCGTGCCCTGCACGCTGTACAGCCGGCAGAACGGCGGCACGGAGCTGGCGCGGCCAAGCCCGTTTGTGGCCGATCTGCCCGCCGCCTCCCTGGAAGAATGGCGCGAAAGCTACAGCGGAGCGATGAGCCGCCGGTGGAGCGGATCCGGAGATGAAGACGAGGACGACGCGCCCTCCTTCCGCCTGCC
Source organism: uncultured Bilophila sp. (assembly GCA_910585945.1). Lineage (GTDB taxonomy): Bacteria > Desulfobacterota > Desulfovibrionia > Desulfovibrionales > Desulfovibrionaceae > Bilophila. The sequence goes on from CAJUHZ010000014.1 coordinate 19,102, forward strand.
CCGCGCGGGGCAAAAGCCCGGCGTGTTCGCGCCGGCAACGTGCTCGCGCGTCTCTTCATGGACGCGGGATTCGGTGTTCGCGCCGGCCTGCCCCGCACGGGACGACAGGGAAGACGACGCGGAAGACAGCGCGGAACGCTGTGAGGAGCGCGATGCGGGGGGCGAGTCCAGACAGTCTTGCGGCTACTGCCGGCACAAGATTTTCGGCCGGGGCAAAATTGTGGAGCACCTGCCGCCGGACAAATGCCGGGTCAATTTTCCCGGCTTCGGACTCAAGGTGATCATGAGCGCCTTTCTGCACATGGAAAATGAATGAGAGCCTGTTTGGAACGAACACGCTCCCAAACGCAACGGAGACGGCATGGCGTTTTTCGATGATGACGAAGGTTTTGACTACCAGGGCAATCTGATGCGCCCCCCGAGCGAGGCGGACAGCATCCTCATTCAGGCCACGCTCGGCTGTTCCCACAACAAGTGCACATTTTGCAACGCCTACCGCGACAAACGCCTGTTCGCCATCAAACCGCCGGAAACCATTCTGCGCGATCTCGCGTTCGCCGCGAAACACTGCCGCCGGCAGACGCGCGTGTTTCTGATGGACGGGGACGCGCTGATCATGCCGCAGAAACGCCTTGTCTGGACTCTGGAACAGATCCGGGAAAAACTGCCCTGGGTGACCAGAGTCGGCCTGTACGCCAACGGCAAGGGCGTGCGCTCCAAAAGCGACGCCGAATTGCGCGAACTGGCGGATCTCGGCCTCGGCATCGCCTACTTTGGCGTGGAGAGCGGCGATGACGAAACCTTGCGCCGCATCCGCAAGGGATCCACGGCGGAACAACTCATCCGCGAAGGACGACGGCTGGAAGACGCCGGCATCGCCAACTCGGTGACGGTGCTGCTCGGCATCGCCGGCACGGAACGCTCGCTGGAACACGCCCGGGCGACGGGGCGGGTGCTGACGGCCATGGATCCCTCGTATGTGGGGGCGCTTTCCGTCATCGTCATGCCGGGGACGGAGCTTGCCCGGGAGCAGGCGGCCGGAAGCTTCACCCTGCCCGCGCCGATGGATCTCCTGCGGGAACTGCACGAAATGGTGGAACATACGGATCTGAGCCACGGCCTGTTCCGCGCCAACCACGCCTCAAACTACCTGCCGCTCAAAATCACCTACCCGGAAGGCAAGGCCACCGGACTGAAAACCATAGAGGCGGCCCTGGCCGGAGAAATCGGCCTGAAGCCGGAGTGGTTCCGGGCGCTGTGAAAGACGGTTTGACAAAGGCGGCCCACACCCTGCGCACAGATCGCAGCCACGAAAAATACGGAGGAACACAGGATGAAACGTCTGCCCGGAGTCGGTGACGGAACGGATCTGTACGCGCTCACGGACGACGCCCTGTCGCTGGGCCGCCCGGTGCTCGACGTGGCGAAAGCCCTGCTCGGCGCGGGGATCAGGATCCTGCAATATCGCGAGAAAGACAAGAAAGCCGGCCGGATGCTGGAGGAATGCCGCGCCCTGCGCGAACTGACGCGCGCGGCCGGAGCCTGCCTTATCGTCAATGATCATGTGGATATCGCCCTTCTGTGCGAGGCGGACGGCGTGCATGTGGGGCAGGACGATCTGCCCGTGCCCGAAGTGCGCCGGCTGGTCGGCCCGGACATGATCATCGGCCTGTCCACGCACAGCCCGGAACAGGCGCGCGCCGCCGAAGCGGCCGGGGCGGACTACATCGGCGTCGGCCCGATCTACCCGACGCAGACCAAAAAGGACGTCTGCGCGCCCGTGACTCTGGATTACCTTGACTGGGTCGTGGCCAACAGCCCGCTCCCCTTTGTCGCCATCGGGGGCATCAAGCGGCACAACATCGCTGATGTGGTCGCGCACGGCGCGCGGTGCTGCGCCCTTGTTTCCGAACTCGTCGGCGCGCCGGACATTGCGGCGCGCGTGGCGGAAGTCCGCGCGGCCATGCGCGGCAGGGGCCAAGGGTAGAGCATCAGGAACATCCGCCGTCAAGCCCGCAGGCCGCGCCCTCGGCAACAGTTCCCCGTTCGCCGGCAAGCGCCGCGTCCAGTTTGGCCCGCACTGTTTCATACGGCACATAGCCGCGCGCCAGCAGTTCACGCGCGCCGTTCCCTTCCAGATACAGGGTGGGATAGAGGCGAAATTCCCCCATGATCGCCAGCGCCTCGGCGGTTTCGCGTTCCGCGCGCTCCCGCACGTTCCTGTCGGCCAGAGCCGCGTCAAAAGCGGCCGCATCCACGCCCCAGCGCGACGCCAGGGCATGTTGCACGGCCGGGGCGAGCACATCCCGGCCTTCGCCGTACAAACCATGCTGAAAGGCTTCCATCTGTTCCGCTTCATGCCCCGGCGCAAGAACCTTCAGGGCAACGAGCGCCGCGCCCGCTTCCGGCGAATGCATCCGCCAGTCCGGCCCTCCGGACCCTGCTCCGTCCAGAGCCTTCAGAAAGGCGTCCACCGGCTGCCCGGCAGTCGTCGCCAGGCGGGTGAAAAACTCCCGGCTTCCCTTCATTTCTGAAAGCATCCGCGGAACCTCGACGAGATCGCCGCCGAGCACGCGCACGGACAGTTCAGGATGATCGGCCAGAATACGCCGCATCACCGGCACAAAGCCATAACACCACGGACAAAACACATCGGAAAGGTACAGAAGGTTCATTTGCGCATCCTCGGGCAGAACAGTGGCCCAATGTGAAAACGGGAGGCTGCCCACCCCGCCGGGGGCATGATGCCCCCGGACCCCTCGGATGCCGGTGTGGCGCGCCACGCCAGCCCCTGGGGTACAGGAGGATCATTCCCTGCCGAGAGGTTTGGGGCGAGAAGCCCCCAACATTTCAAACTGACCCATTCCGCAGGCAAATGGTACGGGAATCATAAAAAAGAGCGGTTCCACATGACAGGGAAACCGCTCTTTTTCATTCATAGCAAACACATTTCAGCATTCAGCCGGACTAAAATGCGGTTCACTCGCCCCAAAACGCGCTTTTTGGCGGGTGAACCCGGCGTTGCCGCCGCGTATGAAATGCCCTGCCATCACAATGCGGGCGCTACAGGCGTTCGCTTTCGTAATCCACCAGTACGGGATTGGTTTCCAGTTCCTCCAGGAACTTGTCGGGGCGTTCCTTCTGATCGGGCACGACAATGTCCTGTTCCACATACTCGCGGTAGCCGGTGCCGGCGGGGATGAGCCGTCCGACAATGACGTTTTCCTTGAGGCCGCGGAGGTAGTCCATCTTGCCCCGGAGCGCCGCCTCGGTGAGCACCTTTGTCGTCTCCTGGAAGGACGCCGCCGAAATGAAGGACGACGTGGTCAACGACGCCTGGGTGATGCCGAGTACCAGAGGTTCCGCCGTGGCCGGCGTGCGGCCTTCGTTCATGATCTTCTGATTTTCGGCCTTGAATTCGGCCTTGTCCACCTGTTCGCCCACGAGGAAGCTTGTTCCGCCCGGATCGGTGACGGTCACCTTGCGGAGCATCTGGCGCACGATGACTTCAATGTGCTTGTCGTCGATGCCCACGCCCTGGAAGCGGTAGACTTCCTGAATTTCGTCCACCAGGTACGCGGCAAGGAATTTTTCGCCCTTGGTCCGCAGGATATCGTGCAGTTCGGGGTGACCTTCGGTGAGCAGATCGCCTGCCTCCACGAAGTCGCCGTCCGACGCGGTGATGTGCTTGCCCTTGGGCACAAGGTATTCCTTGGCCTCGCCCACGTCCGGGGTGACGATGAGCTTGCGCTTGCCCTTGGCCTCGCCCGCGTAGGAGACCACGCCGGCGATTTCGGACACCACGGCCATATCCTTGGGCTTGCGCACTTCAAACAGTTCGGCCACGCGGGGAAGACCGCCCACGATATCGCGGGTTTTCGACGTTTCGCGCGGCTTGCGGGCGATGATATCCCCGGCCTGGACCTCCTGGCCGTCCTTGACCATGATGATCGCGCCCACGGGCAGGCTGTACACGGCTGGCATGTGACTGGCCCCGCGCAGCTTGGGCTGCCCCTCCGCGTCCACCACGGAAACCGACGGGCGGAAACTCGTGGTGCGGTACTCGATGATGGTCATGGACGCCTGGTGCGTGGCTTCATCAAGCTTTTCCTGATAGGTCTTGCCGTCCACCAGGTCGGTGAACTTGATGATGCCGTCCACTTCCGAAACAAAGGGTTCGTTGAAGGGATCCCACTCGGCCAGCAGGAAGCCCTTGCTCACTTCCTGGCCCTCGCTCACAAAGAGGCGCGCGCCGTTGGGCAGGGTGTAGCGTTCGCGTTCCCGCCCCTGCTCGTCCACAATGGCCACCTGGCCGCTCTTGCCGAGCACGAGGTGCACGCCGTCGCGGTTGGGCACGGACTTGACGCGGGTGAGCACCACCCGGCCGGCGTTCTGGGCTTCAAAGTTGGAGCGTTCGATTTCCTTGGACGCGGTGCCCCCGATGTGGAAGGTGCGCATGGTGAGCTGGGTGCCCGGCTCACCGATGGACTGGGCCGCGATGATGCCCACGGTTTCCCCGATGTTCACAAGGTGTCCGCGCGCCAGATCCCGCCCGTAGCAGAGCGAGCAGACGCCACGCTCGGACTGGCAGGTCAGCGCGGAACGGATCATGACGGACGCCACTTCGGCCTCGTCAAGCTTTCTGGCGACAGCTTCGTCCACCAGGGTGTTTTCCGGGAAAAGCTGCTCGCCGCTGACCGGATCGTAGACCGGGTAGAGGAGCACGCGCCCGAGCACGCGCTCGGACAGGCGCTGCTTGATCTCCCCGCCGTCCTTGACGTGCCGGATTTCAATGCCGTCCACCGTGCCGCAATCGTGCTCGGAGACGATCACGTCCTGCACCACGTCCACCAGCCGGCGCGTCAGGTAACCGGAGTTGGCCGTCTTCAGGGCGGTGTCGGCCAGGCCCTTGCGCGCGCCGTGCGTGGAGGTGAAGTACTGCAACACCGTCAGCCCCTCGCGGAAGCTCGCGGTGATCGGCGTTTCGATGATTTCGCCCGAGGGCTTGGCCATGAGGCCGCGCATCCCGGCAAGCTGGCGCATCTGGTCCTGGTTGCCTCGCGCGCCGGAGTTGGACATCATGAAGATGGAGTTGAAGCTCAGGTTCGCTTCTTCCCGGCCGGTCACGGGGTCTTTCACCCGGTCGGTGGAGATCTCCTTCGTCATTTCGGCGGAGACGTCCTGCGTGGCCTTGGTCCACACGTCAACGACCTTGTTGTATTTTTCCGTGCGGGTGATGATGCCGTCGCGGTACTGGCGTTCGATATCGTCCACTTCGGCCGTGGCCGCGTCAATGATGCGCTTCTTGCTGGCGGGGATGGTCAAATCCTTCACGCCGATGGTGACGCCGGCCCGGGTGGCGTATTCGTAGCCGATGCTCTTCAGCCTGTCGCAGAGAATGACCGTGGCCTTGATGCCCGCATCCTGGTAGGCGCTGCCCACAAGACGGGCAATGTTCTTTTTGGTGAGCACGCAGTTCACATAGTCGAAGCGAAGCCCCTCCGGCAGATCCTGCCAGACGAGGATGCGCCCCGGCGTGGTGTCGTGCAGGCGGCCGTCGTCCATGCGGACCCTGACGCGGGCGTGCATGCTGACGCGCCCGGCGTCGTACGCCGCCACCACTTCCCACGGCGCGCAGAAGATCATGCCCTCGCCCGGCTCGAACGAACGCTCCACCGTCATGTAGTACAGACCGAGGACGATATCCTGCGACGGCACGATGACCGGGCTTCCGTTGGCCGGGGAAAGGATGTTGTTGGTGCTCATCATGAGCACGCGGCATTCGATCTGCGCTTCCACCGACAGGGGGATGTGCACGGCCATCTGGTCGCCGTCAAAGTCCGCATTGTAGGCGGAGCAGACGAGCGGGTGCAGTTGAATGGCCTTGCCTTCCACCAGCAGCGGCTCGAAAGCCTGGATGCCGAGCCTGTGCAGCGTGGGCGCGCGGTTGAGCAGGATGGGGTACTCGCGCACCACGTCGGAAAGAATGTCCCAGACCACCAGTTCCTCGCGCTCCACCATCTTCTTGGCGCTCTTGATGGTGGAGGCGTGCCCGCGCTTCTCAAGCTCGGAGTAGATGAAGGGCTTGAACAGTTCAAGCGCCATCTTCTTGGGCAGGCCGCACTGGTGGAGCTTGAGCGACGGGCCGACGACAATGACCGAGCGCCCGGAGTAGTCCACGCGCTTGCCGAGCAGATTCTGGCGGAAGCGCCCCTGCTTGCCCTTGATCATGTCCGAGAGGGACTTGAGCGGCCGGCCGTTGGTGCCGGCAATGGCCCTGCCCCGCCGCCCGTTGTCGAACAGCGCGTCCACGGCTTCCTGAAGCATCCGCTTTTCGTTGCGAATGATGATATCGGGCGCGCCAAGCTCCATCAGGCGTTTCAGCCGGTTGTTGCGGTTGATCACCCGGCGGTAGAGATCGTTCAGATCCGAGGTGGCGAAGCGCCCGCCGTCCAGGGGAACAAGAGGCCGCAGTTCCGGCGGAATGACCGGAATGACCTCCATGATCATCCACTCGGGACGGTTGCCCGATTCGAGAAAGGCCTCGACGATCTTCAGACGCTTGGTGAGCTTCTTTTTCTTGGTCTGCGACTTGGTCGTCTGCGACTCCTCGCGGAGCTGCACCTTGAGTTCGTCAAGGTTCAGCTCTTCGAGCAGGCCGCGGATCGACTCCGCGCCCATGCCCACGGTCAGGGCGTCCTCACCGAAATGATCGATGATCTGAAGGTACTGATCCTCGGACACCACCTGCATTTTCTGGAGGTTGGTGGAACCCGGATCCAGCACGATGTAGGAGTCGAAATAAAGCACCTTTTCCAGATCGGCCATGGTCATGTCGAGCAGGGTTCCGATCTTGGAAGGCAGGGTCTTCAGAAACCAGATATGCGCCACCGGCGCGGCGAGTTCGATATGCCCCATGCGCTCGCGGCGCACCTTGGAGGCGATGACTTCCACGCCGCATTTTTCGCAGACGATGCCGCGATGCTTCATGCGCTTGTATTTGCCGCAGTTGCATTCGTAATCTTTCACCGGGCCGAAGATCTTGGCGCAGAAAAGGCCGTCGCGCTCCGGCTTGAACGTGCGGTAATTGATGGTCTCCGGCTTCTTCACCTCGCCGTAGGACCATTCACGGATGTTTTCCGGCGAGGCGATGGAAATCTGAATGGCCTTCAGATTGCGGATCTGCGCCGCGTTCGCCGAGGCCGCCGTGCTCCGCACGGTGAACAGTTCATCAAGACTCATGTATGCGCTCCCTTTGCAAATCGGGTTGCGGAGCTTCCGCCGCGCGGCGGCGGAAGTCGCGTCCCGGAGCTGTGCTCCGGAACGGAGCAGGATCAAAGGCTGTCGCGTCGGGCGTGCCCGGCCGGGCCTTGCGCGGTCCGGCCGGACACGCCGGGGTCAACCGGATGAACCGGGTTATATCTCGTCTTCCCTGAAAATGGCCGGTTTGGGCTTTTTCTTGCCTTCTTCCTGATGCAGGTTGACGTTGAGGCCGAGCGACATGAGTTCCTTCACCAGCACGTTGAAGGATTCGGGCAGGCCGGCCTCCAGGAAGTTGTCGCCCTTGACGATCTTTTCGTACATCTTCACGCGCCCGGTCACGTCGTCGGATTTGACGGTGAGGAATTCCTGCAACAGGTAGGACGCGCCGTAGGCTTCAAGCGCCCACACTTCCATTTCCCCGAGACGCTGGCCGCCAAACTGCGCCTTGCCGCCCAGGGGCTGCTGCGTCACCAGCGAGTAGGGGCCGGTGGAGCGGGCATGGATCTTCTCGTCAACCAGGTGGTGGAGCTTCAGGAAGTACATGACGCCCGTGGTCACCCGATTCTTGAACGGCTCGCCGGTGCGGCCGTCGTACAGCACGGATTTGCCGTCGTCGGGCAGTCCCGCGCGGGACAGCCAGTTCCAGATCTCCGATTCCTGCGCGCCGTCGAACACCGGGGTGTAGGTGATGATGCCTTCCCGCAGTTTGAGCACAGACTTGCGGAACGACTCGTCATCCATGGCGTCCACTTCGGCGCTGATTTCGGGCGAATTGAAAATGTCCTTCACCTCTTCGCGCACCTGTCTGAGCATGGCGCCGCTGTCCACCAGTTCCGCAAGCTGGCGGCCGAGTTCGCGCGCGGCCCAGCCCAGGTGCACTTCCATGATCTGCCCGATGTTCATGCGCGAAGGCACGCCAAGGGGGTTGAGCACAATGTCCACCGCCCGGCCGTCCGCAAAGAAGGGCATGTCCTCTTCCGGCAGAATGCGGGAGACGACCCCCTTGTTGCCGTGCCGGCCGGCCATCTTGTCGCCCACGGAGAGCTTGCGCTTGACCGCGATATGCACCTTGACCATCTTGATCACGCCGGGGGGCAGATCGTCCCCTTCCGTGGCCTTCTCCCGCTTGGCGTCGTAAATGGCCTTGACGTAGGCGATCTGGCGATCGTACAGCGCGAGGAGTTCACCCACGGCCTCGTTGACTTCCTTGCTCCTGAACGCGCCTTCCAGCTTTTTCAGTGGCACTTCCTCAAGGATTTCCCGCGTCAGGGCCGCGCCGGCCTCGGCCAGCACTTCGCCCTTTTTCCTGCCGGCCAGGGTCACGGCAAGCTGCTTGCCTTCCGCCTCGGCCAGTACCTTCTCTCTCATGCTGACGGTGACGCCGCGCACATGGGCCTGTTCCTTGCGGTCCAGACGGCTGATTTCATGATCCTCGATCTGACGGGTGCGATCGTCCTTCTCGCCGGAACGGCGGTTGAAGACCTTCACGTCGATGACCGTGCCCTCGATTCCCGGCGGGACCTTGAGCGAGGTGTTTTTCACGTCGCGCGCCTTGTCACCGAAGATCGCGCGGAGGAGTTTTTCTTCCGGCGTGAGCTGGGTTTCGCCCTTGGGGGTGATTTTGCCGACAAGGATATCGTCCGGCTTCACGGCCGCGCCGATGCGGATGATCCCGCTGTCGTCAAGGTTGCGGAGCATTTCCTCACCGACGTTGGGGATATCGCGGGTGATTTCTTCCGGTCCGAGCTTGGTGTCGCGCGCGACGACCTCGAATTCCTCGATGTGCACCGAGGTATAGATGTCTTCCTTGACCACGCGTTCGGAAATGAGCACGGAGTCTTCAAAGTTGTAGCCGCACCAGGGCATGAAGGCGATCATCATGTTCTTGCCGAGGGCCAGCCCGCCGTCATGAATGGCGGGGCCGTCGGCCAGCACCTGCCCCTTTTTCACCCGCTGCCCCGGCTCGCAGGACGGAACCTGACCGAAACAGGAATTCTGGTTGGACTTGTGGTGCTTCAGCAGATCGTAGGCGCGCACTCCGCCGAGGCTGGGGTACAGGGCCGGATCGTCGTAACAGACAATGATCCGGTCCGCGTCGGCGTAGTGGACCACGCCGTCCCCTTCCGCCAGGATGCACGCGCCGGAGTCTCTCGCCACGTCCACTTCCATGCCCGTGCCGACCAGGGGCCGCTCCGAGCGGAGAAGGGGCACGGCCTGCCGCTGCATGTTCGATCCCATCAGGGCGCGGTTGGCGTCGTCATGCTCCAGGAAGGGAATGAGCGCCGCGGAGATGGACACCATCTGACTTGGCGAAATGTCCATCAGCGTGACGTCGTCGCGCGGCTCCATGCCCACATCGCCCCGCGCCCGCACGGACACGTATTCGTCGGCAAGGTGGCCGGCTCCGTCCACCGCGGCGTTGGCCTGGGCGATGACATGCCCGCTTTCGCACGAGGCGTCGAGATGCACGATCTCGTCCGTCATGGAGCCGTCGCGCACAACGCGGTACGGCGTTTCGATAAAGCCGTAATCGTTGACCTTGGCGTAGGTGGTCAGCGAAACGATGAGGCCGATGTTCGGACCTTCCGGCGTTTCAATGGGGCAGATGCGCCCGTAGTGCGAGACGTGCACGTCGCGCACTTCAAAACCCGCGCGCTCGCGCGTCAGGCCGCCCGGACCCAGCGCGGAGAGACGCCGCTTGTGCGTCACTTCCGACAGGGAGTTGGTCTGATCCATGAACTGCGAAAGCTGCGAAGTGCCGAAAAATTCCTTCAGCACGGCCGCCACCGGCTTCGGGTTGATCAGGTCATGCGGCATGAGCGTGGCCACTTCCTGAATGCTCATGCGCTCCTTGATCGCCCGCTCCATGCGCACAAGGCCGATGCGGTACTGGTTTTCCACCAGTTCGCCCACCAGGCGCACTCGGCGGTTGCCGAGGTGGTCGATATCGTCCGCGGGGCCGTGGCTGTCTTTCAACTGCACAAGGACCTTGATGGCTTCCAGAATATCATCGTCGGCCAGGGTGCGGAGATCCGCGTGCTCGGAGCGCCCGAGGCGCTGATTGAGCTTGTACCGTCCCACCGGGGAGAGATCGTAGTAGTCCGCATTGCGGAACAGATTGTCAAAGAAGGACGCCGCGATTTCGGGCGTGGGCGGGGAGCTTGGCCGCAACCGGCGGTAGATTTCCTCCTGCGCCTTTTCCCTGGTGGGGGTTTTGTCCTGCACCAGAGTGTCGCGGATGGAAGAGGAGGTGTCCGTGCCGCGGGTATGCAGCACGGGCAGACGGACAATGCCGGCCTCGCGGCAGGCGTCGATCAGCCCGGCCGTGATTTCGTCCGCCGCTTCGGCAAGAATTTCGCCGGTGTTGGCGTCCACCAGATCTTCAGCCAGGAAAAGCCCGAGCGGGGCTTCGGGCGCCACTTCAATGGACGCAAGCCCGGCCGTTTCCATGAGCCGCCACGCGCGCTTGGTGATCGCCTTGCCGGCCTTGACGATCACGTTGCCCTCGCCGTCCACGATATCAGCGAAGGCCGGCTCCTTGCGGTAGCACTCGGGATCAAAGGCCCAGGTCACGCGGCCGTCGGCCTCAAGCGCGTAGGTTTCCTTCTTGTAAAAGGCGTCGAGGATGTCCGTCTTGCTCATGCCCATGGCCTTGAGCAGGATTGTCGCCGGCATTTTGCGCCGGCGGTCGATGCGGACATACAGAATGTCTTTGTGGTCAAAATCAAAATCCAGCCAGGAACCGCGCATGGGGATGACCCGGCAGGAATAGAGCACCTTGCGGCTGGTGTGGGTCTTGCCGCCGTCGTGCTCAAAGATGATGCCCGGCGAGCGCTGGAGCTGGTTCACGATGACCCGCTCGGTGCCGTTGATGATGAACGTGCCCTTTTCCGTCATCAGCGGCAGCGTGCCGAAGTAGATATCCTGTTCCTTGATGTCGCGAACCGTGCGGTTTTGCGTCTCCTCCTCCACGTCGTAGACGACAAGACGCACCTTGATGCGTACCGGGGCCTCATAGGTCAGTCCCTTGGAGATGCATTCCGCCTGATCGTATTTGGGTTCCCCGATTTCGTAGCTTGCAAATTCGAGGCTCGCCGTACGGTTGAAATCTTCAATGGGGAAGACGGAACGGAAAACTCCTTCCAGCCCTTCGTCGGGCAGGCGCTCCTCGCGCCCTTCCTGAAGAAACTTCCGGTAGGAGTCCACCTGAAGGTTGAGCAGATGCGGGACAGGCACCTCAACCTTGATTTTGCCAAATTGCTTGGTAAGCTGACCCATTGTCTCACCTCTGAGAAGGTTGATCGGCGGCGTCCGCTTTCCGGAGAAGACGGACGCGGGCCGGAACGGGGCCGGGTTGCACGGCGGTCGATCGCTTTACGGATATCCGCGCGGGTATCCGTACGCCGTCCCGCAAGGGGACGACGCGCCGCGAAGCAGCGTGAATCAGCCGGAAACCACATTTGCCGGCTGGCGATTCCGCATCGAAAAATCTCCGCTTCAATGCGCCATCAATATAATAAACGCAACAATGCCGACAACATATGACCCCACCGATTGCCCGGTGAGTTGTTGCCGACTGCTGATGCTTGCGGAAGACGTGTTGACTGTGCCAGGAAGCATCCTTGCTTTGGTAGGTGTTGCGTGAATTCGGCACGATAGTTTTTTTTTTCATCGGGTGCAAGCATTTTTTATTGAAATATATATTTCACCAGAGAGCAGGCCGGCGGGGACGCTGACGCGTCCGCGGAGCGCGGCACAAAAAAAGCGCGCCCACATGGAGCGCGCCTTGCGTCCGTCCTGTTCGGGCGGCGCTGAACAGAAAAGCGAGCTTACTTCACTTCGACGGTAGCGCCGGCTTCGGTGAGCTGCTTCTTGGCTTCTTCGGCTTCTTCCTTGGAAACGGCTTCCTTCAGGGTGGAGGGAGCGCCGTCGACCTTGTCCTTGGCTTCCTTCAGGCCGAGGCCGGTGAGGGCGCGCACGACCTTGATGACGCCGATCTTGTTGGCGCCGGCTTCCTTCAGGATGACGTCGAATTCCGTCTTTTCTTCCGCGGCTTCAGCGGCCGCGCCGGCAGCCGGAGCGGCCATCATCATGCCCACGGCCGGAGCCGCGGCGGACACGCCGAACTTTTCTTCCAGTTCCTTGATGAACTCGGAGAGTTCGAGCACGGTCATATTGGAGATAAACTCAACAACTTCTTCTTTGGTAACGGCCATTGGATTGCTCCTGTACTCTTTGGTTGTTCTGGTTGCCCGCGAAAAGGCATCAGCTTTCCGCTCTCATGCGCCTGCTTCTCCCCATGCCAGACATACGCCGGACATGCAGGGGGTTCGGCCGCCGCTCCCCGCCGGAGGCGGAAAGGCTCGGCCGATACGCACGATCCCTATGCGGCTTTCTTCTCTTCGATCGCCTTGAGGGCGTAGAGAAGCGGCCGCACCATATTCGCAAACAGGGAAACGAAATTGGTGGGCACGGCGTTCATCGTGCCAAGCAGCTGGCCAAGCATTTCCTGCTTGCCCGGCAGTTTGGCGAGGCTTTCCACCTGATCGGCGGAAAGCGCCTTGCCTTCAAGGCTTGCAAGGCGCACGGCGAACAACTTGCTCGTTTTGGCGAAGTCGCTCACCGCCTTGGCCACCGGCACCGGGTCTCCAAACCCGAATGCGACGGCGCAGTTCTCCTTGAACTTGTCCTTGATGACGTCGTGCGTGCCATCGGTGAGGGCAATGCGTGCCAGGGTGTTTTTCACGACGAGACATTCGCCGCCTGCTTCGCGCAGCTTCACCCGGAGACGCGTCAGCTCTTCCACCGTCATCCCCTTGAAATCTGTCACCACCACGAACGACGCGGCATCGGCTTTCGCCTTTATCTGCGCGATCAGGGCGGCTTTTTCAGATCTGTTCACGTGAATCTCCTCACGGTAGGGGGTTGGTCCGGACCCGTCGGGAACGCCTGCCGGGTCCGCAGTGGAAAGCCGAGCCAAAGAATTCGTCTGAGCAGGCCATGTTCCGCGCGCGGCGGCATGCGCCCCGCGGCTGATTAAGGGTTGCCCCGCCTGCCGTCTTCGACTCGAACTCCCAATCCATTACCAGGGGCGGCCCGCTTCAGCCATGAAGCCGGGCCGCCGCATCGAAAGCCGGGTCAAACTCAGCCTTCGATAAATTTCTTCAACTGTCCCATGTCCACCTTGAAGCCAGGACCCATAGTGGTGGAAACAGCGATACTCTTCATGTATGTGCCCTTGGCCGCCGAGGGCTTCAGGCGATTGACGGCGTCGATCAACGCCTTCAGATTGCCGAGCACCTTTTCCGGACCGAAGGAAACCTTGCCGAGAGGCGCGTGCAGCACGCCCGCCTTGTCAACCTTGAAGTCGACACGGCCGGCTTTCAGTTCTTTCACCGCGGTGGCGACGTCAAAGGTGACCGTGCCGGTCTTGGCATTGGGCATAAGCCCGCGCGGGCCGAGCACGCGGCCGATCTGGCCGACAAGGGCCATAACATCGGGCGTGGCCACGGCGGCGTCAAATTCAAGCCAGCCTTCCTTGACCTGGGCCACAAGATCTTCCGCACCCACGCTGTCGGCGCCGGCGGCTCTGGCTTCAGCCTGCTTCTCGCCCTTGCAGAAGACGGCCACGCGCACCGTCTTGCCAAGGCCGTGCGGCAGGGAAACCGCGCCACGCACCATCTGGTCGGAATACTTGGGGTCCACGCCGAGGCCGATAGCCACATCCACGGTCTCGTCAAATTTGGCGAATGAGGCGGCAAGGGACTTTTCCACAGCTTCCTCCACGGAGAAACGCTGGGTGAGGTCGATTCCTTCCACCGCCTTGCGATATTTCTTCCCGAATCTGGGCATTGCTCTTTCCTTTCAAAGGCTTGTCATCCAACATCTCCTGCCTCGCTCGTCCGTGCCGGACGACGGGGCAGTACGACTGACGCGGCGGGGCGAAGTCTACTTGACTTCGACGCCCATGCTCCGGGCCGTGCCCAGAATCGAACGCCGGGCGGCGTCCAGATCCTTCGCGGTGAGATCGGGCATCTTCAGCTTGGCGATCTCGTCCACCTGCTGCATGGTGATGCTTCCCACCTTGGTGCGGTTGGGTTCGCCGGAACCCTTTTCCACCTTTGCGGCCTTCATGACCAGAACGGCGGCCGGCGGCGTCTTGGTGATGAACGTAAAGGAACGATCAGCGAACGCGGTGATCACCACCGGAATGATCATTCCCTTCTGATCCTGGGTGCGGGCATTGAACTCCTTGCAGAACTGCATGATGTTCAAGCCATGCTGCCCGAGAGCAGGGCCTACCGGCGGAGAGGGATTCGCCGCCCCGGCGGGAATCTGCAACTTGATTTTGGCGACTTCTTTCTTGGCCATTGTCTTTCAACCCTTATGAGCACGGCGACGATGCCGTGGACAGCAAAGCCCGGTCCGAACGCTGCTGCCGGACCGGCCGAAACATCGGCTACCCCTTGGACACCTGAATGAAGTCAAGCTCCACGGGCGTCTGTCTGCCGAAAATCGACACGGACACGCGCAGCTTGCCCTTGTCGTAATTCACGTCTTCAACAACGCCGTTGAAGCCGCCGAAAGGCCCTTCAATGACGCGCACATCATCGCCCCGATCAAAGCTGAACTTGGGCCGGGGCTGTTCCTGGCGGGTTTCCATCAGGGAAAGAATGCGGGCGGCTTCCTCGTCCTTCATGGGCGCGGGGCGGTTTTTGCCGCCGACAAAGCCCGTCACCTTTGAAATGTTCTGCACAAGATGCCAGGAATAATCGGTCATGGTCATGCGGAGCATGATATAACCGGGGTAGAACTTGCGGGTGGTGGTCCTTCTGGCTCCGCCCTTGCCAAGCTCGACGACTTTTTCCGTCGGGACCACAACTTCATGGATGAGTCCGCCGTCCTGACCGTTGCGGATCATTTCCCTGATTGTGGCTTCCACCCTCTGTTCAAAGCCGGAGTAGGTATGCACGATATACCAGCGCGCCCTGCCAGGCTCGCTTCCGCCCGCGGCGGAGGGCGCTTTTTCCGCCTCCGCAGGAATCGAAGCGGCGCCTTGCGAAGCGCCGTTTCCAGCCGTTGCGGCTTCCGTATGCATTGCGGCCCCGTCCGGCGTCGCCGCCGTCCCTGCCGTATCGATCACTTCGTCATTCGTCACGGGACGCTCCTTCAGGCCGAGAAAAGAAGGGAAACAAGCTTGGAGAGCCCCAGATCCACCACACCCAGGAAAAGCGCCATGGCGACCACGAAGGCCAGTACAGCGACGCTGGTGGCCCGCGTTTCCCTGAGCGTCGGCCAAGTCACCTTGCGCAACTCGGCACGGGAAAGCTCAAGATAGTTCTTGAACTCCATCACCCTTGCGACGAGCCCGCTCTTCTGTTCCTGCACAGGCGCCGTTTTTTTCGCCATGTTTTTTTCCTGCAAAAAAAATGGCAGGGCAGGAGGGATTCGAACCCCCAACATCCGGTTTTGGAGACCGGCGCTCTAGCCGTTAGAGCTACTGCCCTGCGTTTATGAAGTCACTACCGGGTTTCACGGTGAAGCGTGTGTTTCCTGTCCCAGGGGCAGTACTTCTTCAGCTCCACGCGGCCGGTGGTGTTCTTCTTGTTCTTGACCGTGGCGTAATTGCGCCGCTTGCACTCGGTGCAGGCGAGCAGAATGTTGACGCGCATGACTTACTCCACGATTTCCGTCACCACGCCGGCGCCGACGGTACGGCCGCCTTCGCGAATGGCGAAGCGCAGACCCTGCTCCATGGCGATGGGGGCGATGAGTTCAACATTGAAGGTGGCGTTGTCGCCGGGCATGACCATTTCCACGCCTTCGTTCAGGGAGATGACGCCCGTCACGTCCGTGGTGCGGAAATAGAACTGGGGACGGTACCCGCTGAAGAAGGGCGTATGGCGGCCGCCTTCTTCCTTCGAGAGCACGTACACTTCCGCCTTGAACTTCTTGTGCGGCGTGATGGACTTGGGCGCGGCGAGAACCTGGCCGCGTTCCACTTCGTCACGCTTGGTGCCGCGCAGCAGCGCGCCGATGTTGTCGCCGGCCTGGCCCTGGTCAAGCAGCTTGCGGAACATTTCCACACCGGTGCAGGTGGTCTTGGCCGTGGGGTGAATGCCCACGATTTCCACTTCGTCGCCAACCTTGATGACGCCGCGTTCCACACGCCCGGTCACCACGGTGCCGCGGCCGGAAATGGAGAACACGTCTTCGATCGGCATGAGGAAGGGCTTGTCCGTATCGCGCACCGGTTCCGGGAAGTAACTGTCGCAGGCGGCGAGAAGATCCAGAATCGGCTTGGCGTCGGGAGAATCGGCGCTGTCGGCTTCCAGAGCCTTCAGGGCGGAACCGCGAACAACCGGGATATCGTCGCCGGGGTAGCCGTAGGTGGTGAGCAGTTCGCGCACTTCAAGCTCGACGAGTTCGAGCAGTTCGGCGTCGTCCACCATGTCGCACTTGTTCATGAACACAATGAGGTTCGGCACGCCGACCTGACGGGCGAGCAGGATGTGTTCGCGGGTCTGCGGCATGGGGCCGTCGGTGGCGGCCACCACGATGATCGCGCCGTCCATCTGGGCCGCGCCGGTGATCATGTTCTTGATGTAGTCGGCGTGGCCGGGGCAGTCGACGTGCGCGTAGTGGCGGTTTTCGGTTTCGTATTCGACATGGGCCGTGGCGATGGTGATGCCGCGTTCCTTTTCTTCGGGGGCCTTGTCGATTTCGTCGTAGCCGACGAACTTGCCGCCCTGCTTCAGGGAAGCCACCTTGGTGATGGCGGCCGTCAGCGTGGTCTTGCCGTGGTCAATGTGCCCGATGGTGCCGATATTGAGGTGCGGCTTCGTCCGGGTGAATTTCTCTTTGCCCATGATAATCTCCCTAGTGACCTGGTTGCTTTATACGTAACGAAAACGGCGAGCGCCAAAGTCAGTGACGAAAACGTTCACCACTTTTCATCATTCGCGCCCAGGCTGGAATGCGCTCGGCAGCCCGGTACGTCAGGCACGGCAAAAAGGAGGAATCGCGGGAATGGAGCGGGAAACGAGACTCGAACTCGCAACCCTCAGCTTGGAAGGCTGATGCTCTAGCCATTGAGCTATTCCCGCCCGTGCCGTAGTCCTCTGACAGGTTTGGGGGCCTGTCTCCTACAGCCGTGTCATCAGATGATCTGTCTGGTGGAGGGGGGAGGATTTGAACCTCCGAAGTCTTACGACGACAGATTTACAGTCTGTTCCCTTTGGCCACTCGGGAACCCCTCCACACGTCCGGGACATCACCCCCGGTCGGGCTGGGCCTTGCCCCGCCCCGGCTGCCCCCGGCTTCATCCTGAAGTCCGCGGAACAACCGCAACGCCGGCTGGAATCGCCTTTTCAAGACCTTGCCAGTCCGGATGGAGCTGGCGATGGGACTTGAACCCGCAACCTGCTGATTACAAATCAGCTGCTCTGCCAGTTGAGCTACGCCAGCAGCGGTTCAGAGCATCTACACGCTCCCACGGCCTTTGGCAAGAGGAAAAGGGGGAGAATCGAAAAATTTTTTTCTTTTTTTCCCGCCCGCCGCGGCCAAACCTGTTCCGGCCGCGGCGGGAAAAGGCGGGGATTGTGGCCAGACACTATGGCAACACCTTGATAATATACGCATCCTTCGGGCGAAGATACCTTGTGGCCAGATCGCGCAACATTTCCGGCGTGACCGCGCGCGCCTTTTCGATCTGGTCGCGGGTGAAGGAAAGGGGACGCCCTTCCAGCGTGAGCAGCGCTGCTTCGCCCGCGCGGCTCCCGAGGCTCTGCATCTCGCGGTAGTAGTCGCCTTCAAGCTGGTTTTTGCCTCTGGCGAGTTCCTCTTCGGGCAGGAGATCCACGGCGAGGCTGTTCAGGATTTTCCTGAAGCCGGCTTCGGCCTGCTCGATCTTCTCCGGAGTCGTGCCGATGTAAAAGGCCATGAAGCCCGTTTTTTCCGTCTGCTGCGCGAAGGTGGCGACAGTATAGCCAAGCCCCTGTTCATCGCGCAGATCGCGGAAGAGAGGTCCGCCCATGCCGCCGAGCACGGCGTTCAGAAGGTCAAAGGCCGGAGAATCGGGGTCGAGCTCCGGCACGGTCTTGAACACCAGCATCAGGTGGGCCTGGTTGCGCCCCGGCACACGCACGTCAAGGCCCTTGTCCGCGCCCCAGAGCGGAGCCGGAAGATCCGCCCTGCCTTCCTGCGGAGCCGGCAGGGAACGGGCAAAGGCCAGCGCCTTGTCGCGGTCGAAGGCTCCGGCCACGGCAAGCACGAAGGGCCGACGCTTCTGTTCGTTCCAGAAGGCGCGAAGCATGTCGGGCGTGAAGGTTTTCACCGTCTCCGGCTCGCCAAGCTGAAGGTAACCGTACACGCTCCCGGGAAAGAGGAAGGGCGGAAGCTTGCGGCGCAGCACATAGGCAAGGGGCTGGTCCCCGAGCCGCTGCACGGCCGCGACCTGATCCCGGATGCCCCGGGCCGTTTCCTCGGGCGAGAATGTCGGTTGCTCCACCACCTCGCGCAACAGGCCGAAGAGATCGTCATTGAAACGCGCGGGCGCGGTAAAGCCGAGCGTGAAGGTCTGCCGGCCGGAAGCCGCCGCCAGCGCCGCCGCCCTGTCGGAAAGGAAAGCCTGGATTTCGGGCGCGCCCCGCCCTGCCGCGCCCCGCGTGAGCACCCCTGCCGCGAGGCTGGAAAGCCCCTGCCGCGCCGGATCAAGCAGACTGTCGCCGCCGGAATAGGCCAGTTTTACAGAAATATACGGAAGGGAGCCGTCGGGAATGAGCACAAGGGTCCGCCCCTGGCCAAGATCGACGATTTCGGGCGCGCCGCTTGCCCCGGCGACAGCCTTGCGGCGCTGTTCGCCGGCAGGCCACCGCTTGTCGAGAAGCGCCGTGAAGTCCGGCAGGGACGCTCCCCTGGGGGTGAGGGCCACCGCGCTCAATCGGCGCGAATCAAGCCAGTCGCGGGCCACGGCGGCAAGCGCGGCCGGGCTGACCGCACGCAACGCGCCAATGGCGTTTTCCTCCGCCTGCTCGGCCCCCACGCCGCCGTGATAAAACTGGAACTGCCCTACCTGAGAGGCAAGGGACGACAGGGTTTCACGCGCCCGGAACATGTCGTCCTCAAGGTTGACCTTGGCGCGCTCCAGTTCTTCGGCGGAAAAGGCGGCGGGATCGAGTTTGGCGAACGCCTCGGCAAGGGCTTCCCAAAACGCCCCCGCCTTGTCCGCATCCAGTTCCGCCGAGACCATGAACAGCCCGACGCGCTCGAAACCGACGTTGGACACGCTGATCGAATCGACAAGCTGGCGTTCGTACTTGAACGTGCGGTAGAAAAGGCTTGTGCGATCCCCGCCGAGCAGGTACGCCAGCACGTCAAGAGGCGCGGAGCGGTAGTCCGCAAAACCCGGCACAGGGAAGGCGGCCGCGAGATAAACCTTGTTCCAGGGGCCGGGTTCCACCACCACGGAAGGGGCAAGCCGCGGCGCGCCCTCGGCGGAAAGAGGGAGCCGGCCGGCGTCGTACGGCTCGGGCTGAGGCAGGGCCAGATCATTGCTGTATGCGCCGAAAAGACGTTCCGCCTCGGCCAGGACTTCAGGCGGGTTGACGTCTCCCACCACGACAAGCAGCATGTTGCGGGGCTGATACCAGGTGTCGATGTACGCGCGGAGATCCGCCACGGTGAGCTTGCGGATGGTTTCCGGGTATCCGATGACCGGCCGTTCGTAGGGCGTGCCCTGCAGGGAATCCTTCAACAGACGCTCGAAAAGCCGCCCCCGGGGGTTGTCCTTCATGCGCATGTCAAGCTCGGAAAGCACGACCTGCTTTTCCGATTCCAGCTCCGCCGGATCCAGGATGGCGTTGAAGGCCATGTCCCGCGCCACGTCCAGGCCCAGCTTCCAGTGCCGGGCCGGCATGTCCGTGATGTACACCGTATAGTCGTAGCTGGTGGCGGCGTTGAGATAGCCGCCGGCCGCTTCCACCTGCCGGCTGACCTCTCCCTTGGGCCGGTGCTCCGTGCCCTTGAACACCATGTGTTCCAGCACATGACTGATCCCGGCCTGCTCCGGCTTTTCATAGACGGACCCGGCGTGGACGTACAGCCGTGTGGAAACCAGGGGGAAGCGGGAGTCTTTCAGAATCAGAACGGACAAGCCGTTTTTCAGCCGCGTGACGGCGGCCTGCCGCCCTGTCAGCGGGTCGGGCGTCCACTCCGCCGCACCCGGTTCCGTCGTTTGCACAGCGGCCGGTTTGGCCCCGGCGATGCCTGCCAGGCCAAGGACAATACTCATGACGGCTCCTGTCAGCAACACTGCCGTTCTTGACATGCTCGGCTCTCCTTGCGTTTCTTTGGAGGGGGTCTCCCGCCGCACGGCGGCTTTCGCCGCGCGACGCGCCCCGATCCTGTCCCCGTCAACCTGTCCGCCGCGACACAGTCGCGCGACGGCGCATGGTGTATGTAAGGCGCGGAAACGCAATGGCAAGCGAAACACGGGGCCGCACCCAATCGGGGCCAGCCCTCATGACAACGCCGTCCGCGAAAAGCCGGGGTTTTCCGGCCGGCAAGGGGCAAGCATCGGGCGAAGCTGTCCTGAACATGCAGCCAATGCCGGCCCCGCAACGCCCCCGACGCCAAAACGGCCCCGCAGCGGGGGATTCATGAGGACTGCCCCTGAAAACGCCTGACGCAAAAAACGGTTTTGCGCCAGGCGGGATGAGTCCGGCTAGCCCTTCTTGAACTGTTCCACCATTTCCGCCAGCCTTCTGGACTGCTCGGCGAGCACGGTCAGGGTTTCGGCCGACTTGCGCGTGGTGTCGGCGGTTTCCGCCGCGATGCGGTTGATTTCCTCCGTGCCCCGGTTGATCTCTTCGGAAGCGGCGGACTGCTCCTCGCTGGCCGCGGCAATGGCCCGCACCTGATCCGTGCAGCCAGCCACCAGGCCCACAATACGTTCCAGAGCTTCGCCGGCCTGAGCGGCAAGCTCGTTGCTCTTCAGCACAGCCTCGCGCGCGCCGGTCATGCCGGCAATGGAGTCGCGCGTGCCGGACTGAATGGCCCCCACGGCGTCGCCCACTTCCTTGGTGGCGACCATGGTCTTTTCCGCCAGTTTGCGCACTTCATCGGCCACCACGGCAAAGCCGCGCCCCGCGTCTCCGGCCCGGGCGGCCTCAATGGCGGCGTTGAGGGCAAGGAGATTCGTCTGATCCGCAATATCGGAGATCACGGCCATGATCCGGCCGATGCCGTCGGCCCGCTCCCCGAGCTTGTGCAGGCTTTCGCCCATTTCGCCAGCCAGTTCGTTCACCCTGGCTATGGAGGAGACCACGGAACTCACCACTTCCGCGCCCTGCACCGCCTCGACGCGCGTGGCCTCGGAAGAGCGCGCCGCCTCGGCGGCGTTCCGCGCCACTTCCATCACGGTGGCGTTCATTTCCTCCATTGCCGTGGCCGTTTCCGCCGCGCGCTGGCGCTGCACGTCCGCGCCGCCGGCCGCGGTCTCCAGGCGGGTTTCCAGCGTCTGCGCCGAAGCGTTCAGTTCGTCCACAATGACGTTGAGCCTTTCCGCCGCGTCAAGCTGCCCCTCACGCCTTGCCTGCTCGGCTTCCCGGTGGGCGGCCTGAGCCGCGCGCGTGGCTTCGCCCGCCTGTTCGGCCAGGGTTTCGGCCTCTCTGGTCTTCTGCTCGGTGGCCGCGATCATCTCGCGCAGGCGTTCCACCATCGTTTGCAAGGCGCGGGCGAGCACGCCAAGCTCATCCTTGCGCCCGACGTTCAGCGTTCCGTCCAGCCTGCCGGCGGCGACTTCCTCGGCAAAGCGGACGTCCTGCCGGAGGGCGGCCGTGATGCTCCGCACCACCAGGGAGATCACCCCGGCGACAATGACAAGCATGATCGCGCCGGCCAGCATGGTCGCGTCGCGCATTTTCGCCACTTCCGCAAGCACGTCGCTTTTCTCCGCCGTGACCGTCACGATCCAGCCGGATCGCCCCACCTCGGCAAAGCCGCTCACGCGGTCAACGCCGTCAATCTCGTACTCCATCGACCCTGTTTTCCGCTCCATCATGGCGCGCATCCAGGGGAAATCCGCCGTCTTCTCGAAAACGCGCTTCGCGTCGGGGTGGGCGAGGGTCACGCCGGGCGGCTCGGACAAAAAGGCGTAGCCCTGCGTTCCGCTCCGCAGATGGGAAAGAAAGCGCTCGCTCAGGGCGGGAAGATCCACGGTGATGTACGTCACCCCGACGACCTGTCCGTCCACCCGCACGGGCGCGGCCGCAAAGACGGAAGGCTTGCCGCTTGTCCGGCCCACAAAGGCTTTGGAAAGAACAAGCCTGCCCTGGATCGCGTCCTTGAAATACGGGCGATCCCCAAGATTCTGGCGGCCCTCGTTGCTCCGCTCCGTGCAGGCGACGACAAGGCCGTCCCTGTTGATGAGGCCCATGATGGCGACGCCGGGCAGACGCTCCCGGCTGAACGCGAGACGCCGGCTCGCGGCCTCCACGGCCGCCGCGTCGGAGGGATCGCGCAGCGCACCCACCAGTTCGCCGCCCGAAGCCAGCATTTCCACGGCGTAGAGATATACGCCGAGCTGCACGTCAATGGCCGCGGCCGTGCCGCGCACGGACATTTCCTGCTGGCTGAGAAGGGCGCGGGTCAACGCGTCGCGCGAACGCCCGTTTGTCCAGAACAGCATTGCCGCAAGCCCTATAGCGACAATGCCCAGTATCGCCCCCATCAGCCGCGCTCCGATACTCATAGCCGCCTTCCTCCATTCTGACAAACAAAATATCTGTTTTCGTAGCATACGGCGCGGTCCAGCGCAATTTGAGCGGCCGACTCTTTTTCCGGCCGGAGCGGGCATTTTCTCACCCGCCGGGGCTTGCTTCCAAGCTTCGGGGCGGGTATGGGCAGAAGCTCGTTACGCAATTTCGCAATCAACCTCCGGAGGCAACGCATGACCCTGCACATCATCCGCCGTGTCCGGCCCGCAACGGGGGCCGTGTTCCTGCTCTTTCTTCCCCTTCTGCTCCTTTCGGCCCTTGCGGGAACAGCCCGCGCCCAGACGGGCGGGGCGAAAGCGCCCGAAGAACAGCCGGCCCGCTGGTACGGCGGAGTCGTCACCTACCGGGAGCGCATGGCTCTGCCGCCGGACGCCGTGCTCGTGATCCGCCTGTACGCGCGACAGGAGCACGGCAAACGCTCGCTTGTCGCTGAATTGCGGCTCCCTGTTGACGGGCGGAACGTCCCCCTGCCCTTTCGCATCGCCGTGCCGGAGACCAGATCGGGCGGCGCGGCGGGCGCTCCGGCAAAACAGAGCGGACAGGCCGCCGGTCCAATCCATGAACTCCAGGCGGAAATTCACGGGGAGAACCTGCTCTTCTTCGCTTCCGAAGACGTCGCCCTGCCGCGGAAGGACGGGCACAACCTGGAAATCGTGACGCACAGGGTCCTCCCCGAAATGCCTGTTGCGCCCGAGGCGGCAGACAGGAGCGGGAAGGAAGACAGGAACGAAGCGAATGAAACCCTCGCCGGCGCGCGCTGGCGGCTGCGTGAAATTTTCGGCCAGCCCGCGCGCGCGTACAACAATCAGGAAGAGCCGCACCTGGTCTTCATGCCGGAAGACGCGAACAAGGGGCGCATCGGCGGTTCCGACGGCTGCAACCGCATTCTGGGCAGCTACGAGCGCAAGGGCGATTCCGTTCGCTTCCTCGGGCTTGGCGCGACAATGATGCTCTGCCCCGAAGGCATGGAACAGGCGAACGCCTGCGCCCGGGCGCTGCATGAGGCGAACGCCTGGCGGCTGACGGAAAACAGGCTTGAACTGTACGACGGCGACAAGCTTCTGGCCGTTTTCGAGCGCGTGGCCCTGTAAGAAGCCGAAGGACCTTCAGCCCAGCCTTGCGGAGAGAACGCTTTTTCTGTAGCGTGAGACGCATGAGAGACACGGAAACAGGCCGGAATCGGGGGAAGCTTCCGGATTCCGGCCTTGCGTGACCGGCAGGCGGGGCACTTGCGCGTCCGCAACCCGGCCTTGTCGTCTGCCGTAAACCCGCGACAGGAGAAACCCCATGAAGCTCGGCAAAGTTCTGGGCGCGGCGGCCGCGGCCGTCCTTGCCCTTGGCATCGGACTCCCGGCGCAGGCCGCCGACCCGATCAAGATCGGCGTGTACCTGCCCCTCACCGGCCAGAACGCCTTTGGCGGCCAACTTGAACTGGAAGGCGTGCAGCTCGCCCACAAGCTCACCCCCACCGTGCTTGACCGCCCGGTGGAACTCGTGATCGTGGACAACAAGTCGGACAAGGTGGAAGCCGCCAACGCGGTGAAGCGCCTTACCGAGCGCGACAAGGTGCTCGCCATCATCGGCACGTACGGCTCCTCCCTGGCCATGGCCGGCGGCGAAGTGGCCGAACGCGCCAAGGTTCCGGTCATCGGCACCTCGTGCACCAACCCGCTGGTGACCCAGGGCAAGAAATACTACTTCCGCGCCTGCTTTATCGATCCCTACCAGGGCGCGGCGGCCGCCACCTACGCGTTCAAGAACCTCGGCTTCAGGAAGGGCGCGGTGCTGACCGACGTGGCCAATGACTACGCCGTCGGCCTTTCCGCCTTCTTCAAGCGCGCGTTCACCAAGCTCGGCGGCGAAATGGTGGCCGATCTCAAATACAGTTCCGGCGATCAGGACTTCACGGCCCAGCTCACCGAGCTTATCAGCAAAAAGCCCGATATCGTGTTCATGCCCGCGTACTTTGCCGAAGGGGCGATCATCATGAAGCAGGCGCGCGAACTTGGCGCGACGTTCACCCTCATGGGCGCGGACGCCATGGACAACCCCGACACCCTGAAAATCGGCGGTTCGGCGGTGGAAGGCTTCCTCCACACCACCTTCCCCTACGATATCAACATGCCGGTCATGAGCGCCGAAGCCAAGACCTTCACGGACGCCTGGAAAAAAGCCTTCCCGGACAAGGATCCCAACGTCAACTCGGCTCTCGGCTACAACTGCTACAACATCCTCATCGACGCCATCAAGCGCGTGGGCAAGGCCGATTCCCAGGCCCTGACCGAAGCGCTCGCCGCCACGAAGAACCTCCCCACGGCCCTTGGCGTGCTCTCCATCAATGAATCCCACGACGCGGAAATGCCCGTGGGCGTCATCAAGTACACGGACGGCAAGCGCGTCTACGTCGGTGAAGCCATCGCCGAATAACCGTCGCTCACGGAGCCGCCAGCCCCGAACCGGCGTCCGGAACGTATCCCTGACAGGGTTTTGCCTCTCCGCCCGGCAGGAAGCCGGCGACTCCGCGCACTTCAGAGCGCCCGGCTTCACCGCCGGGCGCCGCCCGTCATCCAACCCAAGGCCGAAACCATGAACCCCCACATGTTTTTTCAGCATTTTTTCAATGCGCTGACCCTGGGATCGCTGTACGGCCTCATCGCCATCGGCTACACGATGGTCTACGGCATCCTCAGGCTCATCAACTTCGCGCACGGCGATATCCTCATGCTCGGCGCGTATTTCGTCTTTTACGGCACGACGTTGTTCTTCCTGCCCTGGGGGGTGGCGGTTGTGGTCGCCATTCTCGCGGCGAGCGCCGTGGGCATTCTGGTGGACCGCATCGCCTACCGTCCCCTGCGCGACGCGCCGCGCATTTCCGCGCTTATCAGCGCCATTGCCGTATCCTTCTTTATTGAAAGCCTGGCCGTGGTGGTCTTTTCTGGCCTGCCCCGCCCTGTGCACCAGCCGGAATGGCTGATGAGTCCCATCAGCATCGGCGGGCTGAAGCTTTTGCCCCTCACGCTGGTGGTTCCGGTGGTCAGCCTGGCCCTGGTGCTCGGCCTGCTGTACATCATCCACCACACCAGGCCCGGCCTGGCCATGCGCGCCATTTCCACCGACATTGAAACCACCCGCCTGCTCGGCGTGCGCGTGGACCGGATCATCGCCCTGGCTTTCGGTCTCGGCTCGGCGCTGGCCGCGGCCTCGGGCATCATGTGGGCGCTGCGCTACCCGCAGATCCACCCGTACATGGGCATTTTCCCCGGCTTCAAGGCCTTCATCGCCGCGGTGCTCGGCGGCATCGGCTCCATTCAGGGAGCCATGATCGGCGGGCTGCTGCTCGGCTTTATCGAAATCATGACTGTCGCGTTTCTCCCCGCCCTTTCCGGCTACCGCGACGCGTTCGCCTTTATTGTGCTGGTGCTGGTGCTTCTGGTGCGGCCTACCGGCATTTTCGGCCAGCGCCTGGAGGAGAAAATATGACCCCCCCCCGCACGCTGCTCAATCTTGCGGCGATCGCCCTGCTGGCTGCCTTTCTGTACTGGGCCGAACACTCGCTGGACGGCTACAAAATCCAGATTTTGAACCTTATCGCCGTCAACGCGATCCTCGCTCTCTCCCTCAACCTGATCTACGGCTTCACGGGCATGTTCTCCCTCGGGCACGCCGGCTTCATGGCTATCGGCGCGTATGTTTCGGCGCTGTGCGTGCTGCCGACGGCGCAAAAGGAAATGATGTGGATTCTTGAGCCAATCGCCTGGCCCTTTTCCGTGCTGGAAACGCCCTTCTGGGTGTCGGTGCTGGCCGGCGGGCTTGTGGCGGCGATCTTCGGCCTGCTCATCGCCCTGCCTGTTCTGCGTCTGGGCGGCGATTACCTGGGCATCGCCACGCTCGGCTTTGCCGAAATCATCCGCGTGCTCATCGTCAACCTCACGCCGATCACCAACGGTTCCCTGGGCATCAAGGGCATTCCGTCCCACGCCACGCTGTTCGTGAATTACGCCTGGCTCCTCATCACCCTGTACTGTCTGGTGAAACTGCTGAACAGCAATTTCGGCAATGTGCTCAAGGCGATCCGCGACGACGAGGTGGCGGCCCGGGTCATGGGCATCAATACCTTCCGCTACCGGGTGCTCTCGTTTTCGCTGGGGGCCTTTTTCGCCGGCGTGGGCGGCGCGCTGCTCGGCAATCTGATCACCACCATTGACCCGAAAATGTTCACCTTCCTCCTCACGTTCAACGTGCTCATGATCGTGGTGGCCGGCGGGCTTGGCTCGCTCAGCGGGAGCATTCTCGGGAGCGTCGTGATCACCGTGCTGCTGGAATGGCTGCGGGCCGTGGAAGAGCCTTTCTCCCTCGGCGGCCTTGAAATTCCGGGCATTCCGGGGATGCGCATGGTGGTGTTCTCGCTCGTGCTGCTCGCCATCATTCTGTACCGGCGGGAAGGGATCATGGGCATGCGCGAGATCTCCTGGGAGGGCGTCTTCCGGATCATCAGCAGGGGGAAAAAGGCATGAACGCTTCCACCCGCGCGGCCGCCGGCGGAACGAACGCCGCCCCGGCCATTCTTGAAGTCAACGACATCACCATGCGCTTTGGCGGCGTGGTGGCCGTCAACAGTCTGTCCATGCGCATTCCCGAAGGTTCCGTCACCGGACTTATCGGTCCCAACGGCGCGGGCAAGACGACGGCATTCAACGTGATCAGCGGCTTCTACACCCCGCAGGAGGGGGAAATCCTCTTCTGCGGCAAGCGCGTCAACGGCCTGCCCCCGCACCGCATCTGCAAGGCGGGCATGGCCCGGACGTTCCAGAACATCCGCCTCTTCGGGCATGAAACAGCCCTGGAAAACGTCATGATCGGCTGCCATGTGCGCCGGAAGTCGCAATGGTGGATGCCCATTCTCGGGCTTCCGGCCGCGCGGCGGGAAGAAGCGGACATCCGCGAGCGGGCGCGCGTGCTGATCCACCGGCTGGGGCTTGACGCCTATGCGGACGAAAAGGCTTCCAGCCTGCCCTACGGGGCGCAGCGCCGGCTTGAGATCGCGCGCGCTCTGGCCACCCGCCCGAGCTTTCTCCTGCTTGACGAGCCGGCCGCCGGCATGAACCCGCAGGAGAGTTCGGAACTCATGCACTTCATCCGGCATATCCGGGATGAATTCGATCTCACCATCCTTCTTATTGAACACGACATGAAGGTGGTCATGGGCGTCTGCCAGTACATCTGGGTGCTGGAATACGGGGAGTGCATCGCTGAGGGGCTGCCGGATGAAATCCGCAACAATCCCAGAGTGATCGAAGCCTACCTCGGGGAGGATATGCTGCAACATGCTTGAAATCAAAGATCTTCATGTGCATTACGGCGGCATCCACGCCGTGCAGGGCGTGAACATGCGCATCCCGAAAGGGCAGATCGTCACCCTGATAGGCGCGAACGGCGCGGGCAAAAGCAGCGTGATCCGCGCGGTGTCCGGCCTGGTCAGGCAGGCGTCGGGCGAAGTTCTGTATACGCCGGCCAAGGAGGGAGAAACGGGCGCGCCGCGCAATATCCTCGGCCGCCCGCCGGAAGATATGGTCCGCCTCGGCATTTCCATGAGTCCGGAAGGCCGGCGCATCCTGCCCCAGCTCACCGTGGCCGAAAACCTGGCCCTCGGCGCATACATCCGCAACGACAAGGCCGGCGTGGCCGAAGACATGGACAAGGTCTACACGCTGTTCCCCCGCCTCAGGGAACGGGCGTGGCAAAAGGGCGGAACCCTCTCCGGGGGCGAACAGCAAATGCTGGCCGTGGGGCGGGCGCTGATGAGCCAACCCGATTTGATCATGCTGGACGAACCGTCCCTTGGCCTTGCCCCGCTGCTGGTGCGGGAAATCTTCGACATCATTCTGCGAATCAACGCCCAGGGCAAAACCGTACTCCTGGTGGAGCAGAACGCGCTTGCCGCCCTCTCCATCGCCCATTACGCCTATGTGCTGGAAGTGGGCCGCGTGGTGGCCGAAGCACCGGGCAAGGAACTGCTTTCGGACCCGAAAGTGAAGGAAGCCTATCTGGGAGGCTGATCGGGGCGACCGATTCGGACGGATCCGCCGGCCGGATAGCGTCGACGGTTGCGGGCAGACGCCAGGGGCGTCACTGCCCCTCCTGCTGCAAAGCCGTTTTTGTGCCCGGCGGCGTTGCACGGCAAACATTGATGGCATGTTCAAGACAACTTCGCCCGCTGTTTGTCCATGACGGCCGAAAAAAGCCCGGTTTTCCCAGACGGCATTTCATGCGGGCCGCCCCCGGCGAGCGGCCCGGACGGGCGATTGTCTTCCCTTCAAGAAAGCGCCTCGCCTTCGGGTGGGGCGCTCTCCATTTCTGATCGCGCATGACCGCCCGCTTGTGGACAGAGGGTGCACCGCCCCCGATACGGGCACGCCCCCACTCTGCCGGAGACCTGATCAGACCCCGCATTTGCCGGCGTGGCGCACGGCGTCAGCCGACTCCTGCCGGAGACCCGCAACCTCCGGATTTGAAACTGAGTCAGTACCGCCCTCCCCTGATTTGACATTTTCTACGTTTCCCATAGACTGTATAATAATAATTTATTCTGATAACAAAGTTGCCGCGCCCCAACGGAGAGATTGCATGCAAGCCAAGACCGTCCATGTCGTCCTCGTCAAGGCTGATGACATTGTGGAAAAAATCGTGAAATCTCTCGTCGCGCCCGGCAACATCCGCATTGAAACGCTCCGGGGGGACAACGACATGTCCCTGTTGCGGAAAGCCGATATCGCGGTTTTCGGACCCGACGCCGCGATCGAGGCCGGCACGCTCCGTTCGGAAACCAGGCCCGGCGCCAGGCTCATTCGCTGCATCCCGGCGCAAGATAAGGCGAAGGTCAGTGAAGGCGATGCCCAGGTCTTTGACGATTTCTGGTCCCTTCCCCTGCACGAACCGATAATCCGCAAACGGATATCAAACATTTTCAAACGGATATCCGAAAAGTTCGTGGCAGATCTGAACCTCCGCTGTTTTGACACCCTGATCAACGGCATGCCCGACCTTGTCTGGTTCAAGGATCTGGAAGGCGTCCACCACAAGGTCAACGACAGATTTTGTGAGGCGGTAGGCAAGACGCGCGACAACATCCAGGGGAAAAAGCACTGCGATATCTGGAATGTTCCTCCTGACGCGGAAAACACCTGCCGCGAGTCGGAAAACGCCGTCATCAGGGCCGGTCACACCATGGAGTTCGAGGAAATCGTCGGGATCGCCGGAGAAAAACGCTTTTTCAAAACCTGCAAGACCCCCCTGCGCGATGATGACGGCAACATCATCGGAACAGCCGGATTCGGCCATGACATGACCAATCTGCTCAATCTCGGCGTCGAGCTGGATCTGTTCATGGAAGCGATGCCCTTCCCCCTGATCATCTGCGCCGAAAACGGGGTCATCACCCGCATCAATGACCGTTTTCTGGAATTCTTCGGAGAGCACAAGGACGGCCTGGTGGGCTTCCTCTATGAGGACTGGAAAAACCGTATGCTCAGGGAAGACGTG
Source organism: uncultured Bilophila sp. (assembly GCA_910585945.1). Taxonomy (GTDB): domain Bacteria; phylum Desulfobacterota; class Desulfovibrionia; order Desulfovibrionales; family Desulfovibrionaceae; genus Bilophila. The sequence continues at coordinate 49,680 of CAJUHZ010000014.1, forward strand.
TCGCCCATGAACGGGGAAAAATTCCTGCGGCTCAATGACGACGTCCGCTGCGTTCAGCTTTTTGAAAAGGAACTTACAGACGTATTTGACGATACCGTGGGGATTATCCGGGTGTTCCGCGACGTGACGGCTGAAAAAAGCCTTGAACTGCATGTATGGCGCAACGCCAACAGCGACTCGCTGACCGGGCTTGCCAACAGACACGCATTTGGAGAATTCATCAAAAAACTGAACGACGGAACGCCTCTCCACCTGCTCTATGTGGATCTGGACAATTTCAAGGCCGTCAACGATGCGCACGGGCACAAAATTGGAGACAACGCGCTCAAAATGCTCGCGGAAACGATGCGCATGATTTTCCCGCACGATTTTCTCGTGCGTCTCGGGGGCGACGAGTTTCTTATCTGCGTGACGCGCGACGTCAAACGGCCCACCCTTGAACGGCTGGCCGATTCGTTCCTTGAAAAAATCCTCGACACGTTTTCAAAGGACGAATGCCTTTCCACCCTGTCCTCAAGCATCGGCATCCGGCTGAACGGCGGAAAGGGCATCCCTGTCGATACCCTGATCCGGCAGGCGGACGCGGCAATGTACGAAGCAAAGAAAAGAGGAAAGGGCCGCCATTGCATCTGGACGGAAGAAATCGGGGAGATCTGACCGGCCCGGATTCGCGTTGACCCTACAATCAAAGCTGGAAGAAAGGCTCGCGCCGGCGCGCGACAGCGCAACCAGATTGTGCTTGTGTTTGCGGCGGCCGCCCGTTCTTGCGTCCGGCAGAGCATTCGCAAGATGCCCCAAGACTCAGGGCGGGCGGATCCCCGAAGGATCCGCCCGCCTCGTCATTCCGTATGCTCAAAAAATCGGAACCTGTCAGGAAATCCGGCTCCCTCCCGGCACAAGTCCGCCCGGAGCGAGGAGGGAAAGCCCGCCTTCATGCTCGGCAGTAAGGATCATGCCCTGTGAAACCCGGCCGCGAATCTTGCGGGGCGCGAGATTGGCCACAACGCAGACCTGCCTGCCCACCAGTTCTTCGGGAGTGAAGTGCTCGGCAATGCCGGAAAGGATCTGCCGGGGCGCTTCTTCACCCAGATCCACCTGGAAGCAGAGCAGCTTGTCGGCGTCGGGGTGCTTTTCCGCCGCGACAATGGTGCCCACGCGCAGATCAATCTTCTGGAAATCGGCAAACGAGGCTTCGCCCGGGGTTTCGGGTGATGCGGCGCACGCCTTCCCGGCATTGTTTTCCCGACCGCTTTTTCCCTGGCCAGCTTTTTCCCTGCCGGCCTTGCCCTTGCCGGCGGCCCGGTCTTCTCCCTGTTCCTTCTGTTCCGCTGGCGCTTCCAGACGGGGGAAAAGATTCGAGGAAGGCGCAAGCGCCGCCCCGGGCGTGAGTTCGTCCCAGCGCAGGGCTTCAGCCCGCTCCGGCGCGGGAGCCGAGCCAAAGCGTTCCGAGGCGGGGAGAGGCTGCCCAAGCTGCTCCAGCATGGCGGCGGCCGTTCCGGGCATGACCGGCCAGAGCCACACGGCCACCTTGCGCATGCACTCCAGCATGAGGCGAAGGACAACGGTCAGCCTGTCCATGTTCCCTGCCTTGAACAAGGCCCACGGGGCCTGAACGTCCACATACTTGTTGAGCGCCCGCACGAGTTCCCACAGCGCGTCCAGCGCCTGGGAGAAACGCACGTTGTCGAAAAGCTGCACGTAATTGCGCACCGCGCTTTCGGCAAGCTCAAGCAGGACCTTGTCATCCTCGCTCAGGTTCGCGCCGTCCAGCGCGACGTCAGGCACGCGGCTGTCAACGTATTTGGCCGCCATGGACAACACGCGGCTGAACAGATTCCCGAGATCGTTGGCAAGATCCGCGTTGATCCGCGCGATCAGCGCCTCTTCGGAAAAACTCGCGTCCGCCCCGAACTGCATGTCGCGCAGGAAGAAATAGCGGAAGGCGTCCAGCCCGTAGCGTTCGGCCACGGCCAGCGGATCCACCACATTCCCGAGCGATTTGGACATCTTCGTCTCGCGCACCAGCCAGTAGCCGTGCACGTTGAGATGCCGGTACACCGGCAGGCCGGCCGCCTTGAGCATGGTCGGCCAGAACACGGCGTGCGGTTTCAGGATATCCTTGGCCACAAGATGCTCGCCCGGCCAGAACGCGTCGTACCCTTCCCCGTCCGGCCAGCCAAGGGCGGAAATGTAGTTGAGCAGCGCGTCAAACCAGACGTAGCACACATAATCCCTGTCAAAGGGCAGTTCGATGCCCCATTCAAGCCGGGATTTGGGGCGCGAGATGCACAAGTCCTCCAGGCCGCCGCTTTCGATCATGGCCAGCACTTCGTTGCGGTAGCGCTCGGGCCGGATGAAGTCGGGATGCTTGCGGATGTGATCCGCCAGCCAGGGCAGGTATTTGGACATGCGGAAAAAGTAGTTCCGCTCCCGGATGAATTCCGGCTTTGTCTTGTGCTGGGGGCACAGCCCGTCCTCAAGTTCCTTCTCGGTGTAAAAGCGCTCGCACCCGGTGCAGTAGTGGCCGCCGAACTCCCCGAAGTAGATATCCCCCGCCGCGTGAACCCTGCCCAGGAAGGCCTGGACGACAGCCTTGTGCGCCGCGTCCGTCGTGCGGACAAAGTGATCGTGCCGGATCCCCAGTTTGGGCCAGAGCGCCCGGAACTGCCCGCTCACCCCGTCAACGAACGCCTGGGGCGTGACGCCCGCCGCCTCGGCGGCCTGAACGATTTTGTCGCCGTGCTCGTCCGTGCCGGTGACGAACCATGTCCTTTGCCCGAGCAACTCGTGGAAACGCCGCAGGCTGTCGGCCACAATGGTCGTATAGGCATGTCCGAGATGCGGCCGGGCGTTCACATAATAAATGGGGGTTGTGATGTAGTAGGAAGAAGACACGCTTTTTCTCCTTGGCTGGGCATATGCGCGGCACAAAGCCGGAGCGCCCCTATTTTTTGCGACGTCGACGCCGACGCCGCGGATCCCCGCCCGGTTCCCCGGCAGGCTCGCCGGCGATATCCCCGCCCGCTTCTCCGCCCTCGGGCCGGAGCGCCTCGCCATATGTTTCCGCCGCGCCGTCGGGGTCCGGATCGAACCGATCATCTTCGGGAACAAACGCTGTCGCGTCTTGCGCCCGTTCGTCGGAAAAAGCTTCGGGCAGATCCGGATCCGCTCCGTCGTCTCGCGCGCCCCGGTCCGCCCGGGCCTGTTCGCGCCCGTGCCGCGGCGCGGCGGGAGCGTCGGGACGGCGCGGGGCAAGCTCCTGCCATTCGTCAAGAGTCACCACAACCTCTTCATTGGCCTCGGTGAGAAAGGCCACACTGTTGTGGAACAGATTGGCCCGCACAATCTTTACCGTGCCCCGGCTCGTCTGATAGCGTTTGCCAAGGCGCGGGCAATTGCGGTGAAAAACGTCGTAATTTTCCTGTTCGTAGCTGAGGCAGCACAGCAGGCGGCCGCAGATGCCGGAAATTTTGGAAGGATTCAGGAACAGGTTCTGTTCCTTGGCCATCTTGATCGTCACCGGAACAAACTTGCGCAAAAAGCGGCGGCAGCAACACACCATCCCGCAACCGCCCACAGCGCCGAGCATCTGCGTCTCGTGCCGGACGCCGATCTGGCGAAGCTCGATCCGCGTGTGGTATTCGCGCACCAGATCCTTGACCAGTTCCCGAAAGTCGATGCGCATGGGCGCGGTAAAATAAAAAATGAGCTTGCTGCGATCAAAGAGCGTTTCCACCCCCACAAGCTTCATTTCCAGCGCGCGTTCACGAATGCGCCCCTCGCAAAAACGCCCGGCCTCAATGGCCAGTTGTTCGTTTTCCCGCCCGGCGTCCATGTCCTGCTCGGTGGCGCGGCGCAGGACAGGGCGGACGTTTTCCGGCGAAAGACCGGCGGGGAGTTCGTCCTTGCGCGTCATCACCAGGCCAAGGCCAAGCCCCTGCTCGCTTTCCGCCAGAACCCAATCCCCGGGGCCAAGCTCCGGATCGTCACAGGAAAAATAATATATTTGACTGTAATGACTGAATTTTATACCAAGCATACGTCTCACGCGCACAAGGCGTCCGCCGCGGTCGGACGCCCATTGAGAATCCCGGCGAACGCGCCGTCCGCCGGAAAAACAGCGGCCGCGCCGCCGGAAGCCAGAAAACGGCGATCAAAGCTCATGCAGCCGATCATCCACCCAGTATTCCAGGGGAAGCTCGCCGCGCACCGCCTCTATCAGCGCCTTTTCCTCCTCGCGCGGCATGGGATGCAGGCGAATGTAGACATTGCTCATGCCGTCGGCGCTGTCGCCGCGCGACGTGAGTATGGTGAAAATATTGGCCTTGTGCTTGAACAGGGTATCGAAAATCGGGCAAAGCGCCCCCGGTTCGTCCGGCAGACGCAGGGCGAGTTGCAGACCGCCGGAACGCGCTCCACTGATTTCCACCAGCACCTTGAAAATGTCGTGATCGGTGATGATGCCCACCAGCTCATCCCGCTCGTTCACCACCGGCAGTCCGCCGAACGTGTTTTCCTCAAGCAGCAGGGCCGCTGTTTCCACTGTGTCGCTGTCGCGCACGGTGACGGGAGCAGGCGTCATGATATCCTTGATTTTCAGTTCGGAAAGCAGATAGTACAGCTCGTGCGCGTCAAGGGTTGTCGCCTTGGAAGGGGAAGCGGCCTTGATGTCGCGATCGGAAACGATGCCGATCACATGATTCCTTGCGTCCACTACCGGAAGCCGGCGGATATTGCGCTCTTTCATGAGCTTGGACGCCTTGAGCATGGATATGTCCACAGTCACTGTGGCGACATTCGTGGTCATCCATTCGCGGATCAACATATGAAACACCTCCTTGGACGAAGCTGCATACGGTGCGGCAGGCGCGCCCGCCATACTGCCGCGCCGCCGCATGGCGACAGGCGGCCTGGCGGGCGGATTCGCGAGTTTGCGGGCCTGATTGAAACCGGATCAAGTTTACACGGGATCGGTTTCATGCACAACTGCCGCGCCCGGCGCGCTCCTCTTGCGCCGGGGAACGCCTCCCTGTTCCGGCCGGCCGTCCTTCGGTCCTCCCTTGCGGACGCCGCGCGCCGCCCGGGACTCCGGAGACGCCCGGCATGATCCTCTCCGCTCCGGGGGCGCTGGAGGCGATGTTCTCCGCAGGGATCGCCCCGTTGTGGGACAATCTGGCGCGGCCGCTGCTCCGCCTCGCATGTGCGCTCTGCGCCGGTCTGCTGGCCGCGAACCTGGTGGAGGCCCTGGGCTGGACGCGCGCCCTTGCCGCGTTCTGCTCGCCCCTGGCCCGGCTGGCGCGCCTTGGCGAAGCCGCCGCCGCGTCGTTCGCCCTGGCCTTTGTCTCTCCTTCCGCGGCCAACGCGCTGCTCGCCGAACGCCGCGATCAGGGGGCGCTCACCCTGCGCGAGCTTGTGCTGGCCAATCTTTTCAACAGCCTGCCGGCCTATATGGTGCATGCGCCCACCATGCTGTTCATGCTTTGGCCGGTGCTGGGGCGGCCGGCGCTGGTCTACGTCGGCCTCACCCTGGCCGCGGCCGCCGGCAGGACGCTCCTCACCCTGCTCTGGGGAAGGATGCTGCTGCCGAAACGGCCGCCCGAAGGGGCAAGGGATCTGACGCAGGATCCCGCGCCCGCCCTTGCGCCGGATCAGGGGAGTTCCGACCGCCCCCGCCGCGTGCCCCCCGCGCCCGGCGGCCTGGCCGGAGCCTTCGGCAAGGCATGGGCGCGTTTCAGGCGGCGCGCCCCCCGGCTTCTGCTGTTCAGCGTGCCGATCTACCTGCTCATGTGCCTCTTGCGGCACGCAGGGGCGTTCGCCGCGGCCCAGAGCTGGCTTGCGGCCCATCTGCCGTGGGCGGGTCTGCTCAAGCCCGAAGCCCTGAGCATCGTCGTTCTCAGCCTGGCGGCCGAAATCGGCGCGCCCGTGGCCGCGGCCGGCTCCGCGCTGGACATGGGCGATCTTGCCGCCGCCGAAGTCGTGCTGGCTCTGCTGATCGGCAACATCGTCTCCACGCCCATGCGCGCCCTGCGTCACCAGTTTCCGGCCTATGCCGGCTACTACCGGCCGGCCCTCGCCCTGAAACTCCTGCTTGCCAACCAGGCGCTGCGAACAGCGAGCCTGATCGCCGCGGCCTGGCTGTACTGGGGGTTCACCTCAAGTTAGGCCATTCAGGGCCAGCCCTCATGAAATGTTTCGGAGCGCGAGCCGGCAATGGAGCCTCCTGTTTTCAAATGACCCGCGGCCCATTCAAAAAAAAGCTTGCCATGCATCTGGAAACAGGGTATTGCTCTCTTCTCTTCACGGCAAGGTAGCTCAGTTGGTCAGAGCATACGGTTCATACCCGTAGTGTCGAGGGTTCAAATCCCCCCCTTGCTACCAGAGCAAAATCCCGCAAGGGATGAAATAGACCCCCGGAAACCTGCAACAGGTTTCCGGGGGTTTTGCATGACGGTCCGCGCGCCGGAAAATCCGGGGGGGGGGTCCGCGGGAACCGGGCGCGTCACAGCCCGTATTTCCTGATCCACTGATACAATGTCTTGCGGCTGACGCCCAGAAGCCTGGCGCATTGCGCCTTGTTGCCGTTTGTACGCGCAAGCGTTTCCCTGAGCTTCAATGCCGCGTCGTCCGTCTCGTCTCCATTGGGAAGGGACGATCTCGAATCCGGGCAAAACGTATAGCCCATCAATATGTCGCCGTCTTCCATAATGGCGGCCTCGGCAATGATCTGCTGAAGTTCGCGCACGTTTCCCGGCCATGAATGCTGCTTGAGCCTGTGCAGAAAATCCTTGCTTATGCTTGTTGCCGTACACCCAAGGGTCTGGCGGCATTTTTTCAGAAAATGATTCACGAGGGCTTCGATATCCCTGACCCGTTCCCGCAAGGGCGGAATGTACAGCGTGATGGTGTTCAGGCGATAGAAAAGATCCGCCCGGAACGTCCCCTGCGAGACCAGTTCCTTCAGACACCGGTTTGTGGCCGTGATGATCCGGATATCCACGGAAATATTTTTCCTCCCGCCGACACGCACGATTTCCTTCTGTTGAATGGCGCGAAGCAGGCTGACCTGCGCCTTGGGAGAAAGCTCCGCCACTTCGTCAAGAAACAGCGTGCCGTGATTGGCCAGCTCGAATTTCCCCAGGCGGCGTTCGAGCGCGCCGGTGAAGGCTCCCCGTTCGTGCCCGAACAGTTCGCTTTCGATCAGGGTTTCCGGTATGGCGCCGCAATTGATCGTGATGAACGGCCCCATGCTCCGCCGGCTGAGGCCGTGCAGGGAAGTGGCGATGACCTCCTTGCCCGCGCCTGATTCCCCTTCGATGCAGACATTCACATCATAGGCCGCCACGCGCCGCACCCGCTGATACAGTTCAAGCATGGCCTGACTGCTGCCCACCACGTCGGAAGGCGACTCCCTGATTTCCTGAATCAACGTCTTTTTCTTGCTGATCTCCAGAAACTCACGGGAGAGTCCCTGCATCAGATCCTTGACGGGAAAATATTCCAGGGCGCTGCCGACGCCCAGACCGTCGATACTGGTCTGCTGGTACAACTGGAGCGTATCCTGCGCCGTATTGATTCCCCCTCCGTAAAACAGACAGGTCGGGCGCTTGCCGCGGGTGGCCGCGTGCACCGCCTCCAGCGTCTGATTGACATGGCGGATGGCGTATTGCACGCGATCCTGCTTTTCCAGCGGTTCGGAGCCGTGAAACGTCCAGCCCACATTGATGATGAGGACGTCCACGCCCGCTTCCGCCGCGAAAAGTTCGGCGCTGTCGATGGAAGCCGAGAAACCGAAGGTGACAAAGCCCGCCCGCTTTGCCTCGCGCAGCATGGCCGCTTCACGTTCTTCCGAAAAACCGCGCCGGCGCAACGCCTCGAGGAAATGCCCCTGATTCATGCTCACGGCTGGCCAGTTGATGATCCCGGCCACGCCGAGAGCCTTCAAACGTCCGAACCGTTCCCGCTCCGGGCAGGAGGGATCGCCCACAAGCATGCCCGCAACCAGAGGCGTCCGGGGGCAGCGCGGCAGGATCTGGGACCGGATCAACGCTTCCGTCTGATTGTTGGCATTGCCGAAAGGAAGGAAAGATGCATGTGAAGTGACGCCCGATATACGATAAATGCCCGAGTTCAGGACCACGAGAAAGGGAATGCCTCCCTCGATTGCGCTTATCGCGCTCAGCCCCGAGCCGGGAATGGAGAAGACAAGAGGTTTTTCGGCAAGACGGGCTTCCTCCGCCAGACGGCGGAGACGGGAAACATTTTCCGTAAACATGTGTGTCTCAATGTGTATCAGGTTACACAAGTGTTACCCAAAAGGTAACACAAAAAATAACATGAAAATACCCTGCGTACAATTCCATTTGTCGCTTTTATCATAACCTGCACCTATAGTATATATGTTTCCATATAACACATGGAGAAAAACATGTTGCCACAAGAAGAAGTTCAGGCAATCGTGCGGGCGGCAAGAACGGAAAGACGCATGATGATCGGTTCCCCTCTGTTGCCGGAAGAAAGTTGCCCGCCCTCCGCCGACTGGCTTGTCGCCTGCTACGGCGCGCGCGACAGTTCCGGAAACTTTGACTGGCTTTCCAGTTACCTGCCCTATGCGGACGCCAATGGCACGGTTCTGGAGGCGTTTGACGATATCCTCCCTTCGTGTCCCGTCCCTGTGCTGGCCGGGGTCTGCGCCGCCGATCCCTTCCGGGCGCACGATCAACTGCTTGAATCAATACGAAACAAAGGATTCAAAGGCGTTTGCAACCTCCCCAGCGTGGCTCTCATGGATGGTTCCCTCCGCACCATCGTGGAGGAACAGGGGCTTGGTTTTGAACGTGAAGCTCACCTGATGACCGTCGCCAGGAGTAAAGGGCTTTACACTCTTGCTCTGGTCTTTTCTCCCCAGGAGGCCGACGCCATGCTGGCGGCAGGGGCCGATGCCCTTCTCTTGCACCCCGGGCTTGCCTTCGACGAATCCCCAACACTCCCGATTGATGCCTATCTCGGCAAAATCACATCTCTTTCAAACCGGCTTTCTCCGGATTACCCCCTCTTTGCCTGTTCCATGGATCCCCGTCATCTGGAAGGCTTGGCATATTCCTTGCTTAATATAAGCGGGTTTTATGCCATACGATCCTTCTGCAACTCATTTCATAAATCTCCTTCGGGAGATTTATGAAGCTCGCTACCCGCAGGCGTTCCGCAGCAGCGCATCAGGCATGAACGAACGGAAAGTCATGTCTCAGGGCAGATCAACATTGAGCGTTTCCCATCTCAATGTCTGAAGACGTGTCCGCTCCGGCGCATGACAGAGCAAAGCAAGCGCGCCGGCGTCTTGCGGCTGTCGCCTGCCCGCGCAACCGGGCAGGCCCGTTCACAGTGCAGATGCTCCGGGAGGCCAATGCCTGCAAGCCGCATGTGCTCGGCACAGGGGAGAACCGTCATGAAACATGTCTGCATTATCGGAACATGCGATACCAAACATACTGAAATCCTGTATGTCCGCAATCTCCTGCACAGGCTTGGCATCAGTACCTGCATTGTGGATGTGGGCGTATTTGAACAGGCGTTGCCTCCAGACGCCGGACAGGTGGTTCCTCTGCGTGAAAGGCGGCCTGACGTGTTTTCCAGCATTGCCGATCGCGGCAGAGCGCTGGCCCTCATGGGAACGCTGCTTGAAGACTTTCTTGCGGAACAGCAGAACACCATCAGCGGCGTGATGGGTCTCGGCGGTTCGGGAAATACGGCTGTCGTCACCCGCGGCATGCGTCTTTTGCCGATCGGACTCCCCAAGCTCATGGTCTCTACCGTGGCCTCCGGCGACGTGGCCCCCTATGTGGGCGCTTCCGATATCTGCATGATGCCTTCCGTAGCCGACGTGCAGGGGCTGAACGTGATGACGCGCAAAATCCTCGGCAACGCCGCGCACGCTCTGGCGGGCATGGTGCAACACCCCTGTCCGGATGAAAAGGATGGCAGGACGCTCGTCGGCATGTCGATGTTCGGGGTGACCACGCCCTGTGTGCAACAGGTCTGCGCGCTGCTGCCGGACAACTATGAGCCGCTTGTCTTCCACGCCACGGGCACGGGCGGGAGATCCCTTGAAAAACTTGTCGATTCCGGAATGGCGCGCCTTGTCATCGACCTCACGCTGACCGAAATCTGCGACCTGTTCATGGGCGGCGTCATGAGCGCGGGCGACGACAGGCTCGGCGCGATCATCCGCACCGGCATTCCCTATGTGGGGAGCGTCGGCGCGCTGGATATGGTCAACTTTGCGGCCATGCCCACTGTTCCCGAGAAATACCGGGAGCGAACGCTCTTTGTACACAATGAAAACGTGACCCTCATGCGGACCACGGCCGAAGAAAACGCCGCAATGGGGAAGTGGATCGGAGAACGTCTCAATCGCTGCTCCGGAAAAGTCCGCTTCCTTCTGCCGGAGGGGGGCGTTTCCGCCATTGATGCGCCGGGGATGCCCTTCCATGATCCCCAAGCCGACGCCGCCCTCTTTGACGCCATTGAAGCAAGCGTGATCCGAACCGGCGATCGACAGGTCATTCGCGTGCCGCACCACATCAATGCCCCCGCATTCGCTGAAACCGTGAGGGATCATTTCCTCGCGATCCAGGGCTGACCCCGGTCGGCCCTGCCTCGCTCAGCGCCTGACGCCCCGCGCAATCACTATTCACATTCAACATCAAGGAGCAAAAGCATGGCTGTTACCCGTCGCGAAATCCTTGCCAACCTGCGCGCCAAGATCGCGCGCAAGGAACCTGTCATCGGCGGCGGCGCCGGCACGGGGATTTCCGCAAAATGTGAAGAAGCCGGCGGCATTGACCTGATCGTCATCTACAATTCCGGCCGGTACCGCATGGCGGGCCGCGGCTCGCTTGCCGGGCTTCTGGCCTACGGCAACGCCAACGACATTGTTCTGGAACTGGCCCGCGAAGTGCTCCCCGTGGTGAAGAAGGTTCCCGTACTGGCCGGGATCAACGGCACGGACCCCTTTGTGAACTGGGACGCCTTCCTCCGGCGCATCAGGGAGGAAGGCTTTGCCGGAGTCCAGAACTTCCCGACAGTGGGGCTGATCGACGGCCTGTTCCGCGCCAACCTTGAAGAAACGGGGATGAGCTACGATCTTGAAGTGGACGCCATCGCCAGGGCGCATCAGATGGATCTGCTGACCACGCCTTATGTCTTCTCGCCGGAAGACGCCCGGAAAATGGCCCTGGCCGGGGCGGATATCCTTGTGCCGCATATGGGGCTGACGACGGCGGGAAGCATCGGCGCGCGGACAGCCCGGACGCTGGAAGAATGCGTGCCGCTTATCGACGAGTGCGTGGCCGCCGCCCGTGCCGTGAACCCCGATATCATCTGCCTGTGTCATGGCGGCCCCATCGCCAATCCGGAAGACGCCGCCCGTATCCTGCACCAGTGCAAGGGCATCCAGGGATTTTACGGAGCGAGCAGCATGGAGCGGCTCCCCACCGAAATCGCCATCAGGGATCAGGTTCGCAAGTTTGTCGACATCAGGCTCTGATCCCGTCCCCGGCGCGGGGTGTCCTCCCCATGCCGGCCCGGCGGGGCATCCCGTCGCATCCAAATTCCGGAGGTTCCATCCATGACGCTTTCCAAACCGGCCAAATGGGCGATTGCCGTAGTCGTTGCCCTGCTGGCATACCGGGGCATTGACGTGCCGACAGATCTTGCCGATCCCAAGACGCCGCTCTTTCTGGCCATTACTGTCGGCACGGTTGTGGTCTGGGCGTTTGAACTGATGCCGGCCGCGGCTGCCGGCGTGGGCATGCTGTTCCTGTACGCCCTGTTCGTTGTCCCGCCGAAAGTGGCGTTTGCCACGTTCAACACCTTTCTGCCGTGGATCACCTTTTCCTCATTGATCATTGCCGACGCCATGCTCAATTCCGGACTGGGCAAGCGGATCGCCCTCCGCAGTATGCTGTTGCTGGGATCGTCCTACACGAAGACCATGATCGGCCTGATGCTGTCCGGCTTTGTCGTCGTGCTGCTGGTGCCGGCCCTGCTCGCCCGTGTCGTGATCTACATGGCCATTGCCCAGGGGCTGGTGGCGGCGCTTGACGTGGACCCCAAATCCAGAACCTCTTCCTCCCTGATCTTCGGGGGTTTTCTGGCCGCGGTGGCGCCCTCGCTGTTTATCCTCACAGGCAGTGAAGTCAACCTGATGGGCATGTATTCGACGTGGGACGTCACCAAGGCCCCCAAACCGTGGACAGACTTTCTCATCCAGATGGGACCGCTCAATGTGCTCTACATGGCCTTTTCCACCTTCATGATTTTCATGATTCGCGGAAAGGATCCCCTGCCGGGCGAAAACAATCTGGAAAGCATTCTCAAGGCGCGTCTTGCCGAAATGGGCGGCATCAAGCCCAGCGAAATCAAGGTGCTGATCCTGCTTGTCCTCGGTCTGCTGGCCTTTATCTTTGAAAAGCGCATCGGGTACCCGGGGACCATGGTGTACAGCCTCATCATGCTGCTGGCCTTTGTGCCGGGCGTTGATCTGTGCGACGGCAAAAGCTTCGGCAAGCTCAATCTCTCCTTTGTCTTCTTTCTCGCCTCCTGTCAGGCTATCGGCATGGTGGCCGGGGAACTCCATGTGGACAAATGGCTTTCCAATCTGATGCTTCCCCTCCTGCAGGGGCAGGGCGACACCACGGCCGTGCTCATCACCTACCTCAGCGGTCTGTTCATCAACTTTCTGCTCACGCCCATGGCCGCAACAGGGTCCATGTGCGGCCCGCTGGCTCAGCTTGCCCTGCAACTGGGAATCGATCCCCAGGTGCTGGTCTACGCCTTCCTGTATGGCCTTGAACAGTACGTCCTGCCGTACGAAATCGGGGTATTCATGTACATCTTTGTGACCGGAGCCATAACGCACAGGCATGTCGTGCCCGCCCTGGCGCTCAGAATGGTGTTTGTGCCCGTCATGCTGGCGCTTGTCGCTGTTCCGTACTGGACCTTTCTTGGCTTGCTCAAGTAAGGCTAACCAATAAAAAAGGAGAATCCCATGCATGTCGTCGCTTTCAACGGAAGTCCCCGGAAGAACGGAAATACGGCTCGCCTGGTCCGGCACTGTCTTGATACGCTTGAAGCCGAAGGCATATCCACAGAAATGGTGCAGGTCGGCGGAACCAACATTCGCGGGTGCTGCTCCTGCCTCTCCTGCCGCAAAAACGGCGTGGAAGTCTGCTCGATCACCTCGGACCCGTTCAATGAATGGATCGAAAAAATGAAGAACGCCGAAGGGATCATCCTTGCCTCTCCGGTGTACATGTTCGGCACGACGCCGGAGATGAAAGCCCTTATTGACCGCGCCTCCTTCATCGCGCGTGGCCGCGTGCGCCGGGGAGAACAGGGCAGCATGTTCTACCGCAAGGTCGGCGGGGCCATTTCCGCCGTGCGGCGCGCGGGAGCCATTCAGGCGTTGCAAACCATGATTTCCATGTTTGCCGTCACGCAAATGATCGTGCCCATGTCAAATTACTGGACTTTTGGAATGGGGGAAGCCCCCGGCGAAGTGGAACAGGATGCGGAAGGCTGGCGCTGCATGGAGGAGCTTGGACGCAACATGGCCTGGGTGATGAAGAAGCTCCATGCCTGATCGCATCCCGCTTCACCCTGTTCAACGGCATCATTCAACGAAATCTCATTCGGGCGGCACGATCAACGTTTCGGATGCCGTACAACCTGACAAGGAAAAGCCATGTCACATCCGCGCTCTTTTGTAACTGTGGACGATGTTGAAACGCAATCGTTTGACTGGGGCAAGCTGCAATGGTTGACCGAACCCCGGGTCACGGGTTCCCAATGCATGGTCAGCGGCATCGTCACCCTTGATCCCGGGCAGGGACACGCCCGGCATAACCATCCGGGCTGCTGCGAGAATCTCTTCATCCTTGAAGGCGAAGGGGAACAGATGATCGAACAGGCGGACGGCCGCCGCGAAACCCGCAAGGTCGGCCCCGGCGTCATGATTTCCCTGCAACGCGGCCAGTATCATTCCACCTTCAATGTCGGTACGGGGGTGCTGCGCATTCTGGCCTGCTACGAATTTGCCGGGCCGGAAGCCGCGTTGCGCGCTGATCCCGGATGCACGGTGATCCCGCCCAGGGCAAGCCAGGAGCAGTGATCAATAAAGGCGTGGGGCGCTGCCCCACACCCCGCCGGGGGGAATGATTCCCCCCGGACCCCCTCAGTTGAGGTCACGAAATGCCTTCTCCGGCAGGCGAGCCGCGTGCGGCGCCGAGAACGATGCCGGGCGCAAGCGGGACATGCTTCCGCCTGCATCGTCAGGCCCGCTACCTCTGCATCAGCGCGCCGCCCGCCGCAAGCAGGGTGCGCTCGTCAAAGGGACGGCCGAAAAGCTGCATCCCCACGGGGAGACCGTCCACCTCGCCGGCGGGGAACGCCAGCCCCGGCAGGCCCGCCAGATTGAGCGAAACAGTGTAGATATCCATAAGATACATCTTGAGCGGATCGTCAATGATCGATCCGAGCTTCCATGCCGTCACCGGGGAAACAGGGGCGATCAGCGCGTCGCATCGGGCAAGAGCGTCAAGGTAATCCTGCCGGATCAGGCCGCGCACCTGGGCGGCCTTGCGGTAGTAGGCGTCGTAATAGCCGGCGGAGAGCACATAGGTTCCGAGCAGAATGCGGCGCTGCACTTCCGCGCCGAACCCTTCGGTGCGCGAGCGTGTGTACAGATCGTCAAGACTGTCGGCGTCCGCCGCCCTGTAGCCGTAGCGCACGCCGTCAAAACGCGAGAGATTGGAACTGGCTTCGGCCATGGCCACGATATAATACGCGGCAATGGCATGGCGCGTGGCGTGCGGGAGGGAGACTTCCTCCAGTTCCGCGCCAAGCGCGCGGGCGCGCTCCAGCGTGCGCTCGCACACCCGCGCCACGCCCGCATCCAGACCTTCGCCAAAAAATTCGACAGGCACGCCGAGGCGCATCCCCTTCAAGTCGGTCCGGCCGGCGGCGGCGCACAGGGCGTCGGCCGATTCATCCGCATAGGATCGCGCGGCAGAGGTGGAATCCCTCCGGTCATGGCCGGACAGCACGGCGCACAGCACGGCGGCGTCTTCCACCGTGCGCGTGAGCGGGCCAACCTGATCCAGCGAGGATCCGTAGGCGATAAGCCCGCGCCGCGAAACCCGGCCGTAGGTGGGCTTGAGGCCAACGCAGCCGCACAGCGCCGCGGGCTGGCGGATGGAGCCGCCCGTATCGGAACCGAGCGAGGCAAAGCACTGACACGCGGCCACGCTGGCCGCCGAGCCGCCGCTTGATCCGCCGGGCACCCGGCTCTCGTCCCGCGGGTTGCGGGTGGGGCCAAAGGCCGAATTCTCCGTGGACGAACCCATTGCGAACTCGTCCATGTTGGCCTTGCCAAGGATGACGGCCCCGGCCTCCTTCAAGCGCTCCACCACTGCCGCGTCGTAAAAGGGAACAAAGGATTCCAGCATACGCGAGCCGGCCGTGGTGCGCGTGCCTCTGGTGGCGATGGCATCCTTGACGGTCACCGGCACGCCCCACAGGGGCCTGGACGGGTCCGGCCCGGCGGCGTCCAGGGCGCGAGCGTCGGCCAGAGCGTCGTCCGCCGGGTCTGAACCATCACGCACGGTGATGAGCGCGTGCAGGGAAGGTTCGGTAGCGGCGATGCGTTCAAGGCAGGCGCGAGTCGCCTCTTCGGCTGAAATCTCCTTTGCCGCGAGCCGGGCGCGGAGCCGGACGAGACTTTCCCCGGTCAGTTCGGATAGAGACATGGTCACCTCAATAAAAATCTTTGGGATGCAGGCGGAAGGCGGAAACCGCAACGTCAATGGAACTCATTTCATAATTCAGCCTTTGGGCTGAATTATGAAGATCATTCGCCAAAAAACGTGGTTTTTGGCTCATTC
>CAJUHZ010000015.1 GCA_910585945.1 uncultured Bilophila sp.
CTGGGGGTGCAGGGGCATCATGCCCCTGCCGGGGGTTTGGGGGCGAGAAGCCCCCGATACTTCTGCCCCCTGTCAGATGGGAGAGCAAAGGCTTCGTCCGGCGAAGCCCTTGCGAGTTCAGCGCCGTGCCGGCCTGGAGGCCGATTTGGAAGCGGGTTTGGATGCCGGCTTGGACGCGGGCGCGCGGGTGGCGTCTGCCAGAGCCAGGATGGTGTTGGCGTAAATGTTGACCCGATTGTACGACTTGATCACCCGGTGTTGTTGCAGGCGGGTCAGCCCCGGCTTCCAGCCATTCTTTTTCAGATAATTGGAGAGGCTGGCCACCGCGTCCGGCACGGTGAAAAGATCGATCACCCCGTCGCCGTTGCCGTCCGCGCCAAAGAGGGTAATGTTGGAAGGCATGAACTGGCACAACCCCACCGCGCCGTAAATGGAACCGGGCATGGCCAGGGGATCGGCCCCGGCGGCGCGGGCGTTGGCCAGCAGCGCCGTAAACTCGCGGTACGCCCAGTCGGATCGCTGTTCCATCTTCTGGCGAATCCAGTCCCGCCGCTGATCCGCATCAGGAAGCTTTGCCAGATAATCCGGAATCTGCGCCGGATCCCGCGAGGCGGCCATACTGGCAAGCGTGCGGAAGGCCTTTTCCCCACCGAGAAAATCCCCCAGTCGCGTCTCGACGAACAGCAGGGCGACCGCAATCTCCCGCGGCACGCCGTAGGTTCGTTGCGCCCTGTCAAAGGACGCCTTGTGCGCCTTGAGAAAATCCCTGCACCGCTGGGCGTTGGCCTGTGTGACCACGCCGGGGTACACGGGCGGCGGGAGTCGCTTCGCCGGATTTGCCGGTTTCGCGGGCTTGCCGGCGGGAGCCGCCTTGGGTTTGGGCTTGGGCGCAAACGCTTTGGTGTACAGTTCGCGGATTTTCCGCCCCATAGGGTCCTGGGAAGGCGTCTCTCCAAGAGAGGCGAACAGCGGAGCAAGATCCGGCCCGTCCAGCCCGTCCGCCTGAAGGCGCTGCAAAAGCGGACGCCATGCCGCGGGCACAGCGGGAGAAGAGGCGGAAGCGCCCCCCGGCCGGGCGGCCGCCCCCGCATCGGACGCGGCGCAGCCCGCG
Source organism: uncultured Bilophila sp. (assembly GCA_910585945.1). GTDB lineage: Bacteria > Desulfobacterota > Desulfovibrionia > Desulfovibrionales > Desulfovibrionaceae > Bilophila. Next base: position 1,112 of record CAJUHZ010000015.1, read on the forward strand.
CTCAGCGCAAGCGTCGCAACCAGAAGAAACGGAACCGCGTCCCGTACACAGGAAACAAGGCGAAACAGCGAACGGACAAACAACATGGGCATACCGGAATCGGCCCCGGAGCATGAAAACACCCCGGGGCCGACGTTAGAGATTCATATCTGCTGCAAAACCCACACGAGACGCCCCACAAGACGCTGGGGGCATTCCTTCACCGAAAGAACGCCGTCCGGATGATCGGGATGATCGGTCCGGAGGAGGAAAAGATCCCGCGCCGCGTCGAAAAAGAGCCGTTTCAGGGCGAGGCCCTCGTGCGGCATGAGCACGGCGTACATCTCGCCGGAGACAGGATGCACGAACTCCGTGTCGATGCCCACATACGCGCCGCGCCGGACCGTGGGCGAGAAGGCGTCGGAATCCGCGCGAAAGACCTGGATCTGCGGCGCGGCAAAGGTCTGCGGCAAGGCCACCTTGCCCACCGGGCGAAACTCCGGCCGGCGCGCGCCTTCTTCATACGGGCAATGCATGGCGTGCACGGTGACCAGCACGCCCTTGGCGGCAGGATCGCCGTAATGGGCAGGATCTTCACTGACGCCGCCCGCGGGCGGATCCGCCGGGGCATAGCCCTGCTCGGTGCGAAGGTACATGGGGCCGACCCCCTTTTTCAGCCAGTCCGGATTCAGCCCGAACTTTTCAAAAAGCTTCATGTACCAGTCGGAAGGCACGGAGTCGCGCCGCTTGGCGTCGGATATGCTTGACTGTCTGATTTCGAGCACTTCGGCCAATTCGACCTGGGTGCGCGCGTTTGTCGCATAGCGAATGCGATCGTATACTTCCTGAAAGAGGTTCATCATATAATCTCCAACCCTCCCGTCCCTTCACGGGCGTCACCGCAAGGGGCGCAGAAAGGGATCGTCGTTGGTGATGACAACGCGGGAGTTGTCTTTCAGCCCCTTCTTGAGGGCCTCAAGCCCGCGCTGGAACTCGTAGAATTCGGGCGCTCCGGAAAAGGCCCGCGCGTAGATCCGCGCGGCCGCGGCGTCGCCCTCGCCCCGTATGACGGAAGCGCGGCGGTTGGCCTCGGCCAGAATAAGCGCCCGCTCCCGATCCGCCACGGAACGGAGTTTGGTGGACTCTTCCACACCTTCGGAACGGTACTGCTTTGCCTGGCGTTCCCGTTCGGCGCGCATTCTTCCGAAAATGGCGCGCTGGTTTTCGGTGGGCAAATCCGTGCGCTTGATGCGCACATCCACAACTTCAATGCCGTACTTGCGCATGATGTCGGAAGTGCGCTTCGTCACATCCGCCATGATCCCGCCGCGTCTGCCCGAGACCACTTCCGTCAGCGTGTGCCGCCCCACCTGGGCGCGCAACTGCGAGTACACAACGTCGTCCAACCGGGCCTGCGCGCCGGGCACGGTACGCACAGTCCGATAGAACTCCAGCGGATTAACAATGCGCCAGCGCGCGTAATTGTCAAGAACAATTGTTTTTTTATCACTTGTCAGGGCTTCGGCGGCGCGAGCGTCGTAGTCAAGCATCCGCCCGTTGAACAGGACGACGTTCTGAATGAACGGCAACTTGAAGTGCAGGCCCGGCCCGTATACCCTGTCAACCGGGTCGCCAAGCTGGATCACCAGCGCCTTTTCCGTCTGATGCACCACAAAGACGCTCTGCGAGGCGACAACCAGCACGACAGCCAGCAGGCCGACGACAAGGGGCAAACCGCGCCGCATATCACTTGCCTCCCCGAAGCAATGTTTTTCCATTCGCCGGTTTTTCGTCCGGCGTTTTTGTGTCCGCGGGCGAACCGGCCCCTGGAGCGGGCGACGCTCCGTCTCCCTTCCCCGCGCCAAGCAGGGGGAGAAGCGGGAGTGTACGGCCGGCCGCCTCGCTGGGAAGAACCAGCTTTTCCATGCCGGGCCGGCTCAGGATTTCTTCCATCGCTTCAAGATACATACGTTTTTTGGTGATGTCCCGCGCCTGCTCGTATTCCGCAAGCAGGGCGAGAAAACGGGCGGACTCGCCCTCCGCGCCGCGAATGCGCGTTTCCTTGTAGGCCTCCGCCTCGTTTTCCACGGCCGCGGCCGCCCCTCTCGCCTTGGGGAGCAGTTCGTTTCTGTAGGCTTCCGCCTCGTTGATGATCCGGCTCTTGTCTTCCCGAGCGCTGGCCACATCCTTGAAGGCGTCGCTCACTTCCTGCGGGGGGTGCACATTCTGCAACTGCACGGCCAGCACCTGCACCCCTATCTTGTAGCGATCGAGGATCTCCTGCAAAAGCTGGGTGGCTTCGGTCTGGATCTGGAGCTTGCCGTCCGTCAGCGCCGAGTCTATAAGGCTGTTGCCGATGACCTCGCGCATGGCGGCTTCCGCCGCGCTCTTGACCACGGCCCCGGGGTTGCTCACATTGAAAAGATACTCCACCGGATCCTTGATCCGGTACTGGACGCTGAATTGCACATTGACGATGTTTTCATCACCGGTGAGCATGGAGGCTTCTTCCGGCACGGCACGGTTGGCGCCCTGCTGAAAGGTGCTCCCCTGCATCATGGAGCGAAAGCCCACCTCCACCCGCTGCACCTGCGTGACCTTGGGCGTAAAGCGGCTTTCAATGGGGTAGGGCAGCGCGTAGTGCGGCCCCGGCTCAACCGTCCGGTTGTACTTGCCGAAGCGCAGGATAACGCCCTGCTCGTCCGGGTTGACGATATAGATTCCGGAAAGCAGCCATACGCCCACGGCCACGAGCAGCAGCCAGCCGCTGCCCTTCATGCCGGACATACGCTTGAACATTCCGGAAACATTGCCGAAATCTGGCCTTCCCTCGCCCGGAGGCGTGGGTTCCTCGTTGCGCCCCCGTGGATTGTTGACCGGACCCCGCCCCTGCCGTTGCCGTTTTTCCTGCAATTTATCCCAATCCCAGTTCATAGTTACCGGAATATAAGTCATCACACCTGCAAGGTCAAGGCGCCCGCATCAAATCGAAAGAAAATTCACGCCGTCCCCGATGCACTGCATTGCAGGGGGAACGACGCGCCTCCCGCACGGGGATGCAGCACGGGGCAGTGTTTTACAAAGAAAATATTTCCATTCGCAGAAACTTCTGTTATGAAGGATCGCAAGGAACCGCCACGCGGACGCAGTGTGGCTACACCATTTCTATCACAGTGAAACAAAGGAGCGGCCATGAAAGCCGGAAACGTCTTCCGTGCCTATGACATTCGCGGCATAGTTGACAGGGATTTCGACGAAGCATGGGTTCGCGAACTTGGAAAAGCCTGCGGCGCCTATTTCGCCGGGCTGCGCATTGAGGATGTGGTCGTCGGACATGACTGCCGGCATTCCTCCCCCGCCTATCACGAGGCGCTGACGGAAGGACTGCTGGCCTCCGGCAGAAATGTCCTGAGCATCGGAGAAGTCCCCACTCCCGCTTTCTACTATGCGGTGAAAACCCTGGGGCGGCGCGGCGGGGTGATGATCACGGCCAGCCACAACCCGGCCGATTACAACGGCTTCAAGATCTGGGCCGGAGAATCCACGATCCACAACGAGGAAATCCAGAAAATCCGCGCCATTTTCGAGGCGGGGAACTTTGTCTCCGGGCGGGGCGTCGCCTCCCGCCACAACATCTTGCCGGACTACACGGCCGATATCATCTCGCGTTTCGCCCCGATCCGGCCGGTCAAGGTCGTGGCAGACGGCGGCAACGGCATGGGCGGCCCTTCCTGCGTTGAGGTTCTGCGCGCCCTCGGGGCGGACGTCGTCCCCCTGTACTGCGAGCCGGACGGCAACTTCCCCAACCATCACCCCGACCCGGTGGTGGAAACAAACATGGAGGCGCTCAAGGCCAGGGTGCGCGAGGAAAACGCGGCCTTCGGCATCGGCCTGGACGGCGATGCGGACCGCATCGGCGTGGTGGACGAAACGGGGCGGCTGCTGTTCGGGGATGAACTGCTCTCCCTCTACGCCCGCGAACTTCTGGCGAGAAAGCCAGGCTCCGTCGTCATCGGCGACGTCAAGTGCTCCAGCCGGCTTTTTGACGATATCCGGGAGCATGGCGGCAAGCCCATGATGTGGACCACCGGCCACTCGATCATCAAGGCGCGGATGCGCGAAACCGGCGCGCCCCTGGCCGGGGAAATGTCCGGCCACATGTTTTTTGCGGACGGCTGGCACGGCTTTGACGACGCCATTTACGGCGCGGCGCGGCTGACCGCGCTCTTTGCCGCCCAAGATCTGCCCATGAGCCGACTGCCCGGCTGGCCGCCCGCCTTCGCCACGCCCGAAGTGAACCTCCCCTGCCCCGATGACGTGAAATTCGCCGTGGTGGAAAAGGCCAAAGCCCACTTCCGCTCCCGGCACGAAACCATTGAAATCGACGGCGCGCGAGTCGTGTTTCCGCACGGATGGGGGCTTGTGCGCGCGTCCAACACCCAGCCCGTGCTCGTCACCCGCTTTGAGGCCGACAGCCCCGAGGCGCTGGACGCCATACGCCGCGAAATAGAAGAACCCCTCCGCCGCTGGATAGCCGAAGGTGTTTGAGCAGGGCGCGCCGTCCGCCTGCCGCAACGCCGCCCATGTACGCCCGGCGGCGTTGCGGGGCAAGACGCGAAGCCGTCTGACATGCGGGCGGCGGCGTGCAGCGTTGCCGGAAGCCAGACGGCATCGCCCGGCTTATCCGGCTTGATCCGACTTGCCCGGAAGCCCGCCCGCCGCCGCGCCCCGCGCGCGCAAGGCCGCGAGCACATGCCCGAGGAGTTCATCCCCCACCGCCTGGATACTCCGCACGGCCCCCCCGGCCATGCCGTCGATCACGGTCCAGCCGTTCCTCTCGGCCAGCCGCGCGAACACCTGGGCCGCATCCTGCAGGTAGTCGCCGGCGGCTTCGTGCAGATCGAGCCGCTTTTCCGTATAGCTTCGCCTGTTCTTGTTCAGGACAAGCGCGACGCTCCGCTCCGGCGGCATGGTCAGCAAACAGACCAGATCCGGCCGGGGCAGGCCGAACACCGTGTATTCCACGGCGGCGATCCAGTCGATCAGCGCGTCCTGCCGTTCGCGCGGGAGCTTTGCGGCCTGATGGGCGAAGTTTGAGGGCACATATCTGTCGCAGACCACAACATCGGCATCGCGGAGCGCGACCAGCAGTTCGTCCCTCTTTTCAAGGCGATCCCCCGCATAGAGCAGGGCGGCGAATTCCGGCGGCACGCTGTGCAGATCACCGAACGCGCCGTTCAGGTAGCGTCCTACTTCCCGCCCGAAAAAGGTTTCGTCATAGCAGGGGAAGGAAAAAAGCCGCGCCGTGAACCCGCGCCGCGCAAGCGCATCCACAAGCAGACGCGCCTGCGTGCCCTTGCCGCTCCCGTCAATGCCTTCAAGGACTACAAGCATACCCATTTCTTTCTCGCAGATCCGGCGTTCGCCGGCACAGACGACGTTCAGCAGATGCGGGGGAGCTGATCCCCTTCCAGCATGGACAACAAACGTCTGCCGCCCACGGCGGTATTGAGGATGACCTGGCCCGGCCGGGTGTTCAGCCGGCCCGCGCCGGGGGCTTCCACCGTGCCGATGCGCGCGGCCTCCCGGCCTTCGGGCGTGCCGCGCAGAATGTCCAGAGCGGCGTCGGCCAGGGCTTCGGGCACAAGGCAGAGGCATTTCCCCTCATTGGCCAGATACAGCGGATCAAGCCCGAGAACGTCGCAGCCGGCGCGCACGGCGTCATGGACGGGAACGGCCGTTTCATCGATCACGCAGACCACGCCCGACTGATCCGCTATCTCGTTCAGCGTGGTGGCAAGGCCGCCGCGTGTGGGGTCGCGCAAGACATGCACGGCCCCGGCGCGCCCCTCCTCCAGACCGGTGATCAGCTTTTCCACAAGATGATTCAGGGCGGCGCTGTCGCTGCTCACGCCCTGCAGGAAAGAGAGGTTGTCCCTCTGGGCCAGAATGGCAAGCCCGTGATCCCCCACCGCGCCGCTGAGCAGAACAGCGTCGCCCGGCGCGGCGCGGCGGCCGCTCGGCGCAAGCTGCGGCGGGTCCACAAGGATGGAGCCGACGCCCGTGGTGGTGATGAACAGCTTGTCGCACGCCCCGCGGGGCACGACTTTGGTGTCCCCGGTGACGATGCGCACGCCGGCCGCGCGGCAGGCGGCCCCCATGTCCGCGACAACCCGCTCCAGCACGTCGCGATCCAGCCCTTCTTCCAGAATGAACGAGGCGGAAAGGTACAGGGGCCTCGCCCCGAGCATGGAGACGTCGTTGACCGTGCCGTGCACGGCGAGCGTGCCGATGCTGCCGCCGGGGAAAAAGAGCGGCGTCACGGTGTAACCGTCCGTGCTCATGGCCACGGGGCCGCGCAGATCCAGCGCGGCGGCGTCGTCCATGACAGCCAGAATCGGGTTGTCGAAATGCCGCAGAAAGAGATCGCCGACAAGCCGCCGGGAGGCCTTGCCGCCACTGCCGTAGTCAAGAAGAAGGGGTTCGCCCATTGTGCCGTCACTCCGCTGGCGTCGTCCGTCCCGCGCGCAGGCGCGCGAAGGAGAAGAAAATCCCGACGAGGTTCAATACGCCGAAAAGGATGAAATTGACATGCATGGCTTCCAGAAACGCGTCGACATTGTCCGCATTGAGCGGCGCGTCACCCAGAAAGCTGTTCATGGTCAGGGAAATGATGACCATGCTGAACAACATGCCCATCGTGCGCATGGCCCCGACAAGGCCCGAAGCCTGCCCCGTATGCGCCTGATCCACCGCCCCCATGATGGCGCTGGTGTTGGGCGAGGCGAACAGCGCGATGCCGATGCCGAGCACAAGCTGGGCCGCCGCCACCTGCATGAGGGAGGAGGAGCCGTCCAGAAAGGCGGAAATAAGCAGGCCAACCCCACACAGGGCCATGCCGGCGGTAGCCACCTTGCCCGCGCCCCGCTTGTCCGCCAGCTTGCCCGCGCCAGGGGCTACAAAAATCTGCACCGCGGTCTGGATGGAAATCATCAGCCCCGTCTGAAGGATGCCAAGCCCGTGCACGCCCTGCAAAAAGAGGCTGAAATAAAACATCACTCCAAAGGTGGAACTGTAATTGATGAGCGAGGCCACCGTGCTCAGGGCAAACACCCTGTTGCGCAAAAGAAAGCGCACGTCAAGAATGGGGCAGGGGCAACGCGTTTCACTCCAGGCGAAGAGCGCCAGCCCGGCGAGACCGGCGATCAGCAGACCCGCCGCCCACGGCCCCTTGAGCAGCCACATGGCCCCGGCGGACAGCGCGCCGATGCCGGCCGCGTACAGTATGGCTCCCTTCCAGTCAAAGGGGGAATCAGGGGCGTCGCGCCAGTCGCCCTTGACGGTAAAGGCCATGAGGCACCACGCCAGCACGCCCACGGGGACGACGCCCCAGAAAAGATAGCGCCAGTCCGACATGGCGGCCACGGCGGAGGCCAGCCCCGGCCCCAGGGACAGCCCGGCGTACATGCCGATGGACGCCACCCCCAGCACCCGCCCGAGCATGGATGCCGGCGCGCTGCTGGCCAGAATGGCAAGCGCGCTTGTGTTCATCATGGCCGTTCCCGTGGCCTGGACAAAACGCATCAGGAGAAACGTCTCAATGTTGGGCGCGAGGGGGAGCAGCGCGCACATGCAGGTGAAGACCGTCAGACCGGTGAGAAACACGCGCTTGCGCCCGAGAATGTCCCCCACCCGCCCTGAAACAAGATACACAATGGCCAGAGACAGCGTGTACAACGCGTTGATCAGGCTGAGTTCCATGGCGCTGGCCGAAAGATCCCGGCCGATGGAAGGCAGAAGCGGCCCCGCGCCGGCCACCATGAACGGCAAGAGAAACTGGGCCGTGGCCACGGCGAAGATGATGTTCTTGAGCGAGCTTGCGGACGTGCCGGCGTTCTTCTCCCGCCAGCCGCTGCCCTTTTCGGAATCGGAGCACGCTTTGTCACAAGGCGTCTTTGCGTTCATCACACAGTCCCTGACCGCGCCGGCCGGCACGGGATGCGCCAGGCGGCGTTTTCATGCCGCGCCGGCCCGCGTCCGCCGCCCGATCGCAAATGTTGCCGCGCCTGAAATCCCCGGCCCGGATCTTGCCCGGATCCGGCCCGGGCTTCCAGCCGGACTTCAGGGGGGATTCCCGCCCGGACTCCTGGCGGACCTGACCGCGGAAAACATGGCTTTTCATTCGCGTCAGCCGGCGTGCTGTACAGCCCCCGCGGGAGCAGCGTCTTCTGTCAGTGGACGCGATAAAGGCAAAAATGTCGTCCCGCCGTACACAATCCGGCGGGACGACAGGTAAAACGGGAAGGAAAAAGAAACGCTCCTCACCGCCGGAACAGGCCGATCTCCGACTGCACGAGCCTGCCGGCAATGCGCCGGTTGTCGATCTTGTACCGGCCGGAAGCAAGTTCTTCCTTGATGGAATCAACCTTCTCCCGCCGGATGTCGGAAGCCGACATGGCGACGCTGAACGCTTCGGTCCGCAACATCGCGTCTCTGGATACGCTGACTCTATCTCCGTGCGACACGGAGGCTGGCGCAGAGCCGGCACGGGCCGTACCGGCCTCGCGGGAACGGAACGCCGCGTCGGCGCCTTCCATGCGGGAACGGTACGTCTCCAGACTGATGTTCTTGATTTCCATAACCTGAACCTCCCCGAGGGGATCCTCATTACAACATGGTCTCGTCCACCTTGTCCAGCGTGATCGCCCAGGCTCTTTCCAGCACGTCCGCCCGCGTGGCCGGAGGCACTTCTTCCCGCCCCCGCGGGGTGTCGTGCAGAACCGCCATGCCCGGACTGCCGGGCAGGTACTGGAAAAAGAGTTCTTCACCGAATTCTCGGTTCAGGGCGCGGCGCACTTCCAGCGCCACAGGCGTGTCGCTGCCCGTGAACAACAGGTTTTCAAACAGTTCGCGCGCCACACGCTCGACCATGATTCTCCGTTTCATGTCCGCGGACAAATCCGGCTCTTCCCCGCCCATGCGCGGAAACGCCGGAGGCCGCCGGCGTGCGATTCGCGGCGGCGCGGACGAATCCGCGGTCTGGCGCGGCATGTTTCGGGCATAAAACGATGCGATGGTCACGATGATCTCCTCACCCTGCTTATCGAAGCTTTGCGGGAAAGCTTTAGGGTCAGCCCCATGAAAACGCCGTCCGCGAAAAACCGGGCATGTTCCGGACGGCCATGTTCCGGACGGCAAGGCGCGAGGCAAACAACGAATCCCGCCCTTGTACGCCATTCAGCCCTTTTTGGGAAGCGTGCGCCGCCCGACAGTTTTCTAAAAAAATTTTAAACAAATTCAAAAAAATATCTGAACTTTACCGTCCCGGAACGCCCCTGTGCAAAAATATCCATTGAAAATAGCGTGTTCGCTCTGTATGCTGGCTCCACATATCTGACGTGAGGATAACGCCCATGAAAAAAATCCTGCTTCTGCTGACGCTGCTCTGCCTGCTCGCCCCGGCCGGAGCGCACGCCGAACAATTCGGCCTGTACCTCGCGCCGAAGCTCATCTACGGCGTGCAGAACTTCGACATGAAGGAATCGGTCCCCAACGGCTCAATCGGTCTCGGCTCGCACTCCGAAAATGTTTTCGGGGCCGGCCTGGCCGTGGGCTACGACTTCGGGCTGTATTCCGCCCTGCCGGTGCGGGCGGAGCTTGAGTACGCCACCTTCACCGAGGCCAAGGCAAGCGCTTCCGGCCGCACCCTCGGCCTGGCCTACAACGCTTCCGGCAAGGTCGACGTGGACACGCTCTTTCTCAACGCCTACTACGACTTCCGCAATGAGACCCGCTTCACCCCCTACCTCGGCGCGGGGCTTGGCATGAGTTTCGTCTCCATGAAGGGGAGCGACAGCGGCAACGACTACGGCAAGCATGAGGAAACAAACCTCGCCTGGAATGTGGGCCTTGGCTGCGCCTACCTTTTGACGGAAGGGCTGTCGCTCGATCTCGGCTACCGTTATGCCGACCTCGGTGAGGCCAGGACCGGAAGCCTGCGCGTGCATGGCGGAAGCTCCCTGAAAACGGACGAAGTGACCATGCATCAGTTCATGCTTGGCGCGCGCTTTTCGTTTTAGAAGTCATTTCATAATTCGCATGAAATGGCTTCCAACGCCAGACGAGAGTCTGGCGCGGCGCGAAAAGCGCCGTGAATGAGCCAAAAACCACGTTTTTTGGCGAATGATCTTCATCATTCAGCCCAAAGGCTGAATGATGAAATGAGTTCTAGAAGTTTTTTTCGGGGCGCTGCCCCGTACCCCGTCGGGGGGAATGATTCCCCCCGAACCCCCTCAAGTGGGGATATGCGGAAAACATCAGCACGCCCCAAACCAGTCTCGTACCCCATCCCGGCTATAAAAAACCGGCATGGGGTCAGCCGACGCAACGGCCTACATCCGGTTGAGCCGCACCACAGCCTTCATGTCCGGCCGCAAGGCGGGCATGGTTTCCGGATCGTAATCCGGAACAGCGATGCGCACGGCCACGCCCTCGCCCGAGGACGGCGCGCCCACGGATTCCACAATGCCGGAGAGACGCAGATCCCGCGCTTCCGGGAAGGTGACGGAACAGCCCTGTCCGAGCTTGACCCGCCGCGCATCCGAGGGAGCAAAGCGCGCCGCGATGCGGAAATGCTCGGCCCCGGCCGGTGAAACGGCGGCGACGGTCTGCCCCCGCCGCACGGACGCGCCCGGAGTGACGTCAATGCGCGCCACCCGCCCGGCCACAGGCGCGACAATCCGCGCGGCGGCCAGGTTCTGCTCGGCCTCGCGCACGCGCGCCTCAAGCGCCGTCAACCGATCCCCCCGCACGTTGGCCGGCATCCGCGCCGCGGCCGCAAGTTCGGCGCGGTAACGATCCAGCTCGCCGTCCGCAGTCACCCGCGCGCGGCTGATCGCCTCAAAGCGGCGTTGCGCCTCCTCCAGCGCCTCGCGCGCCGTCAGTTCGGCCAGACGCGCCCTGTTGACCCGATCCAGAGAAGGCGTGCCGGGGCCGGAAAGAGCATCCAGACGCCTGGCCTCCAGTTGCAGTCTGGCGTGCTCGACGCTGAGCTGCTCCACATCCCGCCGGGCGGCGTTCTCCTGTTCGCGCGCGGCCTGCATCCGGGCGCGAATGGCCTCTTCCGCCGTGGCGCTGCTCCGTCCGCCGGGGTCCGCCGCCGCGGGCGAAAGCCCCGCGCGCAACGCCTCCAGAGCCAGCCTGGTCTCGGCCAGACGCGCGTTCAAATAGCCTTCATCCAGAAGAACCAGGGGATCTCCGGCCTGCACGGCCTGATTCTCCTGCACAAGCACCTGCGCGACGCGCCCGTCCACGCCGGCGTCCAGAGGGTAAACCCGGCCCTCGACGCGGGCGTCCGGGTCCGTCGGCCCCCCGGCGTTCAGCCAGAACCAGAGACCGGCGGCGACAGCAGCCAGAACGATCAGACCAATCAAAACGGCGCGCGCCTTGCCCGCACCCTTCTTCGTCGCCGGGTTGAACGGCAGTATGAGCGTTTTCATGGGAACCTCGCGGCATTCTGAAATGGAAACCATCCGGAATGTATGCAATATTCGTACCTTCTCCCCCGCCGGAAAACCGACGCGAAAACGCTGGATCACAATTTGCATGAGCCAGGGGCAAACACCCTGTCACGCATAAGGAAAGCCCATGCAAGAAGCCGCATTTTCCGGTGTGTTCGCGGCCTTGAGCGCCGAACACCGCCTCAATTACATCGCCAATAATTTGGCGAACTCGGGCACGTCCGGCTACAAGCAGGACCACCTTGCTTTCAAGGATACCATGATTCAGTTCGCTCACGATCAGATCATGGAGCCTATGGCCACGGTGCGATCCAAGCCGCTGTTCCCTGATCCGCAGATCGCGGCGCGTACCCGTATCGCGGCCAAAAAGACGGATTTCAGTCAGGGGACGCTCCAGTTCACGGGCAACCCCCTCGACATGGCCATCAGCGGGGAAGGCTTTTTTCGGGTTCGTTCCCCGCACGGCGATTACCTGACCCGCAACGGCGCGTTCTGTCAGACTGCTGACGGATCCCTGGTGACCAAGCAGGGCTGGCCAGTCTTGGGACGCGGCGGAGGCGCCATCGCCATTCCCGAAGGCACGCGCACCGTCCACCTCTCGCCCGAAGGCCGCATTTTCGCCGACGGCGAGGAAGTCGGCGCGCTCGAACTTGTCTCGGTGAGCGATCTTGACGCGCTGGAAAAACTCGGGGGCAACCTCTACCGCCTGCGCGAAGGCGCGGAGGCCGAGGAAGGCGACGCCCTTGCCGACAACCCGGGCATTCTTGTCAATCAGGGCTTTCTCGAAGCCTCCAACGTCAACGTCGTCACCGAAATGGTCAAGATGATCGAGGTGCAACGCCAGTTCGAGGCCTACCAGAAAGTCATCCAGACTTCCGACGCCCTGGACCGCGAAGCTCACCAGAAAGTGGGCCGCACCAGCCGTTAGGCCACGGCCCTATCTCAAGGAGTTTTCATCATGATGCGTTCTCTCTGGACAGCGGCCACAGGCATGGTGGCGCAACAGCTCAACATCGACGTGCTTTCAAACAACCTGGCCAACGTGAACACCTCCGGCTTCAAGAAAAGCCGGGCGGAGTTTGAAGATCTGATGTACCAGACCATGAAGATCGCCGGATCGGCCACGGACGGCGACAACACCATCCCGGTGGGGATTCAGGTGGGCATGGGCGTGCGCCCCACGGCCGTGCACAAGTTCTTCTCGCAGGGCGATTTTCAGAACACGGGCAACGCGCTCGACATCGCCATTGAAGGCGAAGGCTTCTTTCAGGTGGAAGTGGGCGATCAGCTCATGTACACGCGGGCCGGCGCGTTCAAGCTGAATCAGGACGGAACCATCGTCACGGCGAACGGCTATGTGCTCCAGCCGGAATTCGCCGTGCCGGCGGAAACAAAGTCCCTGTCCATATCCGAAACCGGGCGCATCTCCGCCCTGGACGCCAACGGCGACGAAATCGCGGGAGCGGATCTGCCCCTGTACACCTTCATCAACCCGGCAGGGCTGGATGCGCGCGGCCGCAACCTCTATGTGCCGAGCGAAGCCTCCGGCGACGCCGAGGAAGGCGTGCCCGGCACGGACAACGTGGGCACTCTGGCTCAGGGCTTCCTTGAAATGTCCAACGTGGAAGTGGTGGACGAAATGGTCACCATGATCGTCGGCCAGCGCGCCTATGAAATGAACTCCAAGGCCATTCAGACCTCGGACAGCATGCTTCAGACAGCGGTCAATCTGAAGCGGTAGCCGGCTTGTCATGCGCGTTTCCGTGTCGGGCGTCCGCGCCCGCCTCTCTCATCCGCGCCGGGGGAACCTCCGGGCATTCGCCCGCGCACGCTTCCGCACAGGCTTCGAGGCGCGCCCGCTGGCGCTTTCCCGAGCGTTCCGCGCCCTGCGCGCGCTTTTTGCGGGCGCGGCGGCGGTCATCGCCGGGGCGCTTGTCTTTGCGGCGCTTCTCCATCCCGAACCGGCCCGCGCCGCCGGCGGACCGGCCGCGTATGCTCCCGGCCTGACCGGCGCAACCCTGCCCGGAGCGGATCTGCCGGGGCCGGGCATGGCGCTTCAGCCGGATCCGGCGGGCGGAGCTTCGGCGTTCGCCCCCGGCGGCTTTCCCGGCGCGGGAATCGGGAGCGGCCAGCCGCAAGGCCGGGGCCGGAACGGACAGGTTCCGGCCGACACGGGCTGGCGCATCCGCATTCTGGAAGCCGCTGTCGTGAACGGGCCAATGGTCACGCTCGGCGAAATCGGGCAGGTGCACGGCGCTCCCCCTCCGGGTGTCTGGGAACGGCTGGCGAACCGCCCCCTCTGGCCCGCGCCTGCCGAACCGGGCAAGCCCCTTCAGGTCAACCGCACGCGCCTGAGCCAGGCCCTGCGGGAAGCGTTGGGCGATGTGGCCGATCGCTGCCTGCTCCCCACCTCCATGGCGATCCAGAGCGGAGGGGCCGTACTGCGCGAGGACGACTTGCGCGCCCTGGTGGTCAGGGAATTGACGCCCCGCCTCCGCGCCCTGCCCGGCGATGCGGAACTGGAAGACTTCCGCCTGCCGACCTACGCCTTTCTTGCCCATCCCGGCCAGCGCATCGCGCTGGAAACGGGGAGGATCGGTCCCGGGCGGCTCCCCCTGCGCTTTGTGGCGCTGGAAGTGGACGGCACGCCCATCCGGCGGTTTACCGGTACGGTGATGGTCAATTTGTGGGCGGATGTGCCCTGCGCGGCCCAACCCCTCAACCGGGGCGACAGGGTGGGGCCGGAACAGGTCACCTGGATCCGCAAGAATCTTACCTTTGTGCGCGGCGATCTCTGGGACGGCAGAGGCGGCCCCTGGGAAGCGCGCAAGGCCGTCGGCACCGGCCAGCCCATCCTTATTTCGGATTTGGGGCCGGTGACGGCCGTGCGCCGGGGCGCGGTGGTCAACCTTGTCTACGCGCGCGGGGCCGTGCGCCTTGTCGTCAAGGCCGAAGCCCTGGCCGACGGTGGCACGGGAGACACTGTCCCGGTACGCAATTTGCAAACAAAAAAACAGGTCTACGCCGAAATCGTGGACGCTGACACAGTGCAGGTGAAATAGCTTCGCGGGGGTTCCCGCCGTGGAGCGCGCCGCTTGCCACAGGAGGATCGTGATGAACGCCACCATGTCGAAAACCGGCAGAATGCTTGCCCTGGCGGCCGGAATCGGCCTTGTCGGGATGCTCGCGGGGTGCAACGCCACCCGGCAGAGTCCTTCGGTCATGCCGCCCATCACCCCGCCCCAGGCGTACCATGAGCCGGAAGAACGCTACGAAAACCCCGGCTCGCTCTACGCCGCGGCGGAACAGGACGGCCTGTTTGCCGACACCCGCGCGCGCCGCGTGGGCGATATCGTCATGGTCAAGGTGGTGGAAAACCACAAGGCCAAAAACAAGACGGACATCACCAACAGCAAGCAGAACAGCAACGACTACGGCGTGAGCGCCTTTTTCGGCGAAAACAAGGCCAATTTCGTCCCCGGCGTGGGCGTGGGGCCAAGTATGCCGGTGGGCGGCGTGGGCTTCGGCACCACTTCCAACAGCGATTCCACCGTGTCGGGCGAAATCAAGAACGAAAACACCGTCACCGCGACCATCGCGGCCCGCGTGACCCGCGTCATGCCCGGCAACCTGCTCCAGATCGAAGGCGCGCGCGAAATCCGCGTCAACGGCGAAACGCAGTACATGGTGCTCACCGGTCTTATCCGCCCCATGGACGTGGACGCGGACAACACCATCACCACCAACCGCATCGCGGACGCGCAGATCGCCTACTACGGCAAGGGCATCCTTTCCGACAAGCAGAAGCCCGGCTGGTTCACGCGGCTGATGGACAACGTGTGGCCGTTCTAGGGGTTTCCCGCGGAGTTTGTGTATGAAACGCTTTTTCTCTTTCCTGACGGCCCTGTGCCTCGGCGTGGCGACGCTTGCGCCCGCGCCGGCCGAAGCCGTGCGCATCAAGGATATCGCCAGCTTTTCCGGCGTGCGGGACAACCAGCTTGTCGGCTACGGCCTGGTGGTGGGTCTGAACGGCACGGGCGACAAGCGCAACAGCTCGCCCTTCACCGTCAATTCCATGCGCAACATGCTGGAACGCATGGGCGTTTCCGTTGACGCCAGCAAGATCAAGCCGGCCAACGTGGCCGCCGTGATGGTGACGGCCAAGATGCCCGCCACCGCCAAGCCCGGATCCAAGCAGGACATCACGGTGTCAAGCCTTGGCGACGCCAAGAGCCTGCTTGGCGGCGTGCTGCTGCAAACGCCCCTCAAGGGCATCGACGGCAAGGTCTACGCCCTGGCGCAGGGGCCGCTGGCCATCGGCGGCTACAGCGTGGAAGGCACGGCCACCTCGGTACAGAAAAACGTGGCCACCACGGCCTACATTCCCGGCGGCGCAACCATCGAACGGGCTGTGCCCTTCGACTTCAACCAGCAGAGCACGCTCACCCTGAACATGAGCAGCCGCGACTTTTCCACCACCATGCAGGTTGTGGAACGGCTCAACGCGGCAATGGGCGGCAAGTTCGCCACCGCGTCCGACGCGGGCAGCATCTCCATTCAGGTTCCGCCGGCCTACCGGGGGAACCTCGTGCCGCTGATCGCCTCGGTGGAAAACCTGGAAGTCATGCCCCAGGGCGTGGCCAAGGTGGTGGTGGACGAGCGCACGGGCACGGTGGTGCTCGGGCGCGAGGTGCGGGTGTCGCAAGTGGCCGTGGCGCACGGCAACCTGCAAATCGTCGTGCAGGAAAGCGCGCAGGTCTCGCAGCCCGGTCCCTTCAGCCAGGGACAAACCGTGGTCACCCCGCAGACCGACGTGGCCGTCAGCGAGGAAAACCGCCGCCTGCACATGCTGGAAGGCGCGACGCTGCAAGAACTTGTGGACGGCCTGAACGCCATCGGAGCCACCCCGCAGGATCTCATTTCCATCCTGAAAAATCTCAAGGCGTCCGGCGCGCTGCACGCGGAACTGGAGGTCATCTGACATGAGCGCCCCGCTTGTTGATCCCGCCCTGGCCCAATCCTCCCTGGCCGAACAGCAGATGCAGGCCATGCAGCGTCAGGCCGAGGCTTCCCGCCGCGACCTGAACGGCGGCTCCACCTCCGACGCCGCGAAGGAAAAAAAACTGCGTCAGGCCTGCGAGGGCTTTGAAGCCGTCTTCATCCAGAAAATGTGGGAAGGGATGCGGGCGAGCCTGCCCAAGGAAGGACTTCTGCACAGTCGGGAAGAACAGTTCTGGCAGGGCATGTACGATCAGGAGCTTGGCAAGAGCCTGGCCTCGGCCGGCGGCATCGGCCTTGCGGACATGATGGTTTCGCAACTCTCGCGCAAGCTGCACAGCGCCAGCGAGGTGGCGGCGCGCCGCGCCAGTCGCGTGCCTTTTGAAATCGCGCCCGCGCCCCTGCTCCCTTCCACGGCGCGGCCGGCCCCCAAGCCTGTCGCGGCAGCCGCAAACGTGTACGACGGCGAAGCGGCGCAGCCCGAGGCGGCCCCCGCCCCCGTCGCGGAAAACGCGGCCGCCGAAGCGACGCCAGCGGCCGGACAGGTCACCCCCGTGGCCGGAGCCTTGCAGGAATTCGCTTCCGGAATGGGAGAAGCCGCGCCGACTTCCGTCTCCGCCGTACATGTGTACAAGGCGGGTCAGCGCCCCGCGCAGAGCCTTGACGAACTGGCCGCCTCCCTGGCGGCGCAGGCCGCGGGCGAGGGAACCGTGCGGGTGATCACCACCCGTCAGGTCAATGGTTCAGGCCGCTCCCGCTCCGGCCGCGCCCATCCCACGGTGCGGCGCGCGGCCGCCGGCTCGACGACAGTCGCCGGACGCAATCAGGGACAAGCCTCTGCACACGCTGTTGATCAAGCCCCCGCCCAACCGATGGAACAGGCCATGAGACAGCCCGCCGGGCAGCCCGCGCCACTTGCAAACCAGCCTGCCGGATCGCGGCCCGGGCAATTGAGCGCGGCGGCGCATACGCCTCGGGCCGGTTCGCGTCCAAACCCGGCTGGCCAGCCCCTTGCGAACCAGACGCCCGGCCCCGCGGCCATGAACGTCAGCGTGGAAGGCATCGGCACTGGATCGGAACTTGCATCAAATACGGCGTCCGGGCGGGGCATCCCCGCGACGGAAGCGGGCGAAACCGCCCTCAATTAAACTGAAAAAAGATATCTCACTGAAATAAAACATTTTTGCTCCACAGACCGGAGCATGAACCAGCCAGGGAGAAATTCATGTACGACACCATACGCGGCAATCTTGACCGGCAAGCCAAGGGGCTGAACCTGCTCGGGCAGCTTCTGGATGAAGAATTTTCCCTGCTGATGGATCGCCGGACGGACGAGATCATGTCTCTGGAATTTTCCATCCATGAACTGGTGCGCCAGCTTGCCGACGAAAAGCTGCACATCCGGCAGGCGCTCGGGGGCGGCAGGGTGCTTGATTACGCCGCCATGCAGACGGACGAAGGCCGGCGCGCCGAATTGCGCGAGCTGTGGCAGCAGATCGACGATTGCGAACAGCACTGCTCCCGCCAGGCCTCGCTCAACGCCGAACTTTCGCTGGCCCTGCTCGATCAGAGCAAGAACGTGCTCACCTATCTGCACAAGCGCATTCAGCCGCAGACGGCCTCCACCTACGGCCGCTCCGGCGACTTTCTGCACAAGCGGCCTGACGCCGCGCTGATCTCCGGGAGGCTGTAAGCATGACCATCAACTCCCTCATGAACATCGGCAAGTCGGCCCTTTCCGCCACGCAGACGGCGATCAGCACCACGGGCAACAACATCGCCAACCTGAATACCGTCGGCTACTCGCGCCAGAATGTCCGCTTCGTGGACAACGTGGCCCTCAATGTCCGGCCGGGCCTGTTGGGGCAGGGGGTGTCCGCGGCAGAAATTTACCGCAATTTCAATCAGTTTGTTGAAAACTCCTACCTTGATCGCTTTTCGCAGCAAAACCGCTGGACCGAGCAGAGCACCATCATGGCCAGCGTGGAAAGCGTGTTCAACGAGGCCAACAGTGACGGCATCAACTCCGCCATGAGCGCCTTTTTCAAGGACTGGAACAACCTCAACCTCCGCCCGGACGACGACCCCACCCGCCAGTCCCTGCTCGCCAACGCCGACACGCTGGCCAAGACCATCGCCAACGCGCGCGACGCGCTGGAAAGCATGCAGCACGAGATGGACGCCTACATCTACCAGAGCGTCGACCAGATCAACGAACTCATCGAGGGCATCCGCCAGCTCAACATGCAGATCGCCCGCAACACCCTGCCCGGCCAGAATCCGAACCAGCTTCTGGATCAGCGCGACACCATGGTCCGCAAACTCTCGGAACTGATCGACGTGGACGTGATCAGCCGGGGCAACGACTTTACGGTCATGACCAAGTCGGGTCATACCCTCGTGCAGGGCGAGGTAGGCTACTCGCTGGAAGTGGGAGCCTACCGGGTGGAAAACAACCTGACGCCCGGCTCCAAGTATGACGGCACGATCAAGATCGAAAGCTCCAGCCCGCACGAATACACTTTTGAAGTGCTCACGCCTCCCGCCCAGAAGGTGGACGAGAATGGAAACCTCGTTGTTGATGCTGACGGCAACCCGGTCATGGACGACGGAACCATGCGCGTTTCCCTGGACGGCGGCAAGAACTGGCTGCGCAACCCGGACGGCAGCTATGTGGAAGTGCCCATTCCGACTCAGAAAGATGAAACAGCCAAGTTCAACGGCATCGAAATTTCCTTTACCGCCGACCCCGCGAACCTCGCTGTGGGCGATCGCTTCGAGGCCATTTCCAAGACAAGCGTGTACTGGGTTTCGCCCACACGCGACAAGCTGAACATCACGCCCATGGTCATGGCCGACGGCACGGACAACACCAGCCGCATCACCGGCGGAAAGCTCGCCGCCTACTTCAACGTGCGCGACGAGAACATCGGCAAGTACCTCGACAGGCTCGACGCGCTCTCCAACTCGCTGATCTGGGAAGTGAACAGCCTGCACAGCCAGGGCGCGGGCCAGACCTTCGGTTATACCATCGGCAATACACAGATGCGCGACGTCAACAAGCCGCTGGGCAGCCCCACTTCCGGCCTTGACTACTACAACCGACTGACCACCGGCAACATCGGCTTCCAGATCTATGACAAGGACGGCAAGCCCCTTGCCGATCCGGACGGCAAGCTGCTCCCCTTTGGCCCGCTGAACTTTGACACAACGGGGACACCGGGGGCAGGCATCCAGAATTTCGATCCCTCGAAGCACAGCCTGCAAGATGTGGCTAACGCCATCAACAACGCATACAAGGGGACAGACGCCAACGGCAATGCCATCCAGTACATCACGGCGGATATCGTGGACGGCAAGCTCCAGCTCACCGCCGCGCCGGATTACACCTTTGCCGTGGCCGAAGACACCACCGGCGTGCTCGCCGCGCTCGGCATCAACACCTTCTTCCAGGGGTCTGGCTCGGCCGATATCGCGGTCAAGGCGGATCTGATGCAGGACGCCTCGTTCATCAACGCCAGCAAGGTCAACTCCAGCGGCAAGATCAACGAGGGCGACAACGAAACCGCCCTGGCCCTGTACAACCTGGCCACGCGGGCCGTGGAAATTTCCACGATATGGGAGAAAAACACCCAGACCCTTTCCGGCTACTACGGGAGCACGGTCTCCGTGGTGGGCGCCAACACCCGCACCGCCAATTTCAACGCCAGTTACAACACCGCGCTCGCCAATGATCTGGACGAGCAGACGGCCGCCATCTCCGGCGTCAACCTGGACGAGGAAATGACCAGCCTGATCAAGTTCCAGCACTCCTACACCGCGGCGGCCAAGCTCATCACCACCGCGGACGAGATGCTGCAAACGCTGCTTTCACTGAAGCAATAGCCCCGCGGGGCAAGACATATCCGGCCGGGCGTTGCCGCAAGAACGCCCACTTCAACGTTTTCGGGAGAAACATCATGCTGCGCGTCACTCAAAGAACCATGTACTCCACCCTGACCAACCAGATGAACGGCAATCTGTCGGCCTACATGGAGTCCAACATCCAGGGTTCGACCATGAAAAAGGTCAACAAGCCCTCGGACGATCCGGCCGGCATGGCCCGAATCCTCAATTACCGGACCTCCATCGAGCGCATCACCCAGCTTGAGGTCAGCTCGGACACGGCCCTCGGCTGGCTGCAACTGGCCGACACCACCCTGACCAACTCGGTGAGCACCCTGCTCGGCTCCAGCATTCTGCCCCTGGCCGAACAGGCCGCCACCAGCACCGTGACCGCGGAAAACCGCAAGCAGATCGCCCAGCAGTTGCGCGAATACCTCGGCACGCTGATCAACCTGGCCAACACCCGTTATGAAGACAAATGCATCTTCGGCGGGCAGAACTACAACGGCTCCGCCTTTGTGGAGGGCCTGGCCGTGAGCGGCGCGAACTGGGGCGCGGATCCGAATGTTCAGGATGCGGAAGCCCAAAGCCCCAACCCGCCGTTCCAGGTGACCGGCACGCTGAAAAGCACGGCGCTGGTGCGTTTTCCGGCTGACGCAGGAGCGACGCAGAATGACCCCGTGGAACTTAAAGACGGCACAGCCTACCAGTATTCGCTTGACGGCGGCAAGACATGGAAGGATGGGACCGTCGCCACGGCCGCTGACGGCACGTCGCTGCAACTCGCGGTAGACGGAGCCACGCTCACCCTGCCGCAACAGAAAGACAAGGACGGCAACCTCAAACCCATCTTCGTCAACAGAGCCGTGACGGACGACGAGGAAAACTTCCCCGTCGGTGACAAGAACGGCACCATGCTCTATGTCCGCCCCACGGCCATTTATCAGGGCGACGACAACCGGGCCACGCCCAAAGTCGAACAGTACGGCACGGTCAAATGGCCTTCGGACATCAAGACTTCTGTAACTGGAACCTTTGACGACAACACGCTGATCAAGCTTCCGGACGGCATGGATATGAGCCAGCCCGGCACGTTCAAATACCAGTACAGCACGGACAGCGGCAAAACATGGGTGACTGGCGAAGCGACTGTCGCGGTGGATAGCACAGCAACCCCCAATACTTCTTCGGCCCGGCTGCTCCTGCCCGGCGGCTACATGGACATCACCTGTCCGGACATTAACGGCAGTACTGCTACTCCCCCTACCGCCACCTCTATCCCCTCCGAAGCCCAGCTTTCCCTCAAGCCCCAGCGCACGGACCTGAGCTTCACCATCATGGAAGGCCAGACCATCACCGTGAACAACGTGGGCAAGGACATTTTCGGCGGGCTGTACAAGCCGGAGTACGGCGAAACCCTGGAACCCATGTTCGGCGAGGACGACGGCCGCAACCTTTTCGAGACCCTCGGCCGGCTCATCGGCTACTGCGAAACCAACAACAGTCAGGGCATCGGCCAGTGCCTGGACGATCTGAAGCTCTCGCAAAAGAACATACTCGTCCACGGGACAGCCATTGGCGGCAAGGAAAACCGGCTCTCGGCCACGCTGCAAAACCTTGACGACAACAAGTACGATCAGCAAACTCGCATGAGCACGCTGGAAGACGTCAACCTCACCGAACTCATGGTTCGCCTGACGCAGCAGCAAATGGCGTACCAGACGACGTTGCAGTCTTCCTCCATGATCATGGGACTCAGCCTGGCGAACTACATCTAGCCATGTGTCGCGCTGTTTCCCGCTCAAAGCGTCATGAACGCGCCGTTGCGGGCGCGAGGCGGTTCCGGGAGCGCCGCGGCGCGCTCCCGGCCCCATGCTGATCCTCACGCGCCGCCCCGGCGAGAGTCTGTGCCTGGGCGACGACATCAAAATCACCATCCTGAGTTTTCAGGGCAAACAGGTCAAAATCGGCCTTGACGTGCCTGCCGACATGGTTGTGCACCGCGACGAAGTTCGCCGGCGCGCCCTGGAGGAAAACCGGCTGGCAGCGGCCGTGAGCAATACCGATCTTCTGGCGGCGACGCAGCTATGGCAAGATGTGAAGAAGTAACCGTGACGACTCGCCTCGGCAGGCAGACCATCGACAAAGACAAGGTGATCGCCTTCCCGCACGGCCTCATCGGCTTTGAAGAACGGCGCGAGTTCACCCTGCTCCAGATCCGCGAGGGTTCGCCCTTTCTCCTGCTCCAGAGCCTTGACGATCCGGAGCTTGGTCTGCTTGTGGCCGACCCCTACGCCTTTCTCGACTCGTACCCGATCAAAATTGGCGACGCCGAGCAACGCCTCCTGCGCATCTCGTCCCCGCGCGAGGCGGCCGTGCTGGTCACGGTGGCGATCCCGCCCGGCAAGCCGGAATTGACCACCCTCAACCTGACCGGGCCTATCCTCATCAATCATCACTTGCGCGTGGGCCTGCAAGCGCCCCAGGCCAACCCCGATTTCCCCGCCCAGGTCTACCTGCACCGCAAGGAAGCGGGGCAGCCGGACACGCGCAACGAATAAGCCTCGTGCTCCCGCCTCGTGCTCCCGGAGAAAGCATGGAACTCGTGTACGAGCCAAACCCCAGACACTCCGAGTCCTGGCAATCCGGCAGAAAAGGCAGCTCCGCCCGCATGGCTCCGGGTGAAAGACAATCTGCGCAATGAATGAAAAGACCCCGTCTCGCAAGAGGCGGGGTCTGAAAAACGCTGGGCGCGGCGGCGTCAGCGGGCGATGACGCGGAAGTCGTCGCGGCGGTTCTTCGCCCACACGGCCGGGCCGGTGCCTTCAACGGCCGGGCGTTCCTTGCCGTAGCTGATCATTTCAAGCTGGCTCGGGTTCACGCCGAGCATGACCATGTATTCGTAGACGGCGCGGGCGCGGCGTTCGCCAAGGGCGAGGTTGTATTCCTGCGTGCCGCGGGCGTCGCAGTTGCCTTCGATGCGCACCTGGATGCTCGGGTAGGCCTTCATGAGGTCGGCCTTCTGCTGCAGGAGATCGCGGTACTCGGGCTGAATGTCGAACTTGTCGAAATCAAAGTACACGATGCCGTCGCTGATGGTCTGCGCGGCCTGATCGATAGCGGCGGCGTTGGCGCTGTATTCGTTGCCGGACGTCGCCTGATCTTCGCTGTTCGTCACCTGCTTCTTGGCGCAACCGAAGCCCGCGCCCAAAGCCATAACCATGACCGCCACGAGGCCGATCCGTTTGAACTTGTTCATTGCTTCTCCTCAATACGGCTCTTTGTTCGCAAAACTGATTGAACTTCCTTCCCTTCGGCGCGGAAATCCACGCCGCGAGGGAGCCTAGTCCGCTCGTCGCGCCTTGTCAAGGCTGGCCTGACAGTGATATGGAAATATCATTTCGGAATGGCCCCCCAGCGCGGGAAGGAGGCGTCTCCGGAGCCTGTGGGCACCTTTTTGGCGTCCCCCCCGTGCCGGGTGATCAGATAAATCTGCCTGGAACCGCTGCGGTTGGAAGTGAAGGCCAGAAAATAACTGTCCGGAGCAAAGGCCGGCTGTTCGTCGCTCCCCGGCCCGAAGGTCACCTGCCGCTCCACGCCCGTGAGCATGTCCTGCACAAAGATGCGATGCCCGCTGTCGGTCAGCCGGGAAAAGGCGACAAGCGTGCCGTCCGGGCTGATGCTCGGCTCGGTGTTGTAACTGCCCTGCCGGCTGACGCGGGTGACCGTGCCCGTCTTCAGATCCTTGACGAAAATCTGCGGACTCCCCATCCGGCTCGATGTGAAGGCCATTTTCGTGCCCGTGGCGTCAAAGGTGGGCGAAACATTGATGGCCGGGCTTTCCTCCAGGGCGCGCTCTTTCTGAAAGGCATGATTGAGCAGGTAGATATCCGGGTACTTGCCGGTGGACAGGCTGACGGCAACCTTGTTGTCCGGCATGAAAACCGGGCCGATGACCGTATTGCCGGGGAAGCGGATGCGCTGCACCCGGTTGGTCAGGCGATCCCACACGCCAAGGGCATGGGAGCGGTCGTCAAGATGCCCGAACACCACAAAACGCCCGTCCATGGACCAGGAAGGCGACATGGCCTGCCCCGGAATATCCGTGATCTTGCGGAGGTTCCGCCCGGTGGGCTTGACCGTCCAGACGTCGCGCTTGTACTTGCCGGAGCCTGTCTTCACAAAGGCCAGGGTGGAGAGAAAGAAATCGCCGTGCCCTGTCAGGGCTTTCATCAGATCGGCGCAGAAGCGGTCCGCCACTTCGTTGATTTCCTTCCTGACCACGCCGCTGTAGGAGTTGCCGAACACGAACTGGCCGGACGAGGTTTCGTACAGGCGCAGTTCCACTGTCGAGCCTTCCTTGTCCCCCCTGGGCCAGCCGGCGGTGATCAGCATGTCCGCCCCGGCAAGCTGAAAGCGCTTGAAATCGATGTTCGGCGGCTGGTAGCCGTTGAGCTTGTCGCCGTTGAGAATGGCGCGCGGATCGGTCAGACGCACAAAGGGCAGAAAGCTCAGATCCTCGCGAATGGCGCGGGCCAGCTCCGCGCCAAGCCCGGTTGCGGGCTGCGCGTTCGGCCCCAGAGGGGCGGCCAGGGCAAGCTTGACCACATTTTCGGCAGGGCCGTAAATGTTCACGCGCATGGCCGCCTCGGCCCGGCCGGCCAGCGCGCACAACGCCGCGACGCAGAGCGCCAGCGTCAGAACGCGACTGAAAAAAACGTGTTTCATCGGAACTACCTTGCTGTTTTTGGGGGTTGATGCAGACGTTACGGGCGATCGCCCCGGCCCACGCAAAAGTAGGCGAAGCCCCGCCGCGCCATGATCGGCGGCGAATACAGATTGCGGCCGTCAAACACAATGGGCGCGACAAGCAGATCGCGCACGCGATCGAAGTCCGGATTGCGGAACTCGTTCCATTCCGTCGCCACAAGCAGCGCGTCCGCCCCGTCGCAGACGGCATAGGGTCCATCCTCTATGCTGACCAGCGCGTTGTCGGCAAGCAGCCGCCGGGCGTTGGCCGCGGCCACGGGGTCAAAGGCCCGCACGCGCATTCCGGCCCCGGTCAGTTCTTCAATAATGGCCAGGGCGGGCGATTCGCGCATGTCGTCCGTATTGGCCTTGAAGGCCAGGCCCCACAAGGCCAGGGTTTTGCCCCGCACGCCGCCCTGCGGCGCGAAGTACGCCATGATCCGATCGGCCATGCTCCGCTTTTGCCGCTCGTTGACCCGCTCCACCGCCTCCAGCAGTTCGGGCGTCATGCCGGCCGCGCGCGCGGTGTGGATGAGCGCCTTGACGTCCTTCGGAAAGCACGATCCACCGTACCCCAGGCCGGGATAGATAAAATGATAACCGATGCGGTGATCCGCGCCGATGCCCGTGCGAACGTCCCGCACATCCGCGCCCACCCGCTCGCACAGGGTTGCGATCTCGTTGATAAAGGAAATCTTCGAGGCCAACATGCAGTTGGCGGCGTATTTGGTCATTTCCGCACTTCGCACGCCCATGACCACGAGCTTTTCCCGACTGCGGGCAAACGGCGCGTAGAGTTCGCGCAGCATGTCCGCGGCGCGCTCGGAATCCGTGCCGACAATGACGCGATCCGGCTTCATGAAGTCGGCTACGGCATCGCCTTCCTTGAGAAATTCCGGGTTGGAAACGACGTCAAAGGGAATGGACGCGCCCCGTTCGGCAAGGGTTTCCGCAATGATGGCGCGCACGCGATCCGCCGTGCCGACCGGGACGGTGGACTTGTCCACCACAACAAGCGGACCCTGCATGTGCTGGCCGATATCGCGCGCCACGGCCTCGACATGGGACAAGTCGCAGGAGCCGTCCGGCCGGGGCGGCGTGCCCACGGTGATGAACACGAATTGCGCGTTCCGCAAGCCGGCGGCGATATCCGTGGTAAAGACAAGGCGGCCCGCGGCATGGTTGCGCCGCGTCAGATCCTCAAGCCCCGGCTCGAAGATGTGAACCCGCCCGCTTTCCAGCAGCGAGACCACATCGGGGTTGACGTCCACGCAACAGGTCTCGTTCCCCATTTCCGCAAAACAGGCCGCGCTCACCAGCCCCACATAGCCTGTACCCACAATACACAAACGCATGCTTCACTCCGTATCACGCCGACAGCGCCCTGAAAAAAATTTCCCCGGTCTGTATACGCGGCGCGTTTTTGCCCGTCAACGCGAAGGCCGCGCGAGGACGGGGCAAAGGCATTGGGCGGCCTGGGGATCGGACGAAAAAAGGTGGCCTTGCAGCAGGCGAGTTCATGAGGATCGTCCCTGAAATCCAAAGCGTGTCAGGAGCGGAAGCGAAAATCAGCAAGCGGGATATGCGCAGCGTCACTGTTCCAGAAATCTCATTGTTTCAGGGCTGCAAGATAATATTTTAAGGAGGGCGCGGGCCGCTCCTGTCGGGCGACGCTTGCCCTGTTCCCAATTGCGCAGAGTGGCAAGCGGCACATTGATGCGCCTGGAAAACTCTTCCTGAGTCAGCAAAAGACGCTTTCGGATATTCCGGATATGCAGAGCCATATCCTGTACTGCTTCCGCATCGTCTTCCTCCTTTTGTCTTGTGATTTCTTCTTCGGTTGTAGCGTCTATCCTGACAAAATCAGCTCGTCCGCCTCCGGGATGATTTATTTCAACCTTGACGATACCCATACTTTTTCACCTCTCTGAAATTCGCTTTGCGAGCGGAGGTAATTCGGACAGTATTTCCACGCAAGGTATAAACCACGCAAAAGAGGCGATCTTCTCTTTTTCCAAAGGTAATATAGCGTGGTTCTCCATAGTTTTCTCTCAAGTCCTGGAAGGTTATGCGACAAGGATCGAAAAAAACATCTGCCGCAAAACGAAAATCAAACCCCCGTTGCAGATAACAGGCATCGCTTTTTTATCATCCCACTCAAATTCCATATCGAAAAGTAAGCCTTTGGCGTACTTTCGTCAACTTTTTTCGTCACAGACAGCAAGACTGAAGCAGCTTGCCCCGAAGAGTCGCCGTGCCGTGTCAACACGTTTTGACAGGGGGTGGGGAAGGAGTTACCTATGCTTCGCAAAGTCCCCGTGAACCCGAACCTGACGCTCCGAGATTTCCCATGCTCACCATGCCTTCCGATCTGCCTGCTCCCGCGTTGAGCCGCAATGCCGAGACGGTGCTTGCCAAACGCTATTACCGCAAGGATGAAAACGGCGCGCCCGTGGAAGACGCCCGCGCCCTCTTCTGGCGGGTGGCGGCCGCCGTCGCCGCCGTGGAAGATGAAAGCCGCTCGCCCTGGAATCGGGCCGCCCTTGCCGTCGCCTTTTACGATCTCATGGCAAGCCGGCGCTTCCTGCCCAATTCGCCAACGCTCATGAACGCCGGTTCGGATCTCGGGCAGCTTTCCGCCTGTTTCGTCCTGCCTGTGGGCGACTCCATCGAGGAAATTTTCGACGCCGTGAAGTTCGCGGCCATGATCCACAAATCGGGCGGCGGCACGGGCTTTTCCTTTTCGCGCCTGCGGCCCAAGGACGCGCGCGTCGGCTCCACGGGCGGGGTGGCCTCGGGGCCGGTGTCCTTCCTGCGCATTTTCAATACCGCCACCGAGCAGATCAAGCAGGGCGGCGCGCGCCGGGGCGCGAACATGGGCGTTCTGCGCGTGGATCATCCCGATATCCTGGAATTCATCCGCGCCAAGGAACAGGAAGGGGAATTCAACAATTTCAACCTCTCCGTGGGCATTACCGAAGCCTTCATGCAGGCTGTGGAGGATGACGCCGACTACCCCCTGATCGCCCCGAACACCGGCCTGGAACAGGGGCGGCTGCGCGCCCGCGAGGTCTTTGACCTGCTGGCGGAAAAAGCCTGGCTCAGCGGCGATCCGGGCATCGTGTTTCTCGATCGCATCAACCGGGACAATCCCACCCCGGCACAGGGCGAAATCGAAAGCACCAACCCCTGCGGGGAGCAACCCCTCCTCCCCTATGAAGCCTGCAACCTCGGCTCCATCAACCTTGCCGCCTTCTTCACGGAAGACGCGCCAGACAGGGGCGACGCCGGCATCGACTGGGACGCCCTGGGCGAAACCGTGCGCCTGGCCGTGCGCTTTCTGGACAACGTGATCGACGCGTCGCGCTTTCCGCTGGATCGCATCGCCGCACAGGTGCGCCGGAACCGCAAAATCGGCCTCGGCGTCATGGGCTGGGCGGATCTTCTCTTTCAGCTCCGCATTCCCTACGACTCCGCCGAAGCCGTGGCCCTGGCCGAACGGGTCATGGACTTTATCCGGACCGCCGGTCGGGAGGCGTCGACACGGCTTGCGCAAGAGCGCGGTCCCTTCCCCGCCTGGGCCGAATCGATCTACCCCGGCCTCGGCGTGGGGCCGTTGCGCAACGCCACCGTCACCACCATCGCGCCCACGGGCACGCTGTCCATCCTTGCCGGCTGTTCCTCCGGGATAGAGCCGCTGTTCGCCCTCAGCTTCGCCCGCAACGTCATGGACGGCGAACGCCTGATCGAGGTGAATCCCCACTTTGAGCGCGCCCTGGCCGAAGCCGGGCTGCACAGTGCGGAACTGGCCGAAAAGGTGAGCCGGCAAGGCTCCGTCCGCGCCCTGGAGGAAGTGCCGGCCGCCCTGCGCCGGATCTTTGTCACGGCCCTGGATATCGCTCCCGAATGGCACTTGCGGATGCAGGCGGCGTTTCAGCGCCATACGGACAACGCGGTTTCCAAAACGGTCAACCTGCCCCACAGCGCCACGGTGGAAGACATCCGGTCCATCTACCGCATGGCCTGCGCGGAGGGCTGCAAGGGCGTGACCGTGTACCGCGACGGCTGCAAGGCCACCCAGGTGCTCACCACCGGCGCGGCCGACAGCCGCGCGCCCGCCTCCACCAGAGTGCGCGAACGGCCCGATTTCGTCACCGGCTTCACCCAGAAAATCCAGACCGGCCTCGGGGGCATGTATCTGACGGTCAACGAAGTGGACGGCAAGCCCTTTGAGGTGTTCGCCACCATCGGCAAGTCCGGCCATTCGGTCACGGCCAAGGCGGAAGCCATCGGCCGGCTTGTTTCCCTGGCCTTCCGCTCGGGCATCGACGTGCGCGATGTGGTGGGGCAACTCAAGGGCATCGGCGGCGAGCATCCCGTGTTTCAGCAAAAGGGGCTGCTTCTCTCCATCCCCGACGCGATCGCCTGGGTGCTGGAAAACCGCTACCTGAACGGCCGGGCGCAAACGTCGCCAGCGGGCGATCTTCTCACCCGTCACCTCTGCCCCGACTGCGGCGCGGAACTCGTCTTTCAGGAAGGCTGCCACGCCTGCCCCAAATGCGCCTACACCAAATGCGGGTAGCCCTCCCCGGACACGTCATGAGGGGAAAAATGAAAAACCGGATCGATCGCAAGACAACTGACGGAAAATAAGCTCCTTTTTCATGATAACCATGTGACGCATCCCTGTCGTGTGCTTCAATGGGGTTTGCCCGGCCGGCCGTGAAGGAGCCGCCGGCATACTCCAAGGAGGTTTCACATGGTATCCGAACAAATTTTGAACGTCTTCAGTTGGACGTCGTGGGGGAGCATTTTCGCCGGCGGCGTCGCGGCGGTGGGCGTATCCATCGTCATGGCCGTCTTCGGGGTGGCGCTCGGCTTCACGGTGCTGGATCCCAAGGCGAATGATCCGGCCGCGGGGCTTGGTCTGGCCTTTGGCGCGTGGTCGTTCATTTCCGTGGTGGCGAGCATGGCGGTGGGCGGCTTTGTGGCCGGGCTGGCCGCCGGACGGCACGGCGTCGAGCACGGCTTTCTGGTGTGGGCGCTCGTGCTGATCACGGCCACGCTCCTCAGCGGCATCGCCACCAGCTCCGCCCTGCGCACGCTCGGCTCGACGGTGAAGACCCTGGGGTCCGGCACGGCCGAAGTGATTTCATCCGTCGGCAAGGGCGCGGCACAGGCGGCCTCGGGCGCGGTGGCGGAACTGCGTGACAGCATCAACCTCCATGTCGACTCCGAAAAGCTCACCAGAGATATCGGCGCTGTCCTGCGCGATACGGGCATCGAAACCCTGCAACCCGACTATTTGCAGGGCCAGATGCGCGAAGCTCGCTCCGACGTGCGCAACGCGCTTCATCAGCTCACCCTTGAGCCGGGGAATTCGGATCAGATCATTTCCGCATTTCTGCAAAAGCAGGAGCAGCGGCTTTCCGCGCTGGCCGACGGCGTCGACAAGGAAAATGCGGTGGAAGCCCTGATGCGCGTGCGCAACGTGCCGCGCAACGAGGCGGAAAAGATGCTGGACAACGCCATAGGCGCGTACGAACAAGTGGTTTCCAAGGCCAGGGAAGCGCTTTCCGAAGCGCGCGAACAGGTGCAGGACGCCCGTGAATACCTGAAGACCCTGAGCGTCCAGGCGCGGGAAAAGGCCGACAACCTCGCCTCGACAGCCGCCAGGGCCGCTCTTGCCGCCGGGCTGGCCCTGCTTGTGGCCGCGGCCGTCAGCATGGGCGCGGGCGCGTGGGGGGCTTCCCACTCGACGGACTGGTACACGGTGCAAAAGAGCTTTGTGATCCGCTAGGGCGTGTTCACACTACGGGAAATGTTGTTCTCCACCAAGAAAAAAGGCTTTTTATGAAGGGAATGTACCCTTATGGTACCTGACCGGAATAAAAAGCCTTTTTGACGCAGGCAGAACAAGAGCGTAGTCGGAACACGTCCCAGGCTGGATCGTTCGCGAAAAATCACGTTTTTTCGCGAATGAACCCGGTCTCGCCGCCGCAAAATCCCTGCGGGGTTGCAGCGTCTGCTTTTGCAAGCAGACACCAGGGTCTCGCGGAAGGGAAATGACTTGTTGTTTCGGGGCGCTGCCCCGTGTCCCGGCGGGGGGAATCATTCCCCCCGAACCTCTTGGCATGAGGGCTGACCTCAGGGGCGGCGTGAACCTTCCCTGCACGGCTCGAAGCACACCCAGAAGTCCGTTCTGATTTCCAGCGGCTTCTGCTGGCCTTCGGGATCCTGAAGGGGATCGCCCGCGTCGCTTGCCGCAAACACCCACCAGCCGGCTCTGGGGCAGGCGAAGGTGAACACGCCCTGACTGTCGGCCCGAAGTTCCTGCGTCGCCTGATAGGGGGCGGGACGCGGGGAGCGTCTGTTTTTTGGGGGAGCAGGGCTTTGCCCGGCGGCGGGCAGGGGGCGCATGTCCGGCTTGACCGCACTGTTCAGCCAGGCGATCTCCACCCGCGCGCCCGGAACCGGCTTGCCCTCCCGCACCACCTGCCCGGTAAAGCTCATGCCGGCGCACAGCCCAAAGGGGCGGCTCAGGGGCACAATCTCGAAAGGCAGGCCCGCCGGCCTGTCCCAGCCCTCGGCCGATCCAAGAGCCGCAACCTGCACCTTGCTCACATGCTGCACAAAACGATCCGCCTCGGGTTGCCAGGTGGCCTTGGTTTGCAGCACAAAATGATGCGCTCCGGCTTCGGGCAGGGGCACGACAGCCCGGTAGCCCGGCTGATCGTAGATCATGACTTCTTCCACAAGGGCAAGGTGCTCCATCCGTTGCGCTTCTTCCCCGCGAAAATGCAGCGCCGTGAACGACTGCGGCGGCTGCATGGGAAGCGCCTGACCCGAAAAGGGCTCAAGCGTGCTCATGGCGAGCGCGAGCGTCGGGTGATCTCGCGGGAAATCAGGGTCCAGAAAGGGCCGGAGCATATCAAGAGTGAAGTTGAGCGCGCTTTGCGGGGCTTCATCCACAACCGCTTTTTCCGGCAGAATCAGGGCGAAATTCGTGGGAACGGGACTCGCTGAGGCCCCGGCCGCGTTCAGCCAGACCAGCGCAAGGAACACGGCGAAAAGACGGAAAGCGACACAGGAACGGAACATGAAAACCTCCCGGAAGCGGCCGGATCCGCCGCCCGGACACGGCGGCGAAAAGCGCGGCTGACAGAATCCTCTCGTTTCACGAATCCCCGCCGGATGACGCATCAGGCGATTCATGAGGGCTGACCCTGCGGATTTCTTGCGGAGTCGCTTTGCGGAAAAACTCCGGGCGTGCGCGCGGCCACAGCCACATCCACGGCCGGCGCGCCCTGTGCAAGAAGCGCCTCCACGGCCCGGCGCAGCGTCGTGCCGGTGGTCAGCGTATCATCAACAAGCAAAATGGTTTTGCCCCGAACCGAGGCATGGGCGCGGAACGCCCCGTGCAGATTGGCCCTGCGTTCTTCCCGGCTCAGGCCAACCTGATGGCGGGTGGGGTGCGGCCGCCGCAGGAGAAACGGCGCGAGGGGCGCGCCCAGAAAGCCGGCCAGGGGACGGGCGAGTTCCTGGCTCTGGTTGAAACCGCGTTTGCGCAGGCGATCCGGATGCAGCGGCACGGGAACCACGGCGTCGGGCACGGGCAGATCCGCGCACGCCTGTGCAAGCAGCCGCCCGACAAGGTGCAGGACAGCCAGATCGCGCCTGAATTTGCCGCGAAGGAGCAGGGATCTGAACGCTCCGGCATAGGGCGCGTAAAACCGGAAATGCCGCCAGGGCGGCGGCGAGGTCAGGCAATCCCCGCACGGCGCGGGACCTGTCGGAACGGAAAGCGGCTGGCCGCAACGGGGGCAGGAGTCCTGATTCCGCGGCTCCAGCAGGGAGCGGCAGACAGGGCAAAAGGGGGCGTCCGAAGACGACTGGGGCGAATACACGCCCCGGCAGAAAGCGCAACGCCGCTCGTCAAGCGAAGCGGCGGCCAGCAGGCGGCGCAGGATCTGAAGGACTAATGACATGGGCTGTCCATCGGGGCGTGCGATTGGGCCGGGGCGCCGGGCCGGACGATATCCCGGCTCCATTCCGTCACCTGCCTGATCAGCGCGGGGTCTCCGGCCAGGGCATCCCTGTCGTCAACTCCCCGAATCAGCAGCGGCGGGGACGGTTCCCGCCCCAGCGCGCGCAGGAAGCAGCGCAAAATGAGCAGACTCGGCTCAAAAAGCCGCTCGCCGTTTGTCCGGCCGGCGCAAAGCGCAATGGCCGCCGGCCGCGTCGCCGGACAATCCGCCCAATCTCCTGCCCGATTTCCTGCCGCGTCTCCAAGCGGATCCCGTGCAGGCCCGGCCGCCGGGCTTGTCGCCCAAAAACGTTGCGCCCTGTCCACCAGAGCCTTGAGGCCGGCCGGCGGTCCGTAAAAATAGACGGGAGCGACAATGACCAGTCTCTCCGCGTCGTGCAGGGCGGCGAAGAGGCGTCCGGCGTCATCCCCGGCATCAAGCGGGCAGCGGCCGGGATGTTTCAGGCAATACCCGCAGGAAACGCACGGCTGTACCGTGAATTCACGCAGAAAAAGTTCTTCCACGGCCAGACCAGCCGCACGGCCGGCCGCGCCGATCAGACGCGCCGCCGTATCGCTGTTGCCGCCGGCGCGAGGGCTGCACGCCAGCACACGCAGTCGCGTCGCCGGGGCGGCCGGCATTTCCGGCGCAAGAGGCTTCAGGCCGCAAGCCATTCCAGCAGGGCCTCAATCAGGCAAAGCCGACTTTCGTCCCGATCGGGAGCAGGCGAAAGGCCGTACAGGCTATCCCCTGCCGCGTCGCCTTCAGACACGCCTTCAGGTCTGCCCGGGGCGCGGCCGTCCAGCAGCACGGCTCCGGGCGCGGCAAGCGCCGCAAGCTCGGGCGTGAGGACCGGCGCGCCTCCCCCCGCATCGTTGATGCAGACGTACCCCGCCCCCTGTATGGCCATGTGCGGCTCGTAGGTAAGAAAAATCTTCGCCCCGGCCTGAAGGGCAAGCCCCAGCAGGGCGCGATCCGGCTCCCGTCCCGGAGGGACCGCCATGAACAGTTCAAACGGAAAGTAGATCGCCGCCTCGATCCAGGAGGAGGCGACGCCGTTGGCCTCTCCGATCCAGGCCACGCGCGTGCGCGCAAAATCCCCCTCGCGCTCGAGCACATGCAGAAGATCGGCCAGGACCCGGCCGGGATCGCCCGCTTCATCCCCCGCATTGAGCACGGACACGCCGCTGTCCGCGGCCAGACGTTCAAAACGGCTCCGCGAGCAGGCGCGAAGAATCAGGATATCCACCCCGTGGGAAAGGGCGATTTCCTCCGGAGTTTCCAGACCGTCGCTCCGGATCTCGACGGAAGCGACGCGACGGGGCGTGCCGCCGAGACGGCGCACGGCCGTCTCGAACAGGGCAAGGGAAGACTCGTCAACCGTTTCAAAAACAAGAGCCGCCGTCTTGCCGGCAAGACAGCGCGGAGGCTGTGAAGCGGCTTGCGTGGCCGATTCCGGAAAGCGTTCCGGTGAAGCTTCCGGGGCTGGTCCCGACGCTGACGCGGGAGAGAGAACCGGGGATGCGGCCGGAGATCGCCTGATGCGGCGCGCACGATCCAGCACCGCCAATGCACCGGCATGGCCAAGATCACGAATGCGCATGAATTGTTTCGGCACGTCACGCTCCTTCCCGCCGTCCGCGCCGCCGCGCTCGCGCGCGAAAAAACCGCTGTTTGCGGCGCACAAGCGGAATCCTCCCGAAAAGTCGCCTTCTCAAGATTCAAATCCGTAAAATGTGGAGGAACGGTATTGGCCCTGCGGAGACAGTTCGCAGAAAGAGTGGAGCGGGAGACGGGATTTGAACCCGCGACTTCAACCTTGGCAAGGTTGCACTCTACCACTGAGTTACTCCCGCAACGCGGTTCTCATATACTCGCGCCTTGCGGGCGGCGTCAAGCCTTCGGACAAAATTTTCCGGAGCAGGTTTGCGGAGACGCTGGCGACAGCCGGGCATGTTCGCAGGGCCGGAGTGACGCGATTCGCCGGCCCCGCGAAACGGAAAATCACTTTTGATGTCCGTAAATCCCGCCGGCGACAGCCCCAAGCCCGCCGCCGATCAGAGCGCCCATTGTGCCGCTGCCCCCGGCCAGCGCGCTGATGCCGGCCCCGAGCAGCGCCCCGCCGGCCGTGCCGCTGAGCGCGCCCTGCTGCGTCCTGTTCATGTTGGTGCAGCCCGCCGCGCCAAGGATCAGAGCGCCCGCCAGAACGAGCGCGGAAAGTCTTTTCATGGCGTACCTCCTTACCTCCGGGTCGGTTTTGCCTGTGTTCCAGGCCCTGTCTTGCCGGGAGCGAGAAATTCTTTCCACAGCACATCCAGCACATGCCGATCGCGTTGTCCGGGATGCGCGGCGTACCAGGCGTCGAGCCTGCCTTCAATCTCCGGCCAGCTCGTGTTCCTGAAGGCTTTCATCCAGGACCGAACAAAGACGGAAGGCTCCCTGCCCGCCCTTTCGGCAATCATCGACTCAATGGCGACAATGCTGGACGCTCCGTACAAAAAGGCCAGCTTTTCGTTCCGGGGCGAGTCGAGCCATTGCGCGCCCGTCAAATCGACGCCGCTTTCCGCCGCCGAAGCCGGCAGGCACGCCCCGCACGTCAGCAGGGCGGCGATCACCAGTGAACACAAACGATTGCGCATAGATATTCTCCTGTTGCCACATGTTTGATCCATGCCCATCTTCAAGCATATTCACGGCGAGCTTTCAACCCGTGATTTTCACGGCCTTTCCGCCTCACGGAGCGCGCGCCGGGCGGCAGCTCAGGCGGAAGCGCCGCCCGAAAAACGGCGGAGCAAGGCGGCGGCTCTCCGCCGCGCGCCGGGCGTTACGCCCGCCCCTGCGTGATCTCCCGCGCCGCTTCCAGCGAGCCGACGCTCACGGCTTCGGCCGCTTCCGTCCCGCCGAGAGGATCGAGGATGGGTTTCACCATGCGGGTGAGAACGCCCTTTGGGCCGGCTTCAAGCCAGGTTCGCACGCCGTCGGCCCATTGCGCGGCGATTGTGTCGATCCACAGCACGGGCGAGGTCATTTGCCGGCAGGCCAGATCGCACAGGCTTTCGCCGTCGGTGACGGCCGCGCCCGTCACGTTGCTGTACAGGGCGAAACGCGGCCGGTTCCACACCGCCTTGCGCAACGCGCCCGCCAGCTCCCGCCCTGCCTTTTCCATGAGCGGCGTGTGGAACGCGCTGCTGACCGAAAGGGGCATGGCCCTGCCCTTGCGGGCCTTGACCAGGGGGAGCGCCGCTTCCAGCGCCTTTTTCGCCCCGCTCAGCACAAACTGCGCCGGCGTGTTGTAGTTGGCGACAATGAGCATTTCGCCCGTGGCTTCGGCGGCCTCGCGGGCCACGGCTTCGGCGTCTTCCCGCGTCAGTTTGAGCAGGGCGGCCATGCCGCCGCGCCCGGCCGGGTCCGCATCGGCCATGAGCGCCCCGCGGAGGCTGACAAGCTCCAGCACGGCGTCCGCGGAGAGCGCGCCCGACGCGGCGTAGGCGCTGTACTCTCCGAGGCTGTGCCCTGCCCCGGCCTGCGGGCGGACATGGGGGGCAAGCTCAAGCCACAGGGAAAGATTGACCACCGTCAGCGCGGGTTGCAGGTTGCGCGTGTCGGCCATGAGCGCGGGATCGTCGCTTTCCCAATAAATGGAACGGAGCGGCAGGCCGCTGATTTTTTCCGCCTTTTTCCACAACGCCATGCTTTCGGCGTTGCTTTCGGCCGTGTCCCTGCCCATGCCCGTTTCCTGCGAGCCTTGTCCGGGAAAGAGAATCGCCGTGACGTTCGCCATGTTCAAACCTCCGGGATGTCTGGTTGCAAAAATTCCACGCGCGATCGGGTGTGAACCGTGAAATGCCCGTCCGGGCTTTCATCCGGCATTTCTACATCAAACAAACGCGGAGAAGAAGAGGCGGAGGTCTGTTTCAGGCGTCGCAAAAAGGAGCGGGCGGACGCCGTCAATCCGTCACGGCCCTGAGCAGGTCGGAAAGATTTTCCCTGACCAGCCGGAGTTCCTCCGGGGTCACCTCGGGCATGTCCGGCGGCCGGTTTGTCGTGATGTCCGTACCCTGCTCGATCACGGCGACAGCCGCCGCGGCGCGCCCCATGACGCAGAAAAAACGTTCCGCGTTCCACCCCAGGCTTTCGGCATGGGCGGCGGCCTGCGGCGAGTAGGAGAAATCCGCCCTGCCGTCCGGCGCGACGGTGGGGTGAATGCGCTGCCCGCCGGCTTTCGCCCACGCGCGGAACCGGGGAAGATCCCCAATGAGCCGGGTCAGCTCCGCCTCATCGAAAGGCGGCTGGCTGTACAAATCCCCCGCCCCGAGCGGGAAGGCCGAAACGATCGCAAGCGCCAGCGCCACGCCGGCGCGGAAAAGATGCCTGAACATGCGCATGGGACCCCGCTCTGCCATGAAATGACTTCTAGAACTCATTTCATAATTCAGCCTTTGGGCTGAATTATGAAGATCATTCGCCAAAAAACGTGGTTTTTGGCTCATTCACGGCGCTTTTCGCGCCGCGCCAGACTCTCGTCTGGCGTTGGAAGCCATTTCATGCAAATTATGAAATGACTTCTTGAGCATTTTTTCATGAAAAATTGCTCTAATCAAATTGAATGGAACTGATGCGCATCAACTTCTGCCAGTTGTGATGGGATTCCACATAGCGCACCGTGCCTGTCTTGCTGCGGATGATCATGGAATGGGTGACGGCCCCCTGTCCATGAAAATGCACGCCGCGCAGGAAGGTCCCCCCGGAAATGCCGGTGGCGGCAAAAAAGACGTCGTCGCCCCGGACCAGACTGTTGACGTCGCAGGTCTGTTCCAGGTCGAGGCCAGCCTCCAGGATGGCCAGCTTTTCCTTTTCCGACTGGGGATCGAGCCGGGCCAGCATGGCCCCGCCCATGCCCTTTATGGCGCAGGCGGCCAGAATGCCTTCCGGCGTGCCGCCCGTGCCGATCATCATGTCCACTTCCGAGCGCGGATCGGCGGCCATGAGCGCGCCGGCCACGTCCCCGTCCGTATGCAGCTGGATGCGCGCGCCCACCCGGCGGATTTCGCGGATCAGTTCGGCATGGCGCGGCTTGTCGAGAACGAAGATCACAAGGTCGTTCACGTCCTTGCCCAGAGCGGCGGCGACTTTTTTGAGGTTCTCCTCCACCGGGGAGTCCAGATCAATGGCGTCGCGCGCGGCCGCGCCCACGACGATTTTCCGCATGTAGAAGCTGGGGCCGGGATCGTACATGCTCCCGGCGGGCGCGGCCCCCACCACGGCAATGGCGTTCGGCCGGCCGTAGGCGAGCAGGTTCGTCCCTTCCACAGGGTCCACCGCGATATCCAGAGCCGGTCCCTGCCCTGTGCCTATCTCTTCCCCATTGTACAGCATGGGGGCTTCGTCCTTTTCTCCTTCCCCGATGACCACCCGTCCCCTGATGGGCAGGGAATTGAAGGAAAGGCGCATGGCGTCCACCGCCGCGCCGTCCCCCGCGTTCTTGTCCCCCCGGCCAAGCCAGCGGGCGGACGCAAGCGCCGCCGTTTCGGTGACGCGGACCAAATCAAAGGCAAGATTGCGCTCCGGCGCTTCCATCAGGGACATGACGCCTCCTGGAATGAGTGGGGGTGTGCGGGCTGGGATTGGACTACTGAAGGGTCTGGGCGATCTTGCCGTAACGCGCCGCCGCGGCGGAGCGCCGGTTTTCCATGCTGACCGGGCTTGCCGGCATGACCGGCGCGGGCTGAACGGGCGGCTCCATTGCAGCGACAGGCGCGGCGGCCGGCACAGATCCCCCCGCCATTCCGGGCGCGGGGCGGGACCCTCCGGCCGAACCCTGAGCGTAGGCCGCCTGCGCGTGCGCGTGCCCCATGCCTGTGGGGGCCGCCTGTTTGGGCAGGGGCACGCTCCGCGGAGCCTTGATGGGAGCGGCGGGCAGCTTCGCCGAGATCTGCGCCGAGGCGGCCCGCGCCTCGGGAGTGTTCAAGACCTGCGCGTAGGCGTCCCGCAGATTGCCCAGGATATCGAGAACGCTGTCGATCGGGCCGATATCCATGCGAAGATTGGCCCTGAGCAGCCGGGTGGAGCAGACGAAGTAGAGCTGATGCAGGTTTTTGGCCAGCGCGCCTCCCACGTCCATGCTGAGCGAGGCGTCAAGTTCGTTGATGATGTCAAGCGCCTTGGAAATAAGCACGCCCTTGCCGCCGGCGTCCTTTTCACGAATCTTTTCCTTGGCCTGGGTAAGAAACTTGATCGCTCCATCGTACAGCATGACAAGGATCTCTCCCTGTCCCACAGTGGAAAATGTGGTCTGCACGTAGGCTTGCGTCCCTTTGAGCATGAATCCCTCTCTTGCCGGACGCCGGCGAAGTCCACCCGGCAGAGGGTGGACTTCACACGGTTCCTCTTATGAATTGCTGCTGTTGTTGTTTGCGGTGGCAAGCGCCGACGCGTTGGAGTTCATGATGTTTTCGTAACTGCCGAGCAGGGTGTCCAGGCGGGAATAGCGCAAACGCTGTCGTTTTTCCCACGTTTGCAGGCGCGTGGTTTCCTGATCGATTTTTTTCTGGA
This sequence comes from uncultured Bilophila sp., assembly GCA_910585945.1. Taxonomy (GTDB): domain Bacteria; phylum Desulfobacterota; class Desulfovibrionia; order Desulfovibrionales; family Desulfovibrionaceae; genus Bilophila. The sequence continues at coordinate 40,821 of CAJUHZ010000015.1, forward strand.
TGTTATCCATGATGGTCTTGTAATTCTCCTTGAGAATGATCAGACCACCACGTTTGGTGTTGACGCCGTACAGCCCTGTTTCGGGATCCTTGAGGAGCGGATCGTTGCGGAGTTCGTCCTTGAGCTTGGCGGCAAGCTGGGGGATCTTGCCCTGCTTGATGCGCAGCGTGCCGGAAACCGCGCCGGCGCTGAGGTCGTCCACGGAGATCTCCACCCCGCCGAGCGGCCCGGAAGGCACCACATAGGAACCGCTTTCATCATCGCGCATGATCTTGACGCCATCAACCATGATGAAGGCGGGCGGGGTTCCCGCCGTGTCGACTGTATACGACACGTTGTACTCGCCCGGCGTCGGCGCGATCGACGCGCCGATGGACCCCTTGTAGGAAAACTTGGGGCTGTCCGAAACGCCGCCCGACCCCACCAGGAGATCCATCACCGCTTGCGGATCTTCCTCCAGAGCCATGTCCAGCGTGCGGTACGGGTTCTTGTCCGCGTCGCTCGCGCCGCCGCCTTTTGTAAGGCGCTCCTCGTCCGTCAGGAACTTGAGCTGACCGAACGTGGAACTGCTCTGGTCCGTATCCACCATGATCCCGATGCTGGACAGGTTGATGTAGCGGTCTCCCAGCGTGTCGTTCACGTCGTTCATGGGACGGAAGCCGGCCCCCCGGCCCGAAATCAGCTGCTTGATCTCGGACATGATCGTCTGCACGCCGTAGTTGCCGGTCAGCACGCCGCCCTTCTGGTAGGAGAACTGGGAAGAGTAGTCGATGACGTAGTTGCCCTTCTCGTCCTTGCTGGCCGCGCGGGTCTTGACGGTCTTGTCCTCGTCGTAGTTGTCCGCCTCCTGAAAGGCCTTGACGAGATCATTGTAGGCCTCGACGAACTCCTCGACTTTTTTCTTGGTGTCTTCCGTGGATGTGGTCACGGTGAACTGCGTCTTGCCGGTGGAAAGCAGCGTGACTTCAAGGCCGGCGAACACTTCGCTCAGGGTGTTGCTTTCGGACATGAACTCCATGTCCAGATCATTGACGGAGAAGATCGCGTCCTGAGCGTCGCGCTTGTTCCAGCTTGCAACGGGCGTGACGTCCGTGTTCCAGCCGGCGGGGTCAAGCGCGGAGGAGGACGTGCCGTTGCGCGTCACGGTGACGGCGCTGCCGTCGTCCTTTTCCAGTTGCAGGCGGGTTCCGCCGGCCCCGTCGGAGACCAGCATGGCCTTGACGCCGGACGTGCCGCGCTGTTCGTTGATCTTTTTTACCAGGGCGTTGACGTCGTCGCCCGGCGCAAGGCTGATGACGACTTCGTTTCCGTCCCTGTCCAGAAAGGCGAAGTCGACGTCGCCCGTCGCGTCCTTGGGGTTGAGCAGGTCGGTTCCCGCCACTGTGCCGCTCCACGTCCTGGTGTAGGCGGCCGTGGACCACTTCATGTTCAGATTGTCGGAGTCGTCCACCGAAATGGCGCTGCCGTCAGCGCTTTGCAGTTGAATGCTGTAGCCGGAGCCGTTCTTCACCAGGCTGGCCGTCACGTTGGTGTTTCCGGCATTGATGGAATCCACCAGCTTTTGCGCCGTGTCGCCGGCCTGCAACGTGTATGTATACTGGTATGTGCCGTCGGAATAGGTGAAAGAAGCCTCTTTATCCGTAAGCACGGCGTCGGGGCCTGTCACAAGGCCGCTGGTGAGGGTGGAGCTGGAAGTCGGGCTGACGCTGAACGCCGGCAGGTTTGTCGCGCTGTTGATCGAGAGATCGGCGTTTGCGCCGGTCTCCTTGCCCTGGAGCTGGAAGACATAGCCGTTGCCGGTCTTGAGCAGCGAGGCGGTGACGCCGGGGTTGTTCTGGTCGCCGTTGATCTTGGTCACCAGATAGTCCAGCTCGCAGTTTTCCGGAATGGACAGGGAATAGGTCTTGCCCTTGTAGTCGTAGGAGAACACCGGCGGTTGCGCCGCGCCGGTGACGATATCCTTTTTTGAGGAAAAAACGTGGTTGCTGGTCAGCACCGCGTTGGTGGCAAGCTGCTTGACGTCAATGGCATAGGTGCCGTCGGCCGCGTTGGCGTTTGCCGTGACCGTGCCAACAGACGCATTGGTGGAAGACGTCTTCTTTTGCAGGAACGTGTTGATGGAACTGAGATTGCTGAGCTTGTCGGAAAGCGTCTGCACACTGGTCAGCAGCTTGTCGAAGGCGTCATAACGCAGCTTCCAGTCCGCCTGCCAGGCTTCAAGGCGCTTCTTGGGAATCTCCTTGATGGTTTTTTCCTGCGAAATCATGGCCTCGAAATCAAGCCCGCCGGAACCCAGGCCGGAAAATGAAATGCCCCCGGAAATAGACGTCATATCAACACCCTCGTGCGGAAGTTTTTGCCTCTTTTGCTGGCTGCTCCGCAGTGATGCAAGAGAAATGCCAATATCAAGCAAAAGAAACCGCACCGTTCTTTTCGACGGGATCGCGGCAAAAGTTTAGGGTCTTTTTATCGTGCGAGCGATCTGCCCCGCGCGTCACCTCGCGGGCAGGCTCAGGGCGCGCCCGGCCACCACCAGCCGGACATCCCCGGCGGCCGCGGCAAGCCGCTGATTGGCAAGCCCCAGGACGTCGCAGTAGATCCGGCCAAGCGACGTGGGAGCGATGATCCCCAGTCCCGTTTCGCTCGAGACCACAATCCAGCGGCAGGGAGAACGGCGGATCACGGCGATCAGATCGTCGATTTCCCTTTCCGCCGCCTGTTCAAAAGCGGCCGCGTCCGGCGTCCAGTCCGCCCGGCCTGCGTGGTCCGCTTCCTTCTCCAGAGCGAACAGAATGTTCGAGATCCACAGGGTGACGCAATCCAGAAGCACGACGCGCGGCGGATCGGCACGGCGGATCACCGCTTCCACGCGTGGCCCGAGGCGCAGGGGGCATTCCAGCGTCTTCCAGGCGGGCGGGCGACGGCTCCGATGCCGGCGGATGCGCTCGCGCAGGGCCATGTCGTCCGGGGGAGCGACGGCCGTGGCCACATAAAGCACCTCGTCGCCGCCACAGGAAAGAGCCAGACGCTCCGCGTGCGCGCTCTTGCCGCTCCGCACGCCGCCGAGCACCAGAACGAGATCGCCGGGGGCGCACGCCGTGTGGTCCGTGCCGGGCCGCAAGGACCGCGCATCATCGTCGAGCGCCGGGGACAGGGCTTCAGGATTGCGTGAACCGCTCATGGGACTCCAGAATCGCGCGGTGGGACGCGGCCAGATGTTCGGGGGAAAAAACCTCCAGCGTCACCACGCCGGAAAACGCGCGTTCCCACAGCAGGTGCAGCGCCGCATCCAGTTGGTCCACGGGCATGTGGGCAAGGGAGACATGATCCCGCGCCGTGTCCCCGCACAGCCGCACCCCGTGCAGATGGCAGATCCGGACGCGAGGGAGCCAGTCCGCCAGGACGGCTGGCGGATCGGGACTGCCCAAACGGCCGGCGGGGCGCTCCCCGGGCCGGCTGGCGGACCGGCCGCCCTGACGAAAATCTTTCCACAAATGCCCGATATCCGCGCAACGCGCCCAGCCGGGGGCAGGGCCGGCGTGCGCGCCGTTCAGCCACGGATCAAGAAAACCGGGACCATAGCCCTCAAGGTTTTCCAGCGCCAGACAGCCCGGCGAAGGCAGCGCGCGCCCGATGCTCTCAAGCACGGCAGCCGCCCGCGCCGCCTCCGCCCCGGTGACGGCGCGCCCCTCCGCCGTGCAGGCCGGGAACGCCACATGCAGGACAAAGGAATGAGCGCGCAAGGGAGCGGCGCGATCCACGGCGGCCAGCGCGCCCCGCTGCACGCGCAACGCGCCCTCGGGCGTGGAAAAATCCCCGTCGACAGGCAGGTGCACGCTGAATGTCGTGCCCTCGCCGTCGCCAATGCGGGCGATTTCGCGCGCTTCGCGCTCGGTCAGCGGGCATTCGCCGTGCGCTCCGGACTCAAAGAGCAGCACGCTCACGTCGCGGCACAGCGCCGCGCCGAACCGCACACCCTCCACATAGGAGGCCGGCCGCACAAAGGACGTGCAGCCAAGCGTGAAACCGGGGCATTCATACCGCGCCATGCTTTCCTCGCGATCGGGAGATCTCCCGCCAGTCCAGTGACGCGCCTGCATGAGGACGCTACGCCGGCGGGGTCTGGCTTTTCAGTTTTCGATGCACATAACTGCGTTCAAGCCCCACGCTTTCGGCCAGCCGGGTGATGTTGCCGCCGCATTCGCTCAGTTTGACCGCAAGATAGCGAGCCTCGAAAGCGGCCCTGGCCTTCTTGAAATCCATGTCCGGGCCGAGAAAGAGATCGTCCGGGAAGAGTCCGCCGCCCGTGCCGGCGGCGCGCGGGCACGAGCAGGACGATGGACCGGCCGCGCCGCGCATTTCCGGCGGCAGATCCGCCGGGCCGATCCGCCGCCCCGCGTGCAGAATGACCATGCGTTCGACAAAATTGCGCAGTTCGCGCACGTTGCCGGGCCAGGCGTAGGCTTCGAGGCGCTCCAGAGCTTCGGGCGAGAAATCCGGAGGAACAGCGCCGTGCACGGCGCTCAGACGGGATGTGAAGCAATGAAGCAGCGGCGCGATATCGGCCCTTCGCTCGCGCAGGGGCGGCAGGTGCAGCGGCACGACGCGCAGCCGGTAGTAGAGATCTTCCCGAAACGTGCCGGCGGCAATGGCTTCTTCAAGATTCTTGTTGGTGGCGGCCACCACCCGCACATCCACCCGGATGGTGCGGCCGCCGCCCACCCGCTCGAAGGACTGCTCCTGAAGGATGCGCAGGATCTTGGCCTGGGTCTTCAGGCTCATGTCACCGATCTCGTCAAGAAACAGCGTGCCCTTGTTGGCCATTTCAAACCGGCCCGGCCGCGCGGCTTCGGCGCTGGTGAACGCGCCCTTTTCATGCCCGAACAACTCGCTTTCGATCAGTTCCTCGGGAATGGCGGCGCAGTTCACCGCGATCATGGGCGCGCCCGCGCGACGGCTCCCCGCGTGCAGGGCGCGCGCGGCAAGTTCCTTGCCAGTGCCGTTTTCCCCGGTCAGCAGAACCCAGGCGTCGGTAGGGGCCACCTTGAGCAGTTGGGACTTGAATTCCAGCATGGCCGGCGACTGACCGAGCAGCTCCTCCCGTTCGGGGAGCGAGGTGCGCAGGAGCAGGTTCTCGCGGCGCAAGGCGGCCGTTTCAATGGCCCGCGCCGCCAGGATGACGATCTTTTCCAGCGACAACGGTTTTTCGATAAAATCGTACGCCCCGCGCCGAATGGCGGAAACGGCTGTTTCAATGGTCCCGTGGCCCGAAATCATCACCACCGGCACATCGGGATGATCCGCGCGCAGCAGATCGAGCGCGGCAAGCCCGTCCATGCCGGGAAGCCAGATATCCAGAAACACGAGATCGAGCGCCTCGCCGTCGGCCAGGGCCAGGCCGCTTTCCGCATCGGACGCTTCCAGCACCTCCATGCCCTCGTCTTCCAGAATGCCGCGCAGGGAAAAGCGGATCGCTTCCTCATCGTCAATGATCAATACCCGTGCCGCCATCAATCTTCCCCCATGCCCGCACGCGGGCTGCTCCGCCCACTCTGCCACGGGAGGCGCTCCCGCACAAGCCGGGGGACAGGCAGAAGGGCGGCCGGACCGGTGGACAAAAGGAACGCGGCGCGCTAAGCGATGCTGATATGCAAGGCGCCCTGCTGTGGGGCATTGCTTCCGGAGTATGCCATATGTCCGCATCCATCTTTGCCGCCCGCCGCGAACGCGCCCGCAAGCTCATGCGGGAGCAGGGGCTTGACGCGCTGCTCGTCAGCCACGCGGCCAACCGTTATTATCTTTCCGGCTTTGAACTGCACGACCCCCAGTGCAACGAAAGCGCCGGCCGCCTGATCCTCATGACCGACGGGCAGGATCTGCTGTGCACCGACGCCCGCTACGACGACGCGGCAAAACGCCTGTGGCCGGAAGATCGCGTGGTCATCTACGGACAGGACGCGCCCGAGGACATTGCCGGCCGCCTGCGTGACCTTGCCGGGGGGCGTCGCCTGCGCCTCGGTTTTGAAGCGCGCCTGATCCGGCTGGATTTTTACGAGCGCCTGTTTGCGGACAAGAGCCTTGAGGCCGTCCGTGCGGACGGGCTGGTGGAAGGACTCCGCCTGCTCAAGGACGCCGACGAGATCCGGCGCATGGAAGCCTCCTGCCGGCTCAACCGGCAACTTATGGACTGGCTCCCGGAACGGCTTGCTCCGGGCCGGAGCGAGGCCGAAATCGCCTGGGATGTCGAAGTGTTTTTCCGCGAGCGGGGAGCCAGCGAACTGGCCTTTGCCAGCATCGTGGCCCGCGGGCCGAACGCGGCGCTGCCCCACGCCGTGCCGGGCCGCGACGCCGTGCTCGGGGCGGAAGATCTGGTGCTGGTGGACGTGGGCTGCCGCCTGGACGACTACTGTTCCGACCAGACCCGCACCTTCTGGGCCGGGGCCAATCCCTCGCCCCGCTTCCGCGAAACCCTCGCCCTTGTGCAGGAAGCGCAAGCCAGAGCCATTGAAATGATCCGCCCCGGCGTGGCCGCCTGCGACGTCTACGCGGCGGCGCGCAATCTCTTTGCCCGGCACAACAAGGCCCACGCCTTCACGCACGGTCTGGGGCACGGGGTGGGGCTGGAAACCCACGAGGGGCCGGCCCTGAACAACCGCTCCCACACGCTGCTTGAGCCGGGCATGATCGTCACGGTGGAACCCGGCCTGTACGACGCGGCCTGGGGCGGCGTGCGCTGGGAACACATGGTGCTGGTGACCGAATCCGGCCACAGAATATTGTAGCGTCCGCGCGCCCGCCCCGCTCCGTGGGAAAATGACGGCAACGCCGCGATTGAAAAGATATTCAATCGAAAATCCTCCAAGACAAGGTCGCAGCCCGATGAACATCGCCTTTGTCAACGCCACCATCCGCTGGGGCGGCGTGAAAACCTGGACGCTCGACTTTGGCGAAAGCCTGAGGGACAAGGGGCACGCCGTGTTCATTTACGGCCGCCAGCCCGAATTCATCGAAGCGGCGCGCCGGCGGGTGGGGCACGGCGAGCGGATGAACTTCGGCGCGGATCTCAACCCCCTGACCATCCGGCGCTTTTGCCGGATCTTTCGGGAAAACGCCATTGACGTGGTCATCGTCAATATCGAAAAGGATCTGGCCACGGCCGGGGCGGCCGCCCGGCTGCTCGGCATTCCGACAGTGCAGCGGATCGGCCTGCCTACCGATATCCCGCACCGGCTCAAGACCCGCCTGCTGCACGCCTGGATCCGCCCGCGCTTTCTGTGCCCGTGCCGGTATATCGCTGAAGGTTTTCTCCGTTTGCTTCCCTATGTGCGCGAAAACGACGTCCGCGTTGTGTTGAACGGCAAAAAGCCTGTCGCGTCGGACGCCGCCTGCCGCCTGCACGCGCCGCGCCGTTTTGTCTGCACGCAGCAGCTTTCGCACGACAAGGGGCACGCCGTTCTCCTGCGCGCCTTTGCCGAACTGCGCGCCCGCCGCCCGGATCTGGACTTTGAAGTCCATGTGCACGGCACAGGCAAGGAGGAAGCGGCGCTCAAAACCTTGTGCAGCCGGCTGAACCTGGACGACAGAGTCGTCTGGCGCGGCTTTTCCTCCTCGGTTCAGGACACCTTGCCGGAAAACGACATTTTTCTCCTGGCCTCTCTTTCGGAGGGCTTGCCCAACACGCTGCTGGAGGGCATGGCCGCCGGCCTGCTGCCCATTTGCCGGGACGTGGGCGGCGTGCGCGAAGTTCTTTCTCCGGGGCTGGATCCCTGGGTATTGCCCTTCGACGCGGACGAACACGCCTTTTGCGCGGCCATGACCGCCGCGCTTGACCTTTCGGACGACGCGCTGCTGGATCTGCGGCGGGAAGCACGGGCGCAACGAAACTGTTTTGATCTGGAAAGCCGCGCCGACGAGCTTGCAGCCTGGTTGGGCACGCTCACAGACAAGGCGCGGAAGGAAAACGCATGAACAGAGCAAGCAACGCCGGGCATTCTCTCCCCATGCCGACGGCACTGAAAAAACAGGCCGCGGACGTGTGCGCGCGCCTGCGCGCCCGTCTGGACGCCTGCACGCCGGAACAGGCCCGCGCGCTGTTGTTCGGGCTGTTCTGGCTTTCCATAGTCGGCTTTTCCTTTGGTCAGGCCTTTGTTGTCGCCGGTCCGCTGCTCTGTCTGCCGCCGCTGGCGTTTCTGTACTGGAAAGACTGGTCCAACACCACGCTGGCGCGGCTTCCCGCGCGCTGGCTCTTTCTTGTCCTTTTTCTGGCAGTGGGGGTGCAGCTCTTCCATTCGCAGTGGTTCTCACGCAGTTGGGGCATATTGTCTCCCAATCTTCTGCGCGGCTTTCTCCTGCCGTTCATCGGCATGGAATGCGTGCGGACGGAGAAGGATCTGCGCCGTCTGGCAGGCGCGTTTTTCTGTGCGGCCGTGTTGCAGGGAGCCAACGGCGTGTGGCAGTACGCGACAGGGCATGACCTGATCAAGAACGCTCCGCTCCTGTACGGACGTCTCACAGGCAGTTTCGGCACCTACCGTGTGGGCAACTACATGGGCATGATTCTCCTGCCGGCCTGCGCCGCGGGTCTGCTCCTCCCGCTGAGAAACAGGGGGGCGCGCATCGCGCTGACAGCCTGCCTGCTCGCGCCGGGGCTTTTTCTGTGGGTCTTCGCCCAGGCCCGCATGGGCTACGCGGCCCTGACTCTCGGCCTGTGCGCCGTATGGCTGAGCGGGCGGGAACGCATCGCCTGGAAGCCGATTCTCCCCGTGCTCGCGCTGTTCGTCCTCCTCGTTCTCTTCGGACCAAGCCGCATTTCGCTGGAAAAGGCTCTGGCCGATCCGCGGGGAGAACTCTGGGTGACGGCGTGGCAAACCATGCTGCACACGCCCTGGTTCGGAACCGGGATCGGGAGCTTTGTTCCGGCATTGCAGGCGGCAGGGCTGGACCTGCCCCTCAACGGACTTGAAGTCCAGCACCCGCACAACGCCTATCTGCAATTTCTGGTGGACGGCGGCATTGTCGGCTTTGCGGCCATGGCGCTCTTTCTCTTCGGCATGGCGCTGTGGGCGTGGCGGCGCATCCGGCAGGGACTCCGCATGGAGCGCGAAGAAGCGGCAACAGGAACAGGTGGAGGTTCTTTCTGGCGGCTTTCGCTGTTCTTCTGGGGCGGCTGGTTCGGCTATCTTGTCGTGCTCGGCGGCGGGCACGATTTTTACCGCACCTGGTTTCTCTCCACCGGCATGACCCTGCTCGGCATCGTGCTCGGCGCGTGCGTCAACGGCCCGACACGCCGCTCCCGTTCCTGACGCAACGCCCGGATCCCGGGGCAGGCAGGAGCAACCGTTCAATCCTCACAACAGCGCCCTCGCCGCATACAGCAGACCAATCGCCTGCACGGCGGCAACAACATCGTCCAGCATGACCCCCCAGCCGTTTTTCCAGCGCTCGCTCGCATCAAAATAGCCGGTGGGAGGCAGTTTGACGATATCGAAGAAGCGGAACGCGACAAACGCCGCGATCTGCCAGGGCAACGTCGCCGGAACGGTCAGCAGCGTCAGCCAGATCGCCGCAACCTCGTCAATGACGATCGAACCGTGATCGTGTACGCCCATGTCCTTTCCGGTGACGTGACTTGCCCATGCGCCAAGGAAGAAGGACGCCAGCAGGATCGCGATCCAGCCCGCAAGGGGGATCCGGCGTTCAAGCGCGATGTAGACGACAAGCCCTGCCGCTGTTCCCCAGGTTCCCGGCGCGGGGTGAAGGAGGCCGCTGCCGCCGAACGTGGCAATGACATGCGCGGGCGAGGAAAAGGCAAAGCGCAGGCTCATGCGGGCGTTGCGCGACGCGCCTGTGCGGGAATATTTCTCGAACATGAGCCGGATCCCTCAATATATGGAGCTACTCCCGCCGCCCGGTCAGCGTCGCCCCCAGGGAGGCGCCCATGACGCAGGCAAGCGCGCCCCACTGAACCAGCGTCAGGGTTTCCCCCAGGAAGACAAAACCGGACAGCGCGGCCATGGCCGGTTCAAGACTCGTCAGAACGCCGTAGGTCTGCGTGGAGAGCCGGGTCATGGCCAGCATTTCCAGGCCGTAGGGCAAGGCGGAGGAAAATATGCCCACAAGAAGGCCGGAAGGAAGCACGGCAGGGCTGAACAGGGCCGTACCCTCGCACAACAGACCCACAGGCAGGGCGATCATGGCCGCCACGGCTGTTCCCAGCGCCACGGAATTCGTCCCGCGAACCATCCCGGCCTTTTTGCCGAAAATCATGTACAGCGCCCAGAAAAAGCCGGCGCAAAAGCCGAAGCCCACCCCGACAGGATCAAGATCCGCGCTGAACGCTCCCAGCGGCAGAAGAGGCGCAACGCCGGCCACAGCCAGCCCCACCCAGAGCAGCTCCCTCCGGGAACGGGAGGTGAAGGCCGCCACGGCCAGCGGGCCGGTGAATTCAATGGCCACGGCGATGCCCAGGGGAATGCGGGCAATGGACATGTAAAACGAGAGATTCATGCAGCCGAGCGCCATGCCGTACGCCAGCACCGGCCGCAACGCGCCGAGAGGGAGCCGTCGACGCCAGGGGCGGAACACGGCCAGCAGGATCAGGGCCGCAAAGCCGAGGCGCAAGGCAGTGACCCCCTGCGGAGACAGCACGCCAAACAGGCTCTTCGCAAGCGAAGCGCTCGCCTGAATGGAGAGAACCCCCAGCAGGAGATACACTACCGGCGCCCAGAACGATCCGGATACGTTGCGCATGACGATCCCCTCGAAAAACAGCCGGCCAGCGCGCCGCGAAAAAGCGGAACACGTCCGCCCCGTTCGACGTCAAGGCCCGGCTTCACGCCGCGCGGCGCTCCCGAACAATCCTACATCTGCCGCCTGTCGAGGACGCGCTGCGCCTTGCCCTCAAAACGCTGGATGGATCGCGGCTCCACCAGCCGCACCCTGGCGGTGACGCCGAGAAACTCCTTGATCGTTTTCTGGATGCGGGCTTCGCGCTGCTGCAAGTCCTTCACGGCGTCGGAGAACATGCTTTCCGTAAGCTCCACCTGCACTTCCACGTTGTCCAGCGTGCCCTCTCGGGTAAGGATGATCTGGTAGTGGGGCGACATGCCGGCTTCGAGCAGGATGGTTTCGATCTGGGTGGGGAAGACATTGACCCCGCGGATGATGAGCATGTCGTCGCTGCGCCCGCTGAAACGGTTGACGCGCACAAACGTCCGCCCGCACCGGCAGGGGGTGGTCTCCAGGGAAGTTATGTCGCGCGTGCGGTACCGCAGGAGCGGCGCGCCCTCCTTGGTCAGGGTGGTGAGCACGAGTTCGCCCGTGGCTCCGGGGGGAAGCTGCTCGCCGGTCACCGGATCGATGATTTCCGCAAGGAAGTGATCTTCCTGAATATGCATGCCCTGTTTGGCTTCCACGCATTCCATGGCCACGCCCGGCCCCATGACTTCGGAAAGCCCGTAGATATTCAGCGCGTCGATGCGCATCTTGCGTTCGATATCGGCCCGCATTTCCTCCGTCCACGGTTCGGCCCCGAACACGCCGATGCGCAACGGCAGCTTGCCGATGTCGATGCCCGCTTCCAGCCCCGCGTCGTACAGGAAAAGCGCGTAGGAAGGCGTGCAGCACAGCACGGTGGCGCCGAAATCGCGCATGAGCTGCACCTGCCGCTTTGTCGCCCCGCCGGAAACGGGAATGGTTGTCGCGCCGAGGCGTTCCGCCCCGTAATGCGCGCCAAGCCCGCCCGTGAACAGCCCGTAGCCGAAAGCCACATGCACAAAATCGCTGGCGTTGGCCCCGGCCATGGACAAACAGCGGGCCATAAGATCGGCCCAGTTGTCCAGATCGCGCCGCGTATAGCCGATGACAGTCGCCTTGCCTGTCGTGCCGCTTGAGGCGTGCAACCGGACGATGTTTTGCGGCGGCACGGCGAAAAGCCCGTAGGGAAAATTGTTGCGGAGATCCTGCTTTTCCGTGAAGGGCAAGAGCTTCACATCCTTCAGGGAGCGGATATCGGAAGGCGTGATCCCGAGTTCGTCGAAACGGCGGCGGTAAAACGGCACATTGGCATACACCCGGTTGCACAAATCCTTGAGACGGCGAAGCTGCAGGGCTTCCAGTTCCTCACGCGGCAAGGTTTCATGGGCAATGTCGAAAATCATGGGGATCCTCCGGGCGGGGAGCCGCGTCGTTGCGGTCTTCGGCAAGGCCGGACGGCACGCTCCGGGGTTATCAAACAAGCACTCGTTCCGGCCTGATGCCTCATTTGAGCGGCACGGTCAAGTTCCCGCCCGGCAGGAGAGCGAATCAGGTTGAATTTCGGGGCTGCGCGCCCTCGGGCGGGAGAATGGCCCCCTGCACCCAAGCGCGTCACGCTCCCGGTGGGGCGAATAACCTCTAACAAAAAAAATAGAATACATCCCGCATAATTATAGCCTATTTTCATGGAACGTGAAGCACTTTCCCATGTTTCATCCGATCTGTTTTCAAACGCTTTTTCCTCTGGAGGCATCATGAACGCCAAAAAGCAGAAAAACGGAATCAGCGCGCCCCATGCGCCCTTCCATGACGGCAAGGCCGCCGAACCGCACTATGAAGACGTGATTTCCCCGGATGCGATCCGCGCGACGCCCGCCCCCACCCCTCCGGGCGCGGAACCCATGACGGCCGGCTCGATGAAAACGCCAGACAATGTCAGCGCCAAGACGAACGACATGGACGCCTTCCGCGCGCCCGCCGAAGGTCAGGGCCTGACCACCAACCTCGGGGTCAGGGTGGCGAACAACCAGAACACGCTGAAAGCCGGCACGCGCGGCCCCGCCCTGCTGGAAGATTTTCATTTCCATGAAAAGCTCTCCCACTTCGACAGCGAGCGCATTCCCGAGCGTGTGGTCCACGCGCGCGGTTCCGGCGCGCACGGCTATTTTCAGGTCTACGAATCCCTCGCCAAGTATACCAAGGCCGATTTTCTGCGCGATCCCAAGGCCAAAACGCCGGTGTTCGTCCGCTTTTCCACGGTGCAGGGCTTTCGCGGCTCGCCCGACACCGTGCGCGACATTCGCGGCTTCGCCACCAAATTCTATACGCGGGAAGGCAACTTCGACCTGGTGGGCAACAATACCCCGGTCTTTTTCATTCAGGACGCCATCAAGTTCCCCGACTTTGTCCATGCCGTCAAACCCGAACCGAACAATGAAGTGCCGCAGGGTCAGTCGGCCCATGACAGCTTTTGGGATTACGTCTCGCTCCAGCCCGAAACGCTGCACAACGTCATGTGGGCCATGTCCGACCGCGGCATCCCCCGCAGCCTCCGCATGGTGGAAGGCTTCGGCATCCATACCTACCGCCTTGTCAACGGCGAAGGCGAAAGCTGCTTTGTGCGCTTCCACTGGAAGCCCGTGTACGGCGTTTCTTCGCTGGTCTGGGATGAAGCGCAGCTTCTGACCGGGCGCGATCCGGACTTTCACCGCAAGGATCTCTGGCAGGCCATTGAAGCCGGCGACTACCCCGAATTTGAACTGGGGATGCAGATCATCCCGGAAAAGGACGAACACGCCTTTGACTTCGACATCCTCGACGCGACGAAGCTGATCCCCGAGGCTCTTGTTCCGGTGCGGATTGTCGGCAAGATGACGCTCAACCGCAATCCGGACAATTTCTTTGCCGAAACCGAGCAGATCGCCTTTTGCCCGGCCAACATCGTGCCCGGCGTCGAATTCTCGGACGACCCGCTGTTGCAGGGGCGGGTCTTCTCCTATGTCGACACGCAACGGCATCGTCTGGGCGGACCGAACTTCAACGAAATCCCCATCAACCGTCCTCTCGGCGCGGTCCGCAACCACCAGCGCGACGGCCGGCACAGAATGCAGATCGACCCCGGCGCCAATTACGAGCCGAACAGCCTGAGCGGCAACTGGCCCCGCGAGGTCTCGCCCGCGGCCGGCGGCTTCACCACCTGTCAATCTCCCGCCGAAGGCAGGAAGACGCGCGAACGCAGCCCGTCCTTCAGCGATTATTTCTCGCAGCCGCGTCTGTTCTGGCTGAGCCAGACCAAACCCGAACAGGATCACATCGTCAACGCCTTCAGCTTCGAGCTTGGCAAGGTGGTTCGGCCGTACATCCGCGAACGCGTCGTGGATCTGCTGACGCGCGTGGATCACGATCTCGCGCGGCGCGTGGCCGAAAATCTGGGCATCACCCTGAGCAAGGATCAGCTTTCGCGCGCCCTTCCCAAGGCCGTCAACGGGCTGGAAAGCGACCCCGCGCTGAGCCTCTACGGGCGCGACGTTCAGGTGCTCAAATCCCGTCGGGTGGCGCTTCTTGCGGCCGACGGGGTGAGCGAGGCTTCCGTGCAGGCCATTTGCGGCGCGTTGCAAAACGCCGGCGTGCACCCGCAGCTCTTCGCCCCGCACATGGGCATGATCAAAACCGCGGAAGGCGGCGAGCTGAAGGTTGACGGAACCATCGCCGGCAATCCGTCTGTGCTGGTGGACGCCGTTGTCGTGCCTGAAGGCGACGCCAGCCTGAACGCCCTCATGGCGGACGGCGACGCCAAGTATTACCTCCGCCAGGCGTACAAGCACCTCAAGGTCATCGGCCTGCCCGGCGCGGCCAAAACCATGCTCAAGGCCGCCGCCCTTCCGGAAAACGACGCCGACGCCGGCCTTGTCGCCGCCAGCGACGCCCCCAAGCTCATGAAGCTCTTCCTCTCGGCCATGAAACGCCACCGCATCTGGGAACGGGAGGAAAAAACAAAGGGAACAGCCGCCTGAGGATAACGAAAGCGGGGGGGGCAGGAATGTTGGGGGGGGGGGGGGGGGGGGG
>CAJUHZ010000016.1 GCA_910585945.1 uncultured Bilophila sp.
CTCCACCGGTGAACTCTCCGCTCAACCGGCGCGAAGCGGGTATCTAGGACACTTCGCTCCACCTGTCAACAACTTTTTTTATCTTTGCTTCGGATTTTTTCCTTACTCTATATAATATATTGTTATTTATATTTTAAAAAGGGGAAGGCGTGAACCTTCCCCGCAGAAAGAACTGTCACAGACCTCAGCGGTCGCCTATTCGGGCAAGGTAAAATTGTCAATCAGCCGTGTCTTGCCGATGCGGACGGCTATCGCCACCAAAATCGGGCCGTTCAAATTGTCGACAGGGAGCAGGGTTTGCGAATCAACAATTTCCACATATTCCACATTCGCCGCCGGTTCTTCGGCCAGGGTCCGCAACATGATCTCGCGGATTTCATCCGGGGTAACCGTTCCATTCTGAGCGGTAGCCTTCCCCGCGGCAATGGCGCGGCTGAGAATGACCGCGGCGCGGCGCTCCTCGGGATTCAAATAGGCATTCCGCGAACTTTTCGCCAACCCATCCGTTTCCCTGACAATGGGACAACCGACAATTTCCACGGGCATATTCAAATCCCTGGCCAGCCTGCGTACAATGGTCAGTTGCTGTGCGTCCTTTTGCCCAAAGTACATGCGATCCGGCATGACGATGTTGGCCAGCTTGACAATGACCGTGCACACTCCGCGAAAATGAATGGGACGAGTCTTGCCGCACAACACCTTGCCCAACTCTTCCACATCCGCAAAAGCGCAATGCCCCTGCGGGTACATTTCCGAAGGCTCCGGATGAAAAAGGAGATGCGCTCCTGTCGCTTCGCACAGGGCAGCGTCTTTTTCCAGGTCGCGCGGGTAGCTCGCCAGATCCTCGGCAGGGCCAAACTGTTTCGGATTGACGAATACGCTGACGACTACACGATCATTTCCTTTCACGGCTGCGGCAATGAGACTTTGGTGCCCTTCATGCAGGTAACCCATAGTCGGAACAAGCCCGACTGTCAGTCCCTGGGAGCGCCATTCCTTCACATATTGCCGAACTTCGGAAATGGTGCGAACGATTTTCATTTTTATTCCCTCAATAAAGCTTGCCAATGATCTCGTCTTTCATGGAAAAGGCGTGCTCTTCCGCAGGGAAACGCCCTGTCTTCACTTCCTCCACATACGCGGCAAACGCCTGCTTCATGGCATCTCCGATGCTGGCGAAACGCTTGACAAATTTGGGAGTCATCTTGTCATACATACCCAACATGTCCTGATAGACAAGCACCTGCCCGTCGCATCCGGCGCCCGAGCCGATGCCTATGACCGGAACAGAAACACGTTCCCGGACAAATGCCGCGAGAGCGGCCGGCACGCACTCAAGCAAAATGGCGAACGCCCCCGCATCTTCCAGCTTTCGGGCATCATCCACCAGCCGTTGCGCGTCTTCCGCACTTTTACCCTGTACCTTGTAGCCGCCCAGGGCATTGACAGACTGGGGCGTCAACCCAAGGTGAGCCATGACGGGTATGGAAGCCTGCACAATCGCCTTGACATGGGGACAAAACGCATCGCCCCCTTCCAGTTTTACGGCTTCCGCCCCGCCCTCCTTAACCAGTCGCCCGGCATTGACCACAGCATCATATACCGAGCTTTGATACGACATGAACGGCATGTCGCACACGACAAGGGCTTCTTTCACCCCTCGGGAGACTGCCGCGCAGTGGTGGACCATATCCGCCATAGTCACGGCAAGCGTACTTTCATAACCCAGCATGACCATGCCGAGAGAATCGCCAACCAGAAGCGCGTTTACGCCGGACTGATCCATGAGCTTCGCCATCGTATAATCATACGCGGTGAGCATAGCCAATTTTTCATGGTTTTTGGCGTTCCTGAAAGTGACTACAGTGTTTTTCATTACTTTTCCTTATTGGTTGCTGTGAAGAAGGCATACGGACATGTAAGCCACGACCAGGGTCAGGACGCATCAGATGAGCCGCACCGGGCGTAGTCGGCGGCGCAACATGAACAGCCAAAATGATTTTAGCGGATTTCATGAACACGTCAAAGGAATTGATGCGCTTCAAAACAAAAATGTCTTTCTCCTCATACGTCATACAATCAAACCGCCGGCTCGAAAATTTCGAACCGGCGGAAGGGATGCGGAAAAACCACATCAAGAATAGCTATCTTTTGCGTCAGCTTAGGGGTCGTCCTCTAACGCAACCGGGTGAAGACGCTCGGCATGGGGTTGTTCCCTCCGCGATCGGCCAAAAGCGGGAACAGTTCCGAAGTGACAGGCACAGTAGCTGATGACGAAGCCAACACTTCATTGGAGGTTGCATGCAGCAGCTTCAGGTTGAACCGTACACTGTCCCGGGTTACGGTATACGTCCCCGCCAGAACAGCCACAGTGGACACGTCGCGATCTGCGAGCTGGGTGGTTTGCCGGGTGAGAATCGTTTCGCCGCGGCGGGGCGTCATGACGATTTCCTTCCCCTTTCTGATTTCTTCAACCCGGTAGCCGGCTTCTACAAAACAGCGCATGACCTCTTCCGCCATCTGACGAGCCAAGGGACTCGACTGTTCCAGATTCCCCAAAAAAACCGGGACAGTTGAAACGATGCTCACACATGCGCGCCCTTCCGGATACGTTCCCACCCGGCGCATGATTTGGCTGTCCATTTGTTGAGCCATCATAGTTGCGGCCTTAGGTACTGTACCCTCCGCAGCAGCGGCGGTGAGCGGCAAAAGACAGGTCAGGATCATCAATATGACAATGGCAATACGATACATACGTCATCTCCCGCACAATATTTTGTGCATCAGCGCATGGCTTCAATCATCCGATCTACAGAGTCCAGTTCTCGCTGCAGGGTTTGCTGGGTTTCCGGCGTTCTTGCCGCTGCCAGAGCCACAAGGTAATACTGACGAGCCAGTTCATACCTTCCCTGTGCCTGGTAGTCGCGCGCCTGTGTCCAGTTAAAAATTGTTTCCTCAGCTTCCGGCGTAACCGCCACTCTTGTGCAACCGTGCATGAGAGGCAGGGCAAGACACAAAAGAAGTAATCCGCTCTTCAGCAACATACCAGAACAGCGCTCCCACCTGATCCAACTAATATCGCCCGTCTGCGAGGCGTCGCTCCTTTTTGCTTCTTTCATAGCCTTTCCACTCTGTCATCCATAATCAAAGAACAGATGAACAATGTTTACGTCTTTGCCGCTCTCCAGACCGGATGTATTCGCAATGCCTATGTATTCTTAGGCGGTCCCGGGATGGGTGACGGACTTTGGCGATCCACATCCGGCACAGATTCCGCCGGTCCGGAGTAGATGCTCTGAATGGCTCCGTTTTGGCCGTTCGAGGGACTGTTTCCTGTATTGGCCGAAGAGGAAACATTCGCCCCTGTTTGAGGCTGACTTTCCAGCGTATGCAACGCCTGTCGGGCTTGTATCTGCGATGTGGACGGCTGAGCTGGAGAATTTACCGGAACCAGAGCAGCCGATCCGCTCCCGCTTCGCGCAGACGAAGCGTTTGCACGCGCTCTTCCGGGCGCGACGCTCTTGCGCGACGGAGATGTCCCCGGGCGAATGTGCAACGTGCCGGGTGCGAATGGTGGTTTGGCCGTCAGGCGGGCTATAACGGAGTTGTTGTCAAGCACGAGTTGCGCCGTCCGCAACACAAGCCCATCGGAAGGACGCACCAACCTGGCATTGACGAAAATGCCGTTTTCATCCTTCAGGTAAGTGCCCACCAAGACAGCGGACCAGCCATTTTTGACAGCCAGAGGGGCCAGATTACGGGTAAGCGCAAACTCCCCCTCCGCTTCAGCCATGCGGATCTTGCCGTTCAGACGATATTCCCGTACCGGAACGCCACGCTGGTTGAACTCGTAAAACATGGCTTCCGCCATGTACCGGCCCAACGGGTTACTTTCCGTAAAATTGTTGAGATCGACAAATGAAGTGGGCAAGGCCACCAGACCGTTGATGGACTGGGGCGTTCCAACTTCAAGCAACTGCGCCGCAAGCTCCCTGACCTTGAGTCGAAGTTCCTGCGCTTCGACGTACCCGCTCTCGGGATTGGGATGATCGTTGCCCGGAACGTGGATCAGCCCCCCGTTCCCGTCGGGCACAAACAAGCCTGTATCCACATGTTGCGCCGTGCTGAACCGGCCGCTTCCGCCGCTGTATTCCACAGGGGCTCCGTCCATGCTCGGCGCGGCGCCCATTGCGGATGGACCGCGATACGAGGTGCATCCAGCAAGAAGCGACACGCCCAAAAGCGAGCAAAGCATGAGATTGGGCCGTTGCGGATGTGACATATTTCCCCCAAATTTTTCGGCATCCCGCATGAAAGCATGTGGCTGCGGAATGCATCTGCCGCATATATCGGCGGTATGGGGAAAAACTTGAGGGAAGAAAGCGAAACAGGACGCTTTTTTCCAGAGAGGAAGGGGGGCAAGGCAATGGCGGCGTCAAAAGGAACACATGAGAAGCAGCCGAGCGCAGGCTTCTCATGCCCGACAGGGGAGAGACACACGCCGGGAAGGGATTCATGTCCCGGCGTGGCCAAATTGGGAGGGCTTACTGTTTGTTCTTTTCCTTCTGCTCTTCCATGGGAAAATCAACACGGATTTTATATGTGCGCTGCGCCGGCAGATTCAAAACGGGAATGCCTGTCCGTTCCGTGATGCCGGCGAGTGCGGCGCACACAGCCTCCCAGGAAGGTCCAATGAAAGAAAACCATACATTATATGCGTGATCCCGCACATAGTTATGAGTTGTTCCCACATGGCTGTTCACCTCCGCCGTAAACGCTTCCATCTTTTCCGGCGGCACCTTGGCAGCGCACAGGGTGGATCGGAATCCCAGTTTGGACGATTGGAAATTGGCCCCGATACGGCGAATGACTCCACGTTGCCTGAGCGCGCGGACATGCGCCAGCGTTTCGGCTTCAGTCAGTCCAACCTGCTGTCCTATTTCTGCGTAAGGCCGCGACGTCAAAGGAAAATTCGACTGAATAACGTCAAGAATCCGTTTGTCGATCGCCTGCAATTCTCCTGACATGGGCAAATTTCCTCTCAAACGTCATTAACTTGCCCCATAAAACCCTCTTTGGGGGCTATGAGACTCACATTACCAAAAGCACGTTTTTTCGGCTTGCTCATGGAGGCATCACCGTCGCGCCAAAGACTCAGCCAGCCTCTGTTACCCTGCGAATTCGGCGTCTCAGCCTCCCCCGGAGCGTCAAACCGCTTTCGGTGAATCAGGAGCAACGCGGCCCGGCTGGTATGCGCACAAGGGTTCTTCCCCCAAATAATCACCGTGCATGCTCCAAGCCCGGGCGCGGCAACCTCCGCACACCTTGTGAAATTCGCAAACACCGCATTTCCCCTTGTATTCCGCCTGATTGCGGAACTGAAGAAACGGTTTGGCATGCTTCCATATTTCCGGGAAAGGCGTCTCACGCACATTGCCGCAATCCAAAGTCAGGTAACCGCAAGGCTGGACTTGACCGACATGGCTGATAAAACAAAAACCCGTTCCTCCCAGACAACCTCTGGTCATGGCGTCCATGCCGAAAACATCCGGAGTGACCGGCAGCCCTTCCGCACGGGCGCGCTGGCGTAAGATGCGGTAATATTGAGGGGCGCAAGTCGCCTTGAGATGCATCCTCGTTGTCTTGCGGAAGTCATAAAACCAGTGCAGGACATTTTCGTATTCCCGGGCGGAAATGACCTCCTCGTCAAGGTTGGAAGCCCTGCCCATGGGAACCAGAAGAAAAATGTGCCAGGCGGCCGCCCCAATACGCTCGCACAGATCAAAAATCTTTTTGAAGTCCTCAAGATTGCCTTTGGTGACCGTCGTATTGATCTGGAATTCCACTCCAGCCCGCTTCAGATCTTCAATACCGCGCAACGAGGCGGCGAAGGCTCCGGGCACGCCGCGAAATGCGTCGTGACTGGCGGCGTCTGGCCCATCAATGGATATGGAACAGCGCTGAATGCCTGCTTCAGCGATCAGGCGCGCCTTTTCAGGCGTGATCAATGTGCCGTTGGGCGACATGACGCACCGCAACCCGCGATCTTTCGCGTAGGCCGCCAGATCGTACACATCAGGCCGCAACATCGGATCGCCGCCGGTGAAGATAATGATAGGATTGCCGACCTGCGGAAAAGTGTCGATAAGCCTCCTGGCCTCTGCCGTGCTCAGTTCACCCGGGTACGGTTCAGGATGGGCCTCCGCCCGGCAATGCCGACATGCAAGGTTGCAGGATCGCGTCACTTCCCAGGCGACAAGGCGGCACAGGGGCGAACCGTCCGGCAGGCGACGCGACGTGCCCGAGTTCATGCCCGCATGGCCGGAATGGGAAGCCTTCTCCGACGCCGCGTGTTCCCCGCCACACAGCGGTTCATGGCAGCTCATCATCGCACAAGCCCTTTCCTCAGCACATCTTCCGTGAAGTAGGTGATGATCAGTTTGGCTCCGGCCCGCCGGATCCCCAGCAGGGATTCCATGACCACAGCATCCTCATCGATCCACCCGTTGAGAGCGGCGGCCTTGATCATGGCGTATTCCCCGCTCACCTGGTAAGCCGCGACAGGATGATCGTACCTGTCCCGCACAAGACGAATGATATCCTGGTACGGTCCCGCCGGTTTGACCATGATGATGTCCGCGCCTTCGGCAATATCGGCGGCAGCCTCCCGCAACGCCTCGTCGGCGTTGCCCGGATCCATTTGATAGGTCTTCCGGTCTCCAAACTGCGGCGTGGACTCCGCCGCATCCCTGAACGGACCGTAAAAGGCGGAAGCGTATTTTACGGAATACGCCATGATGGGCGTATTTGCAAAACCGGCGACGTCCAAAGCCTGACGCAAGGCCAGAATACGCCCGTCCATCATGTCCGAAGGAGCCACCATATCCGCACCAGCCTCAACATGGCTGACCGCGGTTTTGGCAAGCAATTCCAGCGTCGGATCATTCAGGACTTCACCCCGCTCGTCTCCAGTCCTGAGCAGGCCGCAATGGCCGTGCGAAGTGTATTCGCACAAACAGACGTCGGTGATGATCTGAAGTTCCGGCCAGCGTTTTTTCAGCATGGCAACGGCGCGCTGCACGATCCCGTCAGGAGCGTAGGCCTCGCTTGCCTGCGCATCCTTGTTCTTTGGAATGCCAAAAAGCATCAGCGCCCTGAGACCATGCTCCACCGCCGCGCCAACCCTCGCTTCAAGGCGCGCGAGGGAAAGTTGATGCTGGCCCGGCATGGAAGTGATTTCCTTACAAAAATTCACATCGGGCGTATCCACGACGAAATATGGCATGATCAAATCTTCGGGGGCCAATCGGGTTTCCCTCACCATAGCCCGAAGCCCTGGAGAGCGCCGCAGTCTGCGCCCGCGAAAAAAATCGGTCTTCATGTTCTTATCCTTATTTGTTACGCTTGCGCCGCGCCGCCATCGTCGCGAATTTCCTCATCCGTAAGATAACAGGCGGGATCCTGCGCCCAGACATCGCCATAATAGGCTTCCGCCCGCGCCCGGAAATTGCCGCCGCAAATATTCAGGAAGCGGCAGCCAGCGCACCGCCCTTTGACATGCGCACGCTTGTCTTTCATCCTGTGCAGCAATTCAATGGCGGGGTCATCCCAAATCTGGGAAAAAGGTCTTTCCAGCACATTGCCGAAGGTATGGTTGCGCCAGAACTGATCGGCGTGAACCTTTCCATCCCACGAAATGCAACCGATGCCGCGCCCGGAACTGTTGCCTTCGTTGAACTGCAAAAGTTCAAACACTTCTTCAGCCCGTTTCGGGTCTTCCCTTTTCAGACGCATCCACACATACGGACCGTCGGCGTGATTATCCACCGTCAAAACCTCACGGGGCTGTCCCGCGTCAAAAAGCGCCCGTGTTTCATCCATGATAAGATCCACGACAGCTCTGGTTTCCGCATGATTCAAGTCTTCCTTGATCAATTCCGAACCCCGGCCCGAATAGACCAGATGGTAAAAACAGATCCTGGGGACTTCATAATCGCGAAGCAACTGAAAAAGCTTGGGAATTTCTCCAGCATTACGCTTATTGATCGTAAAGCGCAGGCCCACCTTCAAACCTTCCGCCTTGCAGTTTTCAATGCCCTGTAACGCCTTTTTGAAGGAATTGGGCACGCCCCTGAATTTGTCATGGACTTCTTCCCCCCCATCAAGGGAAATGCCCACATAGGAAAGCTGAACGGCTTTGAGTTCCTTCGCCTTTTCCTTGGTGATCAACGTTCCGTTGGTGGAAATAACGGCGCGCATCCCCCTTTGCGTGGCGTGGTCGGCAAGTTCCGTCAAATCCTGGCGGACAAGGGGTTCGCCGCCGGAAAAAAGCATAACTGGCGCGCCATAGGCGGCAAGATCATCGATCATGGTTTTGGCCTGATCTGTAGAAATATCGTCCTTGCCTTCCGGATCAACGGCCTGCGCATAACAATGCACGCATTTCAAATTGCAGCGCCTGGTCATATTCCAGACCACAACCGGCTTTTTATCCGCGGAGAACTGAAGCAGGTGAGACGGGAGACGACCGGAATGACGGCCGTACCGCAACGCATCAGAAGGTTCTACCTGACCGCAATAAAGTTTTGAAATCCCTATCATATGAATCTCCGTGCTTCAAATGGCTTGCAGTGATTTGTTTTGCAGGATTGCTCGTGAAAAATCGAGTGAACGGATATGAAATATACTGCATTTTACTCCGCACGCTCCAGACGCGCGCAAGCGGCTTTGCAGCAGGCGGGGGAAGGTCTGCTAACTATCCTTACGCAGAACAGCCCCGGCAAGAACACAGCCCTCCGCATCGTATACCACAGCAATCTGTCCCGGCGCGGCCGGCAACTGCGGCGTATGAAAACGAATCAGCATCCGTGCGGATGCGGAGGCCGGCCCCTGAATTCGGACGTCTGCCGGCACAGCGCTCTGACGATAGCGAATCCGGACAAAAAGATCATTGGGCCACAACTCGGGCGGCACAAGCAGGTTGATTTCTGCGGCGACGCACCTGCCGACCTTGAGTTCCGCCGCTGTTCCCAGGAGCAATGCGTTACGCGCCCGATCCTTGCCGACGACATATAATGGTTCCGTCCAGGAAACGCCAAGCCCCCGCCGCTGTCCTTCAGTATACTGCCACAAGCCCTGGTGACGCCCCACGACCAGCCCCTCTCCGGTCACCATGGGTCCGCCTTCGGGCAGACGTATTCCCGTCGTGCGCAAAAACGCCCTGTAGTCATCATGTGGAACAAAACAGATTTCCTGGCTTTCCCCGGGAGCCGGAACAGGCATACCCCGTTGTTCAAGCGCTTCACAAACGTGTTTCTTTTGCATTGTCCCCAGCGGGAAAAAGGCCGCTCTCAGGCGGCCGACCGGCGTCAATGCCAAAAAATAGCTTTGATCCTTGCCGGGATCGGCCCCCCGGCGCAAGACAACCCCATAGCGGGGATGCTCTGTAAAATCGGCATAATGCCCTGTGGCCAGTTTCTCCGCGCCGAGTTTGCGGGCTTCGTCCAGCAGCAGACCGAACTTCAAACGCCGGTTGCAGTGCGCACAGGGGTTCGGGGTTTCACCGCGGGCGTATGATTCGGCAAAGGGACGCACAACCAAGGCATGGAATTGATCACGCAGATCCACAATATGGAACGCAACCTCAAGCTTTTTGCAAACAGCGGCAAGCCCCGATTCCACCGCGCTGTCTGTCTCCCTCCGAAAACGGGCGTGTACGGCAAAAACAGCCGAAGCGCCAAAAGCATCCCTCAAGGCAAGAAGGGCGTACAGACTGTCCTGTCCTCCGCTGACGGCAACGGCAAAAGTCATCCGAATTCCTTCACGCTGGCGCTATTTCAGCACAGCTTCACCCCATGTTTCCCGCACGCCTTCGCTCAAAAAGTCGCCTGTTTGGGCCGACGGCGCGGCAAGGCAAACACCGGCCCTGCATTGTGTTCCACAGCTTCGCCTCATGTTTGCCCTTGCCGGCCGGAAAATATCGATTTTTCGCATACGACGTTTTTAATGCGTCCTGTCCCTAGCGCGAAATGGTCTGCTCCCTGTCCGGCCCTACCGAAACAAGGGTAATGGGAACCCCCGCCAGTTCTTCCAAACGGCGAACATAGGCGCGGGCAGCTTCCGGCAATTGCGCGAAAGAAGTGTATTGTTCCAAGGGTTCTGACCAACCGGGCATGTTCTCGTACACGGGAGTGACGGCTCCCAGGCCATTTTCCTCTTGAGGAGGATAATCCGTACGTTGCCCCCGATATTCGTACGCCACGCATATTTTTATCTCGGAAAGTCCGGAAAGCACATCAAGCTTCGTCAGCGCGATTTCCGTCAACCCGTTCAAACGAACGCTTTCCCGCAACAGTACGATATCCTGCCAGCCGCAACGACGCGGGCGTCCGGTCGTCGCGCCGAATTCTCCCCCGTTCCGGCGTAGCGTCTCGCCTACGGCATCGTGCAATTCCGTGGGGAACGGCCCTTCCCCTACCCGCGTGGTATACGCTTTCAAGATGCCGATGATCCGGTCTTTTCCGCTTCCTGCGAAGCCAGTGCCGGCAGCAGTGTTGCCGGCTACCGTATTTGATGAGGTGACAAAGGGGTAGGTTCCGTGATCCACGTCCAGATGTGTGCCCTGAGCGCCTTCAAAAAGGGCTTTCTTCCCCGCCTTGCGCGCAGCCTCCAACTCCGACGACACATCGGTCAGATAAGGCAACAGACGGGAAGCCAATGGCGCGATTTCGGCAAAAACCTCCTCGACGCCCAGGGGATCAACCCCGTAACACGAAGCGAGAAGAACATTTTTTTCCCTGAGCGCCGTGGCGATCTTGGCCTTGAGAAGCGAGAGATCGGCCAAATCGGCGGCCCGGATACCGATACGTGCCGCCTTGTCCTCATAACACGGTCCAATGCCCCGGCCCGTAGTGCCGATTTTTTTCTCTGCGGCCGCTTTTTCACGCGCCATGTCCAAAGCCTTGTGGTAGGGCATGATAAGGTGCGTCTTGGCGCTCACCTTGAGCCTGGAAGGAGAAACGTCAACTCCCTGCCCCGCAAGGACGTCCAGTTCATGAGCGAAGATGACAGGATCGAGCACCACTCCATTGCCGATAAGACACACCTTTCCGTCATGCAGGATGCCCGAAGGCACGAGATGCAGAACATATTTTTTTCCATCGACAATGATGGTGTGCCCGGCGTTGTTGCCGCCCTGAAAACGTACGACGTACTGGATATCGCCGCTCAAAAGATCGACGATTTTACCCTTTCCTTCGTCGCCCCATTGCGCGCCGACAATCACAATATTGGACATGGGGTCTCTCCTCGTGTCTACAACTCGCCCAAAGGGTGATTTATGAGGACCATTTCGCCGAAAAACGCGCTTTTGGCTCGTTCGTCTGGCGCTGCTCCGTGCCGGTCTTTACGTCCGGCGATAGAAGTCATGCCCGAAGTCTTTTCGACTTCACTATCAGGAATGCCTGGAGGGGGATTCTGGCGGCAAGCGCCGTGACCATACGCCTCCATCATGGAGTCTACCGGCCTTCCGGACGGGCGTCAATGTTTATACAGAGAAAACCCGGTCAGGAGGCAAGCCATTGAACCCAAAGCTCCCGTGCGCGCGGGCCGTCCCCTTCACAGAGAAAAAGCCCCTGCCATGTTCCGAGGCGGAGCGAACCGCCCTCCACAGGCAACATCTGGCTGGCTCCCATGAGACTGACCCGAACATGCGCGTCGCTGTTGCCTTCACGGTGGCGGTAAGCCCCCTGCTCAGGGACAAGCCGCTCAAGAGAGGCCATAATGTCCTGCGCCACATCTGGATCGGCCGCTTCATTCAGGGTAAGTCCGCAAGTGGTATGCGGAGAAAAGACGACAACCACCCCGTCCCGCCAGCCGTTTTCCTCGACAAGACGGCGGATGCACTGCGTCACGTCAATGAACTCCCGTCGGCGTGTCGTGCGGATCTGAAGCCGTTCCATGTTCATTCTCCGTTTTGCCCTCCCCCTGCCGGGGGCGGAACTGAAGTACCGAGGCACGTTTTCGCGCTGCCGGTTCCGGCGTATCCTCATGCTCCAGGGCAAAGGCGAACGTCGCAACATTGCCCTCCGGCCGCTTCTGTTGCGCCCAGTTGTAGTTGAACGCCTGATTTTTCCACCTTTTTGCCTGAATGAGCGCGAAAACAAGCGCGCTTTCCTCCCAGCGTTTGGTGGGTTCAAAACGGCTTACGATCCCTGCGTATTTTTCCCATAAGGCCATCAGTGAGGCTTCATCCAGGGAATCCAGCTGACGCGCCATTTTTTGCAACAGTTTTTCCATAACTGGGAATACACCTTAAAAAAAAGAATGTAGTTTCCGCCCTGATCTGGTGAAACCGCCAGGAACGGCGGGGTCGGCGGGGCATGTTCCCGGCAGGGGCATGACCTTCCGGGCACGCTACGCCAAACCGCCCCGAGGTTCAAATGGAATTTGCCCCCGGAAAAAGCCTGTGATAGGGAAACAGGATTCGCTTTGAAGACGCGGGCCGTGTTTGCGGCCTGCCCCAGCATGTGCGCATCATATTTTTGATGACGCCGGATATTCCATTCAACCAGAGGGTTCCGCCAGGAGTTGTCATGCCGGATTTGAAAGCCATGTACCGGACCATCGTCCAGGATGATTTTCCCGACACGCTTACCATCACCTTGGGCGACACTGTGCTCGCCTATGCCAAGCGCACCTGGGATATCGACGGGGAACGCAAAGGCCTGCGCTACGGCGAGAATCCGGATCAGCCCGCGGCCCTGTACCAGCCCGTATCAGGCAGATTTGTCGCGGCAGGAAAGAACTGGCGCGACAGCGCAGGAGGGAAGGCCGTCATTTCCGCTCTGTCCGAAGCGCAAATGCTGCAGGCCGGCAAGCATCCCGGCAAAACCAATCTTACGGATGTGGACAACGGCTGCAACATCCTCCAGTACCTTGCCGAGCGCCCGGCGGCCGTTATCCTCAAGCACAACAACCCCTGCGGAGCGGCCTGGTCATCCGCCAGCGTGGGCGACGCCCTGACCAAAGCGTTCTGGTGCGACCGCATTGCCGCATTCGGCGGGGCGGTCGTCGTCAACCGGCCTCTCGACATGAAGGCCGCCGAACTCATCGCGGCCAACTATTTTGAGGTGGTGGCGGCGCCCGATTTCACACCTGAGATTCTGCATATCCTGGCGTCACGCAAAAACCTGCGCATCTTCAAATTGCCTGCTCTGGCGGATTTGGGCCGGCTGGCCGGAGAACCCTTTCTGGAAATCAAGGCGCTGATGGACGGAGGTCTTGTCCTTCAGCAGTCCTTTGTCAACCGTATCCGTTGCGCGACTGATTTTCTGCCCGCTGTGGCGAGCGCAAAAGACGGCACGAGCGTTTCAGCCCGCAAGCCGACGGAGCAAGAGGCGGACGATCTGCTCTTCGCCTGGGCAGTGGAAGCCGGGGTTTCCTCCAATTCAGTCATTTTTGCGAAAAACGGGGCGACGGTAGCCATAGGCACAGGCGAACAGGATCGGGTGGGTTGCGTTGAAATCGCCATTTTCAAGGCGCGCACCAAATTTGCCGACACGCTTGCCTTTACCCGGCACGGACTGACGCTGTACGAACTGAAGCAGCAAGCGGCCGACAATGCCGAAGCCGCCGCGCGCCTGGCCGATATTGAAGCGGAGACGGAGCAGCGCAAGGGCGGTCTTGAGGGCAGCGTCGTTGTTTCTGACGGATTTTTCCCTTTCCGCGACGGCGTCGATCTTTGCGTGGCTCAGGGCGTGACGGCCATTGCCCAACCCGGCGGCTCCCTGCGGGATCATGAGGTCATCGCAGCCGTCAATGAAGCTGTGCCGCAGGTGGCCATGGTGTTTACCGGCCAGCGCTCGTTCCGGCATTGAGCCGGAGTCGGGCATGATCAGGAAAGCGGCGGCCGCGTCTGTACGGCCGTGCGCTTCAGCGCAACAATCAAAAACCATCGGGAGTCAATATGGCACGGGGGCTTGTCCGGTATCCAGGCTCAGGCTGCGTGGTGGAATTCATGCAGGGGAACGCGCCTCAGCTGGCCTGGGTTCTGGAGGAACAGAACGGCAAGCTCCGCCTTCTCCTTCCCAACCGACGCGAGACCTCCCTTGCGTCAAACCGCGTGCTTCCGTGGGCCGGCCCCTCCTATTCCGGCCTCGCCGGCAAGGAAGCCGCCATCGCCAAGCTGGAAGAACACAAGGCGCGCCGGGAGGCTGCCGAGGCCGAAATGCAGCCCCTTGACTTATGGGAGACAGCGCAGGGTGAAGTAAGCAGGGCCTCGGCCGACTGGTTCATGGAACTTGTTCGGAACGATCCTGATGTGGACGACGTTGCCGCCTGCGGTCATGCGCTCCTCAAATGCAAAAGCCATTTCCGTTTTCAACCCCCGGAATTCGAAATCCTGCCCGCCGAAGTGGTCGCTGCCCGCATTGCTGAACAGGAGGCGACCCGCCGGCGAGAATCCCTTGTCAATGGCGGAAGCGCATTTTTTCGCCAACTATGGGAAATTCATCAAAGAAAACGAGGGACACCAGATCCGCGCGCATTGGATGAAGAAGTTCTTTCCCATGTGCGCCGTTTGCTGCTGGATCGCCTGAGCAATCCGGAAAGTCAGGATGAGGCTCCGCTGTGGCGCGGCTTGATTCAAGGCCTTCCCGACGATCCCTTTCTGCCGCTGTACCTGGCGCAGGCATGGAATCTTGTGGAGCCACACCACAATTTTTGGCTGGATCGCATTGACTACGCCGCAGGCGATGCATGGAGCCACGCTCACAGCGCCGAAGTGGAAACCCTGCTCTCGTATGTGCGCCAGGGCGAGGGTGCCGCTCCAGACACGGATCTTTCTTTCATCAGCATTGACGCTCCCGTCACCAGAGATATTGACGACGCCTTTTCCATCTCGCCCCTGCCAGACGGTGGGTGGCGACTGACGCTTGCCCTGGCCTGCCCGGCGGCGCGCTGGCCCTTCGGCGGAGATCTGGATGCGGCAGTCCAACAGCGGGCTTCAAGCCTCTACCTGCCGGAAACCACCCACAACATGTTGCCGGAAATCCTGGGAACCGACGGGTACAGCCTGCACGCAGGCAAAACCAAACCCGCCTTTCTCGTCACATGCGAGGTCCGGCCCGACGGCGGGGTGACAACCTGCACACCCGCGCAGAGTACCGTGCGCATAGCAGCAAACCTGACATATGATCAGTGTGAAGCTGTTCTTGACGAACGCGCCGCGCGGGATAACCCTGCCCTGCCCTTTGCGGATCAGCTTCATCAGGCCGCCGCGCTGGCGGCAGCGTACCGTTCGTTGCGCCTGCGCAACGGAGCGGTGATCATTGAACGGCCTGACCTGCAACTGTCACTTGAGGGGCACGGGGAAGAAACCCGTGTCGTGCTGGATGTGGACGACGCCGCGCCGGCCGCTCACCACCTGGTTTCGGAACTGATGGTACTGGCCAATGCAGCGCTTGCCGTCTGGGCTGGGGAACATGACGTGCCCCTGCTGCATCGAACGCAGGACGTGACCATTCCACCCGAATGCGGCGGCGTATGGACAAAACCGCAAGATATCGCCAGGGTTGCTCGCGCGCTGGCCCCTGCAATGCTTGAAGTGACGCCACGCCCCCATGCCGGGCTGGGAGAAAAAAGGTACGCGCCTTCTTCGTCACCGCTCCGCCGTTACCCGGATCTGGTGAACGAGGCACAAATCCTTCATGTACTGCATGAAGGAACGCCCAGATGGTCAGGCGCAGAGCTGAATGAACTTCTCGCGCGCCTCAACCTCAGGCTGGATGCTGTAGCCCAGGTGCAACGCGCGCGTCCCCGGTACTGGAAGCTGCTGCATTTCCGCCAGCAAGGGGAAGGCCACTGGTGGCCGGCTGTGGTTACTGATGAAACGGACACAAGCGTCACGGTCAACCTGCCGCGAGAACAACTTATCGTGCGGGCGCGTCGCGCGCTCTTCAGCGAGCGCACCTACCGCGGCCAGCCGGTGGAAGTGCGCCTGACAAAAGTCCGCCCCCTGCACAACGACTTTCAACTGGCTGAAGTCAGAGACGTTTACTGACAAAAACACTCAAAAAAACAAATAGATATCGAGGGATATGCATGCTCAGCATCGTCTGGATTTTTGTCGCGTACGGCATTGGATCCATCCCGTTCGGGCTTGTTTTTGCAAAAACATTCTGCCATATCGACCCGCGAACTGGAGGTAGCGGCAATGTGGGAGCCACCAATGTGGCCCGACTCTGCGGCAAGGTATGGGGCGGCGCCACACTGCTCTGCGATGTCCTGAAAGGCGCCGTTCCCGTGTTTATTGCAGGGGGTCTCAGCGGCGATTCACCCCTGAATCCTGCAACCGCCGTAACCCTGACAGCCCTGGCGGCGGTTTTCGGGCATCGACATTCCTGTTTTCTCGGATTCAAAGGCGGTAAAGCCGTCGCAACCTCGGTCGGCGTTTTCCTCGCCCTGGCATTTTGGCAACTCGCCGTCGCCGGTGCGCTATGCCTCTTTCTTATCTGGCGATCCGGTTTCGTCTCCCTGGGATCTCTTGCGCTGGTGACGGCCATGCCTGTTCTGCTGCTTGTCTCCGGTCAGTTCGCCCTGCTGCCGCTGGCCCTGATCATCATGGTACTTGTCTACTGGACACACCGCGAAAATATCCACCGGCTGGCGCGCGGTCAGGAAAAAAGCTGGATCAAATCCTGATTTCTCGTAATCCAAACCCCATCCTTGTGTAGCGGGAGCACGCGTCATGGCTTTAAGCATCGGCATCGTCGGATTGCCCAATGTGGGCAAATCCACTCTTTTCAATGCGCTGACCAAGGCGCAGAACGCCCAGGCGGCCAATTACCCTTTCTGCACCATCGAACCGAACAAGGCGACCGTGCCTGTGCCGGACACACGCCTTGACGCGCTCACGGAATTGATTCATCCACAGAAAACCATCCAGGCGACTGTCGACTTTATCGACATTGCCGGCCTGGTCCGGGGCGCAAGCAAGGGCGAAGGACTCGGCAATCAATTCCTCGGCACCATTCGGGAATGTACGGCTATTCTTGAAGTTGTACGCTGTTTTGACGACGACAACATCACACATGTGGATGGTTCGGTTGATCCGGTGCGTGATGTCGAAACCATTGAAACCGAACTCCTTCTCGCCGATATCCAAAGTGTGACCAGACGTCTCGAACGCCTGCGCAAAATGGCCAAGGGCGACAAGGACGCCAAGGCGGCGGCCGAAGAAGCGGAACGACTGCTGCAACATCTGGACAGCGGGCGGCCGGCGGCCGAATTCAGCGCCAAAGATAGCGACGCCTTTCGGGCGACGTGGAACGAACTCGGCCTGCTCACGGCAAAACAGCTTATTTACTGCGCAAACGTGGATGAAAATCATGTCGGCAGCGAGACTGAACATGTACAGCGTTTGCGGGCGCGCGCCGCTGAACGTGGCGCGGAAGTCATCGTCATTTGCGCACGGCTGGAAGAAGAATTGCAAGGGCTTTCCGACGCGGAGCAAAACGAGCTGCTGGCGTCGTACGGCATTGAGGAAAGCGGCCTCGTGCGCGTCATCCACAAGGGATACGCTGCACT
Source organism: uncultured Bilophila sp. (assembly GCA_910585945.1). Classification (GTDB taxonomy): domain Bacteria; phylum Desulfobacterota; class Desulfovibrionia; order Desulfovibrionales; family Desulfovibrionaceae; genus Bilophila. Next base: position 17,587 of record CAJUHZ010000016.1, read on the forward strand.
TGGTCTCATCAGCTATTTTACGGCCGGAGAAAAGGAAAATCGCGCCTGGACCATCAACAGGGGATGGAAAGCGCCACAAGCCGCCGGCGTGATCCATACCGACTTTGAGCGTGGCTTTATCCGTGCCGAAGTTATCAGCTTCAAGGATTACATGAAGTATAAAACCGAGGCGGCCTGCCGCACGGCCGGAGTTCTGCGTACGGAAGGCAAGGACTATGTGGTGCAGGACGGCGATGTCATGCACTTCCTCTTTAACGTCTGATGCCCCCGCGGCGTGCGGCGGAAAATGCGTTTTTCCGCGCACGCGTGGACGTCATGTGAACGGCGGATGGAGAATCCCGACGTATGGAAGCGCTGTTTCCCACCATTTTTCTCGGTTTTCTGGGGATTGTTCTTCTGCTGAACATTTTGACGTTGCCAGCCAACTGGATCATGCTGGCTCTGATTGTCGTTTGGCGCTTTGCAACCCCCTATGGAGCCGGCATGAGTCTTGGCTTTTTCGCCTTGCTGGCCGGGCTGGCCGTTTTTGGCGAAGTTGTGGAATATCTGACGCAGATCTGGGGGAGCAAAAAATACGGTTCGAGCACAAGCGGCATGTGGGCGGGGGTTCTCGGAGCGCTTGCCGGCGCGCTGGTCGGCCTGCCCTTTCTTTTGGGGCTTGGCGCGCTGATCGGGGCGCTGGTCGGCGCGTGGGGCGGCGCGTACCTCATGGAACGCTTCAACGGACGTTCCGGAGAAGAAGCCCGACGCGCGGCAAAGGGAGCGCTTATGGGACGCTTTCTTGGCATTGTGGTCAAATGCGGCATCGGGGCCGTCATGATCGGCCTGACCTACCATGCCCTCTTTGACGCTGCGGCTGGCTGGCAAACTCCGCCGACAGTCAGGCTCTGAGGTACACAATCAGCGCTCATGTCGGGGTGAAACGCTACCCCGCTTCGCTCCCGCGATCCGTAGTCAGCAGGAAGACAGCGGCAAGCACCAACACGCTCCCTCCCCATCCCAGTGGAGAAAAATTTTCATTCCAGAACGTCCACGCCCAAAAAGTGCCGAGCACAGGCTCCAGGTTGCTTAGAACGACAGCCCGTACAGGGCTTATCCGTCGCAGTCCCTGACCATACGCCCAGTACGCGCCGTAGGTGGTCAAAACGCCCAGACCCGCCAGGTTGAGCCAGACCATGCACGGCTTGTCCAGCGAAATGTGGAGAAAGGGCAAAAGGGCCAACGCTGCAGACAGAAAAATGTAGGTGAAAAGCGTTGCATTGGCATATTGATTCTTCCACCATACAAAAAAGGGATACTGCGCCGCGTACGTAAAGCCGGAAGCCAGACCGCACAGGATTCCCGCCAGGGAAAACGTCTGCCCGGCGCGCCCCAGGCTCCCCCCGGACAGGCAGACCAAAAGAGTGCCGATCAAAGCTACGCACAGCGCTGCAAGTTTGCGCGACGACAGGTTTTCATGAAAAAGCGCGCGCGAAAATACAGCTACCCAGGCTGGAGCCGTATACAGCAAAACGACCGCCAGAGCAGCCCCGCTTTCCCGGATCGCAAACTGGAATACGGCAAAAAAAACCGCCACCCCGAATATGCCGAAAGCGATAAAAACAAACGTATCTCGCGCTTTCGCCCTTAACTCGCCGCAACAGGCCGCATGCACGCCAAAACAAAGCCCGCCAAGTCCGGCCCGCCAAAAAGCGACTTCAAGCGGTTCCATGCCATGCGCGAAACAAAAACGTGAAAGCGGACCCAGCAACGACCACAAGGCCGCCGCTGAAAGCGCGTACAGGTACCCTGAAACAGCTGCTTTTTCCGACATATATCTCTTCCCAAGCCAATCTGGCATCCCTTTGCAAAACAATTCACGCATAGGGATGCGGGAATCGTGGGGGAATTCATAAGATGCTGACCTTGCAACGTCGCAGGACGCAAAAAGGCGGCTTTGCAGCAGGCGGGTTCATGAGGGCTGCCCCTACTTCCGGTACTGCTTGCGCCACTCGTCAAGAAAAAGCAGAGAGGTTTCCAGCGGATTCAAGACGCCGTTTCGTTGACGCAACCGTGTAACGACATCCTCAAACGCGACATCGCCAGGGAGCTCAAGCTGTCTCAGCAGTTCCGCAAGATCGCGGCGCAGATCCTCGGGCAGGTCAGCCGGCAAGGTCATGGTTGGTCTGTGCGTCGGCCAGTCCGGCTGGCAACGGCGAATTTCTTCAACAAGAGCGGCCATGCGGTGTTGGTAGGTATGCTCGGCCAGCACGCGCGCCCTGCCTCGCATGGCCAGCTCACGCCGTTCGTCGGGGCGCGCCAGGTAGTAGGGGATTGCGTCGAGCAGTTCCGGCATGGATGTGAATGTCGCAAGTTCATCTTCGCGGAAAAGTTCCGGCAAGAGTCCACGCCGATCCACCAGCTGAAAAGCCCCGCAACAGGCGATCTCAAACGTGCGCGGATTGACGAAATCTCCGGCCGGGACCAGTTCTTTCGCCTGCACGCTGGAATGCAGATTGAGGTTGATGGCCGAAGCATTGAAAATTTTCACGGCCTGTTCCGGCTCGATTCTCGCTCCGCCATCCTGAAGAAAAGGCGCCAGCGAAACTTCGCCGTTCCAATCCGATCCCCAAATCTTGAAATCAAGGTGCGAAAACTGGCGGAACGCCCGCCTCCGGTTGGGATAGCCTGCTCCCATGAACGAGACGGCTGATCCATAATGCCGGCGTTCCGCAACGGAAAGATCTTCCTCACCCAACGGACGATGAAATGAAGGCAGGGCCGCCAGGGGCAAATAAGCCGCCCTGGCCCCGGCAGCCGCCAGTTTTTCAAAAAACGGCTCTTTCTGGATGACGAAAAAGAAGTCGTATAACGGCGCAACCGCCCGCCAGTAGGGAAAAACCCGGTAGTCCTCCACAAACCACATGGCAGTGGTCACCTTGTCGCGGGCAAGCGTCTTGAGCAATTGGCGGCTTACCGGGGCCTGCGCCAGACAAAGCACCAAATCCGGCTCAAACACCTCAACTCTGGCCCGGATAGCCTGGGATATGACCTGAAGGAAGGAATGCTCCAAGGCTTCTTGTCTGTCACTGGTCACCCGGAGCATCCTGAGCGCCGAAAACGCACTGTAAAAAGCCGGAGCTTCAAAAACGTCGACGGTATGACCAAGATCGCGCAATGCCGTCGCAGCATAGCGTCCAACAGGCAGAGAGCCGCCATACAAAGGCAGAACGACTAATACGCGCAATGAAGCTTGTCCGTTCATCAACAATTCCCCTACAAATCATTTCATAAATCCCCTGCAGGCGATTTATGAAGATCACTTCACCGAAAAACCTGCTTTCCGACAAGCGAACCCGGCTTACCACCGCATCAGACTGCCCGCCTGACAGTAGAAGTCATTTCATAATTCGCATGAAATGGCTTCCAACGCCAGACGAGAGTCTGGCGCGGCGCGAAAAGCGCCGTGAATGAGCCAAAAACCACGTTTTTTGGCGAATGATCTTCATAATTCAGCCCAAAGGCTGAATTATGAAATGAGTTCTAGAAATCTTCTATACATGACTTCCATGCACTGAAATCTCAGAAAGAGAATGCCCACAGCCCCGCGCCGGCATGAAAACCAGCCAGACCAACGCTCATCCGCAGGCTCAGGAAACGACTCCCATATCAGGCAACATCCAGTCCGCCTCATAGTAAAAGTTTTCCGCACAAAGCGCCTGATCCGGCGCAAATCCGTCGGGACGACGCTGTATTTTGCCTTGCGCAAAAGCGAACTCGGCAAGCAGGGCGCGTAGAACGCGCCGCCGCGTTTCGCTTGTCCCCCCCGCTTCGTCGCCCATGCCTGACATTACGGTTTCATGGCGTGGCGTCCAGATCAGTCCAAGTTCGTCAAAGCCGGATTCGACAAGGACCAGCCCGGGCGGATTCCCGATCCGCTCCGCGGGCAAACCACACCGTCCCGCCTCAACCAGAGTGGCCGCTTCATGAAAGAGGGCGCGTAACATGGCAGGATCACGAAACGGGGCAAGGCAGGCAAGATCATTGCAGCACTCCTGGCTCTCCCGACAGGGCGCGCACGGCGCGTCCGCCTGCCATACCCTGTGCCCGCGTCCATACGGCCCCGTCTCCCACGTCCAGGCCGAGGACAAAAACAATCCGAACACGGGCACACCAAGCCGCGCCGCGAGGTGCATTGTCCCGGTATCCGGCGAAAGAACAAGATCAAGACCCGTCAGTGCGTCGCAAAGCCCATCCCAGTCTGTGCGGCCTGCGAGGTTGAGCGTGCGCGAGAGCACATGCCCGGGGAGATGATCCATGAGTCGCCGGGCGATCCCCCGCTCCGTCCTGCCGCCAAGCAAAAAGACGGGCCGTCCGCCAAGCCCTTCAAAAAGAGCCAGAACCATCGGAGCCAGGACATCCGGGGGCAGGGAACGCCGCGCCTGCCGTCCGGCGAGCACCACGCCGATCCCCTTCCCTCCGGACAGGGCAGGAGGGTTCACCACATCCGCAGGTGCGGGAGATGGGGCCAAAAGTCCCCAGAAATCAACAAGATTCAGCGGAGCCGCTCGACGAAGCGCCGCCCAGCGGAAGGCGAAACGCATCCAGCGTTCGCGAAGAACCTGGCCGTTTTCAACACAGTAGCCCCGTACCTTTTCAGAAGGAAACAGGGAAGCCAGGGCAAAATTCAACGGGGAGTGATTCAAATTGTACACGGCGTCGGCGGCCAACCCGGTGAGTTCGGCGCATGCCCTTCTATTGACGGAAAGAAGTTCGGCAAACAGATTCGCGTCCAGTTTTCTCCCGTCAGCGTGCGCGGCTATCCCGTGCACTTCACAGCGCGGGTGCAGACGTCGGGCCAGAGGAACCAGCGACTGATCCACGCAAAGGTGCGTTTCTCCCTCCAGCTCCAGGGCACGCAGCAGGCGTCCCGTTTGCAGGATATCTCCGAATCGGGCCAGTTGAATGACTATCTGACGCGGCATACCTTGCCTCCGCACAAACCATAGCGAATACCTTGTCCGGGCACAAGCGGCCAAGGCGTTTCGCCAGGGTTGGCGCACATTCCGGAGCGCCTGCGCCGGCAAGTTCCCCAGGGAAATTTTCCTTGTGAAACGTCACGACCGGGGACAAGGGCTTGCCCGAAAAGCTCTTGCTGTGTAGAAGAAGCTGTACGGGATCATCAACTTCACTGAGGCATACCATGTCGCAACCCTTGTGGGCGCCCTGGCGTATTGAGTACATCCTGGGCCCCAAACCTGACGAGTGCGTGCTCTGCCTGCCGCCGGACGATACTTCACACGACGCGGATCGCCTGGTCTTGCATCGCGGAAAGACGGCGTTTGTGATCATGAACAAATTTCCCTACAATAACGGGCATCTCATGGTCGCTCCGCTCAGGCATGTGATGGATCTGCCATTGCTCACCACAGAAGAATCCCTGGAGATCATGAACCTGTTGCGGGAATGTACAACGATTCTGCGGGAGCACTTCCGGCCGCAGGGGATCAACATCGGCCTGAACCTCGGAGAAGCCGCGGGGGCGGGCATCCGGGATCACCTGCACTTTCACCTTGTTCCACGCTGGAACGGCGATTCTTCCTTCATGGCCGTCATGAGTGAAACGCGCGTGATTCCAGAACACCTGGAGTCCGTTTACACCAAACTGAAACCCCGTTTTGCCCGACTCGCGTCGGCATGAGGAGAGGCTATGCGCTACGTCAAAGTCCTGCTGCTGGTTGTCCTGTTTTTTTTGGTCATGATGTTTTTCGTGCAAAACCAGGACGTTTTTTCTCAAGCCATGGGTCTTAAACTTGATCTTCTGTTCCTTCCCCCCATGGAGTCGGCCCCGCTGCCTTTCTATACCCTGCTCCTTATCTGCTTCCTGCTGGGCGCGCTCTGCACGCTGCTCATGCTGGTCTGGGATCGCCTGAGCATTTCCGCCAAGCTGACCATGGCCAACATGCGTATTCGCAGCCTCGAAAAAGAACTGCAGAAGGCCGGCAAGGCACAGGAAGACATCCAGCATAAAGTTGCGGATGCGGAAACCCGTGCCGCCGAAGCCGAAGCCAAAGCCGCTCGTTCCGATATCTCCTCGCCCGAGATTGCATAACTTTCTCCCGGCGCGGTTTCCTTGCCCCGTACGAAACCGCGCCGGTCGCCTGCCATTCAATGAACGACACATCCCCCCGCCTCACACCGATGTTTGAGCAGTACCTCCGGATCAAGGAGGACTATCCCGACGCCCTGCTCTTTTACCGTATGGGCGATTTCTATGAACTCTTCTTTGAGGATGCCGAAGTAGCGGCGCGGGAACTGCAAATCGCGCTCACCTCCCGCAACCCCAACGCCGATGTTCCCGTGCCCATGTGCGGAGTTCCCTGGCATGCCGCCGAAGGGTACGTCAGCCAGCTTGTCAACAAGGGCTACAAGGTAGCCTTCTGCGATCAGGTGGAAGATCCCCGTGACGCAAAAGGCCTCGTGCAGCGCGCGGTAACCCGCGTCCATACAGCCGGGACAGTTATTGAAGATGCAAGCCTTGACCCCAAGATTCATACCTATCTTGGCGCCCTGTATTGGAATGAGGAAAATAACCAGGGAGGACTGGCCTGGGCCGATGTGTCCACCGGCTACTGGGCCGGCCTGCATGTGAAAAAAAAGGCCGAACTCTGGCAGTGGGCACAAAAAATCGCCCCGCGTGAGCTTTTACTGCCGGAAGGAACCGAACTGCCCGCCTCCATACGCGTTGCGACGGAAATCCAAACGGTTTCCGTGCCGCTGCGAACCCATTTCGAGTTCAAGCAATCCGCCGAGCGTGTCCTTGCGGCACAGGGGGTGACTGACCTTGCAACGCTTGGACTTGAAAAACGGCCGGAACTGGTTCAGGCGTGCGGCGCGTTGCTCGCGCACCTTGAGCGAACCCAGATGCGGGACACGCGCCACCTTGAACCTCTGGACCTGCTGGATCTCGGCCGCTATCTGATTGTTGACGAGGTCACGGAGCGCAACCTTGAACTGTTCCGCCGGCTGGACGGACGCAAAGGCGTCGGCACTCTGCGCCATGTGCTGGATCGTACGCAAACGCCCATGGGCGGGCGTCTTCTTGAAGAACGCATGCACAATCCCTGGCGGGACCCCAATCTCATCGAAAGCACGCTGGACGCCGTGGAATGGTTTGTCCGGCATGAGGACAGACGCCGTCTGACGCGGGAGGCATTGCACGAGGTCTATGACATTGAACGCTTGTCCACACGCATTGCGCTGAACCGAACATCACCGCGGGATATGCTGGCTCTGCGAAACAGTCTGGTTGGACTTCCCGGAGTGCGCGCGGCGCTGGAAAACGCATCCGCCCCGTTTTCCACCCAGGAAGCCGCCGATCCCCCCCCCTCTGCCCTGCGCGAAATCCTGGATCACTGGGACAATCTTTCCGATTGCGCGGAGCGGCTGGCGCGTGCGTTGAACGACAACCCTCCTCCGGTTATCACCGAAGGCGGGCTTTTCAAGGCGGGCTATGATGAGGCCCTCGATGAACTCCTTGATCTGGTAGAGCATGGAGAAAAAAAACTTCAAGATCTTCTTGAAGAAGAACAAAAAAGATCCGGCATCAGCAAGCTCAAGCTCGGCTGCAACAGGGTTTTCGGCTATTATTTCGAACTGTCCCGCGCGGCGGGCGTCAGCCCGCCGGAGCATTTTATCCGCCGACAAACCCTGGCCAATGCCGAACGCTTCACGAGCGCGCAGCTCAAGGAACTGGAAGACCGCCTGCTTTCAGCCGCCGACAAGCGCAAGAGCTTGGAATACAAACTTTTTCAGCAATTGCGCGAAGATCTGTCCGCTGTGCGCAGCCGCCTGCTTTTTATGGCCGACGTTCTGGCGCAGATCGATTTGTGGCAATCCCTTGCGGAAACGGCTTCCCGCCGCAACTGGACGCGCCCCCATTTGCGCGCCGATCAGGAACTGCACATCGTTGAGGGGCGTCACCCGGTTGTTGAAGCCATTCTCGGTGAGGCCGTCTTTGTGCCCAACGATTTGCATATGGACGCCAAACGGCGGCTCCTGCTGATCACTGGCCCCAACATGGCGGGAAAATCCACAGTATTGCGGCAGACGGCCCTGATTTGTCTCCTGGCGCAGATGGGTTCCTTTGTTCCCGCCAAAAAAGCTGAACTGGGGGTGTGCGATCGCATTTTTTCACGCGTGGGAGCCTCTGACAACCTGGCGCAAGGGCAAAGCACATTCATGGTTGAAATGATGGAAACAGCCCGCATTCTGCGTCAGGCAAGCAAAAAAAGTCTGGTCATCCTTGACGAGATTGGCAGGGGAACAAGCACCTTCGACGGTCTCGCCCTGGCCTGGGCTGTTGCTGAGGAACTGGCCCGGCGGGCCGGAGGAGGCATACGCACGCTGTTTGCCACCCATTATCATGAACTTACCGCCCTGGAAGGCAAAATTCCCGGCATCCATACCATGAATATCGCCGTTCGCCACTGGAACGGAGAAATAGTCTTTCTGCGCCGGCTGATACCTGGTCCGGCGGATCGCAGTTACGGCATCGAAGTTGCGCGCCTGGCAGGCGTCCCGCAAGCGGTAGTGCAGCGTGCGCGTGAAATCCTGGCCCGGCTTGAGCGACATCGTGAATCCGCAGGCGTCAGAAAAACTTCTCCCAATCTTCTGCCGGGCATCACCATGCCCGAAGCGCCTGCCGAAAAACCGGAGCCCACGCCAACGAGCGCGCCCGAACATCCGCTCGTCGTGGCCCTGCGCGATACCGATCCCGATTCGTTGACCCCCCTGGAAGCCTTGAAACGCCTGACCGAATGGAAACACCTGTGGGGAACCCCAAATGAAAACTAAAATGATAGTCGCCTGCCTGATCTGCCTGGGTCTTGTCCTCCCCGCCTGCGGTAAAAAAGGAGCCCCCATCCCTCAGGATCAGAAAAACCGTTTTGCCTGGAAAACCGAAGACGCCCAATTTATCGGCAATGGTTGTCTTGCCGTTACAGCCTCAATGACCGGCGCTGTTCATAATGTGGACAGCTTCCTGCTTGAACTGGAGCCGCTGACGCCCCAGACCGACCCCGATTTGCCGCCGGAACTCGCTGTCGCGTCCGACACTTGCGCGGGGTGCCCCTTCACTCCCCGCGAATCAAGCGAAATAGTGCCGCAAGAACGTGCAGCGGGCGACAAAGCCACCCGCTACACATTCACCTACTGCCCCTCCGTCAAGGCCGCCGCTTACCGCTGGCGGCTTGTCGCGCGGAATGTTTTCAAGGCATTTCCCTTCGAGCTGACTCCTATTCGGACTGTTGAACAGCAACGCCCTCTGCCTTGAGCCGACAGGCATCTTCCCTCAGCCTGTAGCGCATAACCTTGCCGGTCGCCGTCCGCGGCAATGCCTTGACCAGACAGTATTCTTTCGGTCGTTTATAGGGGGCAAGCATGGGGTGACGGACGCAATAGGCCCTCAGTTCTTCCACTGTCAGGCTTTCATCAGCCGCCACAACATAGGCTACAACGCATTGGCCGTGCAGGCGGGCGGGCGCGCCGATCACGGCGCATTCGGCCACCTTCGGATGCTCGTTCAAAATGGCTTCAATCTGTGTGGGGTAAATGTTTTCTCCAGCCGAAACGATCATGTCGTCCTTTCGTCCGACAATGGTAATGAACTCGTGCTCATCCCATGTACCGAGATCCCCGGTATACAGGTAGCCCTTGTAAAATTTCTCCCTGGTCATTTCCGGATTATTGAAATAGCAATAGGCTGATTTTGCCGGAGACTTGATAATAACCTCACCAACTTCCACATTATCTTTGGCAACAAGTTCAGCAGGATCGGCGTGCCCCTGCTCATGCAGCCTGACAATGCGGACGTCATCATCCGTGCAGGATTGTCCGGCGCTTCCCGCCATATCCGGCAGGTTGTACGGGCGCAAAAACGTGTTCCAGAAACTTTCCGTGGTGCCATAACCATTAAAAATATTCGGCGTCAGCAAGGCGCTGTATTTTTCGCAGGCCGCCTTTTCAAAAGGACTGCCCATCGTCACAACCCCGCGCAGGGCGCTCAAGTCCACACCGGCGCTTTCCTGCGCGCGAGCAAGCATGCCGATGATAGTCGGCACGCCAATAAGAAACGTGACCCTGTAATCCCTTGCGTACATCAGGCAACGGCGGGGATGGAACTCACGAAGGATGATGATTTCCCCTCCCGCGTACAGGGTGGGCGTTGGCCCGCCTGAATGCAGACCGCCCCGGTGAAACCAGGGAGTCATGTTCATGGTTCGATCCCTGGAATTGAGCGGAAAGTGCATCATCACGTCATGCGCCGAAAGCACTTCGTTGATGTTGTTCATGGGTACGCCCTTCGGGCGATTTGTAGTCCCCGATGTATACAGGCGGGTGGTTTCGTCATAAATATGCGCCTTGTCGGGACGAACCGGATCCGTGCGCGCGCGGTCCGCAACATACGCCCGATAGGCGATTTCCTGCGGCGCGACGCAACCCCTGCCATCAAAATCCGCCACCACAATTCGCTCCGGCTTGTGCTGCGCCAGCGCCAGCGCCTGCCGTGCCGTCTCTGCAAACTCCGCGTCATAGACAAAGACCTTGGGCACGCTGTCGTCGATGATCAGAGCAATCTCTCCGGGAGCCTGCCGATAATTGATCGGGCAAGAGATCGCCCCGATTTTCTGGCTGGCCAGATAGCAGAAAACGAATTCGGCGGAATTGAACAGCATGTACATGATCACGTCATTTTTGCCGACTCCGTCCGCCGCAAGAGCATGGGCCAGCTGATTGGCGTCACCATTGAGGTCGCGATACGTCCACCGTCGCCCCGTCAACGGGCAACGCATGGCCGGCTGCTCCGCAAACCGTCCGACATTCCGCAAGAAACCGTTCAGATAGGTGAATTCGCTCTCAAACGTTTCTTTGAACATGGTCGCGTCGTAAGTATACAATATGTTTCCCTCATTTATGGGTATCGTGACACGATGATGCAGGAATTCTGGCCACCGAAGCCGAGAGAATTGGACATGGCCGCGCTGATTCGCGCGGGACGCGTCCTGTTGGGCACGTAATCAAGATCACATGCAGGATCGGGAACACTGTAATGCAATGTGGGCGGCAGCATTCCCTCGCTGATAGCCAGAACGCACGCGATCACCTCGGTGATTCCGCCAGCGCCCATCAGGTGTCCTGTCGCTCCCTTGGTGGAACTGATTGGCGGGGCAGTGGCGATGCCGCCGAACACTGCCTTGACAGCCTGTGTTTCCGCCATGTCTCCAAGGGGCGTGGATGTTCCGTGCGCGTTGATATAGCCGATATCGCCCGGCATGAATCCCGCTCGGGCCAATGCCTTGCGCATGCATGAGGCAGCCCCTGAACCGGAGGGATCCGGAGCGGTGATGTGGTGCGCGTCATTCGTATTGGCATAGCCAGCCAGGCACGCCCTGATGTTCGCTCCCCGCGCAAGGGCATGGGCTTCAGTCTCGATGAGCACGGCCCCCCCTCCTTCGCCAATGACAAAACCGTCCCGCTCCAGATCGAACGGGCGGCAGGCCAGCTCAGGGCAGTCGTTGGCCCGGGACAACGCTTTTGCCTGCGCCAGGCTGGAAACGATGATGGGGCACAGGGCGGATTCTCCGGCCACGGCCAGCACGGCGTCCGCCTCCCCCGCGCGCAGCAGCATGGCCGCGGTCATCATGGCGTCGCCGCCCGAGGAGCAGGCGGTGTCAAGCGTAAGGCTTGGTCCGTGAATGCCGTAGGCTATGGCAAGACGCGCTGCTGCAATATTGCCCATGATCATGGGCACAAAGTGCGGGCTTACCTTGCGTGACACGCTTGCGCCAAAGGCTTCCTGCGTGTGCGCCACTGTCGAAACGCCGCTCAACGCCGTGCCCATGACGATCCCGATACGCTCGCTCGCCGTCTTGTTTCCGATCCCGCTGTCCCGCAACGCCTCCCCGGCGGCTGCAAAGGAAAAATGCATGAACGGGGCCGCCGCACGGGCAAGCTCGCGCGGCAATATCCGGGCAGCGTCAAAATTCCGCACTTCCGCCGCAATGCGCACCGGAAGATCCGTGGCGTCAAAACGTGTGATCGGCGCGATTCCGCAGCTTCCCCGAACAAGATTGTTCCAATACTCGGGTACTCCAATGCCAATCGGCGTAACCGCCCCCATTCCGGTAATCACCAGTTTGCCTTGTTCCATGCATCTCCCCCCCGGCACTGTCTTGACCGGAAACACGGCCCCCTGTTGTAGTAAGAGTGGATAAAAGCTGTCAACTTTTCTCTAATGCCTGCCACCGGATCTTCAAGGGGGAGAATTTCGGAAAAAAATCAGTCCGAGGCGCGCGAGTTTTCAAGCGTTCCGCGTGATGACAGACATACGCCACTCAGAATAAGCACACCGCCCGCAACAGCATAGATCGTAACCGGTTCGCCAAGCGCTATTGCTGAAAAAACCATTGTAAAAAGCGGTACAAGATAGATAAAGTTATTTACAGCTACAGGTCCAAGCCGCCAAATCACCTTGCTCCACAGCAGAAAACAGACAGAAGAGGCAATGACTCCAAGAAATAAAAGATTACCTATTGTTATCCTGTCGCAGAGTATGGAGATATCCCAGCGAAAATCCATAAAAAACAGTGTCGGGATCATGGTGAGAAGCGAATAGAAAAACACCTTGCGCGTCGTGTACGCCGCGGCATGGCGCGTGCCTATCTTTTTGATCAGGATAGAATACAACGCCCAGGAGAACGCCGCCCCGAGAGCCAGAAAATCCCCGAATGGCCGTAAGCCGAGCACGACATGACCATTGAAAATAACAAGAAAAACCCCTGCAAACGCCACGACAAGACCCAGCCACAGGTTCCGGCCGAATTTTTTCCGTTCGGTAAAAAAACGGGCAAGGAGCGCGGTCAGCATGGGCGAGGCTGCAAGCAACAGTCCCACATTCGACGCAAGCGTATGCTTCAATGCATAGTTTTCAGTCAGAAAATAGAGCGTTCCGCCAAAAAAGCCGGCTCCGGCAAACAAAAATTCTTCTCGAACGTCAACAGGCCGGTGAAATTCCGGATATGCGGCGAGGAGTACGAGATAGGCCAGCACATACCGATAAAACATGATTTCCACGGGCGTCAAGGCGCTCAGCAGAACCTTTGTCGCTACAAAGGTGGTGCTCCAGACAAGAATCACGGCAATGGCGACGACATAACAGACCAGTCTGTTTCCCATGAACAAGCTTCTCCGCATCATTGGTTCCCGAAAGCTTCTTTCTGCCTCGGGTCACGCGCGGTTTCTTGCACAATATTGCTCACTTCAGGGTCAATCTTCAGGAACGTGTTGTGCTGCAGCCGCCCTGTAACGGCCGGGAGTGACGCCGGTATGGGCCTGAAAAGAACGGGTAAAGTGGCTTTGATCGTAAAAACCGCTTTCCAGCGCCGCCTCGGCAAGGGACCAACCGGAAGCGATCAAACGCTTCGCGAAGTTGATGCGCAGGTTGATCGCGTACTGGCGCGGCGTGAGTCCGTATCGCCTTTTGAACTGACGAATCAAGTGAAACTTTGTAGCGCCAGCTGGCGCGCACACGTCGTCCAGACAAAAACGCCGTAAAAAATTCTCCTCAAGATCCTCCTTGAAGGCATGCAGAGGGGAACAAGATCTGACCGGTACGAGCGCATCCTGATCAGGGCAGGTCTTTTCGGCTCGCGCCAGCAAGGCAATTTCCTGAAACAGAGCCGCCAGAGATCCGGAGGCGGAGCGTTCACCCCCCAGTTCGTCAAACAGACCGCGCATCACTTCAAGACGGGCGGCCTGCAACGCCATGAACGCGAAACCAAACTGCTCCCGGCGCAAACCCGATACGGTCTCCAACCAGTTCAAATCAATATACGCCATACGAAAACGCCATGATGACGGATCGCACGGGCGGCAGCTATGCGCCATTCCTGCCGGAATGAGCATTGCAAACGGAGCCGTGACCAGGTATCGCCGCCCGCAAACATCCGCTATGCTGGATCCCTGTTCCACAAGAGCGAAAGAAAGCTCGGCGTGGAAATGCGGCTTGCGTGCATGAACGGCGTTTTCACATGCCTTGAAGAAAAAAGGCCGTCCTTCTCTGGCAGGGATATAGCTGATCGTTCCCATTCCGAAACGGCTTTCACAACTTGTTTCACGCATCCCCTTTCAGGGGACGATGACGTCTATTCTTCATCCGTGGTTTTGCGCACGACTTCAAGAACCGCCGGAATATGCCGCAACTTGTCGATGACATGGTACAGATGCGCCACGTCACGCACTTCGATCTCGAATTCCATTTCGGTTCGGTTGTCCAGCGTACATTGCAGGAGGCAGGACGAAATGTTGGCGTCCTCATCCCGCATGACCACCGCCACATCGGCCAAAATTCCCTTTTCATTATTGGCCAGAAGATGGACACGCACCGGGAAGGGCTGGGTTTCATGGCCGTCCCACTGCACGGAAAGCAGACGATCCGGCTCAAGATCCCGCACATTGGGGCAGGTGGAAGTGTGGACGATGACGCCCCGCCCCCGGCTGACGAAACCGACGATGGAATCGCCCGGAACAGGGTTGCAGCATTTGGCGAAACGCAGCAGCATATTGTCCACGCCGCGTACGCTGATCGCTCCGCTCTGCCCCGAAGGGGCCTCCTGCGAAGTCGCCCGATCCTTCTTTCTGATCGACGAGGCGTCCGCCAGCGCCTCGGGCAAGTCCACCGTCTCGGGAGGCGCGACAAGCGCCTGGAGCCGGTTGAGCACCGCTTTTGCCGTATAGCGCGCGTAGCCGACAGACGCCAGAAGATCGTCGGCGCTGGCCACGGAAAAATTCTGGGCGAGCGCCTTGAGATGACCCTCCTTCTCGGCCCGCGCCAGGGAAAGCCCCATGCGCCGTCCTTCCTTTTCCAGCATTTCACGGCCGAGCGTGATGGCGGCGGCGCGCTCCTCAGTGCGCAAATATTGCTGGATGCGGTTGCGGGCCTTGGCGGTTTTGACGATCTTGAGCCAGTCGCGGCTTGGATGACGGTTTTTGTCCGTAAGGATTTCCACCGTATCCCCGCTCTTCAGCGGGGTCCCCAACGGAACCAGCTTGCCGTTGACTTTCGCCCCGACGCACCTGCTGCCAACCTGCGTGTGGATCAGAAACGCGAAGTCAAGCGGCGTCGCTCCCTCGGGGAGTTCTTTCACATCCCCGGCGGGAGTGAATACATACACCTCGTCCTTGAACAGGTCGAGGCGCAGCGAATGCATGAACTCCTTGGAGTCGGACTCTTCCCCCTGCCGATCCAGAATTTCGCGCAACCATTCAAATTCCGGAGCGTCTCTGACGTCGACAGCATGGTTGCGTTCCTTGTACAGCCAGTGCGAAGCGACTCCGTGTTCGGCAAGCCTGTGCATCTCCTCGGTGCGGAACTGTATTTCAATACGCTCCCCTTCAGGCCCGATGACGGTAGTATGCAGGCTTTGATAGCCATTGGCCTTGGGCATGGAAATATAGTCCTTGAACCGCCCCGGAACAGGCTTCCATTGCGCATGAACCAGACCAAGCATGGCGTAACAGTCTCGAACCTCCTTCACAATGACGCGGAAAGCCAGAATGTCATGCATGTCTTCCAACGTCAGGTTTTGTTCGGTCATCTTGCGATAGATGCTGTAGGCATGCTTTATACGGCCCCAGACAGTGCCCTGGAGTCCATTTTCCTGCAAGGTGTCTTCAAGGCGAGCGATGATTTTGGAGATGATCTGCCGCTCGACAACCTGGTTGGTCTCCATCCAGTCAAAAATCTGCCCGTACTTGTCGGGATGGAGATATTTGAAGCTCAGGTTCTCCAGCTCCAGCTTGATGCGGTGCAGGCCGAGGCGGTTGGCGAGCGGAGCGTAAATGTCCATTGTTTCCTGCGCAATGGCCTGACGTCGATGCGGCTTCTGAAAGTCCAGGGTCCGCATGTTGTGCGTGCGGTCGGCAAGCTTTACCACCGGAACGCGAATGTCGTGGGACATGGCCAGGATCATCTTGCGTATGTTTTCCGCTTGCTGCTCTTCCTTGCTGTCAAAGTTCATCATGCTGATTTTGGTGACGCCATCCACAATGTCCGCCACCTGTTCGCCGAACTCCGCATCAATTTCTTCAAGGGTTACTTTCGTGTCTTCCACAGTATCGTGCAGCAGGCCGGCCGCCACGGCATGGGCGTCAAACCCGAGTTCCGCCAAAATCTCGGCTACCGCCAGAGGATGCGAGAGGTACGGTTCGCCGGAGAGGCGCACCTGCCCGGCATGGGCCGCTGCGGCATAAGTGTAGGCTTTCCGCACAAGAGCCTGCTCCGCTTCGGTGGAATTGGCGGCAAGCCGGCTCAACACATTCTGCATGGGTAAGGGCAGTTGTGAAGCCGGCGCTTCAATGGTGCTGCTCATGAGGCCCCCGGAAAGTCTGAGGTGAAAGGTGACGACACGACACATTACGGCCGGATGCGATGCCGTTGCAAGGCGGCAGGCACCCACCAGCGCTCAAAATTGTGCATGATGCCGCTGAGAGCGGGCTGCACGCCGTGAAAACGCGCCTGCACAATCGGGAGCGCATACGGCACATACAAAAAGCAATAGGGTTGTTCCGCATCCAGAATTTCCTGCACGCGGTCATACAATACCTTCCGGCGAACCCGATCCGGCGTGGCGCGGGCTTCGACAAGCAGTTCGTCCACTTCGGCATTCTGGTAGCCGGTAAAGTTCAACCCCCCGGGCTTTGCCTTCGAGGAATGCCAGACATCAAAAATATCCGGATCCTGCGTGATCGTCCAGGCAAGAATAAGGGCGTCAAAACGCCCGGTATGCACAAACTCCTTGATGAACGACGCCCACTCCACCGTGCGGATGCGAACGTCGATTCCAACGGCCTTGAGCTGATTCTGGATGATGACGGCGGTTTTGATGCGCTGATCGTTGCCCTGATTCACAAGAATGGTGAACACAAAGGGCTGGCCGTCACGCTCAAGCACACCGTCGCCATCGGCATCCTGCCAGCCGGCTTCGGCCAGCAGTCGTCGGGCCGTCGCCACGTCATGGCGCATGGGGAGCAACGTGTCGTTGTATGCCCAGGTCCCCGGTTTGTATGGCCCTACCGTGGGTACGCCCTGCCCCAGCAGCACGATCTCCACCAGCGACTCGCGGTCAATGGCCATGGAAATGGCGCGGCGTGTCCGCACATCGCGGAAAAAGGCATGTCGCAGATTGAAGCCGAGAAAGGTGTAGCTGAAAGACAGATATTTGTATTTCCTCCACTGCTCTTCCCATCTGCTCCCCTGCGTTTGCCGCAGATATTGCTGGGGAGAAAGCCCCATCATATCCAGACGCCCGGCCTTGAGTTCAAGAAACATGGTCGAAGGATCCGGGATAAGACGGTAAACAACCTCATCAAGATAGGGACGCCCTTCAAAATAGGTATCCGACGCCTCCAGCGTCAACCTCGATCCGGCGTCCCAGCTTTTGAGACGAAACGGCCCGGCTCCCACAGGGTGACGGGCGAACGACGTGGTCATGAGATCCTGCCCCTCCAAAATATGCTTGGGCAAAATGGCTCCCATCCATGTCATGAGCGCACGGGCAAAAGGCTTGTCGTAAAAAACCTCGAAACTGAGCGGGCCGGTCTTTTCAAAACGGCTGATGCTCATGAAATCTTCGGCATAGGCCGTAGGCGTCTTCGGGTCCACCATCACGCGATAGGTGAACTCCACATCATCGGCCGTAAGAGGCGTGCCGTCTTGCCATTTGAGGTCGTCCCGAAGACGGAACCGCAGTCTGCGCCCGTTGTCGAGTGTTTCATACGAGGCCGCCGCCCACGGAACAACATTCAGGTCCTTGTCGAATTTCAGGGGCGCGACAAACAGAAGCCCCGTGATTTCGCTGGAAGCGGAATCCGTCGCAAGATACGGCGTGAGGTTGGAAGGTTCACCGATGCTCCCCATCAAAATCCGTCCGCCAAACGCCGGAGCTTCCACCCGCCCGCCGGGGGCGTGCGCGTTGGCGAATACGATTTCGTCAGAGGCCGACGGAATGATGCAGAGGCCGGCCGCCGCCAGAGCCATCCAAAAAAATTTGAAGAAACTGTTCATGTGAAGCAGCCGTGTTATGAAATTTTTTTCCCGAAAGACCAATAGCATACTTCCGAACCCTTGAAAACATGCTATTCTTCGCATATACCCATAATAGAGTAGCGCCTCGGATGGTTTGCAGCGCTACGAAAGGCGTTCTTCCTGTCCAGAATACGCGCCGCGTATGAAACAGGGACATGTGGGAACAAATCGGATGCGTTCCAATTTTTGATAAAGGAAGCCCTATGAACGTGCGAGAGGAAAATGCGGCGCGTGCCTTGGTGCAGCTTTTTTTGAAAGATTCCATCCCGGAATACATCAAGGATGCGGGGCAGGAAATTGTTTCCGGAGGGGGCGTCCAAAAGTTGTCAATTCGCAAGGAAGCGGAAACCTGGAATGTGGAAGGCATCGTGCAGGGTGAAGACTTCCAGAACTATTCGCCCCATCTTCTGCTTAACCTGGCTGACTCGCAATCGACGCACACCTGCAATTGTCATGAGGCGTTCATGGGGGTATGCCGGCATGTGGCCGCCCTTGCCCTGAAATGCTGCACGGAGCTTGACAAGAACTACAACACGCAAAAGGAAGGCCAGCGGCCCAAGGTGGAGTGGCGACAGAGCTTTCGCGGATTCTTTACAAATTCCCTTGAGCCGGAAGTGGGCCGGCACTACCTGATTTTCCGCTTTTTCCCCGAACCGGGACGGCTTATCGTCTCTTTGCACCGCGCCCGTCAAAACAAAACCGGGCTTTCCTCCGTGCATCAGGAGACCTCCCTTGAGCAGATCCTGCGCAATCCGGAGTGGTGCGAGCAATCGCCCCAGATCCTGAAAGTAGCTGAACAGATTGGTCATTATCTTGATTATTACGGCCACCGGGTGGAAATCCCGGAGGGCCTGGTTTCCTGGTTCTTTTGGGCCGTGCGCAACGAATACTACCTGTACTGGCAGGATAGCGAAATTCCATGCAATATCGTGACAACCCCCATGAGCATGAAATTGCGGCCAAGCATTGATGACGAGGGGCTGCGCTTTGATATCCTGCTGCAGAGGGGGAACAAGAAGCCCTTCAGCATAACCGATGAAGATACGCTGATCACCTTTCATGGGCAGATGCCCCTGTGGGTATGCTGGAACCAGAGCTTCTACCCGGTACAAACAAGCCTTTCCCCCGCACTGATCAAGGAGCTTGTCGCCAACCATCCCACAGTGCCGCAAGACAACCTGTCGGAATTTCTCGATCGGGTGTGGGCGCGGCTTCCTGCTTCCGAATTGTATGAACCGGAAGAATTCCTTAAAATCATGGAGCCGATCTTTCAGCCGGCTACCTACGATCCAAAACTTTTCCTTGACGAAGAAGGCAGCCTGCTCACGCTTGAGGTTCAAAACACCTACGAAACGGTTCATGGCGAATTCACTCTGCCCGGCCCCAATCCGGATTTCCAGACGGGCAGTTATGTTTTTGAAGGTCATACCTTTCTGGTGCGGCGCGACCAGACAGAAGAAGCAGCCCTGATGACGCAGCTTGCCGAGATGCACTTTCAGCCGCGAAGCAACAAATTGTGGTTCATGGAGCCGGAAGAAGCGATCGCCTTTCTCCTTGATTCATACCCCACGCTGGTAGAAAACTGGCGAGTTTACGGCGAAAAGGCGCTTACGCGCTACAAGGTGCGCATGGCGCAGCCAAGCATCACAGCCAAGGTGGAAAGCAACGAAAAAGAGAAGTGGTTCAGTCTTGATATCAGCGTGGAGTATGATGGGCAGCGCCTGCCCCTGGAACGCATCTGGAAGGCATGGGTACGCGGACGCCGCTATGTGCAGCTGAAAGACGGATCGTACACGAGCCTGCCGGAATCCTGGCTGGAAAAACTGGCTCACAAGCTGCAAGCCCTCGGTTTTGATCCCACCAAACCGCCGAAACATCAATTCAAGCAGTTTGAAGCGCCGGTGCTCGACAGCCTTCTTGACGATCTGCCCAACGCCGAGACCGACTCTTTCTGGAACTCATTGCGTGAAAAGGTGCGTCACTTCAAGGAAGTGGCGCAGGTGAACACGCCAAAGGGTCTGAACGCAAGTCTGCGCAAGTACCAGCTGCAAGGCGTTTCGTATCTCAACTTTCTCAGCGAGTACGGTTTTGGCGGTATCCTGGCCGACGAAATGGGGTTGGGCAAAACCATTCAGACCCTTGCCTTTGTCCAGCACATGATCAACAGAGGGTACGAGGGACCCAACCTGATTGTTGTGCCTACCTCCGTCTTGCCGAACTGGGAGCGCGAGGCGCAGAAGTTTGTCCCCGCCCTGAAATGTCTGATCATCTACGGCACGCGCCGTGAAGGCATGTTCCGCAAGGTGTCCGACTCCCATATCGTCGTCACCACCTACGCTCTGCTCCGTCGTGACCTGGAAGAGCTGGAAAAGCATTATTTCAACTCGGTCATTCTGGATGAAGCCCAGAACATCAAAAATCCGAACACGATCACCGCACGGGCCGTTCGCGCCATCAAGGCGCGCATGCGTCTGTGCCTTTCCGGCACGCCTATCGAAAACAACCTGTTCGAACTTTGGTCGCTGTTCGAGTTCCTTATGCCGGGCTTTCTCGGCTCGCAACATGCCTTTCAACGCGGCGTCGTCAAACCCATTCGGGATGGCGACAGCGAAACACTGGAGTACCTGCGTTCACGCGTCAAGCCCTTCATTTTGCGGCGCACCAAGGCCGAGGTGGCAAAGGATCTGCCGCCCAAGATCGAAAATGTCACCTACTGCGCCATGACCGAAGAACAGGCGGAACTGTACGCCGCGCTCACCCGAAAGTTGCGCGATCAGGTCCTTGCCGATGTGGAAAGCAAGGGCATGGCCAAAAGCCAGATGTCCATTCTGGACGCGTTGCTCAAACTGCGTCAGATCTGTTGCCACCCGCGCCTGCTCAAGGTCGATATGCCCGGCTTCTCTACCGGAAGCCTGCCCTCCGGAAAATTTGAAGCCTTCAAGGACATGATTTTCGATATTGTGGATGGCGGCCACAAGGTGCTTGTTTTCTCACAGTTCGTGCAAATGCTGCAACTCATCAGAAGCTGGTTCCAGTTGACGGATATCCCCTTCTGTTATCTGGACGGAACCAGCAAGGATCGGCTCGATCAAGTCGACAAGTTCAACAGCAGCCCGGATATCCCCGTCTTTCTGATCTCGCTCAAGGCGGGGGGAACCGGCCTCAACCTCACTTCGGCGGACTATGTTATTCATTACGACCCCTGGTGGAATCCGGCTGTGGAAAGTCAGGCCACAGACCGTACCCACCGTATCGGCCAGACCCGGCAGGTTTTTTCCTACAAGCTGATCTGCCAGAACACCGTGGAAGAAAAAATCCTCAAGCTTCAGGAAATGAAGCGGGGCGTGGCCGAAGCCGTCATTCCCGGCCAGGACACCTGGAAATCACTGACGAAAGAAGATCTGGAAATGCTGTTCGAGGTCTAAAAATCGCTTCGCCGCCAGAGCCTTGCAAACGATTTTTCGCAATGGCCGTGGCGGCGCTTTTGAAGCTGCCTATATATTCCCATGATCCCGCCTTGCCGGCTGGCGCAGCCAGCCGGCTACCGGGGTAAAGGGAAATCATTTCCCTGCCGAGGGTTTTGAGGACAGTCAGTCCCCAAATTTCAAACAGATCCTATATTTCATCAAGCACCCACTCAGGCGCGTCGCCCTCCCTGCCGAGTCCGAAGCGAAGCGCCGAACCTTCCTCATTGACGCCGACAATCACATGCTGCCCGTCACGGATCCTGCCGCCGATGAGCAGGCGCGCCAGGGGCGTCTCAATATG
Source organism: uncultured Bilophila sp. (assembly GCA_910585945.1). GTDB lineage: Bacteria > Desulfobacterota > Desulfovibrionia > Desulfovibrionales > Desulfovibrionaceae > Bilophila. The sequence continues at coordinate 39,479 of CAJUHZ010000016.1, forward strand.
ATTCTGGAGATACCGCTTGAGCGGACGCGCTCCAAAGTGTGGATCATAGGCCGTTTCCGCAATGAACGTATGCGTTTCATCGCTCAATTCGAGCGTGATCTTGCGATCTTCCAGCCGTTTGCGCAGTCGGTTGACCTGGAGATCCACGATCTGGCCGATCTGACTGGCCAGCAAAGGCTTGAAGAGAACCGTTTCATCCACCCTGTTCAGAAACTCGGGTTTGAAATGACGCCGAAGCTCGCCAATCACTGCCTCCTGCACGCCGGCCGTGAAGGAACCCTCCGCCGTGATGCCGTCCAGCATACGTTGCGAACCGATGTTGGAAGTCATGATCACGATGGTGTTGCGAAAATCCACCGTGCGCCCCTGGCTGTCCGTCAGGCGGCCGTCATCAAGAAGTTGCAAAAGGGTATTGAACACATCCGGATGCGCCTTTTCGATTTCGTCGAAAAGCACCACACTGTACGGTTTGCGGCGCACAGCCTCGGTGAGCTGTCCGCCCTCGTCGTAACCCACATAGCCTGGAGGCGCGCCAATGAGCCGGGCGACGGAGTGTTTTTCCATGTACTCGCTCATGTCAAGGCGCACGATGTTTTCTTCCGAGTCAAACAGGGCTTCCGCCAGCGCCTTGCACAATTCGGTCTTGCCCACTCCGGTGGGGCCGAGGAAGATAAACGAACCTTGCGGCCGGGACGGATCGGAAAGCCCGGCGCGCGTCCGCAGCACGGCGTTGGAAACAGCATCGACGGCCTCGCTTTGCCCGATGACCCGTTCGTGCAATTTGGCCGGAAGCCTGAGCAACTTTTCCCGTTCGGACTCCATGAGCCGCGTGACCGGAATACCCGTCCAGCGCGCGACGATATCCGCGACGTCATCGGGCCGTACTTCCTGCTTGAGCAGGCGGGGGGACTCCTCGCTTTCCGACTTTTCCAGCTGCTTTTCCAGTTCAAAAAGTTTGGAGTACTTCAGTTCCGCGGCCATGCGGAGATCGCCGTTGCGCGTCGCCTCGTCAATGGCGTGCCGTGTCCGCTCAATTTCTTCCTTGATGCCGCGGACAGCATTGATGGAACCTTTCTCGTTTTCCCACTGGGTACGCAGGCTGGTTTGCGTCAATTGCAGTTGGCGCAGTTCGTTCTCAAGCTTTTCAAGACGTTCGCGTGAGGCTTCGTCACTTTCCCGCCTCAGTGCCTCACGCTCGATTTCCAACTGCATGACCTTGCGATTGGCCTCATCAAGCTCCGCCGGCAGCGAGTCGATTTCGGTACGAATCATCGCCGCCGCCTCGTCAATGAGATCGATGGCCTTGTCCGGAAGCTGGCGATCGCTGATATACCGGTTTGAAAGAATGACAGCTTCGACAATGGACGAGTCGCTTATGCGCACTCCATGATGCACCTCGAAGCGATCCTTCAATCCGCGCAGAATCGATATGGCGTCCTCCACCGTGGGTTCGTCCACCAGCACAGGTTGAAAGCGCCGTTCCAGCGCCGGATCCTTTTCAATGTACCGGCGGTACTCGTCCGTTGTGGTAGCGCCGATGCAGTGCAACTCGCCGCGCGCCAGCATGGGCTTCAAAATATTGCCGGCGTCCATGGCGCCGTCTGTTTTTCCCGCGCCAACAATGGTGTGCAGTTCATCAATAAACAGGATGATCCGCCCTTCGGATTTTTCCACTTCAGCGAGAACGGCCTTCAGCCGTTCTTCAAATTCGCCCCTGTATTTGGCCCCGGCGATGAGCGCTCCCATATCAAGCGCGAAGATCGCCTTGCCCTTCAACCCTTCCGGCACGTCTCCCTTGACGATACGGAAGGCAAGCCCCTCCACAATGGCGGTTTTGCCCACGCCGGCCTCACCAATCAGCACAGGATTGTTCTTGGTGCGCCGGGAAAGGATACGAACCACGCGCCGGATTTCCCCGTCACGTCCGATAACGGGATCAAGCTTGCCCTTGGCCGCCGCCTCCACCAGGTTGCGCCCATATTTCTTCAGCGCCTCGTAACTTTCTTCGGGGTTGGCCGAAGTCACCCGATGCGGACCGCGCACGGCCATCATCGCTTCCATGAACTTGTCCGGCGTAAGAGCGGTTGCCGCGGAGGCCTCGCCAATGCCCGTCGAGGCAGGCTCCTGCAAAAGCTCAGCGAACACATGCTCCACGCTTACATATTCGTCCCGCAGACGCTTGGCCAGGGATTCGGCATTGGCAAGATCCCGCGCCAGACGTTGGGAAAGGGTCACCTTGCCCATTTCCGCGCCAGGTCCACGCACCGAAGGGCGCTTGTTCAGCGCTTCTTCAAGCGCCGAGGCGAAGATGCGCGACTGTATGCCCATATGTTCGAGCACACGGGGAACAAACCCCTCTTCCTGGTTGACCAGGGCAAGGGCAAGGTGTTCGACGTCCACTTCCTGATGGCCGCGCCGCGCCGCAATTCCCTGCGCGTCACTCAGCGCTTCCTGCAATTTTTGCGTAAACTTGTTCACATCCATAACCAACACACCTCAACAATACAGAACTCTTTTCGTACAGTGCCCGAATCAAATCCGCCCATCGTGACGTCGCTTCGGGGGGGGTGGACATGGCCACCCCGCACCCGTATTTATCCGCACCAGTCAGGGGGTTTCCATGTCATTTGCGGTAATGATTACCGTCGATCGCTCAGTTCGCGCAGGCGACTTTCAAGACCGTCAATGCGATCCAGCAAATCCATAACGATGGAAGCCCCCAGAGTATGCAACTCAAAATCCGCGCACAAGCGCTCCAGCTTGCGGATACGATAGACATCATTCTGACGGAACAAGAAGGCTTCTTCAGCCGTTCGCGTCGGTTCAAGCCAGCCTATATCCATCAGTTCACGAAGCCTTTCTTCCGTTGTGCCTGTCAATTCGATAAATTCGGCCCAGACAATATATGCGGAACGGCTCGGAACCTCTTTTTCACTTCTCGACAACTGCATCAAGTTTCCCTCCCGTTCACTTTCGGGCTTCACCTGCCAGAGCTTCCCACAATTCCCGCTGCTTCGCTGTAAGGTTGGTGGGAGCATTGATCCCCACCCGGATATATTCATCACCGCGCGAAGCGCCACTGCCAAGCCCCTTGCCGCGCAGCCGGAGCTTGCGACCGCTGGCCGTTCCGGCGGGGATGTTCAGTTCCACCTCGCCCTCAAGAGTGGGAACCCGCACCTTGGCGCCAAGCACAGCTTCCCACGGCTCAAGGCGAAGATCATGGATGAGATCGTTCCCTTCCACATGAAAACGCGGGTGCGGCGCAAAACGAATTTTCAGATACAAGTCGCCATTCTGATCCGGCACGCCGGATGGAGAGGGATGCCCCTGCCCTGCCAAACGCAAGCGCGCTCCGTCCCGTACCCCGGGAGGGATCGTCACTTTCAACGTGCGGGGGCCGTCGCCGCCCTGAATGGTCACGCTCCGCTCTCCGCCTTTTACCGCATCTTCGAGCGGGATCACCATCTCCGCTTCAATATCACGCCCGCGGTGCTGCCTGGCCGAAAAACCTCCGAACGGATCCGCTCCAAACCCGCCCCCCCGGTCGGTCCGCGCGCCGCCGAACAATGTTTCGAAAAAGTCGCTGAACCCGGCCCCGTCAACATTGTGACCGTTGAAGGAAAAATGCATGTTTTCAAAACCAGGTCCCCCGCCCCTGAACTGCTGGGCGTTCTGCCAATCGGGGCCGAGCTGATCGTACATTTTTCTTTTTTCGGCATCCTTGAGAACTTCGTACGCCTCGGTCACTTCCTTGAACTTTTCCTCGGCGCTGCTGTTTCCAGGGTTCAAATCCGGATGATATTGGCGGGCCAGCTTTTTGTACGCTCTGGATATGGCGTCTTTGTCCGCATTGCGTTCCACACCCAGTATTTTGTAATAATCCTTATATTCCAACCCCATATGGCAAGCCCTCCTGATTGCGTCCCGCACCTTCCGGCGCTCTTTCACGCTTATGCAGAGATAAAACGGATGTGGATTCAGTCAAGGAACTATGCAGCAAGCCAGAGCAGGTTACACCCTGCTTATTTTGATTGACATTACGGTGATTTCACGGCAAATGCCATCAGGCAAGCGAATTCCGTATGATTTTTTCAGCCATACTGTTTGTTCAATCAATGAATTAAACGACGCCTGCTCTTCCCAAAAACTTTCCCCATGGGGAAAAGACTCATGGCGATGATGCCACCGAAGCAGGCGAAACATATTTCCTTCCGGAGGAGACGATGCCACCCGTCAATCAGGCTCTTGTGAACGAGTTCAGAGCCAAAGCCGAAGCGACCAACGCCGTGGTGCGCGAGGCCGTGGATCTCGACGCGGCCCTGAACTATGTAGTCGAGGTCTGCGCGGTGAAAACCCCTTGTGAGATGCTGGCCGACGAACCCGAGGCCGAACAGGGGCCGCCCGGCCCCAATGGCGTTCCCACCCGGGTGAGGCGCATCGTGGCGGCCCCCGACCTTGATGACGAACACTTCGCCAAACTTTCCGCCGTATGCGAAGCCAAGGGCTTTTCCTGCATCAGGGAAGGATTGCACGCTCACCTGGCCGGGATTGACGTCGGCTTTTCCATGGCCGAACTCGGAGTGGCGGCCAGCGGCACCTGCATGGTGAATACCGACGCCGAAGAAGGACGTCTGGCTGGAATGCTCTCGGAAATCAGCGTGCTCGCCCTCAAAAAATCGGAAATCTATCCCCACCTGCCCGCCATAGCGGAAAAATTGCGCGCACGCATGGGAGACAGCGCCCCCACATACACCACATTCATTACCGGTCCAAGCCGCACGGCGGATATTGAACGCGTGGCCGCCATTGGCGTGCACGGCCCGCTGGAACTGCACATCATTCTTCTGGAGGGCTGAAATCATGCACAGCGCGCCCCAAAATTACCGGGAATACCACAAGCAGCTTGGCGAAGCCCTGGAGGACACGTTTCTGCGCAACACGCTGGACGCCTTTGCCGTATCCTACCGGGCCAACCGCGAAATGATCTTCAAGGATGTGGACGAACGCGGCCTTATCGCGCAGATCGCTGCCGCCAAGGACGACGCCTGCCGGCATATGGAAGAACTGTACGCGCAGTTCAAGGAACAGGCGGAAAAGCGCGGAACGCATGTGCACCGCGCCGCAACGGCCGAGGAGGCCAACGCCATCATCGCCCGCATCGCAAAAGAAAACAACGTCAGGCGGGTGGTCAAGTCCAAGTCCATGACCGCCGAGGAAATCCAGCTCAACCCCTACCTGGAAAAGGAGGGGCTGATTGTGGATGAAACCGACCTTGCCGAATGGATCATCCAGTTACGCCATGAAGGCCCTTCTCACATGGTTCTGCCCGCCATCCACCTTTCCCGCTATCAGGTGGCCGAAGAGTTTACCCGCGAAACCGGCGTGAAACAGGACGCGGAGGATATCCAGCGCCTGGTCAAGGTGGCTCGCGTCCAGTTGCGCCGCAAGTTCATCGCTGCGGACATGGGCATAAGCGGCTGCAACTTCGCTATTGCGGAAAACGGCGCTGTATCCACCGTGACCAACGAAGGCAACGCCCGCATGGTCACCACCCTGCCCCGCGTGCATGTGGTCATTGTCGGGCTGGACAAACTGGTTCCCACCCTGGACGCGGCGTTGACCGCCCTTCAGGTGTTGCCGCGCAACGCCACAGCCCAGCGTCTGACCTCGTACGTCACATTCATGGACGGCGCCGGCGAATGCAAGGCCGCCCCGGACAACAGGAAAATCATGCATGTGGTCTTTGTCGATAACGGACGAAGCACGATCGCCAGAGATCCTCTGTTCTCCCAGATCTTCCGTTGCGTGCGCTGCGGGGCGTGCGCCAATGTCTGCCCCGTGTTCCGTCTGGTGGGCGGCCACAAGATGGGCTATATCTACATTGGAGCCATAGGTCTCATCCTGACCTACTTTTTCCACGGCCATGACAAGGCCAGACTGCTTTGTCAGAACTGCGTGGGTTGCGAATCGTGCAAGAACGTCTGCGGGGGCGGCATTGATCTGCCCCGCCTGATCCGTGAAATACGCAGTCGGCTCACGTCTGAAGAAGGCGCTCCCCTGCCGATCTCCCTCCTCTCCTCGATCATGAAAAACCGCAAACTCTTCCACCGCTTGCTCAAATACGCATCCTTCGCGCAGAAACCTTTCACACGCGGCGCGCGGTTCCAGCGCCACCTGCCCGCCATGTTTCTTGGCAAACACGATTTCAAGGCGCTGCCCGCCATTGCGGACGCCTCCTTCCGTGACCGCTGGCCTTCCCTTTCGCCCGTGGTAAAGAACCCTCAATATCGCGTCGCCCTTTTCGGCGGATGCGCGCAGGATTTCGTCTACCCCGAACAACTGGAAGCCGCCGTGAAGGTGCTGGCCGCGCATGGCGTAACCGTGGAGTATCCCGAAGCCCAGACCTGCTGCGGTCTGCCCCTTGAAACGATGGGGCAGCGCCCAACATCCAGAGATGTCGCCCGACAGAATGTGGAAGCATTCAGCGCCGGAAGCTACGACGCGGTGATCACCCTTTGCGCCAGTTGCGCCTCACACCTCAAACACGGTTATCCCTCCCTGTTGCAGGATGACCCGCTCGCTTCCAGAGCGCGAGCCTTTGCGGAAAAAGTGACGGACTTCAGTTCCTTCGTCCATGACGTGCTTGACCTCCAGCCGGAACACTTCAACAATGCAGGGGAAAAAACCACCTACCATGCGGCCTGCCATATCTGTCGCGGCCTTGGCGTGAAGGAAGCCCCCCGCGCCCTCATTGCGGATGCGGCAAGTTATGTGCCGTGTGCGGAAGAAGAAGTCTGCTGCGGCTTCGGTGGATCGTATTCGATGAAATTCCCGGAAATTTCCGCGCAACTGCTGGAGAAAAAGCTGGACAACATCAGGCGGACCGGCGCGTCCCGCGTTGTGATGGACTGCCCCGGCTGCATCATGCAGATCCGCGGCGGCACGGAAAAACGAAAGTATGACTTCAAGGTTTCACATATCGCGGAGCTGCTTGCCGAGAATATGAAAAAATAGGCGATTTCCCCCACGCGCATGTGCGCATGTCAGGATGGCGGCGACCTGTCATGTAAACCCGCATTCCAATGCAATGCGCTGATGCTCTTACTGACGCAGGCATGACCGCCGGGGCCGCCGCATGCAAGCGCGTCTGCCCCGGCGATTGACACAAGAAAGGCTTTTCCGTAACGTCTTCTACCGTTAGAGCATACGTTTTGTCCTGATCCTGCCGCGCGTTGCGCGGCAGGGCAGAGCCGTGTCGCCGAATTCATGGCGATGCGGAATCAACCCTACCTATACAAGGCCGTGGAGGATTGGATGTGAAAACCAGCCTTGCCTGCATGGCGATCGCCGTGCTGACCTTTTCCCCGGTTCTGTCCGCACATGCGCGGACACATGAGGAGACGCGCCGGATTATTGAAAATCCGAGGCTCATTGAGCGTGCCGACAGCCCACGCATGCATGTGGTCTTTCCGCACCTGACGCACAAGGAGCTGGGATGCCGAACCTGTCACCATAAAATGACGCCGGAACGCCAGGTGTACGTCTCCTGCTCGGACAATGCGGCTTGCCACAACCGCACGGATATCGCCGATCGCTCGAAAAAAAGCTATTTTCTGGCGATGCACGATACGTCGAGCACGCGTTCCTGCCTTGGCTGCCACAAGACAAAAATTGTGGAACAGCCCGGACTCGACACATGCACCACCTGTCATCAGGCTCCGCTCAACGCTGCGAAGTGAGCGGGATGACTATCCTCTCCCTCACGCCTACCTGACGCCGCACCCCCGGGGCGCATGGCATGCGCTTTTTCGACATTTTCGGGACGGATGCGCGCGGCTTTTTTTCAGACAATTCACGTTTTCTTCCCGCCCCCGGGAACATCGGCGTATTTTAGCGTCATACCGCGCCGGCACTCCTGAAACAGGCGTGGGGAGCGCGCGACACTGCGCGGCCTTTTGCTCGTTCACTCACAAAAACGTCCGCCCGCGTCACGCTCGCGAGGCACTTGAAAAGGAGGCGCGTATGCGTTTCTCTATAGGTTTGGGACGCGACAATCCCGAAGCACGGCTGGAAAAAATGGGCGTCTCGCGCCGGGATTTCCTCAAGTTCTGCGGCATCGTAGCCGCCGGCATGGGCATGGGACCGGGTTTTGCCGAAGAAGTGGCGCGGGCGTTGACCATGCCTCGCCGCCCTTCCGTCGTCTATCTGCACGCCGCCGAATGCACGGGCTGTTCCGAAGCGCTGCTCCGTTCCGGTCAGCCCTTTATTGATCAACTCATCCTCGACACCATCTCCCTTGACTACCACGAAACCATTATGGCAGCGGCCGGCGAAGCGGCGGAAGAAGCCCTGGAACAGGCCATCAACGGCCCCGACGGCTTCATCTGTGTGGTGGAGGGAGCCATTCCCACGGCCGACAACGGCCGCTACGGCTACATCGCCGGCCGCACGATGCTTGACATCACGGCTGAAACGCTTCCCAAGGCCAGGGCTGTCATCGCATACGGCACATGCGCGGCGTATGGCGGCATGCAGGCCGCGCACCCCAACCCCACCGGAGCGAAAGGCATCAACGACTGCTTTGCCCACCTTGGCGTCAGGGCGATCAACGTGCCCGGCTGTCCGCCCAACCCATTGAACCTTGTGGGCACGCTTGTGGCATTCCTGCGCGGGGATGAAATAACACTCGACAAACTTGGGCGGCCAACCATGTTCTTCGGTCGTACCGTGCACGAGCTGTGTGAACGCCGTCATCATTTCGATGCCGGGCGGTTTGCGCCTTCCTTTGCCTCAAGGGAAGCCCGTCAAGGGTGGTGTCTGTACAAACTTGGCTGCCGTGGACCACTCACCATGAACAATTGTCCGAAACTCCGTTTCAACGACACAAACTGGCCCGTGGGGGCCGGACACCCCTGCATCGGCTGCAGCGAACCCGGTTTTTGGGACAGCATGACGCCTTTCTACGAAAAGTAAAGCCGCTCCGGCCATGGCGAGCGGCCAGCAAGGAAAATCTATGAGCGACAAACAGACTCCGCAAAGCGCCTTCACAGGTCCTATCGTTATCGATCCGCTGACGCGCATTGAAGGACACCTGCGTATCGAAGTGGAGGTGGAGGAAGGCCGTATCAAGGACGCCCGCAGTGTCTCCACCCTGTTCAGAGGGCTTGAAAACATCCTTATCGGGCGCGACCCGCGCGACGTGCAGCACTTCACCCAGAGAACCTGCGGCGTATGCACCTATTCTCACGCCCTAGCCTCCACTCGCGCTCTCGAAGACGCAATGGGCATCGAACTGCCGAAGAACGCGACACATATCCGCAACCTTATGCTGGGCATGTTGTTTCTGCACGATCACATCGTGCATTTCTATCAACTGCACGCCCTGGACTTCGTGGATGTGACGTCCGCCCTGGCGGCCGATCCGGCCAGGGCGGCCCGGCTTTCCGCAAGTATTTCTCCCCGACCGGACAGCGCGGAAACGCTCGCAAGCGTCCAGACAAAACTGAAAAACTTTGTGGGCAGCGGCCAGCTTGGCCCGTTTGCCAACGCCGCATTTCTGGGAGGGCATCCAGCCTATTATCTGGACCCGGAAAGCAACCTCATCGCTACGGCGCATTATCTTGAAGCGTTGCGCCTTCAGGTCAAGGCGGCGAGGGCCATGGCCGTTTTCGGCGGCAAAAACCCGCACCCGCAATTCCTCGTCGCCGGCGGCGTGACCTGTTACGACGGGCTGAGGAGGGAACGCATTGCGGAGTTTGAGGGCTTGTACAAGGAAGTCCGGGACTTCGTGAATCAGGTCTATCTCCCCGATCTGCTGATGGTTGGCGGGGCCTACAAAGACTGGACCGCCTTCGGCGGCACAAGCAATTTCATGACGTTCGGCGAGTTTCCGGGCAAGGAACGAGACCTGGAGTCGCGCTGGCTCAAACCCGGCCTGGTCTATGCTCGCGATCTCTCCCGCGTGATCGCGTTTGATCCGGAAAAGATCGAAGAACATGTGCGCCACAGCTGGTATGAGGGCGAAACGGCGCGCGCTCCGTTCAAGGGCGAAACCAAACCGCTGTTCACCCATATGGGCGATACGGATCGCTACTCATGGATGAAAGCGCCGCGTTACGACGGTCACGCCGTCGAAACCGGGCCGCTTGCCCACATGCTTGTGGCATACCTGCAGGGGCAGCCGGATGTCCAATCCGCCCTTGACGCCACGCTCACGGCGTTGAACCTGAAACCTGCCGATCTTTTCTCCACCCTGGGGAGGACGGCGGCACGCGGTGTGGAAGCGGCGGTAATGGCCAAACGCGTCGGCGATGAGCTAGAAGCGTTCAAGGCCAATGTGGCCTCCGGAGATACGACGATCGTTACGGATGTGCCAGTTCCGCAACAAGGCGAAGGGGTGGGCTTTGTTTCCGCCCCGCGCGGCGGGCTTTCGCACTGGATTGTGATCGAAAAGGGGAAAGTGGCCAATTTCCAGCTTGTCGTGCCGTCCACCTGGAACCTTGGTCCCCGTTGCGCCAACGGTCTCAGGAGCGCCGTGGAAGAGGCTCTGGTGGGCACGCCCGTGGCCGATCCCAAGCGGCCCGTGGAAATTTTGCGTACGGTTCATTCCTTCGACCCCTGCATCGCCTGCGGCGTGCACGTCATTGACGGACAGAGCAACGAAACCCATATGTTCCGTGTGTTGTAAGGCCAATGACCGCCCGCGTCTCCAGACGCGGGCGGGAGGAAAATGTATGACCATCCATGATACGCTGACCCCTGTTCTTATCCTCGGCGTCGGCAACATCCTGTTCACTGATGAAGGCATCGGCGTGCAGGCTATAAACCATCTGCGGGATCATGCCACCCTGTCTCCCGGTGTGGAATTGCTTGACGGCGGCACACTTGGCGGGCGCCTGATGGATGCGATCATGTCCTGCCGGCGGCTCATTGTGCTGGACGCGGTGCTTGGCAACGGCAAGCCTGGCGACATTTATCGGCTTGAGGGTGAAGACCTCCGCAAAAGTCTAGGCTTTCGAGACTCAATGCACCAAACAGACTTGGTAGATACACTCATTTTCTGTGGACTGCTTGGCAACCGGCCGAAAACCGTCGTCCTGGGTATGGAGCCGGCCGACTATCGGAGCATGGGCACGGAACTCAGCCCTTGCTGCGCGGCCCGCATTCCCGATCTGGCGGAACTCGCCCTGCGTGAAAGTAAAAGACAAACTTGAAGTTCATGAATGACAGCCCGAAACGCTGGCCTCCTTGCCATCCGACGGCGTCACCGAAAAAAGCCCGAAACCTCCCGAATTTTCCGTAACAAAAACCTGCCGGGGTAACGCCGACAGGTTTTTCCATGTACAGCAAAAAGGGAGGGGCGGCCTATCAGGCGTTCTTGCGCCGTTTTTCCCACAACTTCATATCTTTCATCTTCTTGCGGCGTTCACGCTGCAAGCCCTTGCACACCAGCGGGGTGTCCTTTTTCAGGGACCACTTTTCCCGGTACTGTGCCGCGTCAAGCCCATGCCCGGCCAGATGCTTGCGGGTAAGGATTTTAAACGCCTTGCCGCATTCAAGGCAAGTGACGGACTTTTCCTTGATCGACTTGCGCGGATCGCTCAAAAGCTCACTGCCAACCTGATCTTCCGCGCCGGCATCTCCTCCCGACGCCCCCTTGATGCCGGATGAAAGCCGCTTGACCATGGCGATGATTTCCTCTTCATCCATGACACGCACACTGGCCTGCGCCTTCACAATATCCAAAGCTTCTTTCAAAAAATCGTCCATGTCGCATCCTCCGATTGTCACCCGCTTGCTCAAACATCCTTGCTGGCTCCAGCCCGACACGTCGGGATCCAAACCGGATGTGAACAGATGCCTCGCAAAAGCATCCCGGAAGCGGCTTTGTCATGTTACACTTCAAATCGCGCGTGAAACATTCCTTAGCTTGCGCCCGCGCGCAATACTTTCCAGTCCTGCATGAGCACATTACGGCCACCCCTGGACGGCTGTCTCAGCATGACTTTTTACAAAGTATTACACGACGCACAAGGCAACGCAACAAATTTTCCCCCATACTTTAGTGAACAGGGTCTCTACTCCCTGTCGATGACGGCATGACGCCCCGCCGCAGCGCGACCGAAGAAGCAATCACCTGGCAGAGGCGAACCGCCGCGGATCGATCCCGTACTTCTTCACCTTGCAGTTGACAATACGGTACGAGCAAAGAACGCTACAACTCACTTCATAATTCAGCCTTGGGGCTGAATTATGAAGATAGTTCGCAAAAAACGTGGTTTTTGGCTCGTTCATGGCGCTCTACGCGCCGCGCCAGACTAGTGGCCATCTCACAAACAAATCCTAAATAAGCTTGCGTAAACCATAGACAT
>CAJUHZ010000017.1 GCA_910585945.1 uncultured Bilophila sp.
GAGTTCCCCTTTCCTGGCAAGGGCCTACTGTCAGATCAAGTCGAGACTACCTCAAATCATGCACTGTCTCCGCTCCCTCAAGGCAAATATTTTTGTAGCTTTTCCTCATAATAAATCGATAGTTGAGCTATTATTTGCGGCCATTCTTTTACTTTCATGGTCCAGTGTTTTTCAGCTTCCTGGACAGCCAGATACAAAATCTTGAAAATGGATGCCTCCGTCGGAAATACGTTTTTGCCTTTGATTGTTTTCCGTACCCGGCTATTCAGACTCTCTATCGGATTGGTAGTGTAAATCAGACGTCGTATTTCATCGGGATATCGGAAAAATGTCGACAATTCAGCCCAATTACGCTTCCATGAAGACACTACTTGTGGATATCTCTTCCCCCATTCATTTTCAAAACTATCAAACGCCAGCAGCGCCGCCTCTTCTGTTGGAGCAGTGTAAATTGAACGCAGACTTTGGGCAGCAGGTTTTCTGTCTTTCCACGACATTTGTGACAACGAGTTCCGTATCTGATGGACAATACATCTTTGCACGTCAGAATCTGGATACGCAGCGCGGATGGCTTCAGGAAAGCCTGTAAGGCCATCCACCGCGAATATCAAAATATCATTGACGCCGCGATTTTTCAATTCATTGAGAATGCCAAGCCAGACTTTTGAGGATTCATTTTGGCTAAGCCATATCCCGATGCATTCCTTTTCACCCGTTATTGTAATGCCGATCATCATGTGCGCGGCAACATTCCTTACCCGGCCATCCATGCGCATTTTGAGGAATAGCGCATCCATGAAAATTATGGAATAGATCGGTTTCAAAGGTCGGTTTTGCCATTCGGAGGCACTTTCAATAACCGCGTTTGTTATGCGGCTGATGCTTTCCGCGGAAATTTCATAGTTGTAAATATCTTTTATGTGATCCTGAATATCTCTGGTACTCATTCCTTTGGAATACATGGACAAAATCAGGTCTTCAAAGCCGTCAAAGTGCTTTTGGCGCTTTTTTACTATTTGCGGCAAAAATTCGGCATTGCGATCACGCGGGACATCAAGCTCAATCGGTCCAAATTTGGAGGAGACTTCCTTTTTGGTAAAACCATTGCGCCGGTTGCCGTTGTCAGCTTCAGGAGATTTGTTTTTCTCATAGCCGAGAAAGCCCGTAAGCTCGGTCTTCATGGCCGTTTCGACCACATTCTTGATTATGCCCCGCAAAACTGCGTTCAGGGAATCAGAGTCGGTTATTTCGCCAGACATTACCATTTTGGCGATTTCGTCTTTGTTGATGAGCATGCTACCTCCTTTATCTTTTTTCTTATCGGAGGTTTACACAGATTTTGTTATAGGCTCCGTGATTTGGGCGCGCTCCTCTATCTTCCCGATGGCGACATCTGTGTTCATCGCTCTGAAAACGTCTTCCGGTTTGATGATGTGTTTTTCCACTCCGGCACTGTCAGATGTGAATCGCAGACCGTCGAGATAGTCAGCGTACTCCTGAACCATGCGCCGCCGTTCAGGCAGATACTCGGCATAGTTGTACGCGGCGCGGACGCCGTTGCGTTCGCAGTGGGCAAGCTGACGCTCTATCCAGTCCGAGTTATAGCCAAGCTCGTTCAGAAGCGTGGACGCCATTGACCGGAATCCATGAAAGGTATGTTCGCCGGTGGCACAGCCAATCTGACGCAGGACACGCAGCGGGCCGCCCCTGTACATGGGGCCGTCGTTTCCCGCACGGCTGCCCGGAAAGACAAATCGTCCCCCGCCGCTTTTCTCGTACAACTCATGGAAAATCGCCAGGGCCTGATGCGAGAGCGGCACGATATGGATTTGCCTCATCTTCATCCGTTCCGCCGGAATACGCCATTCCGCCGTCTCAAGATTGACTTCCGCCCACTCCGCGCGGATCAGCTCATTGCCCCGGACGAACACCAGAGGAGCAAGGCGCAGGGCGCGGGAGATGAAAAAGTTCCCCTCATAGGCGTAAATGTTGCGCAGCAGTTCACCCACTGCGGCGGGGTCGGTAATGGCCGCATGGTGGCCGTTGGCGGCAGGGGCGAGAGCGCCGCGCAAATCGGCGGCAATGTCGTGTTCCGCCCTTCCGGTAACAACGGCATAGCGAAATATCCGCCCGGTATCACGCAATGCCTTGTGGGCAATGGTCAGCGCGTCCCGTTCCTCCACCCGACGGAGAACGGTCAGCAACTCCCTTGACGTGATGGCGTTGATGGGGCGCTTGCCCACATAGGGGAAGAGGTTTTCCTCCAGGATACGGATGACCGTTTTCCGGTATGAAGGAACCCACTTTGGCGAATATTTGGCGTACCATTCCCGCGCCACATCCTCAAAGGAATTGCGGGCCGCTTCAGCCGCCGCTTCTCTGGCCTGCCGCCGTGCCTGGCTGGGGTCAATATGCTCCCGCAGCAGCTTCTTGGCGTCTTCCCGTTTTTCCCGCGCTTCGCGCAGGCTCACGGACGGATACGGCCCAAGGGAAATAAGCTTCTGTCTGCCCGCGAAGCGGTACGCCAGCCGCCATGACTTTTTGCCCGTAGGCGTGACATAGAGGAACAGCCCCCCGCCGTCCGAGTGCTTCTGCACCTTGCCGTTGGCCGTGACATGCCGTATGAATGTATCGCTCAGCTTCATCCATCCACCTCCACAGTGGTGTTTTTGGTACGGTTGGACTGACTGCTACCAGCATATTTCTGAAAAATCCTTCTACCACAATGGATTACAGGAAATATGCGGGTAGCGGGAGGGATCACCCCTCCCGGTTTCCCAGGGCCGGGGGTTGCACTGTCCGGCCTTGGGAAACGCCGTCATCGACAGCCCCGATCTACCAAAAGACTACCAGCATGCCTACCAACGGATTTTCCGGATTCAGGGGGATTTTGGTGGATGACATGAGGCAAATATATCCAGATAACATACTGAAATTACGTAGTAACTGGACATATTTGGATTTACTGAAACGACTTGAGTAACTTCAAGCGCAAAATGCTCTCACGAGGGCCTGACCCTGCGAAGAGCCTTCGCCAGGAAACGTGGTTTCCGGTTCAGTCACGGCACTTTTCGCGCGCCGGACCGGCGTCTGGCGTCAGGTCATTTCATGGGAATCATGATTTCTAAAACGCTTCAAGATCGGCGGGCGTCAGCGTTGAGCCGTGCTGGCGCAGATGGCGCAACGGCACTATCTGGATGCTTGTATCGCGCGTGGCGCACCATTGCCGCAGGGCGGTCAGCGTTTCGGGGTGAGGGTGGCCGATGGCCACGGCCTGCCCGTCTTTCCGGGCCACGGCTTCGGCCGCGCGCAGTTCCTCCAGGACGGATTTGACCGTGCGGGGGCCGTCGTCAAGAAAGATGTTGCGACGGTAGGCGGGCAGTCCGCGGCGCAAGGCTGTTTCGTAAAAAACGGTGTTCGCGTGGGTGACGCTGTCCAGAGTGAAAAGCCCGGCCTCGGCCGCCACGTCGCAGACGATGGCGCAGAAGTCCGGATTTTGGGTGAAGCGGGACCCCATGTGGTTGTTCAGGCCGGAGGCGAAGGGAACCAGCTTCAGGTTTTCGGCCAGAATTTCGCGGATGCGATCCGGCGGCGTGTGGAGCGTGATCGCGCCCGGTCCGGCATTCACATAGGGCGCCTGAACGGGTTCCATGGGCTGGTGAATCAGCACCTCGCGCCCGGCGGCATGGGCGGTGCGCGCCGTTTCCGCCGCGTAGCGGCTCCGCGGCCAGATCGCCACCGTCACGGGCACGTCGAGATCAAGCAGTTCGTCTATAGCCTTTGGGTTGGCTCCCATATCGTCAATCACCACGGTCAGGCGCGGGCCGTCTTCCAGGGGCGGGAGCAGAAATTCGTCGCCCACCACCTCAAGCCGCAAGTCGTGAGTCGGCAGCCCGTCAACCGAGAGAACCAGTCTGTTCCAGGCCGGGCGCGAAAGCGCCGCCCGTTCCGACCAGACTTCAAGCGTGCCGGCCAGAAGGCCGGCGAATGAGACGGCCGTGTCGCCCTGTTCCAGCTTCGGCAAATAGATTTTCATGCGCTGGAACGGGCGGCGGTGCTCGCCTTCTCCTCTGTTTTCCCTGCCGAGGAGGAAAATCCGGCCTTCTTCCAGACGCAGTCTGGCCACGGTCTGCAAGAGGGCGAAATCGATCTGCTTGACCACGTCGGCCACGGGGGCGTCGGCATTTTCCGGGTAGGGCAGAGCGTTGCGGATGATGCTTTCGCGCACTTCGGCCACCGCATCGGGCGGAACAAGCGGGCCGGGGCGGCCGTACCCGATGCGCGGCGCGGGGCGGGCGGCAAGTTCCGCCCATTGCCGCAAATTGTCGGCCGAAGGCGGCGGCGCGGGCAGATCAAGCCAGGAGATCATGCGTCTCCATTCCATCACTTCCCGCCGGGAAGGCGGCGGGGGAGCAAGCCGCAGCGGCGCGGGAAGCGCGGAGATCACGCGCCACTGACGCACATCTTCCGCCGAGGGGGGCGGCGGCGCAAGCGTGAAGGGCGCGGGCAGCGCGCTCATGATCCGCCACTGGCGCACGTCTTCCCCGGAAGGCGGCAGGGGGGCGAAGGCCGTGAACGGCGGCACGGCCGCCATGACGCGCCATTGACGGATATCCTCGCCCGAGGGAAGCCGGGGAACAAGGTCCAGGGGGGCCGGCACACGCAGGAGGGCGCGCCATTGGCGCACTTCCGCGGCCAGGGGTGGAGGCGGGGTGATCCTGAGGGGAGCGGGCAGACTTGCCATGAGCCGCCACTGGCGCACATCGGCGGGCGAGGGAGGCAGAGGAGCGCATGCCGTCACCGAAGGCAGCGTCGCCAGGGCACGCCATTGGCTGATGTCTTCCGCCGAGGGAAGTCGGGGCGCGATCTCAAGGGGGGCCGGCACACGCAGGAGGGCGCGCCATTGGCGCAATTCCGCCCCAACGGGCGGAAGCGGCGTGAGCGTGAGGGGCGCGGGCAGCGTGATCATGGCCCGCCACTGGCCTTCGTCTTCCCCGGTTGGGGAACGCGGCCCGGCCGCCTGCTCGTTTGCGGACGGATGCGGGAGGGGCAAAGGTCTGGGCTGGAGCACGGCCTGAGGCACGGTCAGCGCCGCCCGCATTCC
Source organism: uncultured Bilophila sp. (assembly GCA_910585945.1). Lineage (GTDB taxonomy): Bacteria > Desulfobacterota > Desulfovibrionia > Desulfovibrionales > Desulfovibrionaceae > Bilophila. The sequence goes on from CAJUHZ010000017.1 coordinate 5,105, forward strand.
CAGGCGGCGAAGATGGGCCGCCGCAAAGGGCAGGGGCGGCATGTCGCCGGACGGCAGATCCGCGAGCAGTTCGCCCCATTCGTCCGCCGGCCATGCCTGAGCGGAGTTCTGGTCCGGGGGGATCGCTTCGGCCCGATCCATTTCCGACTGGTCCATTTCCGACAGATCCGGCCCGTCCCGATCCGCGACGGGCGTTTCCTCCATCCTGTCTTCCGGGGACCTGTCTTCCGAGGGACTGTCCTCCGGCGCGGGGCCGGCGAGCGTGCCGCTTTGTTCCGGGGCGGCATCCTCGCCGTGTCTGGATCGCTCGTATTCCAGCCTTTGCCGCTCCAGGGCGGCTTTCACTTCGGGAGAGGGAGTGAGAAGCTCGGCAAGCCATGCGTGCAGTCGGGCGGGAAGCGCCGCGGCATGTTCCTCCAGGTTGTGCGAGCCTGCCGTTACGGCATGGGCGGAGTTGCGCACGGCGTCCGTTGCGAGGACGGCGGCGGCGACGCCGACACGGGCAAGCGCATTTTCCACGGCATCGGAACCGGCCGTGACGGCTCCGGCGGATTCGTACACGGTCTGCGTGGCCGCGTGAGCCGCTTCGTCCAGTCGGGCGGATGCCGTTTCCGTTGCCGTGTATGCGGCGCGGACGGCCAGGCGAACCGTATATACGGTTCCAAGCAGGCTGGCCGCAAGCAACGCGGCCAGAGCCGATCCTGTCAGCGTTCGGCCGGTATGGGGATAAGGCCGGGGCAGGCGTATGCCGCGTTCCGCCAGATATCCCCGGATTGCGGGAAACCATTCGGCCATGCTGTCACGTTGTGCGGCGCGGCAGATCCGTCAAAGTCGGGATGTCCTACTGGATAGTCCGGATTTTCGGCAGACTTTTGACGAATTGCAGAGCCATGCGCAACTGGTTGTCGCGTTCCAGAAATTCCTTGGCTTCGGGCAGGGGGCCGTTCTGTTCGGCAGCGGCCTTGTTTTTTCCCTTGCCCTTTTCCCCATTGTCGAGATGCCGGCTCAGATCCTGCTCGCGCAACATGCGCAGGGAACTTGCGGGCTTGCCGTCCCTGGGCGCTTCAAAGGGAACCTCCAGATCCGGCACGATGCCTTCCGCCTGGATGGATCGGCCCGAGGGGGTGTAGTAGAGTGCTACCGTCAGCTTGAGGCCCGAACCGTCGGGCAGGGGGATGACGTTCTGGACAGACCCCTTGCCAAAGGTCTTTTCGCCAAGGATCAGCGCCCGCTTCCTGTCCCCCAGCGCGCCGGCGACAATTTCCGACGCCGAGGCCGATCCGCCGTTGACAAGCACCACCAGCGGCGCGTTCACGTCAGTAGCCTGCTCCCTGGCCGAGAATTTCTTGCTTGCGTCCGCCACCTTGCCGCGCATGGACACGATATCCCCATCCTTCAGGAAGACGTCGGCCACGCTCACGGCCTGATCCAGCAGTCCGCCGGGGTTGTTGCGCAGATCAAGGATGATACCCTTGATCGGGCGGCGCGAGGCCGCGGCCTGCAGGGCGTCCAGAAGTTCCTGGGTGGTGCGTTCGCTGAAACGGGTCAGGCGGATCCAGTAATAATCGGGTTCAAGTTCGCGCGATTTGACGCTGACAAGGGGGATGGCGTCGCGCTTCATGCGAACGTCCACGGGAGCCTTGGCGTCGCGGTGCAGGATGGTGAGGCTCACTTCAGACCCCTTGGCCCCGCGAATGCGGGAGACGGCTTCCTGCAGCGTCATTTCCTGGGTAGGCTGGCCGTCCACGGCCAGGATGTAGTCTCCGGGCTTCAGGCCGGCCTTGTCCGCCGGGGTATCCTCAATGGGCGTCACCACCGCAAGCTGGTTGTTTTCCAGCGTGATTTCGATGCCGATGCCGTAGAACTCGCCTGTCGTGGTTTCCTGCATTTCCTTGTATTCATCGCGGGAGAGCAGGGTGGAGTGGGGGTCGAGTTCCTGCAGCATTCCCTTGAGCGCGCCGTCGACCAGTTCCTTGCGCGTCGTTTCTTTCACATAGCTGCGTTCCACAATATCCAGCACATGGCTGAAACGCTTGAGCGCCTCGAAACGGCCGGCGTCTTCCTCCCCCGCGCACCGGGCGACAGGGGCGACAAGCAGAAAGAAAAGCGACATGAGGCAGAGGGCGAACGCCCGTGAGGAGTGATGCATGATGACGCCTCCGAGAACATGGAGAATTTGGGGAAGATAGCCATATTCCCCCAAAAACGCAATGAGTGCTCCAGCGGTGCGGCGGGGAAGGGGCGATGGAACGCGCGGCCTCGCAACGAAAACAGCCGGCTTTCCCCGAACGTGCGGGAAAAGCCGGCGGCAAGATTCAGCACTGCTGGCGAGCGCGTTTGCCCGTGTGTCCTCATCCCCGGCGGAGCGGGAGATCAGGAGGCGGGGCGCACGCTCTCCGGCGTCTGAACGCTATTTGCTTTTGCTGGCCAGCCACTGGCCGATCTGCGGGGCGATTTCCTTCTGGCTGCGCGAGCTGACGTACATGCCGATATGGCCCACGGGGAAGGAAGTGAAGGTCTTGTCCTGGCTTCCCACGGCGTCAAGCAGCGGCTTGCTGGCGGAGAGCGGCACAAGGTGATCGTATTCCGCGCAGATGGCGAAGAGCGGGCAGGTGAGGTTCTTCAGATCGACGCGCTTGCCGCCGAGTTCAAGTTCGCCCTTGATCAGCTTGTTGTCCTTGTACAGGTCGTTGATGAACTGACGAAGGGTTTCGCCCTCCTGTCCCGGAGAGTCGAAGATCCATTTTTCCATGCGGAGGAAGTTCGTGAGGAACTCCGGATCTTCGATCTGCTTGTTGGTGGCAAGGCCGATGTATTTGTCGAGGCTCAGCGAGAAGGGCTTGAGCAGCAGGTAGGCCACGTTCATGACGTCGCCGGGCACCACGCCGTAGGCGTCCACCAGGGCGTCGCCGTCCATGGACTTGCTCCAGGCGAACAGCAGGGCGTCGTTGGGGCTGAAGTCGATGGGCGTGACCATGGTGACCAGGGCGTTGACCTTGTCCTGGTGCAGGGCCGTGTAGATCGTGGAGAACGTGCCGCCCTGGCAGACGCCGAGCAGGTTGATCTTGTCATGCCCCGTGGTCTTGCGGATGTAGTCGACGCAGGCGTCCATATACCAGTTGATATGGTCGTCCATGGTCATGAACTTGTCTTCCGCGGTGGGGTATCCCCAGTCAATGATGTACACGTCAAGCCCGGCTTCAAGGAACGCCTTGATCACCGAGCGGTCGGGCTGGATGTCCATCATGTACTGCTTGTTCACCAGGGCGTAGGTGATCATCAGGGGGACGGAAACCTTTTTCGCCTTGCTGGGGACCGGCTTGTAGTGATAAAGCTTCATCTTCCCGATGGAAAGGACTTCGTCCTTGTCCAGAAGGTCGGATTTGATTTCGTTCCGCGGCATATTCATGAGGGCCTTGACGCCCTTCAGAATATTGGACTGAAACTCTATCGTTTCCTGCATGGTCTTTTCATAGGGGACAGTCATCATGGTGCGTATCTATCCTTTCTTTACTTGGACTTGCGCAGTCCGTTGACAATTTCCTTCAGAGCCGCAACTTCCGCCTTCAGCGCCTCTATGCTTTCGTTCTGGAAATAGTCGGACTTCCGAAGTTCATAGACCGTCTTGTACAGGCTGGACATTTCGGAGTTTTTGGGAACCGGCAGCCAGTTCAGGGTCCGTTCCAGAACCTTGTCCAGGTGGATCTTGAATTCGCACGCGCGTTTCGAGAACTCGCCGAAAATCTGCGCGAACTGCGGAGTGCCGAAGACCTTGACGAAGGAGTCTTCGTTGATCTTGAGCCACAGGTTGTAGAATTCCTTCATGGACTTCGGCTCACTGCCCTTGCCTACCATGTCCTGGTAGGCTTCGACCAGGGAGACCATGTTGTCCTTGGAGACGTCGGCCACGAGAGCGAGAAGCTCGGTCAGCGCGAGCATCATTCTGAAGAACGAGTCGAACTGGCTGAGGATTTCTTCGTTCTGTTCCTTGGTCAGGCCAAGTCCGGTGGCGCTGAAGAGCTTGCCGAAGGAGTCGTTGTACGCTTCGTTCAGGGCCTTGTACAAGGCGGCGTACGCGGACTGATCGCCCTTCAGGATTTTCTGCATGTTTTCGGAAGTGCTTTTGCCGATTTCCGTCCAGGGGCGGATGAAGTCCTGACCAAGCCCTTCAAACTGCTTCATGAGCGCACGGGCCTGAGCCACCAGCGGGCGCATGGCTTCGGGCACGAAAGGCATCATGAAATCTTCGCTCAGCCGCTCGAAGGCCGCCCTGTTTTCGTCAAGGAACTTGATGATTTCGTCGCGGGATTCAAACGGCCCTTTCCCGCTCAGCCTCTGCCAGATGCCGAACAGATCGGTGTAGGTCTTCCCGCCGTTCATCATCTTGTTGGCAATGTCGAAAGGCGTGTTGGACGTGTTGAAAAGATTGTACGACCAGGGGTAAAGCTTCATCAGCGGGCTTCCCATGAACTGATTCTGCCAGTTGGAGTACATATCCTGGTACGTCTTCATCACAGCCGAGAGCGGGTTGCCCGCATTTTCGGCCGTGTCGGCGGATCCCTGCGCCGCTCCCTGCATCGTGTCCATCCAGTTCTTGACCATGTTCTGCTGAAACTCCAGACTTTTTTTCCAAAAGTCGTTCATGCCGAAATCATTCATTATAACCCTCCTTATCTGAATGTGTACAGGCATGCGGATTGGGTAGGTGGAACTATGGATGCAACATTTCGGCAGAACACTTTTTCATTCGGTTTTTCATGAAACGCGCCAGCGCGCTCCACCGTAAAAAGCGATCCGCATATGTTCCATGCCATGACCAACTCTGCAAAAAATGGGGGGAGAAATGAAGAAAAAAGATGCCTTGAAGGCACTTCCTGCTGTTTGCGTTCCATCTTCCGGAACACTATGACAGTGTCGTGCCCTGAAGCAGTACGGCGAATGCCAGGTGTGACGAAACGCACAGAATCCATTCCGCGAGAATTGCGCGACAGAGAATGGGAACTGGACGCCGTTCTGTTTTTCTCCCCGAAAAAACCTTAAAAGGAATTATCACTAGAGTCAATATTTATTATGAAAAATCATGAAAACTTGTTGCTGACCTTTTGTCCTGTTGGGAACATGCCGTTTTTTCTCTGGAAAAGAAATTTCTTGCGTTTTTGTAAGAAGTCTGACGACTCTCCAAAGCCGTTTCCGTATAGCAATAGCGAAAAAAAGTGCGTTTTTGAATAAAAATGATGAACAGCGCATGATTTTTTTCACCAGGCGCGGCTTGGCGACGCCGCGCCGCGGGTGTATCTTCAAGAAATGGAGCGAGACGGCTATCTCTTTTGCGGGCAGGTGCAGGGCGTGGGGTTTCGGCCCTTTGTGTACCGCGCGGCCCGGCAGCTTGGTCTGACGGGCCTTGTGGGCAACACGTCCGAGGGCGTGCGGGTGGAGGTTCAGGGCGAACGCGCGTCTCTCGACGCTTTCGCCCGCGTTTTGGAGAATGACCTCCCTCCGCTTGCGCGCGTCACCTCACGGCAGCGCGTGCCTCTCCCGCTTCTGGCGGAGGAAAGCGGCTTCCGGATCGTCGGGAGTCGGGGGCGGGGCGGCCACACCGTGCTTGTCAGCCCCGACGTCGCCACCTGCGACGCCTGCCTTGCCGATATCCGCGATCCGCGCAACCGTCGCTACGGCTACGCCTTCACCAATTGCACCGACTGCGGCCCCCGCTACACGATCACCCGTTCCATTCCCTACGATCGCGCCGTGACGAGCATGAGCTGTTTTCCGCTCTGCCCCGTCTGTCGGGCCGAGTACGAGAATCCCAACGATCGCCGTTTCCACGCGCAGCCCAATGCGTGCCCGGCGTGCGGGCCGCGGCTTCGGCTTGTCGGGGGGGGCGTTCCTTCCGTTCCCTCCGGCGCGGGCGAACGGACGGATGCGGAGTGCATCGACTCTGCCGCACGGGCGCTGGCGCAGGGGCGGATTGCGGCGATCAAGGGGCTGGGCGGCTTTCTGCTGGCCTGTGACGCCCGCAATGTGGAGGCCGTGGCGGAACTGCGTCGACGCAAGCGCCGGCCGCACAAGGCCCTGGCCGTCATGGTCCGGGACATGGAAAGCGCACGCCGCATCGTCTGGCTGACGCCGGAGGAGGAAGCCCTCCTTGCCGGGCCGGAACGGCCGGTGGTGGTGGCGCGCCGCCGCGCCGCCGGGGCGGATGCGGACCCGCTGCCCCGGATCGTCGCGCCGGATGTGGACGATCTTGGCCTCATGCTTCCGTACACGCCGCTGCACCATCTCCTGCTGGACGCCTTTGCCCGGGAGACGTGCGCCGGGCCGGGCCGGAGCGGCGTCGCCGCGCTGATCATGACCTCGGGCAACGCGGGCGGGGAACCCATTGCCCTTGGCAACCGCGAGGCTTTGGAGCGACTGGCCGGCATTGCCGATCTTTTTCTGCTGCACAACAGGGATATCCTGATCCGCGCCGATGATTCGGTGATCCGCCTCCTGCCTCCTCTGGACGGCGCGCGTCCGGCGGATCGCCATTTCCTGCGGCGGGCGCGCGGCTTTGTGCCGAGGCCGGCGGATCTGGCTCCGCTCCGGCAGGGAGAGAGCCGCCCCGTGCTCGCGGTGGGGAGCGAACTGAAGAACACCCTGTGTCTGACCCGCGGCTGCGAGGCGTTTGTCAGCCAGCATGTGGGGGATATGAAGAATCCCGAAACCTTCGCCTTTTTTCGGGAAACAGCGGCCCACCTCGCGTCGTTGCTTGAGGTGCGGCCCGAAGCCGTGGTGCGCGACGCGCACCCGGACGCCCTCTCGTCCGTTTTTGCCGAGGAGTACGGGCGCGCCCACGGCGTGCCGGTGCTGCGTCTCCAGCATCATTTCGCGCATATTTACAGCGTGTTGGCCGAGCACGGGCACACCGGGCCGGCGGTCGGCCTGGCCCTGGACGGCACGGGGTACGGCGACGACGGCACGATCTGGGGCGGCGAGCTGCTTCTGGTTCATCCTGATGCCGTGCGGCGGGAAGATCCTTCGCCGGGGCGACGGATTGGAAGATTCACGCCCTTCCCCCTGCCCGGCGGGGACATGGCCGTGCGGGAACCGTGGCGTCTGGCGCGCGCCCTGCTGACCCTGTGCGACAGCGATGCGTACGCCGGACGCCGCGGGGCGTTCCCTCCCGTCTGCCCCTCTGCTCCCCGGGCGATCTCTCGGGCGGAGTGTCCGGGAGGGACGGCGGCGTCCCATGCGGCAGTAGCCGAACTGGTGCGGGCCGATCTGGCGCGGCGCGGGCGCGGAGAGCGGGGCCTCATGCCCTGGACTTCCAGTTGCGGGCGGCTGTTTGACGCTGTTTCCGCCCTGCTTGGCCTGTGTGACGTGATCAGCTATGAAGGGCAGGCCGCCATTCGGCTGGAACAGGCTCAGGACAGGGATCGGGCCGGATCATCATGGGACGGGAACGGCGTCTCGGACGATCTGACGGCCTGCGACGCGCCCCTTGTGCGGCGCGAAGGTGGGGACGGCCTGTTTGAGCTTGACGCGCCCGGCCTTTTCCTCCGGGTGCTGCATCTGCGCCGGGGCGGATGCTCCGTGGGAGAAACGGCGCGCCGTTTTCATCTGATGCTGGCGGAAAGTCTCGCGGATCTGGCGGCCGCCGGGGCCGCGGCCGCTGGCGTCGGCGTGGTGGCGCTTTCCGGCGGGGTGCTGCACAACGTGACTCTGGCGCGGCATGTGCCGGAAGCCCTTCGCCGCCGGGGCCTGACGCCGCTTGCGCACAGGGATCTTCCACCCGGCGACGGCGGCCTCTGCCTTGGTCAGGCCGATTGGGCGCGCCGGGTTCTGAAGTGAACATGGGGCGCTGCCCCACACGCCGCCAGGGGGAAGGATTTCTCCCGCTCCTCCCCGGGATGCGTTTCCCGAAGGTCGTCGCAGGGCAGGGCTTCAATGATCCTCATGATCCGGTTCAGGCCGAAGTATACAATGAGTTGAAAAGACATGGAGAATGTTTGCATGGCGACGGATTCCCGCCTGAGCCGGCTTGCGGCCGTTCTGCGCGGGATCGCGGCGCAAGGTCCGGTCTTCATCGCCTATTCCGGCGGTCTGGACAGCCGCTTTCTGGCTCATGCGGCGCGGTTGACCGGCATCACGCCCACGCTCCTGCATGTTGCGGGGCCGCATGTGCCCGCGCGCGAGAGCGGGCAGGCGGCGGCGCGCGCCGGCCGCATGGGGTTGCCGTTGCGCATTGTGCCTGTGGACCCGCTGGAGACGCCGGAAGTGCGCGCCAACGGCAGGGAACGCTGCTACTTCTGCAAGCGGGCGCTGTTTGCGCGGCTCTCGGGCGAAGCGCGCGCCGTGGCCGAGGCCGGGGAGCCTGTGCTCTGTGACGGCTCCAACGCCTCGGATCGCCGGGGCTATCGGCCCGGCCTGCGCGCCCTGGCCGAGCTTGGCGTCCGTTCCCCGCTGGCCCAGGCCGGACTGGAAAAGCCGGAGATCCGCGAACTGGCCGCCCTGAGCGGGCTGGAAGCGCCGGATCAGCCGTCCCGTCCCTGCCTGCTGACTCGCTTTGCCTACGGCGTGCAGCCCACGCCGGACCTGCTTGCCCGCGTGGACGCGGCGGAACTGGCTGTGGAGGAAAGCTGGCTGACCATGCAACCCCCGGATGCCGCCCCGCCTGCCGTGCCGGTTCCCGAGTACCGGGTTCGTCTGGCGGGTGGGGATCTTGTGCTGCAAATGGCCCTGCCGCCGGAACGCGAGGCGGCGTTCATGGCCGCTCTGAACGCCCGTCTGGCCGCTCTCGGTCTGCCCGCGCCGCTGCTGGCGGCTGGAGAGGCCGTCAGCGGCTATTTTGACCGCCGTGCCTGATCCGCGCGCCGCCGGGGCGCTTCCCGCGGGTCTGGTCCGGCCGGAGGGCGCGTACAGGGGCGGCGCGGACGCCGTATGGCTGGCCGACTTCGCGCGGGCCGCCGTGGCCGGCCGGCGGACGGGGCGCTTTGTCGATCTTGGCGTGGGATGCGGCACGGCCGGCCTGGCCTTTCTGCAGGCGGGCGGCGAGGGCGACGCCTGGATCGGGAGCGGACTGGATATCGATCCGGATCTGGTCGCAGCGGCGGAAAGCAATGCCCGCCTGCTTGGTCATGCCGGGCGCTTTCGATCCGCCGTGGTTGACGTGACCGATCCGGAGGCGCTTGCACTGTGGCGACGCGGCGCGCACGATCCGGAGTCCGGCGGTTTCGATCTGGTTCTGAGCAACCCGCCCTGGCGGCTGGAGGGACAGGGCAGGGTTCCGCCTTCGCCGGCGCGGCGGCGCGCGCTGTTCGGCACGCCCGATACCCTTCCGGCCTTTGCCCGTGCGGCGGCCCTGCTGCTCGCTCCGGGGGGGCGTTTTGCCTGCGTTGTGGGAGCGGCGCGGATCGCGGACTGCGCTGTCGCTCTGGCGGCGGCCGGATTGACGCCGCGTCGCCTGCGCTGCATACACCCGCGGGCTGACGCGCCCGCCATGCTCGCCCTGTTTGAAGCTTTCAGGGAAAACCCGCCCCGTGCGGGGCTGCTTGCCGTTGACGCGCCGTTGATCGTCCGGCCGGGGCAGGCTCCGTCGTCTTGAGCAAAGATGGAGCGGAACACCGCCGGGCGGCGCCCCGCAAAACGATTCGACAACAGATGAAGAAACGGGTATCCTGCAAGAAGGGAGGTTCGTTATGCTGCTCTTCGATACCGGGAGAAGGCTCGAAAAGGCGTTCACGGCCGAACAGTTTGACGCTCTTGTCGAAGTGCTCGAAAGGCGGGAAGACAAGGCCGCCACACGGGAAGACCTGCGGGAAAGCGAATTGCGGACGCAGCTTGAGATTGAAAAGACCCGCTCCGAACTCCAGACGGAGATCGAACGGGTTCGCGCTGAACTCAAGACGGATATTGAAAAACTCCGAACCGAACTCAAGACGGATATTGAAAAACTCCGCGCCGAACTCAAGACGGACATTGAGAAGGTTCGGGGGGAAGTGGAGAGAGTCAAATACGATCTGCTCAAATGGCAGATCGCCGGCTGGCTGGCTCTTGTTGCGGTCATGGCGAAGGGGTTCAACTGGCTTGGCTTTTGAACCGGCGCGGGCGCTTTTCCGCCCCCTGTTTCAGGGGGCTTTTTGTTTTTTGGCATCTTTCTTGCTTGATTTTTCGACATGGATGTTTTCAACTTCTCCCCGGATATTTATCTCGGCTTTCTGCTGACGTTCATCAGGATCAGTCTGATTCTCTTCATGCTCCCCGTGTTTGACGTGGAGGGGCTGCCGGCGCCGTGGAAGGCAGCGATGTGCATGATCCTGACGCTGGCGCTGTTTCCGTCCATAGGTTTGTCGGCCGCGCATTTGCCGGCGCATCCCTTTGCCCTGGCCGTTCTTGTTCTGGGTGAGGTGGTCCTCGGGGTTGTGCTGGGGATGTCGGTGCGCTTTTTTTTCGCCGGCATTCAGTCGGGAGGGGAAGTCCTGGCCATGCAGATGGGGTTTTCCATGATCACGCTGGCCGATCCGCTGTCGGGCAACAATACGGGGCTTGTGGCGCACTTTTTGTACATGGTGGCCACGCTGACCTTTCTGGCGCTGGATGGTCATCTTTATCTGCTCAAGGCGTTCGCCGGCACGTTTCAGATCGTTCCGCCCGGAGGGCTGACCATCAGGGGGGTGCTCCTGCCCGAGATCATCAGATTGTCGTCCATGGTGTTCACCTTTGGCGTGCGCATTGCCGCGCCGGTCATGGCCGCTCTTTTTCTGACCGAAGTGGCTCTGGGGCTTTTGGCGCGGACAGCGCCGCAGATGCACATCATGGATATCGGCTTTCCCTTGAAGATCGCCGTGGGCTTTTTCTTTGTCGGGCTGCTTTTCGTCATCATTTCAAACGAAAGCCGGAGTTTCATCGACGGCATTGCGCCCATGTTCCACAATCTTCTCAAGGTGATGGCTCCGGCATCCTGAACCTTGCGCTCCTCAACCCGGGCGCTGACCCACTGTCATGGCGAACAAAGATCCGAGCAGAACAGAACGAGCCACGCCGAAACGGCGCAACAAGGCGAGATCGGAAGGCAACGTCCCGAAGTCGATGGAGGTGACCAAGGCCGTCACCACCCTGTGCGGCATGGCGGCGATTGTGCTGTATTCCGGCGTCATGGCCGATCACCTTGAGCAGTTGTTCCGCTATTTCATGACGGAATCGTTCACGCTTGTGATCAACGCGAAGACGCTGCACGATCTGCTCACGTTCCTTGCCAAGGAACTGGCGATCCTCCTTCTGCCCATTCTGCTTTGCGTCGCGTTCGGGGCATTCCTGTCCCTGAGGATGCAGATCGGCAAACTCTGGACCACCAAGGTTTTCAAGTTCAGATGGGACCGCTTCAACATCATCAACGCGCTCAAGAGGATGTTCGCCTCTCCCGAGACCTTTGTGCGGCTGTTCAGGAGCCTTTTGCAGGCCGTGATCATCGGGATCATTCCGTTCGTGCTCATCCGGCGGGAGTTTGAAAACTTCCTGCCTCTTTACTATGCCAATGCTCAGGGCGTGGTCGTCTACATGCTCACGACGGGTTTCAAGATCGTGCTGTACACGCTCATTCCAATGGGGGTGATCGCCGCGGCGGATCTCTTCTACACGCGCTGGAACTATGAAGAAAACCTCAAGATGACGAAAAACGAAGTCAAGGACGAGGCCAGACAGGCGGAAGGCGACCCGAAGATCAAGCAGCAGCAGCGCCAGAAGATGATGCAGATGACCGCGCGGCGCATGATGAAGGACGTGCCCCGGGCCGACGTGGTGATCACCAACCCCACGCACATTGCGGTGGCCCTTCGCTACAATTCGCTTGAAGCGCCCGCGCCTGTGGTGCTGGCCATGGGCGCGGACAGAATGGCGGAAAGAATCAAGGAAGTCGCGCGGGAACACAATATCCCCATCCGCGAGAATGTGCCTCTGGCACGCGCTTTGTATAAGAGCGTGCGAGTGGGCGACATGATTCCGGAAGAACTGTACAAGGCCGTGGCCTCCGTGCTTGCCAGCGTGTGGCGGGCCAAGGGCAAAAAACCGGCGGACAGGGCTGTTCGGCCGTAGCGGCGGCAAGCGGACGCTGGCGTTCGTTTTCCCCGGCGCGTCGGACTCCTGACAACGCCAGGCAAAAAGAGGTGTCAAGATTATGGCCGGCAACGCGGGCGTCATCTCCAAAATCGACTACAAGCGCTTCGCCAGACAGGGGGACGTGTTCCTCGGCGTGGGCGTGGTGGTCATTCTTTTCGTCATGCTGGTGCCTTTGCCCACGTTTGTGCTCGACATCATGCTTTCGCTGAGCATTTCGCTTTCCCTGCTCGTGCTGCTGACGGCCATGTTCATGACCTCGCCGCTCGAGTTTTCGATATTCCCTTCCCTGCTGCTGGTGACGACGCTGCTGCGTCTCGCGCTCAACGTGGCCTCCACGCGACTCATTCTGCTCAACGGCGATCAGGGGCCGGACGCGGCCGGCGAGGTCATCCGATCCTTTGCGGAATTCGTGGTCGGGGGCAGTTATGTGGTTGGCGCGGTCATCTTCCTCATCCTGTTCATCCTGAACAAGATCGTCATCACCGCAGGCACGACGCGCATTGCCGAAGTGGCGGCGCGTTTCACCCTGGACGCCATGCCCGGCAAGCAGATGGCCATTGAAGCGGACCTCAACTCGGGGCTGATCGACGAGGCCGAGGCCACCGAACGCCGGCACAACATCCGGAAGGAAGCGGACTTCTACGGCGCGATGGACGGCGCGGGCAAGTTTGTGCAGGGGGACGTCACCGCGGGCCTCTTCATCACCCTGATCAACCTGATCGGCGGCATCCTCATCGCCATGCTGCAAAAGGGCATGTCGTGGAGCGACGCGCTGACGACGTTCTCCCTGCTCTCCATCGGGGATGGTCTGGTTTCCACCATTCCGTCGATCATCGTGTCCACGGCTGCCGGCCTCATTGTGTCGCGCGCCGCGGCGGAAGCCAAGATGGGCGAGGAATACATCGCCCAGCTCACCTACAATTCGCGGGTGCTCAAGCTGGCCTCGGCCGTGCTGTTCGTCTTTGCCCTGGTGCCCGGCATGCCGACGATCCCGTTCCTGACCTTTTCCGCCATGCTCTTTTTCCTCTCCAGGATCATCGGGAACAACGAGACCGCGGAAGAGACCAAGGCGGCGAAATCCGGCGCGGCGCGGCACAGCGAAGGCGCGGACACGCCGGAGGAAGTGCAGGCGCTCCTGCCCCTCGACACCCTCGAACTGGAAGTCGGCTACGGGCTTATCCCCCTGGTGGACGAGGAACAGAACGGCAACCTGCTCTCGCGCATCCGCTCCATCCGCCGGCAGTTCGCCCTGGACATGGGGGTGGTCATTCCCTCGCTGCACCTGCGCGACAACCTGCAATTGAAACCCGGCCAGTATGTGTTGCTGATCAAGGGCAACCAGGCGGCCACGGCGGAAATCCTCATCGATCACTATCTGGCTATGGATCCGGGCAATGCGGTGCATCAGGTGGAAGGCATCGAAACGCGCGAACCCGCGTTCAACCTGCCGGCCATATGGATCAGCGAGCCGCAGCGCGAGGAAACCATGCTGGCCGGCTATACGGTTGTGGACCCGGCCACGGTCATCGCCACGCACCTGACCGAGGTGTTCAAGCGTCATCTGGCCGACTTCCTCGGCAGGCAGGAGGTGCAGGGGCTGCTCGACACGCTGGCCAAAAGCGCGCCCAAGGCCGTGGAGGATCTGGTTCCGGGCACGCTCCCCCTTGGCGTGGTGCAGAAGGTGCTGCAAAACCTCGTGCGCGAAAACGTGTCCATCCGCGACATGCTCACCATTGTGGAAACCCTGGGCGACTACGGCGGATCCACCAAGAATCCGGAGACGCTCACCGAGTATGTGCGCGAGCGCCTGGCCCGGACCATTATCAAGACCTACCTGGACAGCGAGGGCGCCCTGCCGGTCATCACGCTCGACGCCACTGTGGAGCGCACCCTGCAGGAGTCTGTCCGGCAGGTGGACGGCGGGGCCTACCTTTCGCTCAACCCGGCGGTCGCGCAAAAACTTGTCCACAACATCAATCTGGCTGTGGAAGGGGCCGTGCATACGGACGGCCAGCCGGCCCTGCTTGCTTCGCCCCTTGTTCGTCCGCACCTGGCGCAACTTGTACTCCGCTTTCTGCCCAACGTGCCCGTGATTTCTCAGGCGGAGATTCCTCCCGACACCCGGCTCCAGGGCGTCGGCGCTGTGGGGCTTGACTGATGCAGATCAAGACGTTTTCCGGTCCGGACGCGCGGGTTGTGCTGGCGCAGGTGAAGGCGGACATGGGAGAGGATGCCGTCATCCTCTCCAGCCGGGAGGTGCAGAAGGACGGCCAGCGCTGGCACGAAGTGACGGCGGGCCTTGACCATCCCGGCGGCGACAGCGGCTCGATGCCGGCCGAGTGGGCCGAATGGCGCAAGGAATGGGGCAAGCTCAAGGAGCACCTCTACACCCTCATGCAGCCGTCCATCCAGTGGGAACGGCTTTCGCCCCGCCAGAGGGTCGCCCTGGAATACCTCCAGCGCGAGGGCGTGGCCGATCCGGTGATCATGGACCTGTACCAGAAGATGCTCTCCGGCTCGTCCGTGCTGGAGGCGCTGGGGGATCTCATGCCTGTTCGCCCCTGGGGGGCGGACGAGTGGCCGGAGCGCGTCCATGCGGTGGCCGGCCCCTATGGATCGGGAAAAAGCACGGCCGCCCTGCGCATGGGCATGTTGTTGCGCAAGGAAGCTCCGTCGCTCAAAATCGCGTTCATCAACGCGGATTGCGAACGCGGCAACGGCCGGCTCCTCCTCCGGCACTGGGCCGAACTTTCCGACTTCCTGTACACGGAAGCGCCCGACGCGGAAAGCATGCGCGCCGCCCTGCGCGCCTGCGGCGAGGCCGACAGGATTTTCATCGATCTTCCCGGCATAGGAGGGCAGAGCGGCACGCTTCTCGACAGCCTCGGCTCGCTCGGCATTCAGGGAATCGGCGCGGCCGTTCACCTGACCCTGCCTCCCCATTACAGCGACGCCCAGAACCGCGCCTTTCTGACGCGCTACCAGACGGGCCTGCTGGCGAGCATCGTCTGGAGCAAGCTGGACGAAGCGGCGGGATATGGCCCGCTGATCAATGTCGCCGTCACTTCGGGGCTGCCCGCATCGGCCCTCTCGCACGGGGCGGGGATGCGGAGCACGCTTTCCCCGGCGCGCGAAACCCTGTTGTGGCGGCTTGTATTCAAACGCCAGTTGCCGGGGCAGGGGGCCTCCTCCGCCGGGGAAGAAGGGGGGCGGGCGTCGGCCGAGGCCGAGTGATCCTTCATGATCCCCTGTTCCGAAGCAAACTGTTTTGGAAGTCATTTCATGACTCATATGAAATGACTTCCACTGTCAGGCGTGAGCCTGGCACGGCGCGAAAAGCGCCGTGAACGAGTCAGAAACCACGTTTTTGGGCGAATGATTCAGCAACGCAAACCGCGTTTTTCCGCGCTTGTCCCGCTCCGCGGGGAAATGCGCCGCGATTGAAGATGAATATTTTCAACCGCAAAATGTTCTAACCGTTTTGGAGTGAGCATGAGCCTCGAACTTCCGCTGGTTTTTTCCATCACCTCCGGCAAGGGCGGCGTGGGAAAAACGAATCTGGCCGTGAACCTGGCCTGCTGCCTTGCGGAATCCGGCAAGCGTGTGGTGCTGCTTGACGCCGATCTGGGGCTCGCCAATGTGGATGTGCTGCTCGGCCTCACGCCCGCCCGCAATCTTTTCCACCTCTTTTATGAAGAAGCCTCCCTGAAGGATATCCTGTGCGATACCCCGTACGGGTTCCGCATTCTCCCCGCGTCTTCCGGCATGACGGACATGCTTTCTCTCTCCACGGGGCAGAAACTGGAGCTGCTTGAGGCTGTGGACGAGCTGGAGGATCAGGTCGATTACTTTATCGTGGACACGGGGGCCGGGATCAACGACAACGTGATGTACTTCAATCTGGCCGCGCAGGAACGGCTGGTGGTGCTGACCCCGGAACCCACGTCGCTCACGGACGCATACGCGCTCGTCAAGGTGCTCAAGCTCCGGCACGGGGTGGACAAATTCAAGATTCTGGTCAATATGGCTCAGGACATGAAAATGGCGAAGGATATTTTCCTCCGTCTGCACATGGCTTGCGATCATTTCCTGAGCGGCGTGTCGCTGGATCTCGTCGGCGTTGTCCCGCATGATCCCGCCGTGCGCGCTTCGGTGGTGAAGCAGCGGCCGTTCTGTCACGCCCTGTCCGACGACGGGGCGGAAAGCGAGGCCGCCCGCGCCGTGCGCCGCATTGCGAAAGGCATTGAAACGTGGAACGTATCGGCGAATCTTGATGGCAATATCAAATTCTTCTGGAAAAAACTCCTCTTCCGGCAGTAGGGAGGCTGAAAGCCGCTCGGAAAGCGCCGGCCCGTGGGACGATCTGGAATCCGGCGTCCGGACGTGGGAGGCTTTTTCTCATGCCGATCAGGAGCGGATTGTGCGGCATTATGCGCCGAAAATCCGCTTTCTGGCCTTGCGGCTCAAGGCCAAGCTTCCGCGCAGCGTGGAATTGACGGAGCTTATGAGCGCCGGCACGCTCGGCCTCATGGAGGCGCTCGGCAAGTTCCGCCCCCAGCTTGGCATCCGCTTCGACACCTATGCCGAAAACCGTATCCGCGGGGCCATGCTGGACGAACTGCGGCGGCTTGACTGGTTCCCCCGAAGTCTGCGCCAGCGGGTGCGTCAACTGGACGAGGCCGTGTGGCGGATCGAGCACGAAAAGGGGCGCCCCCCCACTGAAGAAGAATTGCAGGCGCACACCGGGATGACCGTCAAGGATATCCGCGTGGGGCTTGAGGCGTTGCAGAACCAGCTCTGCCTGTCGCTCGACACCATTCAGGATTCCATGACCGCCGAACCGGCCGCGATGGAAGGAGAACCCTTCCGGGACACGGCTCTTGCCGAGCTTGCGGAGAGGGTCGCCACCCTCATGGATACATTGACACCAAGAGAGAAATTGGTATTGTCTCTCTACTACAGTGACGAGTTGAACATGCGGGAGGCGGCGGAAGTCATGGGCGTTACCGAAGGCCGCGTCTCCCAGTTGCACAGTCAGGCTCTTGCCCGGCTCAGACGTGAATTTTTGCGCCAGTATGGCGATGCCGGAAACGTGTGATTCCCGGCGAGGAGTTATTGCATGGCTTATGATCCGGATATGCGGGTTCTGGTTGTGGACGATTTTTCCACCATGCGGCGGATAGTCAAAAATATTTTGCGCCAGCTTGGCTTCAATAACGTGGTTGAAGCCGACGACGGCACCACCGCATGGGAAATCCTGAACAAGGAAAAGATAGATTTCATCGTTTCCGACTGGAACATGCCGCAAATGGCCGGGATCGACCTTCTCCGCAAGGTGCGGGCCAGCGAAGAGTTCGCCAATACGCCCTTTCTCATGGTGACGGCCGAAGCCCAGCAGGAAAATATCATTGAGGCCGTGCAGGCGAAGGTTTCCAACTACATCGTCAAGCCGTTCACCGCCGAGACCATGAAGCAGAAAATCGACAAGATTTTCGCGTAGATTTTAACCATGCGGCTTTCCGGCGCGCCTTGCGCGGGCGCGTCCGGCAAGCCTTTTTTTGACTTGCATGTTCACGGTGACGGGTGTGCCCGCCGTGCGGCCCGAGGCCGCGGCCGGCCGTTGCAAAGGGGGCTTTCTTGGTTGACGCGGATACGCTGGGAAAGGCGCAGGCCGATACCGGCGCCCTCAAGATGGGGGAATTCGCCGTCCAGGCCAGCCAGAAGGTGCAACTGGACATTGACGACGCCCCGTTTCTTGCCGAGCCGGAAGAAACCGCGCCGACTCCTGCTGTTCGGCGCGAAGCCGCTCTGGCCATGAATGCGGCCGATGACGAGGCTGCCAAAAAACGGGCGCGGAGAAAGCGGCTGATCATTCGCGGAAGCGCCGCCGTTTTCGGGCTGGCTGTCGTCGCGGCCGGAGCGGCGTGGTTCATGCGCGGCACAGCGCCTGTCCCGACTCCGGCATTGCCGGAGCCTACCGTCATTGTGGTTCCTTCGCCAAAAAGCGTTGCCGGGCCGCCGCAATACAAGATCGAGTTTGCTCCCTTCATGGTCGAGCAGCAGGAAGGCGGGGAAGTGCACTTTCTGCAGGCGCGCTTTGCGGGGATTTCCCAACTGGAAGGCGTGATCAACGAAGCGCGCAATAAACAGCTTGTCTTGCGGGACTCCATCTACTATTATTTGCGGAACAAGACGCATCAGTACCTGGTGAACCCTGAAAATGCCATGACCATCAAGCAGGATTTGCAGGATATCGTCAACGGCATTCTGACCCAGGGGAAAATGGATGATATCTTGCTGGTAAACTATATCATCAAGTGAGCGCATGTCCGTACAAGCTACCGTTCCCCTCCTCTTTGCGCAGCAGATGGGGCCGGCAGGGAGATTGGCCCACGATCTCGCCACGCACCCTGAAGCTTCCCAGAACATGGCCCGTCAGTTGACGGAAGCCATGTTGCGGCAAGAGAGCCAGCAGGTGCAAAAACTGGAGGATTCCGACTCCTCCCCGGCGATTCGTGACGAGGAGCGGCAGCGGCGCGGTTCAGCGGAGCAGGAGCGGCAGCGCCGCAAGTCGGAAGACAGGGAGGAGGATTCTTCACCCCTCCTGGAAGCGCCTCATCTCGGCCTGCTCCTCAATTGCAAAATCTAGGCGTGTTTCGTGCACGCCGCGACACCTGCCTATGACTCTGCCTCTCTGGATCATCGCAATCGTCACTGTGGCGGAGTCCGTCCTTGTGGCTCTTGTCTTCCTTTTTTTTCTCCGTCTTCGGCGTTCGGAGGCCATGCTCACCGAGCTTCAGGCCAATCAGGAAGCCATGCTCGATCGTCTGCGCCGGAATGCGAATCTGGAACAGGCGCTGGTCGACACCTTTGCGCAACGCCAGGAGCAACTTGTTCTGGTCAACGAGCAACTGGAAGGACGGATTGAAGCCTTGAAGCGCCTGCTTGACCAGGCGGAAGGCATTTGCCGCTCTCCGCAGTTCTTGCGCGAGCTTATTCTCAACGGCCGCCGCAAGGGGCAGACGGCTGCCCAGATCGCCCGCGCCACCGGCCTTACCGTGGACGAGGTGGAAATCATCCTTGTGCAATGCGGGGAAAACTGAAACGCAAAAAACTGTTGACGGCGTGCGGCTGTTGCGATAGAAGTCTTTCCACGCCGTGTGGGGCTGTAGCTCAGTTGGGAGAGCGCTTGAATGGCATTCAAGAGGTCGTCGGTTCAATTCCGTCCAGCTCCACCAGAAATTTCGGGCGCTTGCATGAAAGATGCAAGCGCCTTTTCTGTATCTTGCGTGTCACCGCCTTCATGCGACATTTCTCTGCCGCGCCCGGATCGTTCCGGCATGTAAAACGCTCTTCATGAATCCGCCGGCTGCAAGGCCGTCTTTTGCGTCCGGAGGCGTTGCAGGGCCAATATTGGCCGCGGCATGTTCAAGACAGCTTCGCCCGCTGTTTGCTCTTGCCGGCCGGAAAAAACGGCTGTTCGCGGACGGCGTTGTACGGAGGCCCGGCCCTAAAGCTGACCTTGATCAGGCCATCCAGTAACGGATAAGCGCCACCGTTCCCATGCCCACAGCAAGGGCGCTGAAAAGGCTTCCCTTTTTGTACCAGCACACGGCCAGCGTAGGAAGAGAGGCAATAAAAAAAAGGTTGTCGAATGACAGGTCAAGCTTGCCGTTTACGAGCGTCAAGTCAGGCATGACCAACGCGGCAAGTACGGATACAGGCACGAAAGACAGCCAGCGCACCAGGAGCGGAGGGAGTTTGCGCCCTGCAAGCAGCGTGATGGGAACAACGCGGGGAATGAGAGTGGCAAGGCACATGCCGAAGATGCAGAGCAGAATGTCAGCATTCATTTCTGATCCTTTTGCTTCCGGGTGAATAGCGCCGTTCGTGGCGTGTGACGAGCAACGCCCCGAGAGTGGACGTTACAACGCTTGCGACGATAACATTCCATCGGCCTGTGCCGCACAGGGCGAGTATGACGGACAGCAGCCCCGACAGAATCGCCGCCGCCGTGTACAGACGATCCCTGCATTGGGGAACCAGGAGGGCGAGAAACATGGCAGGGAGGGCGTAATCAAGCCCGAACAGCTTGGGATCGGGCAGGAAATCTCCCGTTACGGCTCCCGCGAACGTGCCGAGAATCCATCCGCTGTGAGCCGTGAAATTGATGGCGTAAACCGGCGCCAGCCTCGCTTTTTCCCCCCGGGCCATGGCCATGCTGTGCGTGGCGAAAACTTCATCCGTAAGCCCCCAGCCAATGATGCAGTGCTGGAATCTGGTGAACCGGGCGAACCACGGAGCCATGGCGGCCGACATGAGAATATGCCGCAGGTTGACGACAAGCGTGGTGAACACGATGGAGAAGACGGAGGCCCCCGCTCCCCACAGCCCCACGGCGATGAACTGCCCCGCTCCAGCATACACAAACAGGGAAAACAGGACCGCATACACGGCCGGGATGCCGTTTTGAACGGCAAGAACCCCATACGCGAAACCGAGCGGGACATAGCCGAGAAAAATGGGGAATCCATGCCGGATTCCTGTCAGGATCGGGCGGGAGGGAGCGTTCCCTTCCCCGGCGATCATGCATTCTGTGCTATCGGACATAACGGTATGCAACGGGAGTGGTTAGAGTCAGCCCGCATGACAATGCCGTCCGCGAAAAGCCGTTTTTTTCGGCCGGCAAGGGGCAAATATGGGGGAAGCTGTTGAACATACAGTCACTGTTGGCCTTGCCCGCCGGACGCACAAACGGCTGTGCACAGACGGATTCATGAGGGTTGGCCCCGGACCATCGCTCGATCGGCTGGCTGCCTGAAAGAGCCTGAACTGCGTTTGGCATACGGCAAAAGTCCCTGACAGGCAATGCGCGACATACCCTCTGCAAGGGAGGAAAGGGGGCTTTACAGCCCCCGGAAGATCAGGCGGAAATCCCGCTGGGCTGTTCCGTCGGCGTTTCCTCATTAGCAAAAGAATATGCGCCAGGGCATCGTCTTCATTCTGCGGATCCGGCCTTCGCGGAAACTGGGGGGTGTGCCTTTGTACGGCGTCGCAGAATTCTTCCGGATTTTCGATTGCAAGCGAAACCTCGGAAAAGCATTCCGAAAGGGTCATCATTTTGGCTTTCCAAATCGGAATGCCGAAAATTTTTTCGGCAACTTCATTAAAAAGAATGATATGCTGCCCTTCATCATAGGCGATGATCCCTTCGTCAATGACTTCAATGATCTTTTCCAAATGATTTCTGCTTTTGAGGATTGAGCCGATAACCTCCAGAAGTTGCGGATTTCTCGGAATATAGTCGTCTGTTCTGTTAAATACGATATCGCGGAGGGTTCTGTTGCTGACAAGATCAAGTTTTGTCAGAATATTGATGATCATGTACGGGTCAATAACCCTTCCGCCGATGTTGACGATTTTTTTATGGAAGAAGGGACTAAAGCCTCTTCGTCCGGCGTCACAGCGATATCAATATCATGGCTATACGTCATGTGGGGAGAATACGGTACAAATTCCAAATGTCTGATTCCGACCTCATACAGCAGGTTGATTGTATCATATGTGCTTTGTACTGTGTCGTTGACCAGCAGGACGCGGGATTTCTCAGGAATGGACAAGAGTTTTTCAAAGCCGATCCTGCCTATGGTCATTTTCATGGCAAGGAGTTCCGTATTGTCATGGAGATAATTCTGTATGATTTTTCCTACAGCGGCATCGCCCAGCAAAACAAGATCGGCCCTGATATCCGAACACATGGATGTTTCCAGAGAAAGCGCATGGATATCAACGTATTCGCCTATAAGGGCGTAGAGCTGTTTCCGGATGAAAAGAGCTGTCTTTTCAAACAGGCAAACAACGGCTATCTGTTTCATCTTGATCCCGTTCCTGGGGCGTTTTCCATCGCCTAAGTCAAATCCCGGCGCTTTTCAATGTTCAAAACCGCCCGTCGCCCGGCCAGAAATGGCTATACACCCGCGGTATTTTTTTATAGCGTGCGTGTTTTCCGACCGTTGCGGGGGTGCGTCCCGCGCAGGCGATATCGCCGTCAGTCCGCCATTTTTGTACCGGAGGCGCTTATGGAACCATATTATGCCGGATGGCTTTCCATCCTTCCCCCTGTTATCGCCATAACCCTGGCTCTTGTCAGCAAGGAAGTGTTTTCTTCCCTGCTTATCGGCATTCTTTCCGGTACTGTCATCTATACTGTGGGCACTGGCTCCGAGTCCTATGTCGTGGGGCCGGTGCAGGTCATGTTCAGCACCATGCTGAAGAAGATAGACTTTGCCATCATCATTTTCTGCTCGCTGCTCGGGGCGCTGGTGTATGTGATCTCTCTGGCGGGAGGTTCCGTCGCCTACGGCAGATGGGCGGCCACCAAGATCAGGAGCCGCCGTTCCTCGCTGTTTTCCACCGCCGGGCTTGGCGTTTTCATCTTCATCGACGACTATTTCAACTGCCTTACCGTGGGCACGGTGATGAAGCCCATTACGGACGCCTACAGGGTGTCCCGCGTCAAGCTGGCGTATATCATTGATTCCACGGCCGCGCCCATTTGCATCATCGCGCCCATTTCCAGCTGGGCCGCCGCCGTGGGCAGCAACCTCCGCGCCACGGGCGCTTTTGAAAGCGACTTCGCGGCCTTTGTTTCCACCATTCCCTATAATTTCTATGCGCTGCTCTCCATTGTCATGGTGCTCATGATCTGCGCCACCGGCTATGATTTCGGAGCCATGCGCAAGGCGGAACTCAAGGCGGCGCAAGGCGATCTCGGCATTGCCAACGACAATTCCGCGATGCTCGCATCCTCCCCTCGGGGGAGGCTTGTCGACATGCTGTTGCCCATCGGGGCGCTCATCGTGTTTGCCGTGCTCGGGCTGCTGTATACTGGCGGCTATTTCGGTGATGATCCGCAATACCATACGCTCGGCGCGGCCTTCGGCAACTGTTCCGCCGCCACCGGCCTGATGTATGCCTCCTTTGCTGCGCTCATCGTGGCCTTTTTCCTCTTCGTGCCGCGCGGTCTGATCAGCTACAAGGGCTTTATGGACGGCTGTGTGGAAGGCATCAAGACCATGATGCCCGCCAATATGATTCTGGTGCTGGCCTGGACGATCAGCGGGGTGTGCCGCGATCTGCTCCAGACGCCGCAGTTTGTGGAAAGCGTGGTGACCGGCGGAAGCATGACCGCCGCCCTGCTTCCCGCCGCTGTTTTTGCCATTGCGGCCTTTCTGAGTTTTTCCACCGGCACGGCCTGGGGCACCTTCGGCATTCTTATCCCCATCGTGGTTCCGGTGGCTCAGGCGCTTGATCCCCAGTTGCTGGTGGTTTCTCTCTCCGCAACGCTTTCCGGCAGCGTGTTCGGAGATCACTGTTCGCCCATTTCCGACACCACCATCCTGTCCAGCGCCGGATCGGGCTGCAACCATGTGGAACATGTCTCCACCCAGCTCGGGTATGCGCTGCTTGTAGCGGGCTGCTGCGTAGCCGGGTATCTGGTGGCGGGCTTCACTCACGGCAATCTGCCGCTCAGCCTCGGCGCCGCTCTGGTGCTGCTGACGGGCATAGTGCTGGGGCTGCATGTGCGCGGTCAGAAGCGTGAAGCAGCGGCTGTCAGGGCATAGGACAAAACGTTCGTTTTTTCCGGTTGCGCCGGAAAGCGGAAGGGCCGCCGTCCCCCTCAGGGGCGGCGGCCCAACGCAAGCCCTATTGCAACGGGCAAACGCCCCGATTCCGCCCGATGTTTGCTTACTCCTTGCCGGCCGGAAAGCATTGGCTTTGTGCGGACGGCGAAGAATCCCCGCCCCCGGGCGCGCCTGTCAGGATACGCCCCAGGCGTTCCGCCAGTTCCCCGTCTTCCGAAGGTTTTCTGCCGCTGATCCCCAGACCGCCGACGCAGTTCCCGTTTTCATCGAAAAGAGGGATGCCCCCTTCCAGCGTCGTAAACGCGGGATCGCAGAAATCGGCAAGCGTGAGCCGCTCCCGCAAAAGTCGTTCATGGAAATCCCTTGTGGAGCTTTCCATGCGCAAGGCCGTATAGGCTTTGCCCTGGGCTATGGGGATTGCCCGTTCCGGCGTGCCGTCCATGACGAGCAGGGCGGCGAGCCTTCCGCTCCGATTGACAATGGCAAGACATACCGGTGCGCCGTCGCGGGCCTCCGCCTCCAGTCCATTGAGCACCGTCAGCAGCGCCCGTGTCGAGAGAATAGCTTCCATCACTGCCCCCATCAAAACGACAAGTCATCTCATACATCATTCTTCGGGCGATGCATGAGGATCGCCAAAAAGCGGGTTCCACATGTTCACCCTGCATTCATGGGATCTTTCTAGAACTCATTTCATGCGAATTATGAAATGACTTCTATCCAATGTGGCGCGCTTTTGACAAGATGCCGAATCAAGTCCGCATCCGGGAGGATACATGGGCTTGAAGCATTGACCATGCGTGGCAAAATCCTGATGAACGTATGCCCTCCGGCAATGGAAAAATCCGCGAAGTGCGGGAAGCACCCTGGCGGATTTTTTATCGGATTGAGCGGGGTGAGGTTTTTGTGTTGGCTGTTCCGGACGGCAGGCGCTCAATGGCGGAACTGTTTTTGGAGCGGCTGTCGCGATGAGACGGAAACGCTTTTTTCCATGACGAAATTCACAAGAACAAGCCCCTGCCGTTCCACCCGCTGTTCTCTGACGATCCTGTAACCTCTTTTTTCAAAAAACGGTCTGGCGGTAATGGACGCGTGGGTGATGATGTTTCCCCGAACTTCTTGCTCCAGCGTATTGCATATGGCCGTGGCGACGCCTTGCCTCTGAAAATCCTTATGGACATAGAGCCGGTCAAGATAGCCTTGGCGGCTGATATCGCCAAAACCTGCTATTGTATGATTTTCTTCCGCGATGACGCTGTAATGTTCCAGAAATGACCGGTTCCAGCTTTCCAGATCCATTTGCTTCGGCGCCCACGCGTCCACTTGTTCCCCTGTATAATCCCCCACATTGATCGTATGGACCGTAGTATAAAACAAGTCGGCCGTTTCGCTGCAATCTGTTGATCGGTATTCCCTGATGATCAGTCTCTTTCTCCGTCCAGGCGGCGCTGGCGCTCTTCATCCCGGTACAGTTTGTAGGTCAGGGAGTCGGCCAGAGCCTGCCAGCTTGCCTCAATGATATCGTGCGAGACCCCGACAGTGATCCAGGAGGCGTCGGCGTCGCCCGATTCGATAAGCACGCGAACCACCGAGGCCGTTCCGCCGGATCCGTCGCTGGCCGAGAGCACGCGAACCTTGAAATCGAGGAGGCGCATTTCCGCGAGGCGCGGATAAAAGGGAAGCAGCGCCTTGCGCAACGCGGTGTCCAGGGCGTTGACCGGCCCCTTGCCGGTGGCGGCGGTGTGCTCGATCACGCCTTCCACTTCCACCATGACCGAGGTCTCCACCAGCGGCGTCTCGTGCGCGGCCGCGCGCAGGGCGCTCACATGGTACTGCACCAGCCGGAAGAACTCCCGCACGCCCCGGCGCGCCAGCTTGCGCAGAATGAGCAGTTCCACGCTGGCCTCGGCCGCGGCGTAGTCATACCCGAGGCTGGCCTTTTTTTTCAGCTCGTTGAACAGGCCCTTGACCACAGGCTCGTCCTTGTCGAGGTGAAAGCCGAAGCGCCGGGCCAGGGAAACAATGTTGCTGCGGCCGCCAAGCTCGGTGATGAGGATGCGCCGGCCGTTGCCCACCAGTTCCGGCGACATGTGCTCGTAGAGCGAGGAACAGCGGTTCACCGCGCTCACATGCACGCCGCCCTTGTGGGCAAAGGCGGAATTGCCCACAAAGGGTTGGCGGCTGAAGGGCGAGAGGTTCGCCACTTCCGCCACATAGGAGGCGACGGCGGAAAGCTGGCTCAGACGATTGCCGGATCCCGGCGAGGCGTCCTCCGTGTCGCGCGGCAGGCAGGGCAGGCCGCATTTCACTTCCAGCAGGGGGATGATCGAGCAGAGGTTGGCGTTGCCGCAGCGTTCCCCCACGCCGTTGATGGTTCCCTGCACCTGGACGGCTCCGGCCTGCACGGCGGCGAGCGCGTTGGCCACCGCCAGTTCGCAGTCGTTGTGACTGTGGATGCCGAGGGGGGCTTCGGGCAGGGCGGCCCGGACCTCGCTGACGATGCGGTGTACCTCGTGCGGCAGGGTTCCGCCGTTGGTGTCGCACAGCACAAGCGTTTGCGCCCCGGCCTCGAAAGCGGCCCGCAGCGCGGCGAGAGCGTAGGCGGCGTTGTTTTTGTACCCGTCGAAGAAATGTTCGGCGTCGAAAAAGACGGCCGCCATGCGCCCGCGCAGCCAGGCCACGGAATCCCGGATGATTTCAATGTTGCGGGCCGGGTCAAGGCGCAGTGCCTCGCGCGCGTGCCGTTCGCACGACTTGCCGAAGATGGTTCCCACGGACGCGCCCGAGGCGGCGATGGCCGTCAGGTTCGGGTCTCGATCCGCAGGCTGATCCGGGTGGTGCGTACTGCCGAAGGCGGCGATCCGCGCGTGCTTCAGCCCGTAGGAAGCGATCTCCGCGAAAAAGCCGTCGTCCACCGGATTGGAGCCGGGCCAGCCGCCTTCCACAACGTCGATGCCGAAGGCGTCAAGCCGCAGGGCGATCTTGATCTTGTCGGCCACGGAAAGCTGCATGTCTTCCGACTGGCAGCCGTCGCGCAACGTGGTGTCATAGATGGAAACGGCGCGGGTCATGCAGGATCTCCGCCTTGCGCGGGGCAGTCGCCGCCGCAGGCTTCGCCGCACGGCACGGGGTAGCGGCCGTCGAAACAGGCCAGACAGTAATGATCCGGATGCGAGACCGAGCGCAACAGCCCTTCGATGCTCAGGTAGTGGAGCGAATCCAGATTGAGCAGCCCGGGCAGGCGTTCCAGCGGGTGGTTGGCCGCCACCAGTTCGTCCGAAGAGGAGAAGTCGATGCCGTAAAAGCACGGATGCGTCACCGGCGGACAACTGACGCGGAAATGCGCCTCGCGCACGCCAAGCTCCCGCAGTTTGCGCACGCGCGTGCGCACTGTCGTGCCGCGCACGATGGAGTCGTCCACCATGCAGATGCGGTGTCCGTCGATCATGGAGCGGACCGGGTTCAGCTTCACGCGGACCCCGAAATCGCGCATGGTCTGCGAGGGCTGGATAAAGGTGCGCCCGACGTAATGGTTGCGGATATACGCGTGCTCGTAGGGCACGCCGGCCTCCTGGGCGAAGCCGAGCGCCGCGTACACGCCGGAGTCCGGAAAGGGCATGACCAGTTCGGCGTCTGTCGGGGCTTCGCGGGCGAGTTCCATGCCCATCCGCTTGCGGCAGCGGTACACGTCTTCCCCGAAGACCAGGGAGTCGGGCCGGGCGAAGTACACCAGCTCGAAAATGCACTGGCGGACAGGCGTTTCGTCCGCGCCGGGGACTTTCAGGGAGGTGATGTCGTCGCCGTCCACAATGAGCAGTTCCCCCGGTTTCACATCGCGGATATATTCGGCTTCCAGCAGGTCAAAGGCGCAGGTTTCCGAGGCGAAGACCCAGGCGTCCGCATCGGGGCCGGCGCGGTGCACCTTGCCGAAGGCGAGCGGGTGGAAGCCGTGCGGATCGCGCAGCCCCATCACCTTGCCCTGGGACAGGATGATGAGCGAGTACGCGCCGCGTACCCGGCCGCAGGCGTTGAGAATGGCTTCTTCCAGCGTCTTGCCGGCGAGACCGTGCGCGATCAGGTGGAGGAAGATTTCGCTGTCGCTGTTTGTCTGAAAAATCGCCCCCCGGTCTTCAAGCTCCCGCCGGAGCTGGGCGGCGTTGGTCAGGTTGCCGTTATGGGCAAGGGCGATCTCCACCCCGCGCACCCGCACCGCCAGGGGTTGGGCGTTGCGCCGGGCCGAAACCCCGGCGGTGGAATAGCGGACGTGGCCGATGGCCTTGTCCCCTCTCAGTTCCTGCCCCAGAGTGTGCTCGTCGAAAATGTCGGGCACAAGACCCATGGCCGCATGGTTCAGGATATGCTTGCCGTCAAACGTCGCGATGCCGGCGCTTTCCTGCCCGCGATGCTGGAGCGCGTACAGGCCGAAATAGGCCATGCGGGCCGCTTCGGGATGGCCGGAGATGCCAAAAATGCCGCACATAGTGAACGCCTTTTGCTGAAACGCGGGGGCGGGCCGTCCGCCCCCGGTTGAATTGTTCTGCCGCAAGTCATTTCGCAATTCAGCCCCGGGGCTGGATGACGAAGATCATTTGCCAGGAAACGTGATTTTTGGCTCATTCACGGCGCTTTCGCGCCGGTTGGAAGCCATTTCACGGGAGTCATGAAACGATTTCTACCTTGCCGGCTCCGCGTAATGCTCCTGGAGGCTCAGCACCCGTACCCCGGCGGTGCGGGCCGCCCCGGCCGCCCGCGCGATGGCGCGCGCGCCGGCGAGCGTGGTGCTGTAGGGGACGCCGTATTGCAATGTGGTCTGCCGGATGGAGCGGGAGTCGTGCGCGGTGCGCTTGCCCGAGGCCGTGTTGATGACAAGCGCCACTTCGCCGTTTTTGATGCGGTCGACGATGTTTGGCCGGCCTTCGTGCACCTTGAGCACGCGCGTGGCCTGGATGCCGCGGGCGGCCAGAGCGTTGGCCGTGCCGGAGGTGGCCAGCAGTTCAAAGCCGAGGTCGGCGTAGAGCCGCGCCACATCGGCGGCAAGGGCCTTGTCCCTGTCGTTGACGGAGATGAAGATGCTCCCGCTTTCCGGCAGTTTTTGCCCCGCCCCGAGTTGGGCCTTGCGGAAGGCTTCCTCGAATGTCCTGCCCATGCCCATGACTTCGCCGGTGGATCGCATTTCCGGCCCGAGCAGAATGTCCACGCCGGGGAAGCGCCGGAAGGGAAAGACCGATTCTTTCACCGAAACGTAGCCGGATCGCCGCATGCTCCACGGATCCGCCTCTTTCAGCTTGCGTCCGAGCATCACCTGCGTGGCCAGGCGCGGCAGGGGCACTCCCGTGGCCTTGGAGACGAAGGGCGCGGTGCGCGAGGCGCGCGGGTTGACTTCCAGGATGTAGATGACGCCGTCCTTGACCGCGAACTGGATGTTCATAAGCCCGACAACCCGGAGTTCCCGCGCCAGCGCGATGGTCTGCCGTTCGATTTCGGCGACGATGGCGGCCGGGAGCGAATAGGGCGGCAGGACGCAGGAGGAGTCGCCGGAGTGGATGCCGGCTTCTTCGATATGTTCCATGACGCCGGCCACGTACACGTCTTCTCCGTCGGCCAGGGCGTCCACGTCCACCTCAATGGCGTTTTCCAGGAACTTGTCGATGAGGATCGGGTGTTCAAGGCGTTGTCTGCCCACATTGACGGCAAAGTAGTCGGTCAGTTCGTCGTCGTCGTACACGACCATCATGGCCCGCCCGCCGAGCACATAGCTCGGGCGCACCATCACCGGATACCCGATGCGGCCGGCGATCTCCCGCGCTTCCTCGAGGGTGAGGGCCGTGCCGTTGGCCGGCTGGAGGAGCGAGAGCTTGCGCAACAGGGCCTGGAAGCGCTCCCTGTCTTCGGCGCGGTCAATGGCGTCCGGGCTGGTGCCGAGGATGGGAACCCCGGCGCGCATGAGCGGCACGGCCAGATTGAGCGGCGTCTGCCCGCCGAACTGGACGATGACGCCGTCCGGCCGCTCCAGATCCACAATGTGCATGACGTCTTCAAAGGTGAGCGGCTCGAAGTAGAGTCTGTCGGAGGTGTCGTAGTCGGTGGAGACCGTTTCGGGGTTGGAATTGACCATGATGGCCTGGACGCCTTCATCACGCAGGGCGAAGGAGGCGTGGCAGCAGCAGTAGTCGAACTCGATGCCCTGACCGATGCGGTTGGGGCCGCCGCCGAGGATGATGACCTTCTTGCGCGTGTCGGGCGTGACTTCGCGCGCCGTGGCGTAGGTGGAGTAGAAATACGGAGTGTAGGCTTCAAATTCCGCGGCGCAGGTATCCACCAGATAATAGGTTGGGAGCGCCCCCGTGGCCTCGCGCAGGGCGCGGATATCGCTTTCGGGACGCTTCCACATTTCCGCAAGCTGGCGATCCGAAAAGCCGAATTCCTTGGCCCGGCGAAGGGTTTCCACCATCTCCGGATTGTCCGGGGACATGGAGTTGGCCAGGGCGAAGTCGCGGATTTCGCCTTCCATGTCAGCCAGTTCCTTCATCTGGCGGAGGAACCAGGGATCGATGAAGGTCAGATCGTACAGTTCTTCCACGGAAAAGCCGGCCAGCAGGGCCTGCCGCACGGCGAACAGCCGTTGCGAATTGGGGATGCGCAAGTGCGGAACAAGTTCCTCGCGGGAGGGCAGGGCATCACGGAAGCTGCCGGCCTTGCCCATGAAGCCCACGGCTCCGGTTTCAAGCGAGCGCAGACCCTTTTGCAGAGCTTCCTTGAAGGTGCGGCCGATAGCCATGGTTTCGCCCACGCTCTTCATGGAGGTGGTCAGTTCGTCCCTGGCTCCGGGGAATTTTTCAAAGGTGAAGCGGGGGATCTTGACCACGCAGTAGTCGATGGCCGGCTCGAAGGAGGCCGAAGTCTCCCGCGTGATGTCGTTGCGCAGTTCGTCCAGGGTGTAGCCCACCGCGAGCTTTGCGGCGATCTTGGCGATGGGAAAGCCCGTGGCCTTGGAGGCCAGGGCCGAGGATCGCGACACGCGCGGGTTCATTTCGATGACCACGAGTTCGCCGTCCGTCGGGTTCACCCCGAACTGCACGTTGGAACCGCCCGTTTCCACGCCGATCTCGCGCATGATGGCCAGGGAGGCGTCGCGCATTTTCTGATATTCGCGGTCGGTGAGGGTCTGGGCCGGGGCGACGGTTACGGAATCGCCGGTGTGCACGCCCATCGCGTCCACATTTTCGATGGAACAGACGATGACGCTGTTGTCGGCCGTGTCGCGCATCACTT
Organism: uncultured Bilophila sp.; assembly: GCA_910585945.1. Taxonomy (GTDB): domain Bacteria; phylum Desulfobacterota; class Desulfovibrionia; order Desulfovibrionales; family Desulfovibrionaceae; genus Bilophila. Next base: position 36,115 of record CAJUHZ010000017.1, read on the forward strand.
CCATTTCAAATTCTTTCCAGCCGATGACCGACTGTTCGATCATCACCTCGCTCACCGGGCTTGCGGCCAGCCCTTCCGCCGCGATGCTCTCCAGATCTTCCATATTGTAGGCGATGCCGCCGCCAGTGCCGCCCAGGGTGAAGGCCGGCCGGATGATCACCGGGAAGGGAATGCCCGCGCCGATGCGCCCCACGTCGTCCATGTTCCGCGCAATGGCGCTGGCCGGAACCCGCAGGCCGATGTTCTCCATGGCCTGCCGGAACAGCTCGCGGCTTTCCGCCTTTTCGATGACTTCGGCGCGCGCCCCGATGAGTTCCGTGCCGCATTCGTCGAGGACGCCGGATTTGGCCAGGGCCAGAGCCGTGTTCAGGCCGGTCTGGCCGCCGAGCGTGGGCAGGAGGGCGCAGGGGCGTTCCTTGCGGATGATGGCGGCCACGGTTTCGGGTTCGATAGGTTCAATGTAGGTGCGATCGGCAAGATCGGGATCGGTCATGATGGTGGCGGGATTGGAATTCACCAGCACGACTTCGTAGCCTTCTTCCTTGAGGGCTTTCACTCCCTGCGTGCCGGAGTAGTCGAATTCGCAGGCCTGGCCGATGACGATGGGGCCGGAGCCGATTACCATGATCTTTTTGAGATCTGTACGTTTGGGCATCTTGCTTCCCGTCGGGCAGAAGTGAGGGGGACAACCCCTTTTCCTACACGCCAAGTGTTCGGCTGGCAAGATCTCCCTCCTGCCGGCGGTCTCATATTTGGGAGCTTCTCGCCTCCAAACCCGGCTTGGCCCGCTCTGTCGCGCACAGGCGCAAACGGAAGCACGCCCCGCTTGCGCGCGACAGAGCTCAGCGCCGTACCTGCCGGAATTGAGGATACAGCCGTGCTGCGCCAGTGCGGGACAGAGCGTCACGGGCTGGCGTTCCTCAAAAAATTCCGGCAATATTCCTTTGGTCCTGTCGAGGTTGCGAGGCATTTTGTTCTCCGCCGTTGTCCGTGAAGCAGGGCCGAAGGAGGCAAGGCCGCGATGAACGACGCCACCCGCACCCGCCAGAACGCCGCCCGTCCGCACGATCAGGGCGGGCGGGATGATCCGCCTGCTCTGTCCGCATTGGCCGCATCCGCCGCCCCGGCCGCGCCCCCGAAAAAAGGCATGAGCGCGCCGTTCGCGCCCGGCGGCACGTTCGACACGCTGGGCCGGGCCAGTCTCATGGGGCTGCACCTTGTCTCCGGGATGATCGTGGGCGCGTTGCTTGGCTATGGTCTTGACCGCTGGCTCGGGATCTTCCCGTGGTGTTCCGGCATCGGGCTTCTGTTCGGCATTGTCGCGGGGTTCAGAACCATGTGGGCGGAGGCGCGTGCGCTTATCGGGCAGAACGAACGCAGCGGAGGGTCTCGCCGTGTGGACGACGATGCGCCGCGCTCTTGACCGCGCGCTTTACCGCCGGGGCTTTGCCGATCCCGTTCTGCGCGGCGTTGTGAGGCGGAGCGTTTTTTTCTCTGTCCTTGCGCTGGCCCTGGGCGCTTTGCTGTCGCCGGCGACGCCCGTGATCTTCTGGTTCGGAGTGGGAAATCTGATCGCCCTGTGGAATTTTTACGCCCTGGCCCGACGGATCGGCCGTCTGCTCCCGGCGGGCTGGTCATCCGCAACCCTTGCCGGCCTGCTGCTGCACACTGCCGGAAGGCTTTTCCTCACCGGTTTTTTTTTGTATCTTTGCCTTGTGAAGGCCGGGGCCTCTCCGTTCGCACTGCTTGCGGGCTTGACAGTCGTCGTGATTGACGTCACGGTATGTGGTCTGGCAGGTTTTTCGTCACGGTCTCGTCCCTGACCCTGCGCGAGCGCCCCTGTCGCGGGCACGGCCAGGCTCGACGCGCGAAGCGTCGTTCCTGTCGTCGAAATGAGTTGTGGTTGCGTGTTGACCCCTATATGTCTAAGGAGCGTGTCATGGCTGGCGGACTTCCCGAGCCGATTCTCCTCTCCGAACTTCTCCATGTGGACAGCATCAGCATCGCCGGGCAGACGGTGGAATTCAGGCATGTGTTCTACACCTGGATCGCCATGCTCATTCTCTTTTGCGTCGGCTTTGCGGTGAAGCGCCGCCTTTCGCTGACGCCGGGCCGGCTTCAGACGTTTTTTGAAACGATCATCGGCGGGCTTGAGGATTTCACCGTGGCGAACATGGGCGAGAACGGGCGGCGCGTCTTCCCCGTCCTGGCCGGTCTTTTCCTTTTTATTCTGGTGCAGAACCTGCTCGGGCTGATCCCCGCGTTCGACGCCCCCACGGCCAATATCAACACCAACGTCGGCATGGCCCTGTTTGTCTTCCTTTACTACAACTATCAGGGGCTTCGGCGCTGGCGCGGCCACTACATCCACCATTTCATGGGGCCGATGCCCGCGCTGGCTCCGTTCATGATGATTCTCGAATTCATTTCCCACCTTGCCCGCCCGCTGTCGCTGACGCTCCGTCTTTTCGGCAACCTGCGGGGCGAGGAAATCGTCATGATTCTCTTTTTCATCATGGCTCCGCTCATCAGCACGTTGCCGATCTACTTCCTCTTCCTGCTTGGAAAGGTGCTTCAGGCGTTCATTTTCTACATGCTCGCCATGATTTATCTGAAGGGAGCGATGGAGCCGGCGCATTAGCGATTCAAAGGCGCATTCTGTCGCCGTCATCGGGGGAAATGGTCTATCCGACCAACACACATAACCGCTCAAGGAGCTTTACATGCGTAAGTTTCTCGTTACCGTGCTCGGTGCTGTGGCGCTGATGGGCATTGCCGGTTTGGCGCTGGCCGCCGGGGAAGCCGGCGGGGCCGAACTGGCCTCCCGCCCGAAACTTGACGCCGCGGCGCTTGGCCTGTCCATCATCGGCGCGGCGCTTGGCATGGGCATCGCCGCCGCCGGCTGCGGCATCGGCCAGGGCTTCGGCCTGCGCGGGGCCTGCGAAGGCATCGCCCGCAACCCCGACGCCGCCGGCAAAATTCAGGTGAGCCTCATCCTGGGTCTGGCCTTTGTGGAATCTCTGGCCATTTACTCGCTTGTGGTCAACCTGATCATCCTGTTCGCCAATCCTTTCGCCTAAATCGCCTTTCCGGGGGGCGTTTTGCCCCCCGTTTCATCCATCCCGGTACATCGCCATGCTCCCAGTCAAAAGCGAACGTATTCCCCGAGCCACCATTCAGCGTCTGGCCGTTTATGTGCAGGTTCTTGAAAGCATGCGCCGCAATGGCGTGGAAGTGATCTCTTCCGGCCCGCTGGCCGAGGCGTGCGACGTGAACGCTTCTCAGGTACGGAAGGATCTGGCCTATTTTGGAGAGTTCGGCGTCAGGGGCGTTGGCTACCATGTGGAAAACCTGATCGAGGCGATCAAGGTCTCTCTCGGCGTGGACCGCGAATGGCGGGCCGCCCTTGTGGGCGTGGGCAATCTGGGGCGCGCGCTGCTGCATTACGGCGAATTCAAGGCGCGCGGTTTTCATATCGTCGGCGCGTTCGATTGCGATCCCTTCAAAATCGGGGAGCAGGTCTACGGGCTTGAAGTGACCTGCACCAACTCGCTGAAAGACGCCGTGCGCAATCTCGATATTGAAATCGGGATCATCACCACGCCGCCGGAAAGAGCGCAGCGCGCCGCCGATCACCTGCTTGACGCGGGCGTGCGCGGCATCCTCAACTTTGCGGGCGCCCGCATCCATGTTCCGGACAAGGTTTTTGTCGAATACGTGGATTTCTTCCACTACCTCTACGAACTCACGTTCAATATCTCGGGAGCCGAGCGGCACCGGTAGCGTCGCCTCGGGATTTCCCATACTCAGGGGTTGGAGCGCGCCCGCTTCGGCGCATCACAGCCAAATACACTCCGCCCGCGTCTCACAGCCGCCTGTTCGTGCAGCCGGCAGGGCGTTTTTGCGGTGTGAAGATGCTCCGCTGTCTTTTTGAGGCAGTCTTTTTTTCTTTCTGACTGACCGCCCTGACGTGGCGAACGGAGTCACTTGCCGAAACCGCGGTTCCGGGCAAAGTGATGCTCATGTATCATGCATGGAGGCACATGGAATATGTTGTCGGCGTGTTCTCCCTGCAAGCGGGTAAATTTTCCCTTGGCACTGCCCGACAAAAAGGCCGGGTATGCCCGGCCTTTGCTTGTCCTGTCGCTTGAACGCTCCGGGATGGTTTACACCCCGAGGTTGTTGTAGCCGCAGTCTACAAACATGACTTCGCCGGTAATGGCCGCCGCCATGTCCGAGGCCAGAAAGGCGGCCGCATTGCCCACTTCCAGCGTGGTGACGTTGCGCCCCAGGGGGGCGCGCTCCTCAAAAAAGCTGTACAGGTGGCGGAAATCGGAAATGCCCGTGGCGGCCAGCGTCTTGAGCGGGCCGGCGCTGATCGCGTTGATCCGGACGTTCTGTTTGCCCAGATCCACCGAAAGGTAGCGAACGGAAGCTTCCAGCGCCGCCTTGGCCACGCCCATCACGTTGTAATTGGGGATGACCTTTTGCGCGCCGTAATACGTCATGGTCAGCACGGAAGCGCCGGGATTGAACAGCGGCTCAAAGGCATGGCACAGCGCCGTCAGCGAATACGCGGAGACGTCAAGCGCCAGGCGGAAGCCGTCGCGGCTTGTTTCGATGAAACGGCGGTTGAGATCTTCGCGCGCCGCAAAGGCGACGGAGTGGACAAGCACATCCACCGTGCCCCACTTTTCCCGCGCAATGTCCACGGCGGCGGCGATCTGGCCGTCGTCGCTCACATCACAGGGGAAGGTGAATTCGCCTCCAAATTCTTCACAGATAGGCTCCACCCGTTTCTTGATGGCATCGCCGGCATAGCTGAACGCGAGCTTTGCACCGTTGGCCTTGAAGGCGGAAGCGATTCCGTAGGCGATGCTCTTGTTGTTGGCGACGCCGAAGATAAGGCATTTTTTGTCTTTCAGCAGCATAGGCTCCTCGCTCCAATATGTTGATGGTGCGGCTGCGCCGCGTCCCCGTCACGGCCCGTGCGTCCGGCGTGGACGTCCCGGCGGCTACAGGGGGAGTTCCTTTCCGGTAAGGATGCGGTAGGCATCCAGGTATCTGGCGCGGGTCGCCTCGACAATCTCGTCCGGCAGGGGAGGAGGCGGCGGGGTTTTGTCCCAGGGCTGCTTCAGCAGCCAGTCGCGCAGGTATTGCTTGTCAAAACTCGGCTGGCTTTTGCCGGGCGCGTAGCCTTCGGCGGGCCAGAAACGGGAGGAATCCGGAGTCAGCACTTCGTCGATGAGCGTCAGACGACCATCCACCATGCCGAATTCGAATTTCGTGTCCGCGATGATGATGCCGCGCGTTTCCGCCCAGGTCCGCGCCTCCCTGAAGATGCCCAATGCCGTGCGCTCCGTTTCGGCCGCCAGGTCCGCACCCAGGAGATCGGCCGCTTCCGCCGGCGGAATGTTGCGGTCGTGTTCTCCGAACGTCGCCTTGGTGGAAGGCGTGAACAGGGGTTCCGGCAGACGCGCGGATTCCTCAAGCCCGGCGGGCAGGGGGATGCCGCAGATTTTTCCCGTATTCCGGTACTCGTTCCAGCCCGATCCGGAGATGTGCCCGCGCACGATGCACTCGACCGGCAGGGGCTTCGCTTTTTTTACCAGTACGGATCGGCCTTCCAACTGCTCCCGGTAGGGAGCCAGCACGGCGGGAAAACGCGCGGCATCGCTTTCGATCAGATGATTGGGAATCAGATCCCGGAACCTGTCCATCCAGAACAGCGTGATCTGGTTGAGAACCACGCCCTTGTACGGGACGGGTCGGTTCATGATCACGTCAAAGGCGGACATTCGGTCCGTCGTGACGATGAGCAGCGTTTTTTCATCAATGCCGTAAATATCCCGAACCTTTCCCCTGCTCAGCAGGGGAAATTCCCGAATATCAGTCTGTGTGACGACTTGCATCCCGTATCCTTGTGTGTGTTCGGCTTCAATCCGGACAGCGTGTTTCGCCCGTCGTTTGTCGCGCTCCGAATGATCGCGGGTTACGGCCGCGAACCACAGCCGGGCGATCCGGCGTCTTTTGCGCGCGTTTGCGCACGGGCTTCAATGGATCGCGCATGCGCCTCCAGGCATTCCATGCGGGCGAGGCGGGCCACCGGCTCCGCCGCGCTTGCCGCGAACGCCGCGCTCGCGGCGATGACGCTGGTGCGCTTGCAAAAGGTTTGGACCGAAAGCGCCGAGGAAAAACGGGCCGTACCCAGCGTGGGGAGCACATGATTGGGGCCGGCGAAGTAGTCTCCGAGCGGTTCCGGAGAATACGGGCCAAGAAATACCGCGCCCGCGTGCCGGATGCGGGGCAGCAGTTCCCAGGGCGTGGCCGTCAGAATTTCAAGATGCTCGGGCGCGATGCGATTGGCCAGAGCAATGGCGGCTTCCATATCGGGCAGGACGGCGACGGCGCTCCAGTCCGCCAGCGCCCTGGCTGCGATTTCCGCGCGCGGCAGATCTTGCAGCCGGCGTTCCAGCGCGGCCGTTACGGCGCGGGCCACTCCCTCGTCATCCGTGAGGCAGACGGCCGACGCAAGCGTATCGTGTTCGGCCTGGGAGAGCATGTCCGCGGCGATCCACTCCGGATCGGCGGAGGCGTCGGCCAGAATCAGCACCTCGCTCGGGCCGGCGATCATGTCGATGCCGACTGTCCCCTGCACAAGCCGTTTCGCCGTGGTCACCCACAGGTTGCCCGGCCCGGCGATCACGTCCACGGCCGGCAGGCTCGGCGTGCCGTACGCCAGGGCCGCAATGGCCCAGGCTCCGCCCACGCGGTACACTTCACGCACGCCCGCAATGCGCGCCGCGGCCAGAATGGCCGGGTTCAACGTGCCGTCGCGCCGGGGCGGCGAAACCACGGCCACTTCCTCCACGCCGGCCACAAGGGCGGGGATTGCCGTCATCAGCAGGCTGGACACAAGCGGGGTGTTCCCGCCCGTTCCGCCCGGCACATAGAGGCCGGCCCGTTCCACAGGCGTGACGCGCTGCCCCAGGATGCTCCCGTCCGCCCGGGTGAGGAACCAGGAGCGTTCCTTCTGGGCTTCGTGAAATTCCCGAAGGTTGGCCGCCGCGTTCCGGATGGTTTCAAGGGCGTCCCGGCTCATGGCGGCCACGGCTTCGTCCAGGGCGGCTTCGGGCACTCGCAACGGCCCTTCCATTTCCGGAGCGTCAAAACGGCGTGTGAAGTCAAGCAGGGCGGCGTCGCCCCGCTCGCGCACGTCAGCGATCATCCGGCGCACGTCGGCTTCCGCGCGCTGTTGCGCGTCGCACCGGGGGTCGGCACGCTCCGCCAGGCGAAGCAGCAGGAGCGGCCAGGATGATTCCGAAGGCAGGGACAACAGACGGCAAACCATGAAAACTCCTTGCGCGGCGCAACGAAGCGCGCTTCATTTCTCCGCATCACAACCTCTTATTCTAAATGAAGATGGGGTGAAAGTCGAGACGTTATTGTCCGGGCCGTTGCCCTGTCAGGGGCAATTCGGCCGCGCCGGGTGCGTTTCCCTGTTTTTCAGGAGAAACGGTTGACAAAGACCCGGGGGATACGCATTTTCATGCTTTAAAGCGTTTTCCCAATGAATTGCGGGCAAACGCCTGGCGGCCGCGAGAGCGGGCGCCCGTGCCGAACAGGCGGGCAAATCGCGTTTTGCCTGCGAAATGACGGCAATGCCGCGATTGAAAAAGGATATTTTCAATCGCACAATGCTGCAAGACAGCTTCGGGCGGCATGGACTCCGGTTCATGGAAAGGCCGCCCGGGGAAGCGGGACTTCGTCACGACAGAGGAGCGCCGATCCCGGCGGATCGGCCCCGATTCCCGGACAATGTTGCAATGAAACTGCCCCTTGGAGGAAAACATGATTACGCTGACCGATGACGCCCGGCGGGAGCTTGAAGCCTATTTCGCCGGCTCTGGCAAGGCAAAATCCCCCATCCGCATTTATCTCGCTTCCGGCGGCTGACGCGGCCCGCGCCTTGCGCTGGCTCTGGATGAGCCTACCGATGCCGACGCGCGTTTTGATGTGAACGGGCTGACGTTCTGCATGGAAAAGGAACTTGCAGCCTCTACCGGCGGCGTTACAGTCGATCTTTCCTACATGGGCTTTACGGTGGAACCTGTGAAACCTCTTGACGCCCCGGGGGGCGGCAGTTGCGGCGGTTCCTGCTCGGGCGGCAGTTGCGGCATTTAGGGGCAGACCCCATGAACCCGCCCTGCTGCAAGGCCGTTTTTGCGTCCGGCGGCGTTGCGGGGTCAGCATTGACTGTATGTTCATACAGCTTCGCCCGCTGTTTGCCCCCTTGCCGGCCGGAAAAAATCTGCCTTTCGCGGACGGCGTTGCAATGAGGGCGGCCCCTGGTCTCTGATCGCGGGACAGAAAAACTCCGAATCCGTCCTCCAGACGTTTTTTCGAGACCCGACCGCCCCGGAAGCCTGAAATGTCTTCCGGGGCGATTTTTCGGGCAGGGGCGCGCCCCTTGCCTTGACGTTGCCGTGTCCGGTGACTACCTTGCTTCCGCAACGATGACGGGGAAGCGCTCCGCAATGCGGGGGGAACCGTCATAACGCATAACCACAAGGAAAACACCATGTTCAGTATGACGGACACCGCCAGGCAGGAGCTTGACGCCTACTTTGAAGGCAAGGAAAAAAATCCCATCCGCATTTATATGGCCAGCGGCTGCGGCGGCCCCCGCCTTGCTCTTGCCCTCGATGAGCCGGGTGAAGACGATACGGTTTTTGAGGAGGGCGGCTTCTCCTTCTGCATCAACAAGGAGCTTTTGTCCCTGGTTGGCTCCGTGGCGCTGGACGTGACCCCCATGGGCTTTTCGGTCCAGCCGGAATTTCCGCTTCCCGAGTCGGGCGGAGGCTGCGGCAGTTGCTGCTCCAGCGGGTGCTCCGGTTGCCATTGAAATGTTTTTTCAGGGAAAAATAAAAAGGCGCAAAAAAGTGCTTGACGCCCGATGGACGCTGGAGTAGAAGCATTCCTCGGACGCGGCTGTAGCTCAGCTGGATAGAGCAACAGGCTACGAACCTGTAGGCCGGGAGTTCGAATCTCTCCAGCCGCGCCAAAGATTTCAGGTGGTTATTGCATTGCAGTAACCGCCTTGTTTTTTGGGCACATGCCCTTGGGCACATGCCCAATGTCGGGAAGCGCCTCCACGGCCGCCCGTTTTTGCTTGTCCATGACGTGCTGATAGTGAGTCAGGAGCATCGTCGGCGTGCTGTGTCCCATGAGCTTCGCCACTGTGCCGACGTCCACGCCGCCAGCAATCAACTCGGTGGCGAAAGCATGGCGCAGATCGTAGGGACGAATGCGGCGTGTGATGCCGGCCCGCTGAAGGGTCTGTTTCCAGGCGTTTTTGATGCTGCTCACAGGTTGTCCATTGTGATGGATCAGATGTTCGATGCCTTTCTCCAGATCGTCTTTTTGCCATGTCTCAAAGAGCGACAGCAGACTTTCCCGAATTGGCACTTCCCGCCAGGGGATGTTGGGATTCTTTTTGGCCCCATGCACGCGCAGCACTCCGCGCGAGAGATCCACATCCGCCCATGTCAGACGGAAAAGTTCGCTTGGCCCGACGCGAACCCCGCATTGCGCTCCCAGCACAATGACCCTGATGATATGGGGGCGACGCTGCATCCATAATGGCGCACAGTTCATCTGGCGTTGGGGGGATGAAGTGTTCATACCTCTTTGGGGGAAGTTTCGGGAACCTGAGTTCCGGCATAAATCCATTGCTCATGCACCATCGGAGAACGGAGCATAATACAGACATTCTATTGTGAATGGTTGCCGCTTTCACAACACGTTTCCCGTGTTCTTCCATCAGGTTGGCAATCTGTTCCGCTGTGATTGCGTCCAGCGGAATGTCTCCCTTTGCAAAAGTTGGGAACTGTTCCGGTGAAGGCGATCACAACGGCAGATATCACCATGCTGATGGAAGAGCATGGCAAGCGTAATGTGAAATCCGCAACGGTTCACGGCCGGATGTCTGTATTACGCACAGTCTTGCGATGGTGCATGGAAAAGGAATTCATGCCGGAGATCAAGTTCCCCAAACTTCCCCCGACGAATTATGAGCATTTTATTCCCCCCACAACGGGGGAACTGGAAGCTCTTTTGTCGGTTGCCGCTCCGCACATCGTGCGGGTTATCGTTTTGGGAGCGCAATGCGGCCTGCGCGTCGGACCATGTGAACTTTTCGGGCTGACATGGACGGACGTGGATCTGGTCCGTGGGGTAGTGCGCGTACACGGGTCAAAGAAAAACCCGAATGCGCCCTGGCGGGAAGTACCCATTCGGGAATCCCTGCTGCCAGTATTTACAGCGTGGCGACGCGATGACCAGGCCGAAGGCGTTGAATATCTGATCCATCACAAGGGCCAGCCGGTGAAGAGTATCCAAACAGCATGGGCGCTCACTCTGCGTCGGGCGGGAATCACCCGACGGATTCGTCCCTACGACTTGCGTCATGCCTTTGCCACGGAACTGATCGCCGGCGGGGTGGATATCGGCACAGTGGCGAAGCTCATGGGACACAGTACTCCCACTATGCTCCTGATGCACTACCAGCACGTCATGGACACGCAAAAGCGGGCGGCTGTCGAAGCTCTTCCGGCTATGCCGGCATGTGCCCAACTTCATGTGCCCAAAAAACAAGGCGCTTGCAGGGAAAGCGCAAGCGCCTGAAATTTCTGGAGCGGGAAACGGGATTTGAACCCGCAACCTTCAGCTTGGGAAGCATGAACTTTACACTTTAACCTTTTGAAATAAAAAACAATTTAAAGTCTAAAATGTGCCGAATGTGCCCAAAAACGGCCTGAAAATGTGTCCGTCTCATGTGCCCATCTGTGGGCCTTTCGTCTTTCCCTCTATCTTTTCCCCCCCTCAGGCGTCAAGCCTGTCCTCCTCATCTTCTCCCTCTTCATTGCGCAAAAATATGTTGCTTGATATCCAAGAGCGCATGAAGCGCATACCTTTTTCCCCCTCCTCTGGTTCGTCCTGACTTTTTTCCCTTTCTCTGCACTGGCCTGGATCGGCTCTGTCGTATCTGTGAGCGATGGCGATACGATCACTGTCGCTATCGATCATGACCGGAAAACGTCGCTTGTAGTGCGTCTGTACGGTATTGATGCGCCCGAGGCTGCTCAGCCGCATGGCCCCGAATCTTCTGACTACCTGCGCGCACTGCTGCCCGCAGGCGCACGTGTGGATATCCTGCCTTTCGGTATGGATCGCTACGGCCGGACTGTTGCTCTAGTGCGTCACAACGGCATGGTGATCAATGGCCTGATGATCAAGGCTGGTCTCGCGTGGGTATATCCCCAGTATTGCCGGGCGCGCTTTTGCCGGTCATGACGCAAGGCGCAAAAGGCGGCGCGTGCTGCCTCTGCCGGCCTCTGGCGGGACGAAAACCCGACTCCCCCTGGGTAGGCGGAAAAACGAAAAAACGCGCTGAAAGCCCTTCCAACGGCGGTTTCAGCTTGCGAACAGGGGAGATACCGTATAACGCTTATCAAAAATCATGCGTACAGGAGGGGAAATCATGGATTTTTCGGAAAAAATAGCTGCTCTTTCGAAAAAGGTAAAATCTGTTGGAGATGGCATCAAGACAGAAGAGGCCACCAAAAACGCGCTTGTGATGCCGTTTATTGCCGCTCTGGGGTATGATGTCTTCAATCCTGCCGAAGTAGTGCCCGAATTTTCTGCCCCCATTGGCGAATATAAAGACGCCCGCATCGACTATGCCATTTTGAATGAGGGGAAACCTATTGTTCTTATTGAATGTAAAGCACTAGGGACAGGGCTTGATTTCAAGCACTGCAATCAGCTTCAGCTTTATTTTCATGGTACAGAAGCGCCTATCGCTATTCTGACTGACGGAAACCGCTATCGATTTTATTCTGATTTAGAGACAACTAACCGTATGGACACCAAGCCATACATGGAATTTTGTCTGGATGACATGGATGATGCGCTCATCCCGGAACTGCGCAAGCTCGTCAAGGGGAAGTTTGACCGGGATGTCTGCATGAGCGCCGCCAATGAACTCAAATACAACCGTGAGTTCAAGCGTATCATGGCGGAACAGATGATCAAGCCGCATGATGATTTCGCACGTTTTTTCATCAGCCAAGCATATGATGGCCGCATCACGCAAAACGTACTGGAACGTTTTACTCCGGTGCTTGTCGGGGCATTGGAGCAGTTCATCAATGATCGCATCAATGACCGCCTGAAAAACGCCATGACGCAATCACAGCCTGAAAGCGCCCCCCCGGAATCGGAAACGCCGCCATCTGAAACAGAGAATGGTGCTGATGCGCGCATTGTCACACTGGAAGAAGAAAAGGAAGCATACTATCTGGTCAAATCAATCCTGCGGGGAGTGGTTGATCCGGAGCGCGTGGTCATGCGGGATGCTGTCAATTTCTGCAATATCCTGCTTGACGATACCCTGAGACAGCCCATTTTCCGTCTGCATTTCAACAAGCGCCCGTGGAAGGTTGGTCTCTTTGACGGCGACGCCAAAGATGAACGCATAGGCATTGAGACGCTGGATGAAATTTTGCCTCTGGCTGACCGTATCCGGGCAACTGTGGCGAAATATGAGGCTGCGAAAAAAGCGAAGGGAGGGGAGTGATGAAAACTCTGTTTGGGATTTGTATCGGATTGCTGATGATTTCGGGTGTGGCACTTGCGGCGGGAAACGAATTTTACAATCCAGATTCAAATATCATATCAGCAGTGGAGCTTTTCAAGGAATTTAAGCAGAACAGGTTCGCTTTCAAGAAAAATTTTTCCCAAAAGAAAATGATTGTTGTCGGGATTGTGGAAAAAGTTGGAGAAGGTTTTATAGGGGATATGGACAGTCAAAGGCTACCAGTTGTCAACCTACAAGGTCTGTTTGACGCATTTGTAAGCCAATCTAATGGGTTGGATCTGGCTGAGATTAACCAAGGTGATATTTTCAACGCAATTTGTACGGATGTAAAAGAAGAGTTTTTAGGCATTTATACACAAGGCATATGTCAGCCTGTTCTTTTGGCACGGCCAGTAAATCAGAAGAGAGACATTATCTGGGTGACTCCTGACCGGGAAGCCATGAAATTCGCTTTTTCCCCACAGACTATCGAAAGGCTGACCGCACCGAAGCAGTAAAATAACGGCCCCGCGCAAGCGGGGCTTTTATTTGTTACCGGAGTACTTTTATACTTTTTTCTGGGTCCATTAGTGGCCATCTCACAAACAAATCCTAAATAAGCTTGCGTAAACCATAGACAT
>CAJUHZ010000018.1 GCA_910585945.1 uncultured Bilophila sp.
GTTCCCCTTTCCTGGCAAGGGCCTACTGTCAGATCAAGTCGAGACTACCTCAATTGAAGAGTGTCAACCCAGAATATCGCCCGATAGTCATTGAATTGGGGGAGCAGACTTTTGACAGCTTCCGTGTGATTGGTCAGATCCTCTGGGTGGGGAGAGAATACCAGGAGTAGCGTTTTTTTCCAGCGTCAGAGTCTCCCGATTGGTAGCCTTCATATTCTCATTTCTCGTGCGGATCAGCTCCCCGATTACCCTCCCGTTCTCAAACCTTTTTTCACGCCGCCATTCTCCTCCGGTCAAGCACCAGACCGGCGTCAGTCAAAGGAAAGTCGGGCATCGGTCAACTACAGTTGGCTCCTGTAGCCATTCTCATCTTTCCTGTGGCCCCATAGCCGCTTTTCCCCTGCCGGATGATGACCACGCCACGCCGCCAGTTGAAGGCGTCCCATGTCAGGCTGAAAAGTTCCACCTGCCCCGGACGCAGGGCAAGAAAAAAGGCGGTTTTCACCGCCCATTGCAGGTATTCGGGAAGCTCTGGATACAATCGCCGCAGATCGTCGACGCTGGCCCGGCGGCGGAGATGCATTCCAACGCTGTGAGCAGCCTTGAAAAAGTCTTTCAGGGCGCGGCGGGCGCGTCAGGGGAGTTGAGCAGAAAACTTTCCGAGCTTGAAGTTCAGCAGGTCAAAATGGCGAAAACGAATGCGCAGGAAGCGTATTCCCGCCAGCTTGTTGCGGTGAAAAAACAGATTGGCGACGTCATGGGTCTGTTCTCGCAGGCGGCTACCATTACTCAAAGGGACCAAACAGTTCACCGCAAACAGCAAGTAATGAGAATGAATCAAGGCTATCGTGCAGCGTGGGTTCGGAAATCGGGGGGAAGCACTCAAACCCCCATCCTGAATGCCTTCCACTCTTTCGCTACCCGTAGCTCCACGCCGTTATCCAGCGCCTTGAAGTGTTGTTTGCCGCAATGGATTTTCAGGGCTTCGGGAGTACGCAGGTTGAACAGGCTGGTGTCGCCTTTGGTTTCGAGCACGAAGTAGAGTTTCTTTTCGCCGTTGCGGTCAAGGTACACAGCCCAATCGGGGTTGTAGGTTCCGATGGGGGTTTCGATTTTGAACGTGCGCGGAATCTTGAAGAACATTTTCACGTCCGGGTCATTGTCCAGAGCCACGGCAAAGGGACGCTCCACCGTGTTGCTGTCGTAGATGATATGGTCGTAAACGCTGTGTTCCACGGTCACGGCGTTCTTTTCCAGATTGGCGACAAGTTCTTCGCTGTCAAAGATCTCCTGGATGTAGTATTCCTGCCCGGCCAGTTTGAGGTAACTGATGCCGTCCACGGCCAGTTGGTGGCGACGGTTCCTGATGATTTCCACCGCGCGTTCGATGAACAGTTGCGGATTGTTGCGCAAGTCCTGCAAGCGTTCGCTCTGGAGCAGGATTTCGCAGACCGTGGCCCGCCGGGTCAGGGTCTGCTCGCCAATGACGGCCAGCACGTCCGGCATTCCGGCGTAGCTGTCGCGGATATCCATAGTCCGCATTCCGGTTTCACGGTGGGTCACTCCGGCCGATTCTATGGCGATGCTCGCGGTCTGCGAGACAAGGCATGCTCTGGGTATGGGTTCCATCTCCCGCAAGTCCCTGACGCATTGACTGATCAGGGTTGCGCTGTCGATGTTCACCCGGTAGGTGGTTTTCTGCTTGATTTTGTCCCACAGTTCCAGAAATTCCGGCGAGGCCGTGACCTGCTTTTTCAGCCTGACCGTCACATCGCGGGAAGCGTCGCGGAGCGGCGGGCGTCTGTCCACGCCCTTGATGACGGATTCAACGCGTTCGCGCGCGGCCTCGAATTTTTTCGGCAGATCCACGGTTCCTGTTTTCAGAGCGTTTTTCAGCGTATCCTTGATCTTGCCGTTTTTGTCCGTGTAGCCCTTGGCGTGCAGGTGGGTGAGCAGTTCCTGGGCGTCTTCATAGGAAACGGTTTTTTCCGTCCGCACGGTTTGGGTGTAGGTTGCGCCGGAGAGGGCGGTTTTCAGGGCCGCGGTTGTAACCGGCGTAGCCGCGGCTTCGCTTGCAATCGTGACTGAGGTGATTGTCTTGGCGACTTCCACCTTGGCCGCGGCCACTTCCTGCGGCAGGTTCAGGCTATTCTGTTCAATGGCTGTTTGCAGCGCCGGTTGCGCCTGCCCTTCGGGCGAGATGTAGCCCTGTTTTTCGAGGTGCGCGACGATCTGCGCGGCTTCTTCCGGGGCGATGGTCTTCTTTTCCTCAACTGTCTCCGTGTAGGTCATTCCGGCAAAGAGGCTCAATTGCAGCACGCCGAACTTCAGGCCGGTTTCGTCCTCGATTTCCTTCTGGAGCGTGGCCGCGAATTCAGCAAAACTTTCATTCGCCATGACGTGCAACAGATTGATGTTTTGGTCTTCAATGCGTTCTCCGTCCTGATTTACGCAGAGCCGGAGGCCGCGGCCGATTTTCTGGCGACAGGTGAAGGCGGATTTCTGATCAATGAGCGTGCAGACCTGAAACACATTGGGATTGTCCCATCCCTCTTTCAGCGCGGAATGCGAGAAGATGAAGCGCAAGGGGCACTCGAACGACAGAAGCCGCTCCTTGTCCTTCATGATGGTGTTGTAGGTGGTGGAATCGTCCTGGGAATCGCCTTTGGTGTCCTTGTAATTACCCTTTTTGTCCTGGGAAAAGTAGCCGTCATGCACATCCTCAACCGGTGTGAAGAAGCGCTCCTTCAGTTCGGCATACCTGGGAAGATCCAGGAGTTCACGATAGCAGTCCTCAAACATCTCCGCGTAGAGGCCCTTGCCGCCTTCCGGAGTGCGGTATTTCCTCACTTCATCAATGAAGAACAGGGAGAGCACCTTGATGCCTTTTCCCGTGAAGCGCAATTCCTTGTCAAAATGGGCTTCTATGGTGCGGCGGATCTGCGCCCGCTTGACGATGTTCTCATCAATGCCGCCGATGGTCCGGCCAAGTTGCAGGAATTCGCCGCTGCCGAACTCGATTCCTTCCAGGCCGGGCGTACAGTCAATGCCCACAACCGCATACCCCTCGTACAGATCGCGTTGACCGGAAAGCACGAACAGGTCTGCATTCGGTTTGAGGGTGACGCTTTTCCGGGCGACCTTGCCGTCCTTGGCGGCTACGTCCATTTCCACTCTCGCGCGGTAGCCCCTGTCGTCTTTGGTGACGGAAAGCAGCCTGATGTACGGCTTGTTGAAGCCGTGCGCCACCTGGTTTGAGGACACGCAGATTTGCTTGACCAGCCCCATCTGGTAGGCGTCGACAGGCGTGAGCCGGAACAGCAGATTGACCTTTTCCCGGTGGGTGGCCGAATAACGCAGCACGCAGAGCGGGTTCAGGGAGGCGATGGCTTCCTTTGCCTTGGGCGTGTTGTCCACGCTTTGCGGCTCGTCAATGATCACGATGGGCCGGGTGTCGCGGATAAAATTCATGGCGGACTCGCCGGAGAGCCGGTCCTGAACCTGATTGATCACGTTCTCCGCCTTTTTGAAGGCGTCGATATTGATGATCATGATTTCGATGTTGGCGCTTGTGGCGAAGCGGCGCACATCGGACAAGCGGGCGCTGTTGTAAATGAAGTAGCGGCACGGAACATTGTTGTAGAGAACGCCGAAGTGCTCCCGCGTGATCTGGAAAGATTTGTACACGCCCTCGCGAATGGCCACGGACGGCACAACAATGATGAACTTGGTAAAGCCGAAACGCTTGTTCAATTCAAAGATAGTCTTGGTGTAGACATAGGTTTTGCCGGTTCCGGTTTCCATTTCCACGGAAAACTGCTTTTCTTCCAGACTGTCCGTCAGGGGCAGAGTATTGCGTTTCTGCACAGCCCGCATGTTGGCGAGCATGGTTTCATCATCAATGAGCAGAGCATTGCCGATGCCGTACTGTGTTTCCAGCAGTGTCGGACGATCCTCACGAACAAGGGAAAAGGCAGCGGTCTTTTTTTCCTGGCCGATGAACAGGTCGGCCACGGCGTTGACCGCGGCTGTCTGGAAGGGCTGGTTGACGAATTTGAGTTTCATGCGCCCTTTCCTTTTTTGAGAGCTTCAATTTTTTTGAATTCCCGCTCAGACTCCACGAAGTCTTTTTCTGCTTCCGTCGGTTCGGCCAGCAGTTGCGTCTTGTATTTCTCATATTCCGCATGGGCTTTTTGCAGCGCCTGCTCATGAGAGATTTTTCCGGCATGGGTCAGGAGTTCCCGCCCCGTCATGCTCAGAAACTGCTTCAGTCGCTCCGTCCAGTCTTGCATCGTTTGCGGATTGCGGTTCATGGCCTGAATTTCCGCTATTTCAAGATAGGCGGTGACGATGCGGTTGAGCATGTCCAGTTCCGTTTCGCTCAGGTAGTTTTTGGCCACTTCCACATCGCGCTTGAGGAGCCGGGCGCCGGGGAAGTTGGTCACGCCCATTTGCGGCTGTTTCGCATCGGCGCGACAGTAGATGAGTTCCGCTGCCGTGTGCCCGTGCGCCGCCCAGTGCATCTGATTTTGCACCTGTTGGAAAAATGTCCTGGAGAGTTCGGAACGCGGATCATAGTCAATACTGGTGGCGTAAATATCCAGCACCTTGCGCCAGAAGACTTTTTCCGAAGAACGAATGTCCCGGATACGGGCGAGAAGTTCCTCAAAGTAACGTGCCGACGCGGATTCCTTGAGGCGCTTGTCGTCAAGGGCAAAGCCCTTGAGCAGATATTCTTTCAGCAGGCGCGCCGCCCAAATCCGGAATTGCGTGCCGCGCAGACTGTTGACGCGGTACCCTACAGAAATAATGGCGTCCAGATTGAAGTATTCGACCTGATAGGTTTTGTTGTCCGCGGCAGTTGTTGCAAATTTTGCAACAACTGAATCCCGTTGCAACTCACCGGTTTGAAAGATGTTTTTCAGGTGGCGGGAAATGCCGGACTTGTCCACCTGAAAAAGCTCGGCCATCTGGTTCAGGCTCAGCCACACGCTTTCGTCGTACAGGCGCACTTCAAGGCGCGGGCCGTCGCCTTCGGCCTGGTAGAGGAGGAGTTCCCCCCTTTTTTTATCCGGCACTTCAGCAGGAAGACGTTTTGTCATGCGCGCAGGCTCCCGGCTACACCAGTTTCACTTCAATACTCCTGTCGCGCAGGATGTACCAGGCGTTGGACATGGCCGTGTCGTCGGGCAGGGAGTGTTCGGCAAGGATGATTTGTCCGGGGGCGTAGTTCGCCATTTCCTCGATCATGTCCACCGTCAGACCCTCCGACAGGCAGATGAGCAAGAGAAAATCCCCGACAGACCAGGCTGTTTTGCCGGAAATATCCACCTGCGAGACGCTACAGGTCAGGGGAACCCCCATCTTGAGCATGATTTCGTACACAACATCAAGATCGGTACGATCCGACTTTATCCGGTCGATCATGTTGTGCAGCCGGTTGCTGATGGAGAGCAAATCGTCTTCCGGGAACGGCGTGCTGTCCCATATTTTCAGGTTGGAAGAATCCAGTTTGAAGACCTTGAAGCCGGTGTCGGGCGATGGAGAATTGCTTGAAGCATCGTCACTATCGGGAACAAGCGAAAGCTGTTCCTTGTGTTTTGTTGTTTGCTTTTTATTCTGTTTTGTGGATTCGATATTCTCAAGCATTTTTGCGCCCGCCCGCCGAATCCGCTCCTTGCCGATTTCGCAGATATTCTTGTAGCCGGCCTTGAACGCTTCCGAACTTTCCGGGCACAATTCCGGAAGCTGCACCATGATGAATTGGCGGTTGCCGCCGTCCTCGGCATTGAGTTGCATTACCGCATGGGCGGTTGTTGCGGAACCGGAGAAGAAATCAAGGATGATATCGGAATCGTTTGGTGTTGTGGTTGTTGCTATTTTGATAAAGTAGTGAGCTAAAAGTGTTGGCTTGGGAAAACCAAAGACTTTATTTCCGAATAATTCAGTAATTTCTTTTGTTCCATCTTGAGTCATACCAATTTCATTAGGTAGGTTTGTACTGACAGGCATAAAACCAAATTTTTCGCCTGCTTTTGCCATATCGTCTTCTTTGAAGTAACGCAGAGCAGGCTTGGAGATATTCAAAAAATCATAGTCGCCAGGGAATACAATTCTGCCATCAGCATAGTATTTATCAAAAGTTTCTTTTGTAATGGCCCAGGTTCTATTGGGATTTGCAGGATATTCATCCCCATTTTTTGGGTTTACCATTGTAAAAAAACTGTTTGGTCTTTCACTGGCGCTTGTTTGCTTGGTAAGATCATGAATTCGCCAGGGTCTTCCCGGCAAATCGTCTGTTTCAAAATATTTTCGCGTACCGCCTTCAATACAAGCTACAAATTTATCAGATTTTGCATAACATAGTACCCATTCATAATCTTGTGAAATACCAAATGGTACATCTGACTTTGCAGTACGTTTGCGCCATGGAAATTGTCCAGTAAAATTCTCTTCTCCAAAAACTTCATCACACATTTTGCGTAAATTAGCCTGTTCACCATCATCAATCGAAATGAAAATAACGCCGTCATCCCGGAGCAGGTTCGCGGCCAGACGCAAACGCGGGTACATCATGTTCAGCCAGTTGGTGTGAAAGCGCCCCATTGCCTCGGGGTTGCTTTTGGTGGTCTGGCTGGTCACTTCCCTGTAGCGTTCGAGCGGGTCTTTGAAGTCGTCCTCATACACAAAATCGTTGCCCGTGTTGTACGGCGGATCGATGTAGATCATCTTGATACGGCGGAAATACGACGTCTGCAACAGTTTCAGGACTTCCAGATTGTCGCCTTCGATGTACAGATTTTGCGTGGTCTCGAAATTGACGCTTTCTTCCGCGCACGGACGGAGTGTTGCCGTGGAGCGTTGCTGGGCAAGGGGAAGACATTGGCTCTTGCCCTTCCAGGTGAATTCGTACTTCTCAAAATCCTTGAGGATGTATTCGCCACAGAGCGAGAGCAGCTTGTCGATATCCAGCTTGCCCTCAACAAAGCATTGCGGGAAAACCGAAGCCAGCTTTTCGCGCTCGGTCTGTTCGATATCCTTGGAGAGGCCGGAAATCTTCATTTTGCTTCGCTCCATTCAGGGTTAGATTTAGGTAATAGGGGATAGGTAATAGGTAATAGTTGATAGGGAATAGGGGATAGGTAATAGGTACTAGGGAATAGGGGATAGGTAAAAGGTGATAGGGAATAAGAAAAACAATGAAATATCATTTGTTCTGTTTTGCTTTTTTTACAATAGCTGTCAGCATTTTTAATATCTCTGTACAATCTTTTTCCATATCTTCATACTGTACTTGCGTTAAATATTCTGTTTGTGCAAGAAGTTCAAGCCAGTACCCGGTTTCAGCTATTTCTTTTAACGCGATGGAATTTTTATGAATAAAATCATCCGTGCTTTGAGCATACCTTGCTTCACGAAGGTTGGCGCCGACACTCGTACCGCTTCGCAGAAGCTGCCTGGACATGATGAATTCTTTCTTTTCCGCGCATAAATATTTGTACAGGTTAACAACCCGTACAGCAAATTTGATACTTTTATCAAAAACAGTTTCAGCCATTTTTCTCTTCCCTCTTCCCTATTAACTATTACCTATTACCTATTACCTATCCACTATTCCCTCTTACCTATTAACTATTCCCTATTAACTATTCCCTGTCCCCTATCACCTGAATAACAAACAGCCGTTCAATCTTTGCAGTAAGCTGCGCGCTGTCCATAACCTCTTGCACCTGTTCATCGAGTTCCTTGTCCAGTATGCTTCGCCGCATGAACAGGTTTTGTTCCGCCTGTCGCAATTCCATGGTCAGTTTGCTGCATCGGCGTTGCAGGGACATTCGCTCCATGCGCGAAAGTTCTTTTTCCAAAGCGGACTTGGCTGTTTTCACTTGGAAGCGCAGGGCGTCAAGGTCGCGATCCAGGGCGATTTTACGCTCGGTCGTCCTGCTTTTCAAAGCATTGACGGCCTCTTTTTCCGCTGAATCGGTTTCGGCAAGCACCTTGCGGATAAACTCCTCGCCGGAAATGAGCCTGTCCAGCCTGTGTTCCATTGCGGGGCGCAAATGGCGGTTGCGGCTGCCCACAGGCTCGCCGCGCGCGGAGGCGGCAAGCACCGGCAAGGCCATGAGCGCGGCGCATTCGTCGTGGGAAAGCGCGCGGCCGGAACCGGTTTCCCCAACCAGCGGATAAAAAGAGTACCCACCCCCAAAATTCCCCCGGGGGCGGACCCGCACTTCATACAACGCAAGTTCGCACGGCTCAATGTCCGCGTCCACGACAATTTCGCCACGCTCGGGAACGCCTGCCCAAAACATTTCGTGGATAATGCCTCTGGCGAGCGAGCCGGTGACCGTATGACGGCCGGAGCGCGGTTGATAGTCTTTCGCCATGCTGTATTCCGTGCGGCGCAGCGCCTTGCCGGTGAACACCCGGGGCGGCGGAAGATGCGTGACAGTAACCGTGCGGGTTGCGTCATCCAGACGGAAGCCCGGTTTTCCTTCAAGGAACCAGCGGGTGACATACCAGAGATCATCTTCAATCTCTCTGGTCCTGGACTCAATATATTGCGGAGTGATGCGGACCTTTTCCGCTATATTTCCGGTAAAGGAAGTGAACAGCGATTGCTCGGCCTGGCGCACAAGCTGTTTGTTTTCCGACTCAAACTGTTTCAGCGTGCCCTGATGGATATGATCTATCTCCTGTATGGTCCGGTCCGTGGCGAGCATGTTGGAAAAAATGCTTCGCATATCGCTGTCGAAATTGCCGATTACAGTATCAGACATGCCGAAGATACCGGAAAATTGCAGAATACGCTTGTTGATCAGCTCCAGTGTGCGCACATCCGCAAAGTTGTTGCGGTTCAGGAAATTGAGGATGATGACATCCGAGTGCTGCCCCTGCCGGTGACAACGGTTGATGCGCTGCTCGATGGTCAGAGTGTTGTACGGCAAATCGTAGTTGATGACGAACGAACAGAATTCCAGATTGAAGCCTTCCGCGCCGATATCTGTTGAAATGAGGATTTTCGCCTCATTTTGGAAGCGCTCCATAATGGTGTAGTCGCGGGTTTTTCCGCCGTGGTAGGTCAGGACTTTGCCCTTGTATGGGCCGTTGTTCAGCAGGGAGAACAGAAACTTCTGTGTGGTCCTGTTTTCGGTGAAGACAAGGGCCTTTTGCCTTGCGCCAAGCTTCTTGAGCCGGGCAAAGCCCTGCTTCAAGCCTGCAAGCAGTTCTGTGGCCTTGGCGTTCTGCCTGATGCTGGCGGCCAAAGCCTGCATGTGCCGAAGTTCGGAAAGCTCGGCGGCAATGTGCTCGTTCCTTGTTTCAGCACTGGATTCCATCCGTTGGATCACACCGCGCAGCAGCTTGTCCAGAGCGAATGTGGAAGAGGAAAAGGTACGGAAGAGCAGGAGCGCCAATTCATACTGGTCCATGCGCGGAAATGCGGCCTTGTTTTCCCTCTGCACATACGCATCAAGCAGTTTATACAGTTCCTGTTCTTTGGGTGTGAGCGTGAATTCAACAGTAACCGGAATACGTTCCGGAATCTTGACGTAATTCGCCACATCCGGTCTGGTGGTCCGGAAACAGAATGCGCTGACTCTATCGGCCAGTTCAGGATAGTTTTCCGGCTTGCGGAAATAACGCTCGTAAAACGCCTTTTCATCCGGGAACACGGTCTCGTCAATGAAATGAATCAGGCCGTACAGGTCCATAATGGAATTCTGCATGGGCGTGGCCGTGAGCAGGATTTTGAAGGCATTGCTAACCGCGTTTTTCAGAACACCGGCGGTCTTGTTGGTGTCCGCATATATCCGGCGAAGGTGGTGAGCTTCTTCAAAAACAACCGCATCCCATTGCACATTGGCGATGTGCTCGGCGTTTTGGGCCGCAATATCGTAGGTGGTCAGAACAATCCCATCCTGAAGAAAGGGATTGCTGTCCTCGTTCTGGCTTGCATTACAGACTGTGGATGAATCCAGAGCAAAGCAGGGAACAGAGAAACTCTTGTCGATGATCTCGTTCCACTGGTGGAGCAAGGGTGTGGGCACAATGAGCAACAGTCGGTCTTTGCCCTCGTACCAGAGTTGGGTGATGATCAACAGGGCTTCATAAGTCTTGCCCAACGAACCTTCATCACACAGGATAACGCCTTTCAGGTATGGCGAACGCAAGGCGAACCGCGCGGCGGCTATCTGGTAGGGATAGACTTCAATATCAGAAGACGCGA
Organism: uncultured Bilophila sp.; assembly: GCA_910585945.1. Taxonomy (GTDB): domain Bacteria; phylum Desulfobacterota; class Desulfovibrionia; order Desulfovibrionales; family Desulfovibrionaceae; genus Bilophila. The sequence goes on from CAJUHZ010000018.1 coordinate 10,229, forward strand.
AAACAGCCGTCAGCCTGTCCTGACCAAAGGCGTAACTTGAAAGCTTGCGGGCTTTGTACAGGGCGTGAAACGGCGACAGGGGCAAGTGGTTTTCCTCGTCAATGCTTCTTTATCCGTTCCAGCTTCGGGGCAAGGGTGAAAATGGCCGCGCTTCACGGTCATGGCGCGGTTTCCATCCAGCGTGACGGCAGTGGTCTTGAGTTGGCAAACTCCTGTCGGATTTCCTTAGGGCATGTTCACACTACGAGAAATTTTGTTCTCCGCCAGGGAAAAAAGGCTTTTTATGAAGGGAATATACTCTTATGGTACTTGACCGGAATAAAAAGTCTTTTTGACGCAGGCAGAGGACAAAAGCCGTAGTGTGAACACGCCCTAGTCGTTGAGTCTCTTAAATAGGGTGAACACCGCCTAGGCCGCGTCCTCATGCGTCAGATCACGCGTCAGGATCATCAGGTCCCTGACCTGTTCGCTGAGTTTGCTCACTTCGGCCGCGGCTTCGTGCATGGAAGTGAGGGTGTCTTGTGAAATGCCGTTGATTTCGCTCATGACCGAGGCGATGGAATCGCTGACCCGGTTCTGTTCATCCGACGCCAGGGTGATTTCATGCACTTCCCTTGCGGCGTCCTGCACGAGGGTGACAATGGCGCCGAGGGAAATCCCCGCCTCGCGCGCCAGGGCTGTGACTTCACCGATGGCCTGCACCGATTTTTCCATGTTGTCCATGTTCGCCCGCGCGCCGTTTTGAATGCCGCGCACGCTTTCACCCACCTGTCCCGTTGCGCTCATGGTTTTTTCCGCGAGCTTTCTGACCTCGTCGGCCACCACGGCAAAGCCGCGGCCGGCCTCGCCGGCGCGGGCGGCCTCAATGGCCGCGTTGAGGGCCAGGAGATTGGTCTGATCCGCAATATCGGAAATGACCACCATGATTTGCCCGATATCTTCCGCCCGCCTGCCCAGGGCGAGCATGTCCGTTTTGAGTTGTTCAGCCTGCGTTTGAACGGAATTCATGCCGGACACCACATCATTGACGGACTTGGCGCCGCTCAGCGCCTTTTGTCTGGCGTCTTCGGATATTTCGGCCGCATGTCTGGCATTGGAGGCCACGGTTGAGACTGTTTCGCTCATCTGACTCATGGCCGCGGCCGTTTCCGTAACCCGTTCCGCCTGCTCGCCCGCGCCCCGTTCCGATTGATCGATGCGCCGGTTCAGCCCCTCCACCGCGGAGGAGACGATAGTCGCGACGCGTTCGAGCCGCCCGGCGACGCCCGACATGCGATCCATCGCCTTGGCCGCCTTGGAAAGCGCTTCTTCCGCCTTTTTCTGGGAGATCAGGGCTTCCTCGCCCTTGATCCGGGCCTGGGCCGATGTGGCTTCCACTTCCTCAATGCGATGTTTCAGGGTGTTGATCATGCCGGAGAGCATGGAGCGCAGGGTGCCTATTTCGTCTTTCGGGCCGGGCGCGATGCTTACGGAGAGGTCGCCTTGCGCGACACGTTCGGCAAAGCGCGTCGTTTCCGTGAGCGGCGCGCTGACGCGCGTGCGCGTGTACACGGCGGAGAGAAGCGCGGCCGCAAGCATGAACAGGAGGCAGACGCCCACGATGATCTCGTTGGCGCGCACCGTGGCGAGAACCTCGCTCACCTCGGCGGCCGTGCGCGTTTCAAGCATGAGCGCGAAATCGTCCAGGGGCTTCATGATCTTTTCCACTTCACGCTGATACTCGGGACCAAAGACAAGCTGGATCGCGAGGGTCTGATCGGGCGCCTTGCGCACGCTGAACTGCCCCGTCGTATCCTTGAAAATCCCCTTGACGGCGTTCATCGCCTCCACTTCAAGCGGGACAAGGGCATTGGAAAGCCTGCTGGCCTCGTCAACCTTGGCGAGTTCCGAGGGGGTCACGCCGTATTCCCGCATCAGATCAAGCAGCGGCCGGCGTTGCCCCGGAGCGATTTTGCGATCCGCCTTGCGCGGAATGTTCCCGGCCCGCTCGTCAAGCACGGCCTGGTAGGCCGCTTCCGCCGCGGCGTTTCCGGTTGCCGCATAGACGCGCACGTTGCTTGTCAGCAACTGCGACGAGGCGCGAAGCTCCTCGCCCAGGGCGAGCGTGGCGCTGCGTCTGTCTTCCATACGGCGCAAGTCAAGGATGCTGTTGCCCAATTGGTAGAACATGGCGGCCGCGCCCAGGGCGGCCACGATGATGCAGGCGTTGATCAGGGTCAGGGCGCGCTTGATGCTCATTGGCAGGAGCCTCCCGGCAAGGGCTGTGGTTTGGATTTGGCGTCGGCCGCCTGTCAGGGGCCACTCGGGCATCTCTGGCGGGGCGGCGTATTCCTCGAGTAGTACTCGCCGTGGGCGGGCAGGTCAATCCGATGGCGGCAAAAGGAGCTTGAAAGGCTCCGGCGTGCCGGGGCAGGGCGGCGCTGTCCGATCGGGCAGGCGGCAGCGGATTTCGGGATGAAAATGCTCTAAAGCGAAAAATGTATCACATTTTGAATTTTTTGAGCCGATACGCCATAATCCTCCCCGGAAGCGTTGACTTTGAACGGTTGCTCGGGCATGTTCCCTGCCGAGGAGCCGCGTCAGGTCCAAGTGTTTTGGAAATGGCTAAGCGCGGGAATGAGTTTTCTTTTTTGATTGAGGTTTTTTTTCATGGCCAAGTCTATTTACGTTGGGAATCTTCCCTGGTCCGCTACTGAGGAACAAGTTCAGAACCTTTTCGCCGACTACGGGCCTGTTGTTTCCGTGAAGCTCGTGAGCGATCGTGAAACCGGCCGCGCCCGCGGCTTCGGTTTTGTGGAAATGGAAGAACCCGGTGCTTCCGCCGCCATTGAAGCATTGGACAATGCGAACTTCGGTGGTCGCACTCTGCGCGTCAATGAAGCGAAACCCCGCGCTCCGCGTCCCCCCCGTTACTAGCCCCGCCTGTAATCAGGGAGATACTGCAAACCTGTAAGAGGTTTGCGGCGGCATAGCCGCTGTGAGTGAGCGAAAAACCACGTTTTTTCGCAAGCGAGCCTGCAAAAATTTCATGTCAGTCATGCAATAATTTTTGCGATTCAGATACCGGTTTTTTCGCTGCAAAAGCATGAACGCTCTGCCGATTCGGTAGAGCGTTTCTTTTTTATGTGAAAATTTTCAGTAAAGAAAACAGCTTGATACAGATGGGGCCGGAGCTGTCGCCTTGCTTTTGCCGGCTGTTCGGCATTGCTCCCGGCGTTGTCAAACCGCGCGAGAGACCTTACAGTGAAGAAGTTCGTTTTCCGGAAGGCGCAAAACGCCGAAGGGACGCCGCACGGAGGTCAATTTGAATCAGTTCACGCGCAATCTTTTGCTCTGGGGGATCATCTCCCTGGCTATGGTCATCGTTTTCAACCTGTTCAGTCAGCCGCAGCCGGCGTCCCAGCAGCGGTTGACCTACAGCGAGTTTCTGCGCCAGGCCGACAGGGGAGAAATCGCCGAAGCGGCAATCCAGGGCAATACGATCTCGGGCAAGACGAGAGACGGCAAGCCTTTCCAGATCTATGCTCCGGAAGATCCCGGACTTGTCGACAAGCTCATTGCCCAGAAGGTGGAAGTGCGGGCCGAACCGCCCGAGGAATCCCCGTGGTATGTGACGTTGCTGCTTTCCTGGTTTCCCATGCTTCTCTTTGTCGGCGTGTGGGTTTTTTTCATGCGCCAGATGCAGGGCGGGGCGGGGCGCGCCATGTCGTTCGGCCGTTCGCGTGCCCGTCTGCTCAACCAGGAGCAGGGCAAGGTGACGTTTGAGGATGTCGCCGGCGTGGACGAAGCCAAGGAAGAACTCTCCGAAGTTGTGGACTTCCTGTCCAATCCGCGCAAGTTCACGCGGCTTGGCGGGCGCATTCCCAAGGGGGTGCTCCTTGTCGGCCCTCCCGGCACGGGCAAGACGCTGCTTGCGCGCGCTGTGGCCGGGGAAGCGGGCGTGCCGTTTTTCTCCATTTCCGGCTCGGATTTTGTGGAAATGTTTGTCGGCGTCGGCGCGTCGCGCGTGCGCGATCTTTTCACGCAGGGCAAAAAGAACGCGCCCTGTCTCATTTTTATTGATGAAATCGACGCGGTGGGGCGTCAGCGCGGCGCGGGGCTTGGCGGGGGGCATGACGAGCGGGAACAGACCCTGAACCAGCTTCTGGTGGAAATGGACGGCTTTGAATCCAACGAAGGCGTGATCCTCATTGCCGCCACCAACCGTCCCGACGTGCTTGATCCGGCCCTTTTGCGCCCGGGGCGTTTTGATCGTCAGGTCGTGGTGCCCACGCCGGACGTGAAGGGGCGGCTGAAAATTCTTGAGGTGCATACCCGCAAGACCCCGCTGGCCGACAATGTCAACCTTGAGGTGATCGCCCGCGGCACGCCCGGCTTTTCCGGCGCGGCCCTCGAAAACCTGGTCAACGAGGCGGCGTTGCAGGCCGCGCGCGCCGGCCAGGAAACCGTCAACATGCGGGATTTTGAATACGCCAAGGACAAGGTCCTCATGGGCAAGGAGCGCCGCAGCCTCATCCTGTCCGACGATGAAAAGCGCATCACCGCATACCATGAAGGCGGCCATGCTCTGGTCGCCAAGCTGCTGCCCGGGACCGATCCGGTGCACAAGGTCACCATCATTCCGCGCGGCCGCGCCCTTGGCGTGACCATGCAGCTTCCCGAAGCGGATCGCCACAGCTATTCCAAGGATTATCTGAACAACAACCTCATGGTGCTGCTGGCCGGCCGCGTGGCGGAGGAACTTGTTTTCAACGCCATCACCACCGGCGCGGGCAATGATATCGAGCGCGCCACCAACATGGCGCGACGAATGGTGTGCGAGTGGGGCATGAGCGACGTCATCGGCCCCATGGCCGTAGGCGAACAGGGCGAAGAGGTCTTTATCGGCCGGGAATGGGCGCACTCCCGGAATTTCAGTGAAGACACGGCCAGGGTTGTCGATGCCGAAGTCAAGAAGTTTGTGGAAAACGCGCGCGACAGGTGTCACGCTCTGCTTACGGAGCACATGGATCTGCTCCACGCCCTGGCGGCGGCGTTGCTTGAGCGCGAGACCATCACTGGCGAAGACATTGATCTTTTGATCAAGGGCGAACCCCTGCCTCCCTTCAACCCGGCCACGCCGTCCGACGGCGCGAACAGGACGGCGCAAAGCTCTTCGCAGGCCGCGCCGCACGCTCCGGCGGAGGCATCTCCTGTTTCCGCTGCGGCCGCCGGTTCCGAGGAGGAGACGTTTACCCTGGAAGCTGATGACAAGGAAGCGGACAAGAGGGAAGCTGACGCCCGCAAGGCGGCTCCCGGCCCCGACGCCACGGCCGCAACCTCGCCCGCGCAAGGGCAGGGCGAAGAAAACAGTCGCCCCTGATTGGTTGTTGCGGCGGACGCGGTGAGGTCAATGACGGCAATGAGACAACAGGAACGGGACGCATCGCGTGAGCACGGCACATGACGCTGAGTGGGTGATACGGGGGGAGCGGCGTGTTCGCCCTTCCCCTTTTTGTCTTGTGGGGATTGTGAACGTGACGCCGGATTCCTTTTCGGACGGCGGGCGCTTTTTTGAGCCGGAAAAGGCCGTGGCGCACGGGCTGCGCCTGCTTGAGGAAGGCGCGGGCGTGCTTGACCTCGGCGCGGAGTCAACGCGACCGTTTGCGGATCCGGTGAGCGGAGAAGAGGAGCTGGCGCGGCTCATGCCCGTGCTGACGGAAATCCGCCGTTGTCGTCCGGACGCCGTGCTCTCCGTGGATACCTTCAAGGCGGAAACGGCCCGGCAGGCGCTGGAGGCCGGCGCTGACGTGATCAACGACATTTCCGCCTGCCTGTTCGATCCGCCCCTCCTGGAGGTGGTGACGCAGTTCAGACCGGGGTATGTGCTGATGCACAGCCAGGGGCGGCCTGCCGACATGCAGATCGCGCCGCAGTACGACGATGTGGCGGAGACCCTGCTCACCTTTTTTGAGGCACGGATGAACATGCTGGTCCGGGCTGGCCTGCCGGAAGACAGGATTGTTCTTGATCCCGGCATCGGTTTCGGCAAGAACCGGGATCACACGCTGGCCGTGTTGCGGGCGCTGGAGCGTTTTCGGGGGTTGGGACGGCCGCTGTATGTCGGCTTGTCCAGGAAATCCCTGTTTGGCGCGTTGCTTGATCTTGCGCCGGGAGAGCGCGAGGAGGCCACCCACCTTGCCGTGGCGCTGCTTGCCGCGCGCGGGGTGGCCTATCATCGCGTGCATGACGTCGCGGGATGCGCCCGCGCGTTGCGGCTTGTCGCCGCCATAACGCCGCAACAGTGATGCGGACGCCGGGAGCGCGCCCCGCATTTCCGGCGAAGCGCCCTCATGCATCTTCTCCGGGCGATTCGTGAGACGAGGTCTGGTCAAATGAGTCTTTTTGGCGTGTTTTACTGGCAGGATGTGCTGGACATCGCTCTGGTGACGGTCCTTGTCTATCAGATGCTCATCCTCATTCGGGGCACGCGGGCGCTTTCCGCCTTTGGCGGGCTGGCCTCCCTGATGGTGCTGTATCTGGTTTCCAAATACCTGGGGATGTTCACGGTAGGCTGGCTCCTCGAAAATCTCTTCAGTTCGCTTTTTCTCGTCATTGTCATTCTGTTTCATGAAGATATCCGGCAGGCCCTGTCAGCGATGGGCACGCGCTATTTCTGGCGCAAAAAGCGGATCACCTCCTTCGCGTTTGTTGATGATCTGGCCTGGGTATGCGTGTACTTCGCCAAACGCCGCATCGGCGCGCTGATCGTGCTGGAAAACCAGATGCAGCTTGGCGACATGATGAAGGGAGGAGTGGAGCTTGACGCCAGATTTTCGCGCGAATTGCTGTTGACCCTGTTTTACCCGATGACGGCATTGCATGACGGCGCGGTGATCCTGCGCAAGGGACGGGTTGCCGCGGCGGGCTGCATTCTGCCTCTGGCGCGCATGGAGCGGCAGTCGTTCGGGACAAGACATCGTGCCGCGCTCGGCCTTACGGAAGTCAGCGACGCCACCGTGCTTGTGGTGTCGGAAGAGCGTGGAGAAATCAGTGTGGCGTCACGCGGTCATCTTGCCGTCATGCCGGATGCCGAACTCTTGAAAGAGACGTTGAAGCATGTCATCAGATAACGAACCCCGGGCCGTAAACTGGAAATACCTGCTCATTTCCCTGGGCATGGCCTTGCTGTTGTGGTATACGGTCAACGCTCGGGAACAGATCGAGCGGGTTGTGGAAGTGCGGCTGGATTACAAGGGGCTGCCGGAAGGGCTTGTGGTCACCTCCGGCCAGGTCAGCAAGATCACCGTGCGCTTGCGCGGCCCGATGGAGCTTTTGCGCTCCCTTTCCAGCCGGGAACTGTTTTACGCCCTGGATCTGTCCGGCCTGACCAAGGGGAGCAATGTCGTTTCCCTGACCTCGGATCCGGTGCCGGAATTACGGGCTATTCAGGTGGTGGAGGTGAATCCGCCCCGGCTTACGCTCACCGTCGACGAGATTCTTGAGCGGCATGTGCCTGTCGTGCCGCGCCTGGGCGCTTCGCTGTTCGGTGATGCGGCGCGCATGGTCGAAGCAAGGGCGGACCCGGGGCAGGTGCTGGCGCGCGGACCGGCGGCGGCCGTAGCTCCATTGCGGGAGCTTGCCGTGGAAGTGTCGGCGGATGGAAGCAGCGAAGGTTTGCTTGTCAGGGACACGCTCCCTGTTCTGACCCCGCCGGGCGTCGATATTTCCCCCGAGTCCGTTACCGTATGGCGGCGCGTGATCCTCGCGCGCAAGAACGTGAGCCTGCAGAGGGAGGTGCTTTCCTACGACGCGGCGTCGGAGTTCGATATCCGTCCGGGGCGGGTTTCCGTTGTCGTGGCCGTGCCGGAAAGTCTTGCGCACGATGCGGACTACCTGGCGCGCGTTCAGGCGCATGTCAAACCCGGAGAGGTTGCGACGGAAGGCGAAACGACGGCGCCGGTCGATGTCCGGGTTCCGCAGGGCGCGCGCCTGATTCGGGTGACCCCGGGAGAAGTGAAGGTGTCGCCCCGCCCCTGACGGCTGTGGCGACGACGTGGAGCATTGCAGTGGCGGAGCCGCCGGAGCGCATGAGGCGCGCCGGCCTCTCTCCGTCGTTTTTGCGGGAGCGAGCAGCATGAGCAAACGTCTTTTCGGAACCGACGGCCTGCGCGGCAGGGTGAACATCTGGCCCATGACCGCGGATGTGGCCTTGCGCCTCGGCCTTGCGGCCGGAATGTGCTACCGGAGCGCGAAACGGCGGAGTCGGGTCGTCATTGGCAAGGATACCCGTCTTTCCGGCTATGTTTTTGAAAACGCCCTGGCGGCCGGCCTTCTGGCGGCGGGGATGGATGTTTTCCTTGTCGGCCCGTTGCCCACGCCGGCGATATCGTTTCTTACCCGCAACATGCGCGCGGATTTGGGGGTGGTCATTTCCGCCTCGCACAATCCTTTCCACGACAACGGCATCAAGTTTTTCGACGCCGAGGGGTTCAAGATTCCGGATGAAGCCGAAAACCGCATGGCGGACATGGTGCTTGACCCCGAACATGCGTGGAAGTATCCGGATGCCGCGCATACCGGCCGCGCCTACAAAATCAAGGACGCGCCGGGCCGGTATATCGTTTATCTGAAAAACAGCTTTCCCGCCCATCTTTCTCTTGACGGCCTGCGCGTGGTCATCGACTGCGCCAACGGGGCGAACTACAAGGTCGCGCCTCTGGCGCTGGAAGAGCTTGGGGCGGAAGTGGTGCGCATCGGCACGGAACCCAACGGCCTCAACATCAATTACCGTTGCGGATCTCTCTATCCCGAGGCGGTGGCCTCCAAGGTGCTGGAAACGCGCGCGGACGTGGGGCTTGCCCTGGATGGCGACGCGGACAGGTTGATCGTTGTGGACGAAAAGGGGACTGTTCTCGACGGCGATCAAATCATGGCCCTGTGCGCTCAGGATCTCATGCGCAAGGGCAAACTCCCCGGCAATCTGCTTGTCGCCACGGTCATGAGCAACATGGCGCTTGAGGTTTTCATGCGCGAGCAGGGCGGCAAACTCCTGCGCACGCAGGTTGGGGATCGTTATGTCATGGAGGCCATGCGTCAGCATGGAGCCTTGCTGGGCGGGGAACAGTCCGGGCATCTTATCTTCCGCGAATACAGCACGACGGGCGACGGTCTGCTGGCCGCGTTGCAGATCCTCCAGATCATGCGTCAGAGAGAGCGCCCGCTGTCGGAGCTTGCCGGTCAGCTTGCCCTGTACCCGCAGGAACTTGTGAATGTTCATGTGGATCGCAAACCTCCCATTGAGGAAACGCCGGAACTGGCAAAAGCCGTGGCTGACGTGGAAGAACGGCTTGGCGGACGCGGAAGGGTGCTCCTGCGCTATTCGGGAACCGAACCGCTTTGCCGCGTCATGGTGGAAGGCGAGGATGAGGACGTGGTGCGCAAGCTCGCTCATGAACTTGCCGCTCTCGTCGAATCCGTGCTAGGCTGATCCGTTTGGTTCGTTCATCCGCACAACAGTTCACGCGGGATCAGGCGGGGACTGTTGCGCGATCAAACACCGGGGAGGCTCCGTGAACATTCGTAAAGTCGTTATTCCCGTGGCCGGGTGGGGAACCCGCTCTCTGCCGGCCAGCAAGAACATCCCCAAGGAAATGCTGCCTGTCTACAACAAGCCTGTGGTGCAGTATGTTGTGGAAGAAGCCATGCGCGCCGGGGTTGAGGACGTCATTTTCGTCACCAACAGGGACAAGAGCGTCATCGAGGATCATTTCGATTACAATCTGCAACTGGAAAGCGTTCTTGAACGCGCCGGCAAGCGGGAGATGCTCGAACAGGTCCGGCATGTGGCCGAAATGGTCAACATCATGGCCGTGCGCCAGAAAAAACAGCTTGGCCTGGGACACGCTGTGCTCTGCGCCAGAGAGCTTGTCGGGAACGATCCCTTTGCCGTCATGGTGGGCGACGACCTCATGTTTGGCGATGATGCCGGCTTGCAGGAGCTTGTTCGCGTGTCCAAAGAGCGGAGCATGCCCGTCATCGGCGTGATGGAAGTTCCGGCGGACAGGATCAACCGCTACGGCATCGTCACCGGGGAAGAGATCTCTCCCGGCGTGTACTCCATCACGGAGATGGTGGAAAAGCCGGCGGTAGGGACGACGTCATCCCGCCTTGCGATTGTGGGGCGCTATGTGCTTACCCCGGATATCTTTGAACACCTGTCCCGGGTGAAGCCCGGACACGGCGGTGAAATCCAGTTGACCGACGCGCTTGCCGCCCTTGCGCGGGAGCGGGGGATGCTTGCCGTGAAGATGGGCGGCCTGCGTTTTGACGCCGGAGACTGGGTGGATTACCTTTCCGCCAACGTTTACCTGGGGCTGCTGGATCCTGGTTTGCGCGATGGTCTGCGCGCCAGACTGCGGGCCATGCTGGGGTAGCCGACATATCTCCATGCTTCTTTCCGTTGCGCTGTTAAGCCCGCCTTATGCCTTGCTGACCTATGCTTCCAGCCCCTGGTTGGATGGTTTTTCGTGGAGGGAGGGCTTGCGCGTGGCGGTTCCGCTCGGGCGAGGCGGGGTGCGGACGGGGCTTGTGCTGGGGTGTGCGAAGGAGGATGCGGACGCTCTCCCTGCCGGAGTGACGGCGCGCGAGATCATCTGGCCGCTGGAAAGGGAACCCCTGTTGCCCCGCACGCATCTGGAGCTGATCCGCCATATGGCTCTGCGCCAGTGCGTCAGCGCCGGGCAGATCTTCGCCTGCGTGCTGCCCGTCGGCTTGCGCGTTGCAAGGGCGCGTCTGCGTTCTCTCGCCGGGGGAAAGGCGCGGATCCTTTCGTTGAAGGATCTGGCGGCAATGGCCGCGGCGGGGGAAGAGCGGCGCGCCGAATTGCGCGCGCTGGGAGAAGCCTGGCTGCAGGGCGAGGCCGACTTCCTTTTGCCGTCCGAGGACGCCGCCGCCTCGGAGCGTTGCGTTCTGCTGGCCGATCCGCCCTGGAGCGTGCGCCCCTCCGCCACAAGGCAGATCGCCCTGCTTGACTTCCTGCTGGATCACGGGAGTCTTTCGCGGCGGGAACTTCTCCGTTCTCTGGGCCAGCACAGCGCGCCGGCCCTGGCGGCTCTTGTGCGGCAGGGGCTTGTGGAACTGCGCCGGCAGGAGGACGCCCCGCCGGAAGGCGAGCCGGCGGATACGCTTCTGCCGCCTGCCCGCCCGGCTGAATTTGTCCTGTCCGCCGCGCAACAGGAAGCGCTGGACGCCTGCCTGCGGGAACTGGACGCGGGCAAGCCCTGCGCGCATCTGCTCTTTGGCGTCACCGGCAGCGGCAAGACGGCCGTGTACATGGAGCTTGCCCGCGCCTGTCTGCAACGTGGGCGTTCGGCGCTTCTGCTTGCGCCTGAAGTGGCTCTGGCCTGCAAGCTGCGGCGTGACGTGATGAACGCCCTGCCCGAAGCCCCACTGTATTTTTTTCATGGCTATCAGAGTCCGCCGGCGCGGGAACGCATGTTCCGGGAACTGGCGCGGCAGGATCGGCCCTGTCTGGTTGTTGGAACGCGCTCCGCGCTCTTTCTGCCGATCCCCCGGCTGGGGGCCGTCATCCTGGATGAGGAGCATGACGCCTCCTTCAAGCAGGACGAGGGCTTGCCCTATCAGGCCAAGGAAGTCGCGTGGTTTCGGGCGCGGCAGAGTGGGGGGCTTCTGGCGCTCGGATCGGCCACGCCGGATCTCAAGACCTTCCATGCCGCGCGCGAAGCGAAGATTTCCCTTTCCATTCTGCCCGAGCGGGTAGGGGGCGGGCGCTTGCCCGAAGTGCGTCTGGTGGATATCCGCGCCCTGGCGGACAACGACGCCTTTCTGGCTCCGGAAAGTCTTGCGGCCCTGAAAAACGTCGTGGCGCGCGGGGAACAGGCTGTGGTGCTGTTGAACCGCCGGGGCTACGCGCCGCTCATGTATTGCCTGGACTGCGGCCGGGCGGTTCGCTGTCCGCATTGCGATATCGGCCTGACGTACCACAAGGGGCGCGAGCGGCTGGTTTGCCATTACTGCGGGCACACCATGCCCTTTCCCTCGCCCTGCCCGAACTGCAAGGGCCTGCATTATCATCCCATGGGGCAGGGAACCGAGCGTGTGGAAGAGTGCCTTGCCGGCGTGTTGCCGCCGGGAGGCCGGGTTTTGCGGCTGGACAGGGACACCACGCGCCGGCCGGGAAGCATGGAGGCGATTCTGGAATCCTTCGCGCGCCGGGAAGCGCAGGTGCTTGTGGGAACGCAGATGCTCTCCAAGGGGCACCATTTTCCCGATGTCACGCTTGCGGTCATCGCCGACGGAGATTTGGGGCTGAATCTGCCCGATTACCGGGCGGCGGAACGGACCTTCCAACTGCTTGTGCAGTCCGCCGGCAGAGCCGGGCGGGGCGACAAGCCGGGCGAGGTCATCATTCAGACCAGGGACACGCGCCACTATTGCTGGCGTTTTGTTCAGCATGGCGATTACGAGGGCTTTTACGCCCATGAAATCGCCCTGCGCGAGCGGCATCGTTACCCGCCCTTCATCAATCTGGCGCTCCTGCGCATCACATGGGCGGCCGACTGGGAAGAGGGCAAGGCCCGCCTTGCCCGCATCGCCGCGCTGTTGCGGGAAAAGAGCCGGAACGGCGGCGTCGCCGTGCTCGGCCCCGTGCCCGCTCCCCTGCCGCTGCTGCGCGGGCGACGGCGCTTCCACTGTTTGCTCAAGGCGCATGACTGGCAGGCGATCCGCGCGCTGTACGCGCTGGTCGGCCCGCTGGCTTCGCCCCCGCACTTGCGGGTTTCGCTGGATATCGATCCCGTCAACATGCTGTGACTGGCAGTGGGGCGGTGTGAAAACGTCAGGCTGTCCTGTGGGGCGCTGCCCCACACCCCGCCGGGGGGAATGATTCCCCCCGGGCCCCCTCGGGCGTCTTGCGCGAGACGGCTCTTGGGGGAGCGGCCGTCCGCCGCATCAGCCTTGCGGCTTTTGGGGGAAACTCATTGCCTTTTCAATGCGCGATTCTATAGTGGCGTACAGGCTTCCGCCACAGGAGTTGCGCATGGCACGTCGTTCAGTCGTATTCCGCCTGGCTTTGCAGGATCTTGCGATTGAAAAGGTCCATTTTCAATCGCGGCGTTGCCGTCACTTCCCCGCGGGGCGGGACAGGCGCGGCAAAACGCGGTTTGCCCGCTTGTTCGGCACGGGCGTCCGCTCTCGCGGCCGCCGGGCGTTTGCTCGATTCTATTGGGAAAACGCTCTCGCTCTGGCCGTTCTTGTTGTTTTCGTGTTGTGCATGACGCCTGTGCGGGAGGGGCATTCGGCTCCGGCCGCGGAGGACGCCGCTGTTTCGCAGCCGGAACATGCGGGCGCTGCCGCCGGATCCGATGCCGCAGAACACGACGTGTGGGATTCGCTGTTTCAGAACCGTCTGCAATCCCTGAACATGATCATGAGTCAGGTGGACGCCGAAACGGCGAATCTCACAGGACTCCTGAGCGGGTTCAAGGCCGATGTGGACGCGCTTTCGCTCCAGTACCAGCAGCTTGTGGCGCTGGTGCAGATCAGCCGCAGTCTGCCTATGGAACTTGGCGTCCTGCTTGACCAGCTGCAACGGCTGCACGATCGTTTGAACGCGGTTTCAACGCCGCTGAACCGTCTTCTTGCTCTGGCGAACGCCAACCTGGGCAAAATGTCCCGCCTGGAAAACAGTCTGAATCAGGGGGATCAGGTTGTGGCGGGTTCGCCCCTGGCCGAAACGTACCTTGAGCGCATTGCCGAAGCGCGGAAGCGCCTTTCCCTGTTGCAGGACCGTTTGACGTACGCGCTTGCGCCGGCGCGTGAGATTGAGGACGAAATCACGCGGACGAGGAGCGGGATTTCCGCCGGACTGCCCGCGTTGTGGAAAGCGTATTATCTTTCGCCTTCGGAAAAACTGTTTGAGCCTGAAGGCTGGCTGCGTGTCGGTGACGCGGTCAAGACGTTTGATCAGACGTTTTTTCTCCGTCTGCACGCGCAGTTTCCCCAGTCTGGCGTGGAGCTGGCCCGGGTCGCCGCGCGCCTGGCGACGATGCTGGCGTTTCTTTGGGGGGGGACGCTGTTTTCGCGGCGTTTTGTGCGCGGTCTGGACCCTGAATGGCGGAACGGCCTGGACCGCATGGCGCGGCACAGCCTGCCCTGGATTTTCTCTGGCATCGCCCTGTTTGTGGCGGCCTGGGCCCCCAAGGGCGCTCCGTATCAGGTGTTGATCGTCTGCGCCACCTTTCTGCTCAGCGTGGGGCAAATGGCCCTGGCATGGGATATCCGCACCTTTGCGCATCCGGAACTCCCGCTGCGTTCGCCGCTGACGGCGCTCTTCGTGCCGCTTTTCGGCGGGTTGCTTCTGCTGTTTTTCAACTTGCCGCCGGAGCCGCTGGGGGCGATCTGGATCTGCATCCTGCTCGGCTCCCTGTGGTATGAGCACCGTTTTGCGCCGCCGGACGCCTTCCCTCTGGAAACAGGTCTGTTGCGGGCGCACAAGGTGGTGCTGTGGGTGCTGCTGGCGGCGACGCTGTTCGGCTGGGGGCGGCTCTCCATTCTGGGGTGTATGGCGTTCGCCATGCTGGCCATATGCATTCAGCAGGGAGTGGCCTTTGTACGGCTGAGCAACGTGATATCGGCCCGCATTCCGCAGAGCGGCCTTGGCGGTTTGCTTACGGGCATGTTGCTTGCGCTGTGCGTGCCTGTGCTGCTGGTCATTTTCACGCTGAGCATGGGCATGTGGACGCTGGCCTATCCCGGCGGGGTCTACCTGCTGGATCAGATGGGGCGGCTGGATATTCACCTTGGCAAGCGGTCTTTGACCATTGTCCAACTGCTGTTGATCATCAGCGCGTTTTACATCACCCGTTCCGCCATTTCGGTGGGGCGCTTGTTCCTGCGTCGACTGAATCAGTTCGGGCGCTTTGATCCCGCCCTGATCAGCCCGCTGCAAACCGGCTACGCCTATTTTCTGTGGGGGCTGTTTGTTCTGTATGTTCTGAGTTCGCTCGGGTTCAGCCTGACCAGCCTGGCCGTCGTCGCCGGCGGCCTGAGCGTGGGCGTGGGTTTTGGGATGCAGAGCATCATCAACAATTTTGTGAGCGGGCTTTTGCTGCTTTTCGGGCAGAATCTGCGCGAGGGGGACATCATTGAGGTCGGCGGGATCATGGGGACGGTCAGTCGCGTCGATATTCGGGTGACCGAAGTGGAAACATTCGACAGTTCCATCATTTTCATTCCCAACGGCACGCTGCTCACCACCAATCTGACCAACTGGACGCGCAACGGCCATGCCGTGCGCCGCGTGGTCAATGTGGGGGTGGCCTACGGGAGCGACGTGCCGCTTGTGATCCGCCTGTTGCGCGAGATTGCCGACAGGCATCCCCGCGTGCTCAAGCATCCCGAGCCTTCGGTGCTGTTCACCCAGTTCGGTGACAGCACGCTGAATTTCGTCCTCCGCGTCTGGCTTCCGGATATCCTGCATGAAACCACGGTGCTTTCGGATCTGCATGTGCAGATCAACGAGGTGTTTGGCGCGCACGGCATCGTCATCGCCTTTGCCCAGCTTGACGTGCATTTTCCCGACGGCTTCCCTCCAATTCCACAACAGCCCGGGGAGGTTTCTTCAGGCGTTGCAGCGCCGTTGGCGGGGGCTTCTCCGGCTTCCTCCACGCCTGCGGACGATGATTTGTCGATCACCGAGCCGGCCTTTGATCCCTCTGCTGACGGCACGCCGATGGAGCCGCCGTCTCCGGATGCGGACGCTGCTGACGCGCCGTAAGAAGTGTACTACGGATGTTGTCCTCTGCCTGTGCCGAAAAGATTTTTTACAGTTTTATTTTTTCACACAATAAACAGTACCTTTTCAGGCTTGAAAAGCGATCCTGCCACGCTGCTTCCAGTCCATCTGTATAAAAAAGGTAACCTGCCCCAAAGGCAGGCTACCAACAACCGTGACGGCGCATTGCGCTTATTTCAGGGGCGGTATGCGCAGAACCTGGCCCGGATAGATTTTATCCGGATGTTTCAACATGGGGGTATTGGCTTCAAAGATGATTTTGTATTGATCTCCCTTGCCCTTGCCGTACTGTGCTTCGGCAATTTTCCAAAGCGTATCGCCTGATTTGACGGTATAAAAAACGGATTCTTCGGCAGGGGTGCTGACGGCGATATCGTCGGTTTTAACTCCCGCAACGCCCACGTTGTTTCCAACGGCCAATACGACTTTTTCCAGTGTTGCCTGGTCCTTGACCGAGCCTTTCAGCACCACCTGATCGCCATCGACCTGAACCTGAATATCCTTTGCATCAAGACCGTGGGCGTCCAAACTCTTTTTCAGTTCCTCTGCTTTGGCTTCCCCGCCGCCGAATATTTTTTCACCGACATCCTTGAGAAAAGTAAACAGCCCCATAGCTTTCTCCTGTTGTTGAACTTGATTGGACAGGCCGCTGAAACACACGACATCCCCCGTAGAGCTTTCGGATGCGGAGTCTGCCGGATGCGGACAATGTCAAAACCATAGCGCATGAGGGCATTGTTGGCAATGATAGGAAATACCCGTCAGCAAGAGAATCTTCGGTATAAAATTTTTCTGAAATAAACCATGAAACAGATTGATTTTCGCGAAGTGGCTGATGATTTCGGGAACTCATTGCCCTTTTTCTGGACGCCTTCAAAAGGCCCGTCTTCATGACAAGGCTCATATTTTGACCAAAAATTTGCGATAAAAAACAGTACAAACAATTCCAGGGCGGTTGCACATCCATTTTTTGAAATTCAAGGCTGTCGCTTCCATCAAAGGATTAATCGTATCGCCGGCAATTTACTTTTGATTTCGCTTTCAGCAGCATTCTTACCATCGTTCAGCGGCCCCCTGAGTCGTTAACAGCCACGGCAGAGCTATTTTTTTCTGCCTTGACGAGGGCCGGGCGAGATCTGCTCACACAGGTGGCCTTGCGGCGCAACTGGTTCGGCTGGAACGGGCCGATTCCTCGGAGGACCGGAAAGGCGAGGGAAATATGGAGGCAACGCTTCACGCCAGCCACTGATGCAGACCGAACACGACGAGCAGCAGCACGCTGACCATGCGGCTCATATTCATGGATGCGAATTCCCTGGAGTCAGGGACGCGGGAGACCTCCACAGACGCGAATTCCCTGGCGCCGGGGACGCGGCAACCCCCTATGGCCGCGAGTTCCATGTCGTCGCCGGCGCGGGCGACCCTGTGCTGAAGCAGCGTCAGCACGGAGATGATCAGAAGGCCGATGAAGCCGACAGGATGAAAGCCGCAAACAGCGCCCAGCGCGAACAGACAAGCCAGCGTCACGACATGAAAACAGGCCGCCGTCCACATTGACGTCCGTATGCCGAAGGCGGCGGGGATGGAATGCAGCCCCTGCCGCCGGTCAAAATCCATATCCTGTATGGCGTAGATGATATCAAAGCCGGCCACCCAGAACACATTGGCGACGGCCAGCAGCCAGCCTTCCAGGTTCACCCCGCCGCGTATGGCGACAAAGGCTCCCACAGGAGCGGCCGCGCTCGCCACGCCGAGAAGAATATGGCACAACCAGGTGAAGCGCTTGGAGTAGGAATAGAGCACAATCAACCCCACGATCACCGGGAGCAGCGCAAGGCACAGCGGCCTCAGCAGCGCGGCGGCGACAATGAGGACGACAAGACAGCCGCCGATCAGCCGGCACACCTCCCATACGGTAAGCGTGTGGGCAGGGAGGTGGCGGTCGGCCGTCCGCGGGTTTTTCCCGTCAATGTCCCTGTCCGCGAGCCTGTTGAAGGCGTTGGCTCCGGTTCGCCCGGCCAGCAGGGCGAGGAGCACCAGCGCCAGCGTGCGCGCCGGGGGCAAACCATCCGCGGCAAGAAAAATGGCGACAAGTCCGAAGGAGAGCGAAAACAGGGTGTTGGAAAACACCACAAGCTTTCCGTATTCGCGCGCTTTTTGCCATATGTTCATTATATTCATTGCCGCCCTCCTGCAGCGCGCCCTTTGTCGCCCGCGTCGTCCGAGAGAAGATCATCCAGTCCGTATTCCTTCCAGCGCCGGGTGACGCGCTCCCTGGTGGCGTCGTCCATGACGATATCGTCGGGCCAGGCGCGGGTGTGACCGTCCATGAGCGTTTTCCTGGTGGCGTCGATGCCGAGCTTGTGGCCGTACAGGGGGCGGGGCGAAGCGTGATCCAGCGCGTCCAGCGGACCTTCCGTCACCACAAGATCGCGGCCCGCGTCGATGTTGTTGAACACCTTCCAGGCCACCAGCGACAGATCGTGCGGATCGATATCCTCATCCACCACAACGATCATCTTGGTGTACATCATTTGCGACATCCCCCACAGGCCGCTCATCACCTTGCGTACATGGCCGGGGTACTGCTTTTTCATGGAGACGATGACGCAGTTGTGGAAGACGCCTTCAAGGGGAAATTCGATATCGACGATTTCGGGGAAAATCGTCCGAAGCAGCGGCAGGAACAGGCGCTCCGTCGCCTTTCCGAGAAAACAGTCTTCCATTGGCGGCCGCCCGACAATGGTTGCGGGGTAGATCGGCTTTTTGCGCCGGGTGACGCGCTCCACATGAAATACCGGATACATGTCCGCAAGCGAGTAGTAGCCGGTATGATCGCCGAACGGACCTTCTTCGCGGAGTTCGTCCGTTTCCACATAGCCTTCAAGAATAAAGTCCGCATTGGCGGGCACAAGAATATCGCTGGTAAGGCAGGGCACGAGTTCCACCGGCGCGTTGCGCAGAAAACCCGCGAACAGGGCTTCATCAATAAAAGGCGGGAGGGGGGCCGTGGCCGCGTAGGTCAGGGCCGGTTCGCCGCCGAGAGCCACTGCCACGGGCATACGCTTGCCCGCCGCCGCGTACCGTTCGTGATTGCGGCGGCCGTCCTTGTGCAGGTGCCAGTGCATCCCGGTTGTCTTTTTGTCGTAGACCTGCATCCGATACATGCCGATATTCTGGATGCCGCTTTCCGGATCGCGCGTGAACACCAGCGGAAGCGTGATGAAGCGCCCGCCGTCTCCGGGCCAGCACTTCAGAATGGGCAGCGCGTCAAGATCCGGTTCCTCAACCACTTCCTGACAGG
This sequence comes from uncultured Bilophila sp., assembly GCA_910585945.1. Lineage (GTDB taxonomy): Bacteria > Desulfobacterota > Desulfovibrionia > Desulfovibrionales > Desulfovibrionaceae > Bilophila. The sequence goes on from CAJUHZ010000018.1 coordinate 29,329, forward strand.
GGGCCTTGTCCACCTTGCGGGGGGCCCAGCGCGCGGCGCGCATCAGATCGGGAAGCAGCTTCACCTTCGCCCAGAATCCTTCACGGTGCATGATGGTCATGAATTCTTCAAACCGCTTGCCGATTTCATCCAGCCCGGAGACGCCGAGCGCGATGTTCAGGCGCTCATAGGAGCCGAACGCGTTGATCAGCACAGGGAATTCCGAACCTTCCACCTGCTCGAAAAGCAGGGCGGGGCCGCCGGCCTTGCTGATGCGGTCCGTGATTTCGGTGATTTCGAGATCGCTTGAAACGCGGGAGGTGATACGCTTGAGGAGGCGTTTTTTTTCAAGGGCTTCGACAAATTGATGGAAGTCGTTGAGAGGCATGGGCGATCCTTGTGCAAGAGCGCGCCGCGTGTGAAATCCGGCGTGTCGCGCGCGACGTTGTTTGTAAGAGTCGGGTCATGGGTCCGCTTTTGCGCGCCGGGGCGTGCCGCATTGTTCCGCATGGCGTTCGGCGGACTATCGCCTGAAATGGCGTTTGGTGTAAAGCGGCAAACCGCGGATCGCGTTTTCGTGCGCGTGCAGGGAAGAAGCCGGCCATGCCGGGAAAATCAGAAACGCCGGTGGCGGCTTCACTCGTTGTGCAGGAGGGAAACCCTGGCGCCGCCTGGCGAAAGCCCCCATATGGATACCCTCTGCCGTAGTTTGAGGATGAGGGCCGATCAAGCCGTTTCATGCGAGAGGGGACAAGGGGGACCGGAACTGCCTCCTGAAAACGCCGGCCGCGAAAAGCCGAGTTTTTCCGGCCGGCAAGGGGCAAACATTGGATGAAGCTGTACTGGACATACTGCAAGGTCAACGTTGGCCTTGCAACGCCTCCGGACACAAAAAAGCGGTTTTGCACAAGGCGGATTAATGATCCTGAATCTAGCCATCCTCTTCCATGAGTTGTTTTTCAAGATCCAATAATTTTCTTTTTCTTTCCTTAAGCATTTTTGCAGGAACTCCACCATAAATTTTAAATGAATCAAGTGACTTGTTGCACAATGTCATTGCTCCGACGGCACACCCGTCCGCAAGAATAACGCCTGGCAATATAACTGAATCACAACCAACAATGACATGTCTTCCTATTCTTACCATAGAATTCTTGTCAGTGGTTTTGTATTTGGCAGGAACCATTGGATTGGTCATCGTATTCCCGGAATAATCATTTGAAGTGGCATAAATAGTAACTTTTGAAGATAAACCGGAAAAATCATCCATAAATATTCCCATTGATCCGCCATATAAACCACAAAATTGAGCGATATGGATATAGTTTCCAAGTATTACTTTGCCGCTGATAGTTGTAAAATCATCTATTCTGACATTATTCCCAATTTCTAATTGTTCAGGATGATATAGAATACTGTTTCTACTGATAAATACATTTGTTCCATATTTTTTAATTCCGATTTCTTTCAATTCATTTTCTGAATAATAGCCGTAATTCATAACAGTTTCCTATGGGTTATCAGTAATTGGAATACCATAAAGATTCACTGACAGACCGACTGTCGATTGCACAAGCTCTCAAAATAAATATATCTGTTTTAGATAACAGGATTTTTATTCTTTCTACATAGTTGAAAAAGTTTTTGTCATCATCGTGAACTTGCCAAGAAGAAATTTTAAGGGTATTGATTTCTTAAAAGTTCATCGACAGTCGGTCTGTCGATGAAAGCGCTATATTTTTCCCCGCACCACGCTCTCGCCCTTCTTGTCTTTTTGGGCATTTCTCCCGCTCCCGTCCTGGCGACAGAAAGCATGACGGCTTCGCACGCCGTTGCGCGCTTTATCCTGATGAAAGACGACCGCGCTGCCGGGGGTAAACAAAAAAACAACAGCAATATCTTGCGCGTGGGGTGCAAAACGGGTACGCTGACGACACTGAAGATTCGACAAGGATGACGGCATGACAGGCGGCGAAAAATCGTACCGGTGGACGTTTCAGCGCATGGGCGGGCTTGATCAGGTGCTCCTGCGTTCGTCCGACGAGTTGCTTCACTTTGACGATCTGGATCCGCGGCTGTGGGTCGCCCTGAGCTGCCCTGTCGAAGGCTTGCGTCTTGATCCGCGGGTTCTCGAATTGCTGGACAGCGACAGGGACGGCCGGATCCGGGTGCGCGAGGTGCAGGACGCCGTGCGCTGGACGGCGGCGCGTCTGGAGGATCCGTCAGTTCTTGCGGAGCGACGGGAGGATTTTCCCCTCTCGCGCATCCGGAGCGACTCGGACGAGGGCCGGCGGCTCTTGGCTTCGGCCCGCCGCATCCTGCGCGGCCGGGGCAGACCAGAAGCCGCGAGCCTGGATCGGCAGGATGTGGCCGAAGTCATGCGTGCCGTCTCTCTGGCTACCTTCAACGGCGACGGCGTGCTGCCCGACAGGCCGGAACTGGATGAGGACGTTCGGCGTTTCATTGTCGATGTGGTGGAGACCACCGGAGGGGCGGAAGACGCAAGCGGAGAGCGGGGCGCGGATCTTTCCTGCGCGGAACGGTTCATGACCGAAGCCGCCGCCCTCCTTGACTGGAAGCGGGAACTGGACGTGGCGGCCGCCTCTTTTCCCCTGGGGGAGGACGTGCACGGCGCGTTCCAACTGTTCCGGGCGCTTGAAGGCAAGGTGGACGATTATTTCATTCGTTGCGCTGTGGCCGCCTATGAGCCGGGCGCGGCAGATGCCCTCAATGCGTCCGAGGCGACGCTGGCCCGCCTGGCGGAAGCGCGGCTCGACACAGACGCCTCGTTGACGGCCGAGTTGCCGCTTGCCCATGTCGCCGCGGACAGGCCCCTGCCGCTGCTTTCCGGCCTGAACCCGGCATGGCTGGCGGATGTGGCCCGCCTGCGGGAGACCGTGATCGTTCCCCTGCTTGGGGCGCGTGACGCGCTGAGCCGGGAAGACTGGGCCGAAGTGAAGGCGCGTTTTGCTCCCTACGCGGCCGTGGCCGATCGCAAACCGAATACGGAGGCGGATCGTCTTGGCTGGGATCGTCTGACGGAATTGCTGTCGGGCGACATCGCGGAACGTTTCGCGGCCGTGGTGCGCAAGGATCTCGGCGGTCGGGAGGAAATCGAGGCCATTGCCGACGTGGAGCGTCTGGTTCTGTACCATGCGCATTTGCACCGGCTGCTCATGAATTTTGTTTCCTTTTACGATTTTTATACCCTCTCAAGCGGCACGACGTTTCAGATCGGCACGTTGTACCTTGACGGGCGCAGTTGCCACCTCTGCCTGGGGGTGGATGACGTGGAGCGGCACGCCGCGCTGGCCAAGCTGAGCCGCCTCTGTCTTGTCTACTGCGAATGTCGACGTGAAGGCCATGCCGACACCAAGACGATCGTCGCGGCCGTCACCGCGGGCGACGCCATTTTTCTTGTGCCGGGGCGGCATGGGGTGTTTGTGGACAACGAGGGGGAAGAGTGGGACGCTACCCTTCTCAAACTGGTGGACAACCCCATCAGCATTCGCACTGCCATTTTTTCGCCCTATCGTCGACTGGGGCGGATGATTTCGCAGCAGGTGGCCAAGCTGACCGCCGCCAAGGAAGACAAGCTGCTGGCCGGCGCGTCCAAATCCCTGGAGAAGCTGACCAGCGTCACAACGGTCAAGGCTCCGGCCCTGCCGTTCGATATCGGAAAGAGTGTGGGGATCTTCGCCGCGCTCGGCCTCGCCCTCGGCGCTATTGGAACGGCTTTGGCGGGCATGGCCGCGGCCCTGATGTCGATGGCCTGGTGGCAGTTGCCGTTGCTTCTGCTTTGCGCCTTTGTTCTGGTTTCCGGACCGTCCATGTTTCTCGCCTGGCTGAACCTGCGCAAAAGGACGTTGGGGCCGGCCCTTGACGCCTCGGGCTGGGCGGTGAACACGCAGATCCCGATCAACCTGACAATGGGGCGCTTTCTTACAGGGGAAGGGCGCCTCCCGGACAATGCCGTGTCGTTCCGGGATGATCCCCTGCGCGCGCCTTCACTCTGGAAAAAACGTCTGTTGTATGGGCTTGCCCTGTGCGCGGCCGCCTTGCTCGCGGCAGGCGTCTACTGGGGCTGGACACGCTACGGGCGGGCCGCTGTGGAACGCCTGGCCGCTCCGGCCGCCGTGGAGACGCCCGCTGCTCAACCGGCCGGTCCGCCCGCTGCTCCGGCTCGTGGCAAATGATGCGCACAGGTTGTTTGTGACGAATCCTACTCTCAACAGGTCACAATAAGGGGATATCATGGCAGAATCGTATGATGTGCTTTTTGTTTCCCGCAAGGCCGGGGTTCCGTCCGCCGAGGACGCGATCGCCCGAGACGTGGACAAGGAAACAGCCATTCGGCTGGCCAGCGCCTACTGCCACCGCAATGAGGCGGACGAAGGCGTGATGATCGCCCACCACGGCACGTTGCGCTCGCCGGAAGGGGCCGAATGGTGGTTTGAGCAGCCGTAGGCCGGGAGCAACCCCGGGTATCCTGCCCGGCGCGGAAACGTCTTGTGCGCCGGGCGGTTTCCCTCTCCCCGCTTCTGCGTTTGGCGCCGCGGCGTTCTTGTTGCGGGCGGCGTTTTGGCGCGTTTGGGGCGAGAAAATCGCGTTGGGCTGTTCAGGCCAGACGCATGATCACCGTGCCTGCCGCCACGAGCAGAACCGCGAGAACGCGCATGCGGGTGATGCGTTCCCCAAGAAAAAGCACTGCCAGCAACATCCCGAAGATCACGGATGTTTCGCGCAAGGCGGCCACAAGCTGAATCGGCGCGCGCGTCATGGCCCAAAGCGCCACACCGTAGGAGCCAAGGCTGCACAGACCGCCGAAGAGGCCAATCTTCCAGCGCTGGCGGACATAGTTCGTGTAATCCCGCCCCTGGCGGAACAGAATGAGCGTGTTCAGGGGGAACATGTTCAGGAAGTAGAGCCAGCACGCGTAGCTGACAGTGTTTGCCCCGTTTCGTACCCCGAAGCCGTCCACCAGAGTGTAGCCCATGATCACCACGGCAGTGCCCAGGGCGGCCGCGGTGCCCCGCTTGTTGAACGTGCCATTGCGCAGGTTCTGGCTCGCCAGAACAAGCACTCCGGTGCAGAGGCAGATGATGCCGAGCCAGCCGGCAAGGGAAATATGCTGACCCAGGGCGGCCATGCCCACAGCGGTGAACAACGGCGTTGTTCCGCGCATCAGGGTGTAGGCATAGGTCATTTCCGATTGCCTGTATGCGGCCGCCATACAGAGGTAGTACACGGCGTGGCAACACATCGAGCAGAGGAGGAAAGGCCAGATCCCGGCGTCGGGCAGGGGAAGGAAGGGCAGGATGAACACAACGCCCATGCCGCCGCCAAGCACATTGAGGCCGGTTTCGTAAAAGGGGTTTGATCCGCCTTTGATGACCACGTTCCACGAGGCGTGCAAACAGGCCGCCACCAGCATGATCACGATGATTTCAAGAGACATGTCCGCTCCCGGCTCAGGGTTGGGGGCCGCGCCGCGCGTCATGGCATGGCGCGGCCCGTGTCGGCGCAAGGGCATTCTATGCCCGCCGGGTGCGGTTGTCGAACGATCTTTTCAGATGTCCGCCTTCCTGATTCCGCTTTTTGCCTCCGGAAAAGTTCCTGAACCTTCAGGAGGGTGGTTCAGGAAGTCCGTTTCGTCAAAAATGCGGTTTTCGATTCAGGAGGATACACAGCTTCGCGCCAGTTCCTGCCCCAGGGCATGGGCTTTCTGGCAATCAATCGGGAATTGATTTTCCCGGTAGTTCGCTTTTTCCGTTTCAGAAAAGCATTCTACCTTGTATTTGCTGTAGTCGCTGAACTGGTAGGTATTGTTGACATACAGTTCAAGCGGTTTTTTTGAAAAAACACGCTCAACAAAGGACTCCGTCGTGCGCAGTTTTTCCGGATAGCGCTGTTGCTCCATAACGTCACTGGTGACGTTCATGGTATAGATGAAAGCGGTGGCTACCGCTTTGGGAGCCAGCGAGGAATAGTCCTTGTCATAGACAAAACAGGGGAACATGAGCCGCTCCAGAAAGGAGCGCATCATGCCCGTCACGTCATAAAAATAAATGGGCGATCCAAAAATGATGGCGTCCGCCTCAAGCAGTTTTTCCAGCACTGGCGCGAGGTCGTCGCGCACGGCGCATCTGCCGTAGGATTTGCCGCCCAATTTCTTGCATTCGAAACAGCTCAGGCAGCCCTTGTAGCGATAGTCGTAAAGATGCAGCAGTTCCGTATGCGCGTCGGGGGCGATGGAGGCGGCCCCTTCCAGCGCGTGCCGGAGCACCGTAGCGGTATTCCATTTTTTGCGGGGGCTGGCGTTTACAGCGTATATGTTCATGATTGTTCCTTGAGCGTGAACGGGGAGGGAGTTCCTCTCCGGCAAGTGTGGGGTTGGACTACTCTCAGCGAATGAAATTGGTGTATATCGTCTCTTCCTGTCGGGGCAGGGGAACGGACTGCCGCCCCGCCTCGATGCACTTGAGCAGCCAGGCCATGTTGTTGCCGAGGATGCGCATGGTCTGCATCCCTTCCTTGTCCTGCCGCGTTTCTTCCGGCGTGTTGCCGTGCACCATATTCCAGTAGCGGGAAGAAACAATGGGCATCTGCGAGATGGTGAAGTACTTGTTCAGCCTGTCAAAACCGGCGGAGGCTCCACCCCGGCGGCAGCTTACGACAGCCGCGGCGGGCTTGAAGGCGTAGGGAGCGCTTTTGCAAAAAAAGACTCTGTCAAGCAGAGCGCACAATGCTGCGTTGGGGCCTGCGTAATAGATGGGAGATCCCACGACAAGGCCGTCGGCCTCCCTGAGCAGGGCGATGCACTCGTTGACCGGATCGTTTGCAAACACGCACAGGCCGGTGGAACGGCATTTGCCGCAGGCGATGCATCCGGCGATCGGAGCCGTGCCGATATGGCGCATGGTTGTTTCGATGCCGTTGGCGTTCAGGGCCGCCGCCACTTCGGAAAGGGCGGTGAAGGTGCAGCCGTTCTTGTGCGGACTGCCGTTGATGAGCAGAACATTCATGGGCATTCTCCTTGTTGCGTATGCAGGGTTGATGCGCTAGGGTCAGGCCTCATCATCCCGCCCGCTGCAAAGCTGTTTTCGCGTCCGGCGGCGTTGCAGGACCAACATTGACCTTGCGGGTTCAATACGGTTTTGGCCTGCTCGCCCTTGTCGGCCGGAAAACTCCGGCTTTCCGGGGAAGGTTTTTTAATGAGGTCTGACTCTGACGCCTGATTGCAAGACTGTTCCCGCACGATTCCGCGTGAATTGGCCTGGATGGCATGGCGCGCCCTCTCCGCAACAGGGATGGAGCGCCGGGCAGGCCTTGTCGCGGCTCGCCTCGTGCAGCGCACCTTAACTTGAGGACGACGTTTTTCACAAGTACGCACCTTTTTGTAACGTGCTATCGTTAAAGTTAGTGAGGCGCGCGAGTCCAGGCATGAAAAACAACAGAACGTATCATTGCGGCATAGAGGCCACGCTCGATCTGATCGGCGGAAAGTGGAAGGCGCTGATCTTGTGGCGTCTTTTGGAGAAACCGTTGCGTTTTAATGAGCTGTGCCGGCAGATTCCGCACGTTTCTCCGAAAATCCTGACGCAGCAGCTCAGAGAGATGGAAGGGAGCCGACTTGTCGACCGCAAGGCGTTCCCCGTTGTTCCGCCGAAGGTGGAGTACTCGCTCACCTCCTTTGGCCGCAGCCTGTTGCCGATTCTTGAGGTGATGTGCGCCTGGGGGAACGAGTACCTGAAACAGATTGATCCGGCTGACGCGCCGCACCGTGAAAATCACGGACAGGACTTGGAAAAGCCATTTCATAACTGATTTCTATAAATGATTTTTTCCCATCATCGACTTGTCTTCGCCGCTCCTCGCTGTAGGATGGAGAAAACATACTTTTTGGGAGGTTATCATGAGATTCTCTTCTTCTCTGTCTTTTGGCGGTCTGGCGTTGGCAGGCATGCTTTTTCTCCCGGCGTCTGCTTCTCTGGCCGCTCCGGCGCAATCCGGCAATGAGCTTCAGGCCGAAAACACCTTCACCCAATCGGTGAAGGAAACATATAAGGACGCCAAGAACGATTTGAAAAAAGTCGTGAATAATATCACGGCGGACGGCAAGAGCGATGAGCAGAAATACCGTGAGGAACGCGAAAAGCAGGTGAAAGAGTATCATGAGAAAGTGCGTGACGCCCGGCAGGATTATGCGGAAAAACGCATGAACGCCCAAAAAGCCTATTTGAAGGACCACGGTCAACTGCCGATCAAGGAAGATATTGAAAAAGATTTGAACACGGTCCCTGTGAAGTAGTTGCCCTCCACAAGCAATCCCCGGCGCGGAGACTCCCCCAGGGTTTTCGTGCCGGAGGGTTGCGTTCTGCAGAGAGCGTGTACAAAAACGCCCTGATTTTGCGTCGGGCGTTTTTTTTGACCTCCCGGTTTCCATGCAGCGGAATGTCCGGGGCCACCGGGAGCACGTTTGCCGGCTGGCTCTTGCTATTTGGGGCCGTCACGCGGTATCGACGTTTTTTCGCGGCACGCGGGCAGGGACGGCATGGCGACTGTCCGGCCGCCATGCCGGTTTGCCTTCGGGAGACTTTTCATGCGGCGTATTGTTATTGGCGTGAGCGGAGCGAGCGGAATGCCTCTTGCCCGCACCCTGTTGCGGAGCCTTGCCGCCCTGCCGGATCTTGAGCTTCATCTCGTTGTTTCGGCCGCCGCCGATCAGGTTTTGCGCGCTGAATGCGGAGACGACGGGGAGGAACTGCGCCGTTGCGCGCACAGGGTGCACGCGCCCTCGGACATGACCGCGCCTCCGGCCAGCGGATCCTGGCGGCAGGAGGGCATGATCGTGTGCCCGTGCTCCATGAGTTCGCTGGCGGCCATCGCCACAGGTGTGGGCATGAACCTTATCCATCGCGCGGCCGACGTCACCCTGAAGGAGCGACGGCCCCTGCTGCTGGTGGTGCGCGAGACGCCGTTCAACCGCGTGCATCTGCGCAATATGGAGCTTGCCGCCGCCGCCGGAGCGACGATCATGCCTTTCATGCCGACTTTTTACACGCCTGCAAGCACGCTCGACGACATGATGCGGCATTTTTGCGGCCGGCTGCTGGATCAGCTCCGTATTCCGCACGATTTGTGCGATCGTTGGGGGGAGACGCGTCTTCTCACAGCCTGAAACGCGGTTTGAAGCGGCATGCCGCGCACAGATCGATGTAAAATAACTATATAGCGAAGTTGTACTATTGAGCAAAGCATAACGAATTAGCTGATATAGCATTATTACGCTTTGTTTTTCCACAAGACAGAGCCAGCGAAAAGCCAATATAAAGCCAAATCACGCAAGAGTTCAGTTATCACCTCATTACTTCCGTAGCGGGCAAAGATTTATTGCTAAGAGGCTTTTCTTCTTTGATTTGCGTAATTTTGCATAATGGTCGGTAGATCTCACTGAGAACTCATTTTGTAATCTAAAAAAGAGCGAGGTATATATAGTATATTCAAGGGACAATTACCGTACCGGGAGCATTTTTCCTGATGACTCGTATACGATGCGTTTGTAAAATTCCAGATATAAAGATTCCTGTTACTCTTTCCATTGGTTGTACGGAGTTTCCCAACCGGCAAGGAAAGACATTTCCTCTTCTTCATAATCGAAATCCAGTTCTTCTCTACAGGCTTCTGCAACTTCAAACGCTTCGGGAACTGCCAGCAACCGGAGCAGTGTTTTGATTCTTTCCGGTTCGGGAGCATTGTCATCGTCCAAACCTCCCATCACGCAAAGCAGCGGAAAGAATGCGTACCAGTGTCCCAGCGTGTCGGCTCCCCGTTTGTCACCTCCGGCAAGAGCCTTGGAAGCCAGTGGAACAATCTGCTCCGCCAATTCCAAAGGGGCGATCAACCGAACTTCCGTCTCGGACGACATCGGAATAATACCCATGTCAAGCAGCTTTTTCCATAATGCGCTCCCGGCGGTAACACAGCATTTCCCGGAACGACGATCCACATAAGTGCCGTCTTTCAAGAAACCGCCCTCTGTGACAAGCCCCATCGCCTCGCTACGCTCTGGTTTGGGCAATTGCTCCGGCGGCAAAAGGGAGAGATAGCCGAGCTGTTCCAGCTCATTCCGAACCCGCAAGACCGTGTACCCGCAGTCCATTTGGTTTTGAAGATGATAAAGGCTATGGCAAATACTTTGTGCCAAAAGCGGAACGGGAGAAGCTGTCGCTACGGTTGTCACGGAATATTCCACCAAATCTTCTATTGCATGCATTGACATAACTATAGTAGTTTGTTAAGAATTGTCTAATTCAGTATGAATTTTATATAATAATTTATGGCAATTCGGAAAGATACTGCTTGATTGCTTTGTCTTTTGCAACATCCTCTACATTCTTTTGGACGAGATGTAAACCGGATCCATGTTCCACTAAGTGCTTCACTATTTCAAGACCTCCTTTTTTGCAGGCATTCGCCTTGTTCGCATCTTTTATCACGGCATAGAACAGAGCGGTGTATCCCCAGTTGGTTCTTGCATAAATATTTGCGCCTTTTTCTACCAGTTTTTTTACCAATACCAGGCTTTTTTGACAAACAGCATGAAACAGGAGACTGGAATTGTAAGTGACAAGGAGAAGTGAATACCTGTAAAACTCACAAATTGGTTTATCTCTTCATTTTACCACTTGCGGAGAATTGCAGGGGCCGTGCGCCGGGGGTGAAAGAAGACCACACTTTCTCCAAGCAGACGGTCGAACACGCTGTAATGTTCCTCTTTCAGCCGGAGCAGGGGCATGCCTGCCGGCAGTTCGAGCCTGTCCGCCACACGATCCGAGGCAAGGGCAGGCTGAACCCGCACGATGGTGTGCGCCGAATCCTCGCCGCTTATGGCGGTGAGAAAAGAGGCGAAGGAACCATCGGACGCGTCCCGGTTCACATCCCGCAAGGCGCTCATGGAGCAGTGCGGGTAATTGTAGACGAGCAGCACGGGCGTTTTGTCCACAATATAGAGGTTTTCCTGAAACAGGCAGACGGCGGAGCCGCCGCCGGCCGCGATCAGCTCCCGCATCGCTTCTTCCGTGGCTGGCAGGAAGGGCGAACTTTCCAGATCTACTGTCGCCCCGTCTTCTTCCAGCAGAATGCGAAAATCGGAGAATTTGTCGAAGCGCATCCGCACGTCGAGCGTACTGCGGTGGATCAGGTTGCCTGTACCGTGTTTTTTGGAAATGACCCCGTCCCGAGCCAGGGCCATGAGCGCTTCCCGCAGGGTCGGGCGGCTGACGCCGAGCATCTGGCACAGGATTTCTTCTGCGGGCAATTTGTTGTCGCTGAACGCGCCTGTGCGCAGTCCGTCCCGAATATACGCCAGCAGGGCCTGTTTGGCGCGGATGTACAGCGGTATCTGAGCAGTGGAGAGTAGTTCCATGCCATTGCCTCCTGCGTCGGTTGGCCGTTATTAGACTACGCCAAAAGAAGAAGCGATTGTCAATAGCAAAAAAATTCGTGATAAGGTCTGACCAGAGGAGGTCAGACGGCCGGGTTTCCGCAATGCGGCGTCTCGTACTGGACAAGCCCTTTTTCGGCAGTTAGAAGTCATGTATGAACGACCTCCAACCGTCAGACGGGCAACGAGCCGAAAAGCGCGTGTTCCGGCGAAGTGCTTCTCGTACGCGCCCGCAAGGGATTTATGATATGTTGCACTTGTTTCTCGTGGCGGGCGCCGCACGGAAAAGCGGCGGGGCGGGGATGCGGAGGCGGGCTGATGAATTCCTTTTCACCTGATCATGCGAGAAATTTTTGCATATGGACAACAGGCGCGGTATCGAAGATGCAGACTGCCGAGAAAGGCGTGAATGATCACTTGAGGGAACGTGAAGCGGCGGCTTCCTCCGGCGCGGACGAGGCCGCGCGGGGCACGGTGGCTGTCGTCGGCGCGGCAGGTTTTTTGGGCCAGCACGTCACCCTGGCGCTTCTGGAGCACGGGTACGCCGTCAGAGCGTTTGATCGCGTCCCGTTCGCATCCCGTCTTTTGCCCGGCGGCGCGCACCCGAGGCTCACAGTGCTGACGGGCGATTTTTTTGACGCGCGCTGTCTTGAGGCCACTCTTGCCGGTTGTTCCTGCTGTGTGCATCTGGTCTCGACTTCCATTCCGCAAAGTTCAAATGCCGATCCCGGAAAGGATATTCGGGAGAATCTCCTTGGAACTGTCGGTCTGCTGGAGGCCATGCGCGCTGTCGGCGTGCCGAAAATCGTTTTCGCCTCATCCGGCGGCACGGTGTACGGCCTTCCCCATGCGCAATGCATTGCCGAAACGCATCCCACGGAACCGCTGTGTTCGTACGGCATCGTCAAGCTCGCGGCGGAGAAGTACCTTGCGTTGTATCGCGAGCTTTACGGTCTGGAATATCTGGCGTTGCGCGTCAGCAATCCGTACGGCCCCCTGCAAAGACTGGATGCCTCTCAGGGGGTCATCGGCGTTTTTCTGGGAAAGATTCTCCACAATCAGACGCTGACGGTATGGGGGGACGGGAGCGTCGTCAGGGATTTCGTCTATGTGGAGGATGTGGCCCGGGCCTTTGCTCTGGCGGCAGCCTCCAGCGTGCCGGCGGCCGTGTTGAATGTTGGTTCCGGGGCGGGGGCTTCCCTGAAGCGGATCATCGAACTCTTGCAGGCGACCACAGGGCGTCCGGTGGATGTGCGCTACCTTGCCGGACGCGTTTTCGACGTGCCGTGCTCAATTCTTGACATAGGCCTTGCCCGGCGGATTCTCGGCTGGCGGCCTGCCGTGGATATGGAAGAAGGCTTGCGCAAGACGTGGGAGTGGGTCCAGGGGAACGGGTAGGGCGTTGTTGGAGTTTGGAGCCGGCATACAAAAAGAGGTTTGCGATGCGCATCGCAAACCTCTGCAAATTTCTGGTGGAGCTGGACGGAATTGAACCGACGACCTCTTGAATGCCATTCAAGCGCTCTCCCAACTGAGCTACAGCCCCACAGGCGAAGATGCTTTTAGGGCAAGTCCGCGGGGAAGTCAACCGCCTTTTCGGGCGGGGATCGGGTCAGTTTGAAATTTTGAGGGCGGAACCATGCGGGAAGCGTTTTGCAACCAGACATGAGGAGAAGCGCGTTGCTGGCTTTTCTTGTTGATGCGACACCGTTGCGGGATCAGGATCTCTTTGCGCGCGGGCTTGCGGCTGTTTCCCCGGCACGGAGGGAAAAGGCGCTGCGCTGCCGTTCCGACGAGGGGCGGGCCATGCGTCTTGGCGCGGGCCTGCTTCTGCGGGCGGGGCTTGCGCTGTGGGGGGCCGACGCGGATGACGCCGATATCTTTATTGACGCGCGCGGCAAGCCCTGGTGCCGCACGCGGCCGGATCTGCATTTCAGTCTTTCCCATTCCGGCGGGATGGTGTTCGGCGTTTTTTCCGACGCCGGTCCGACAGGCGCGGACATTGAGCGAGATCGTGCTTGCGCGCCCCGCAACGTGGCCGAGCGTTTTTTTCACCCCGACGAAAAATGTTTTCTCCACGACCTCCCTGACGAAACGCGCCGGCGTGACGCCTTCTTGCGTATCTGGACGCTCAAGGAAAGCTACGCCAAGGCGACAGGCCTCGGCATAGCCGCCACGCTGTCCTCCTGCTCCCTGCTTCCGGGGACAACACAGGCGCACATTGACGGAGTGGCGTGGCATTTCCGCGAATACGCGCTTGCCGGGTGGAAGTGCGCGGTATGCGGCGCTGTTGCGGCGTTGCCGTCAAAGCTGGAGCGTGTTGCGGCGGCGGATCTGGTATAGAAGCCGTTTCATGAAGGCTTCTGAGTTCCCCCTGGCCTGTTGGCGAAAGAGGTGAGGAAAATTCCGCCAAGAATGCCGGCCGCGCTCAACGCCATGCGCGCCGAAAACGGTTCGTTGAGGAAGAGCAGCCCCTCCCATGCCGCCAGCAGTGGCACGCTCAACTGGACGACTGAAGCCGTCATGACGGTGAGGCGTTGCGTGGCCACATACCACAGCACATACCCGAGGGCGGAACATATCGCTCCGGCGGCCACGGCGTACAGGCATGTGCGCAGGCTCGGGGCGGCGTCTCCCCAGATCCAGGGCAGAAGCAGGAGAAGAAAGGGAACCGCGCGCAAAAAGTTGCCGGCCGTGGAGTCGATGGGATTGTGCTTGCTCAGGCCGCACAGGCAATAGACGCCCCACGCCGTTCCGCTGGCGAGCATGAGGGCCGCGCTGCCGAGCGGCGGCGCGGACAATCCGCGAAAAAGCAGCACAATAAGCCCGGCCAGAGACAGCCCGAAGCCGAGGAGGGCGAGCGGCCGGGGGCGCTCGCCTCGCAGCAGGCTGTAGGCCATCATTGTGGTCTGCACCGCCACGCACAGCACCAGCGTGCCGGCGGCGGACGAAAGGCGCACAAACGCCCAGGAAAAAAAGGCCATGTAGGCGAAAAGCGAGGCCGCCCCTGCCCACGAGCCCTTGCTCCACGGCAAACGGCGGCGGCACAACATGATGATCGCAAGCATCACGGCCCCGGAAAAGAGCCGGATAGCGGTATACATCGGGTGCGGCATACCGCCCTCAAGCAGGGCCAGACGGCAGAACAGGGCGTTTGTCGCAAACGCGATCATGGCCAGTGTGGTGGCCGCGAAAACAAGCATGAGAATCCCCCCTCCCGCCCGGAACACGGGCGACGCGAACATGGAAACTGGTATAAGGGAAATCGGGGAGATTACAAGCGGACAAAAATACGTTATGCCCATGCGGCGGGCAGAGACCGGGGCAATTTTCCAGACGGCGCCCGTCCGGCGTCCGGTCCGTCGCAAGCCATGCCCGAGGAGTTTCATGGACACTATTTCCGCCCTTGCCGAATTATGGGCTCCGTCCCTGCTGTTCGGCATGTCCGCCTGTCTTCTGCTTGCGGCTGTCGCCGTGCCGTTCATGTCTGTCGCGGCGCTTGCCGCGGCCCTGCTCGCCAAACGCGGCCTGTACGATCGTTGCGCGCGCCAGCTTGGCCGGCTGGCCCTTGCCCTTGCCTGGCTTGCCTTCGCCTGCGCCGGCGGGCTGATCCTGACGAAGATCCGGCAGACGGTGTTCCCGCCGTTGCTTGCGGATGCGGGCCTTGCGGCCGGATCGGCCCTGGCTGTGGCCGCTGTCCTGTGGAGCGTGTGCGTCCGGGCATGGCAGCGCTTGCGGACGCGCCCCGCGGCGTTGTGTCTGCTCGGGTTGGCGGGGGGGCTGGGCGCGGCGCTTGTTCCGGTGCTGGCCTTGCTGCTCGCGTGTATGCGTTTGACAGGAATAGATATTTCCGCATTCAGCGGCTGGCAGGATCCTCTTCTGCCGGCCCGGCTTGCGGAGGTCGGCTCCGGACACCTGTTCTTGTCGATCCTGTCCGTTCTTGTCCCGCTGGGGTGCGCGGCCGGGGGGGGGATCGCCCTCATCTGGCTTGTCCTTCGCCGCAAGCGCGATGACTACGGGCGCGACTATTACGCGTTCGCCGCTCGCTGGTGCGGCAAATGGGCGGCCGCGGGCGGCTGGCTCTCGCTGGCGCTGCTGGCGTGCGTGGCTCTGATCCTTTCAGAGAGAACATTTTTTTCCGCCCTTGATTTGAACCCGGGTGCGCATGCGCGGGGAATGGCCGGCGCGGGATTGCTTGCCGTCGCCGCCGCGTTGTGGACCGGCATTGGCCTGAGCGCCGCGCCCATGCGGCACAAGCCGGGAATGGTTCTCGCTCTGTTCTGTTTTCTGGCCGCGTTGGCCGCGGCCGCGCTCTGCTGACTCGGGTTGAAGCTCATTTGGCGAATCTGGACCGGAGCGCGCCCCGTGGGAGCCGGGTCGACGCAACCATCGCCTTGCCGGGGCCTTCCGAGGGGCTGTCGGGGGTCTGCCGGGGGGCACGGCTTTCCTCTTTTCTTCCTTTGGGCTACAAGCGGGAAGGGAGTTGCGTATGATCGCGTATGTGGAAGGAAAGGTAGCCGAAATCCGCGACAACGCGTGCGTCGTGATCACTGACGGCGGCGTCGGCTACGAGATTTTTTTGCCCGCGCGCACTGTGGCCGGCCTTCTCGGGAAGGGGGGGCGCGTGTCGTTGTACACTTCGCATGTGACGCGCGAGGACGCACAGGAACTGTACGGCTTTGAAAGCTGGGACGAGCGCGTCACCTTCGGCGTGCTGACGACTATCTCCAAGGTGGGCGCGCGCACGGCGCTCGGCATTCTTTCGGTCTTTCGGCCGGATGATCTGCGGCGCATCGTTCTGGACGACGACGCCCTGGCCCTGACCCGGGTCTCCGGCATCGGCAAGAAAACGGCGCAACATGTCTTTCTGGAACTCAAGTACAAACTCGACACGGAGGGCCTGCCGGCGACGGCGTCCGCCCCTGCCGGGCGTCCGGCCGGCGTCTATCGTGACGCCCTGGATGGACTGGGCGGCCTCGGGTATGCCGAAGACGAGGCCGGCCCGGTGCTCAAGGCTGTACTGCGCGAGGAGCCGGATCTTGACGTGAGCGGCGCGTTGCGCGCCGCCCTCAAGGCGTTGGCGAAGGGACGCGGATGAGTCGCGGCGATACCGATTTTTCCGCGAAGGGCGGTGCTGCTCGCCCGGGCGGCGCAGTTCCGGCTGGCGTGGGGACGGCGGGATCTGCGGGAGAGGACGGCATCCGGCCGTCGCGCCTGGACGACTTCATCGGACAGGAGGAACTGCGCGCCAACCTGCGCGTCTTCCTCAATGCGGCGCGGGAACGCGGCCAGGCCATGGACCATGTGCTGTTTTACGGCAATCCGGGCCTGGGCAAGACGACGCTGGCCCAGATCATGGCGGCGGAACTGGGCGTCAACCTGGTGTGCACTTCCGGCCCCGTGCTGGAGCGGGGCGGGGATCTCGCCGCGATCCTGACCAACCTCGCCCGGCACGACATCCTCTTTGTGGACGAGATCCACAGGATGCCCGTGGCGGTGGAAGAAATTCTGTATCCAGCCCTGGAAGATTACAAGCTCGATCTCGTCATCGGGCAGGGGCCGGCGGCGCGAACGGTCAAAATCGATCTGGAGCCGTTCACCCTGGTGGGCGCGACAACGCGCATCGGTCTTTTGTCGTCCCCCCTTCGGGATCGCTTCGGCATCATCAGCCGGCTTGAATTTTACACGCCGGAAGAGCTTTCGCGCGTGATCCTGCGGGCGGCGCGCATCCTCAACGTGCCTGTGACCGAAGGGGGGGCGCTGGAAATCGGCCGCCGCGCCCGCGGTACCCCGCGCATCGCCAACCGTCTCCTGCGCCGGGTGCGCGACTTTGCGCTCGTTTACGGGGACGGCGTGGTGAACGAGGAAGAGGCCGCCCATGCCCTGCAACGTATGGATGTGGATGAAAACGGCCTTGATCAGATGGACCGCAAACTGCTGACCGTGCTGATCGAGGCGTTCGGCGGCGGCCCCGTCGGAGTCAAGACGCTTGCCGTGGCCTGTTCGGAAGAAGTGCGGACCATTGAGGACATTTACGAGCCGTATCTCATCCAGTGCGGTTTCCTCAAGCGCACGCCGCGCGGCCGCATGGCCACGGCGAAAGCCTACAGGCACCTCAACCTGTCGGGGTGAGTTTTTCGCCCTGCGGCAGGCCACGGGGCGTTCTCCGCCTGCGGGCGGCGTGAATCCGCCCGTGTTTTTTCACTTCCGCCGGCTGCAAGCCGTGTTTTTGGAGATCCCATGCCTGCCGTGCAACCGCGGGTGGAGTTGCTCGCCCACACCCCCGATCCCCTTGCCCTGGTGTATGCCGCGTTTCGTCAGTGTTACCACGCCGGTTTTGCCGGGGACTTGCGGGCGCGGCTCGCGCGCGGCGAGATCCCGCGCGAGGAGCAGGCCGCCTTTGTCGCCTCGGTGCTGGCCTCGGGCCATGCCAGCCCGGTGGAGCACGTCAGCTTCACGTTCGCCATTGGCGGGGTGTCGCGCGCGCTTACGCATCAGCTTGTACGCCACCGCATCGCCTCCTATTCGCAGCAGAGCCAGCGGTATGTGGACGGATCGAATTTCGGCTATGTCGTGCCGCCGGCCATTGCCGCGGACCAGAAGGCCGCCGCCCGTTTTCACGCCGTCATGGAAGAGATTGGCGCGGCGTACCGGGAACTCAAGGGGCTGCTTGAAGCTTCCGGCCGCGCTGGTTCAAAAGCGAAGGAAGACGCGCGTTTTGTCCTGCCTCAGGCGGCCGCTTCCAATATTGTCGTCACCATGAATGTGCGCTCCCTGCTGCATTTCTTCGAGGAGCGCTGCTGCTCCCGCGCCCAGTGGGAAATCCGGCGGGTGGCCGATCTGATGCTTGCGGCCTGCCGGGATGTCGCGCCCGAGCTTTTCGCCGTCGCCGGAGCCAAGTGCCGCCGACTGGGCTACTGCCCCGAGGGTTCCGCCTTCACCTGCGGGCGCTTCCCGCTCCGGCAAGACCTGAAAAACGCGGAGGAAAAGCCAGCTTATGAATGACCCTCTTCAGGCGGACGGCCAGACGCGGCGATGACGTCGCCCCGAGAGGATGGAGAGCGGGGCGGAAACCACAGCATCCGCTTTTTTGCCCGGGTTCCCCGGGCATTTTTGTCCGTGCGCGCGTGCCGAAAATAAGCCCTCTCATGTCTTGCTACTTTTTTATTTTATGTGTTACTGTGCCGGGCACAGGCGCGGCTCAATCCGCCTGCCGTTTTCAAACCGACCCGCTCTGCCGCAAGGCCGTTTTTGTCTTTGGCGGCGTTGCGCGGCGAACATGACCGTATGCAAGGAGTTGACATGCTGGGGAAATCGCTGGTTCTGGGGACTGCTCTCGTTGTCGGGCTTTCAAATGTCGCTTTGGCGCATTTCGGCATGGTCATTCCTTCCTCAAGTGTGGTGACGGATAAAAACGCGGCGGAGGTCACGCTTGATGTGTCCTTCAGCCATCCGATGGAAGGCGTGGGTATGACCATGGCCCGGCCCAAATCGTTCAAGGTCTATGCGAACGGCAAGGAGCAGGACCTGACGGCGGAACTCAAGCCGATCAAAGTCATGGACCAGGACGCCTGGCAAGCGCGCTACGCCGTCAGCCGGCCCGGCGTCCATCAGTTCGTGCTGGAGCCTGTACCCTATTGGGAGCCGGCCGAAGACTGTTTTATCATCCATTATGTCAAAACCTGCCTGCCGGCGTACGGCGAGGAAGACGGCTGGGCCGAACCTCTTGGCGTGAAGACGGAAATCGTGCCCCTGACCCGGCCGTTCGGAAACTACGCCGGCAATGTCTTTCAGGGGCGGGTTCTGCTTGACGGCGAACCCGTGCCGGGTGCTGAAGTGGAAGTGGAGTATTACAACAGGGACAAACGCTACGCCGCCCCCAACGATGTTATGTTGACGCAGGTGATCCGGGCCGATGCCAACGGCGTGTTCACCTACAGCGTGCCGTTCGCCGGCTGGTGGGGCTTTGCGGCGCTGAACACCGCCGAAGAAAAATTGACGCATGACGGCGAACCCAAGAATGTGGAGCTTGGCGCGGTTCTCTGGACGGAATTTGTGGACCCTGTCCGGACAGGGAAGTAGGAAGCTGTTTGAAGACAGCTTCTAGAACTCGTTTCATGATTCAGCCTTTGGGCTGAATCATGAAAGCATTCGCCAAAAAAATGTTGTTTTTGGCTCATTCACGGCGCTTTTCGCGCCGCGCCAGACTTTCGTCTGGCGGT